>JAZTYW010000015.1:0-17790 GCA_045637085.1 Alistipes sp. | reverse complement strand
CGAGAGTTACGAAAGTATATCAACTACTACAATAACGACCGTATTAAACTAAAATTAAACGGAAAGAGTCCGGTGCAATACCGAACTCTTTACCAATAAATCTATTTAATAATCCGTCCAATCTTTTGGGGTCAGATCATTGACGTACGTCCCATTGACGGCATTTTTTGTTAGGGGCCGCAATCGACCCCTTATCACGCGAAATTATGCGCCGAAGTTATCGAACAAGATGTTCTCCTCAGGCACTCCGAGGCTGTCGAGGAGGTTCACTACCGACTGTGCCATCATTGGAGGACCACACATGAGGTAGATGATGCCCTCTGGCTCATCGTGCTGCTTGAGATATGTCTCGTAGAGAACATTGTGAACGAAACCTGCAACATAAGGTACACCAGCCTCGTCAGCCACTGGATCGGGACGGTCGAGAGCGAGGTGGAACTTGAAGTTGGGGAACTCCTTCTCAATCTGATAGTAGTCATCGAGGTAGAAGGCCTCCTTGAGTGAACGAGCGCCGTAGAAGAAGTTAACCTTGCGACCAGTCTTGAGAGTCTTGAAGAGGTGCATGATGTGTGAACGCATAGGCGCCATACCTGCACCACCACCGATGAATACGAGCTCCTGATCATCAGAGAGGTTGTCGGGGAGGAAGAACTCACCGAATGGACCTGACATAATGATCTTATCACCGGGCTTCAAAGAGTAGATGTATGAAGAACATACACCAGGGTTAACAGGAGCCCAGTCGTTCTTAGCACGATCGAATGGAGGAGTTGCAATACGCACATTGAGCTTGATGATGTCGCCCTCAGCAGGGTATGTAGCACATGAGTATGCACGCACCTGAGGCTCAGGGTTAACCATCTTGAGGTTGAAGACACCCATCTTCTCCCAGTCCTCACGGTACTCGGGATCTACATCGATATCCTTATAGTCAACAGTGATTGCAGGAACATCAATCTGGATGTAACCACCACTACGGAAGTTGAGGTGCTCACCCTCAGGGAGCTTAACCACGAACTCCTTGATGAAGGTAGCAACGTTGTTGTTAGAAACAACCTCGCACTCCCACTTCTTGATGCTCAATACAGATGCAGGAACCTTAATCTGCATATCCTCCTTAACCTTAACCTGGCAACCAAGACGCCAGCCCTCGTTTATCTCGCGACGGTTGAAGAAGCCGCGCTCGGTAGGCAAAATCTCGCCACCACCAGCGACAACCTGACACTTGCACTGACCGCAAGCACCCTTACCACCACAAGCCGAAGGAAGGAAGATACCCTGCTCCGAGAGTGTGTTGAGGAGTGTAGCACCTGACTCCACCTCCAACACCTTGCCACCCTCATTGATGTCAATCTTTACAGCACCAGATGAGGTAAGCTTTGCCTTTGCAAAGAGTAGTAGCGCCACCAACACGAGTGTCACCACCAAAAAGGCAGCTATTGCATAGATAATAATAGTAACATTCATACCTTATATACTCTTATTAAAGGTTTACAACTGAATACCCGAGAAGATCATGAAGGCGATACCCATCAAACCAGTGATGATAAATGCGATACCTGGGCCCTTCATAGCTGCGGGAACATGAGAATACTCAATCTTCTCGCGGATAGCTGCCATCATAACGATAGCCAACCACCAACCAATACCCGAACCAAGACCGTAAACGATTGAGTCACCAACAGAGCAGATAGTGTCACCTACACGCTGCTGCATGAAGAGCGAACCACCCATGATGGCACAGTTAACGGCGATAAGGGGCAAGAAGATACCCAACTGGTTATACAACGATGGTGAGAACTTCTCAACAATCATCTCCACCAACTGCACGAATGCAGCAATAACGGCGATGAACAAGATGAACGACAAGAAGCTCAAGTCTACACCTTCACCCAACGCATTGGGAGAGAGCACATACTGATTAAGCAAGTAGTTCAAGGGCACGGTCATAACCTGAACGAAGGTAACGGCAGCACCCAAGCCCAAAGCGGTCTTTACGCTCTTCGACACGGCAATGTACGAACACATACCGAAGAAGTATGCGAAGACCATGTTTTCGATAAATACCGAATTAATAAACAAATTTAACATACGCTACCCTCCTATTTTTCCTGAAGATCCTTATTAATAGTACGATGTACCCAGATGATGCAACCTACGATGATAAGTGCCATAGGTGGGAAGAGCATCAATGAGTTGTTGGTGTAACCGAAGCGTGCGATAACATCGAAGCCGAAGAGTGTACCAGAACCGAGGAGCTCACGGAAGAAGGCAACGATAACGAGGATAAGCGCATAGCCAATACCGTTAGCAACACCATCAACAAATGAAGCCCAAGGCTTGTTACCCAAAGCAAATGCCTCAACACGACCCATCACGATACAGTTGGTGATGATAAGACCAACGTATACTGAGAGCTGCTTCGATACATCATACATAAACGCGCGCAAGAACTGGTCAACAACGATTACCAGCGTAGCGATAACGACCAACTGAACGATGATACGAATACGCGAAGGCACGCTGTTACGCAAAAGTGACATGAAGAGGTTAGAGAAGGCGCACACAAAGGTTACAGAGAGACCCATAACGAATGCGGGCTCCAACTTCACAGTTACGGCAAGAGCCGAGCAGATACCCAAGATCTGAACGATAACGGGGTTATTTGCTGCCAAAGGATTTGTAAAATTCTTACTCAATTTCATAGCTTACTCCTCCACAACATTATTAAGTTCAACATCTGCAGCGACCTCAGCCTCACCGCAGCACTCGCCACAGCACTCCTCAGCTGCTACATCCTCCATAGACTCCTCGCAGCAGCCATCGCAGCACTCCTCAACATCTGCCTCAGCCTGCGCCTCAGCACCACGAAGGAATGACTCATACTTACCGATTGAGGTCTCCAACATAGCGTTTACACCATCACAAGTCTTAGTACCACCAGTGATAGCATCTACCTGATACTCGTTCTGAGCACCACCCTTCTGCATGCGAACAGCAAAAGCACCCTCTGCGTTATAGAGAGCCTTGCCCTTGAACATATCCTGAACCTTTGCAGTAGCAATCTCGGCACCAAGACCTGGAGTCTCACCCGCGTGATCCATAACGATACCTGTAATCTCTACGTTACCCTCGGTCTTAGCCAAAGATACGTAACCCCAGATGTCGCCCCAGAGACCCTTACCTACGATAGGAAGTACGAACTTCTCAGCGCCATCCTTCTCCATCTTGAAGATAGGGAGATTGTTCTCCACTGCAGCCAAGGCCTTGCGGTCACCGAGCAACTCGAATGTAGCTGCTACGTCCTCAACTGCTACGAACTCACCATCGGTGATGCAGCCAACAGTAACAACCTCGTCGAAGTTAGCCTCAGCCTCACCAAAGGCCTTCATAATAGATGTCTTCTGCTCATTAAGAACATTAGCGTCCTGCATAGGCTTAAGCGATGTAGCCAAGAACGCGAGCAAAGCACCTACGATAACCACCATCACAACTGTGTAGATGATGATATATGCATTTGAATTCTTATTAATTGCCATAGCTCCTCTTGTTATTTAACGTTCTTAATTAGCTTCTTACGGCGTGCAATGTTGCGCTCTACCACGAAGTAGTCGATAAGTGGAGCCAATGCATTCATGAAGAGGATTGAGAGCATCATACCCTCGGGGTATGCGGGGTTAACAACGCGGATAAGCACTGCCAACATACCGATCATCAAACCGTAAATCCACTTACCAGTGTTTGTCTGCGCAGCAGTAACAGGGTCAGTAGCCATGAACACAGCACCGAATGCAAAACCACCAACGAGAAGGTGAAGGTATGCAGGATACTCTGTAACGCCAGCTGCCTGGAAGATGTAACCCATAGCCAAGCCACCAGCAAATACTGACAACATAATGCGCCATGAAGCTACGCCTGTAAAGAGCAAGATAGCGGCACCGATAAGGATAGCCAATGTTGATGTCTCACCCACAGAACCTGGAATAAAGCCGAAGAATGCATCCAACGCGCTCCACTCCATCTGACCTGTTGTGCCGAGCTGCTCCAATGCAGTAGCACCAGTCTTTGCATCAGCATACCACACAGCCTCACCAGACATCTGGGGAGTATATGCGAAGAATGCGAATGCACGAGCCAAGAGTGCAGGGTTAAATACGTTCATACCTGTACCACCAAATACCTCCTTACCGATAATTACGGCAAATGCAGTAGAGAGTGCTACAATCCAGAGGGGCACACCGATAGGCATGATCAATGGAATAAGAAGACCTGATACAAGGAAGCCCTCGTAGATCTCATGCTTGCGGCGCTCCGCAAAGATAAACTCGATACCAAGACCCGTAACATACGATACGATGATCATAGGCAACAACTCGAGGAAACCATAGAAGAATGCACCGAGCACATCTGTCTCACCAGCCAAGCGGCCAATGTTGTACATACCGAACAACATAGCAGGGATGAGAGCCACAACAACGGTGATCATCACACGCTTGATATCGTTACAGTCGCGGATGTGAGCACCGCGCTTTGTCACGATGTTTGGAGCATAAAGGAAAGTCTCAAAACCGCCAAATGTCGAGTGTAAGAAACTTAGCTTACCACCCTCAGAGAAGGTGGGCTTAATCTTATCTACAAATTTACGCAATCCCATAATTAGCTCTCCTTAATCATTAAGTTAATACCATCGCGCAAAATCTGCTGCATGTCAATCTTCGAGGGATCAACAAACTCACAAAGCGCCAAATCCTCGGGCAATACCTCATACAAACCAAGGTTCTCCATCTTGTCGAGATCCTTAACAAGACATGCCTTCAACAAGTAAGATACGTAAACATCCATTGGCAAGTACTTCTCGTAGAGACCTGTAACAACGAATGGACGCTCCTCACCGTTAGTATTGGTGTCGAGGTTGTAAGACTTCTTGGGGAAGAGCCATGAGAAGTATGAACCAGACACCGAGAAGCGGTGGAAGCGGGGCATTGCCCAACCCAAGAACTCATACTTGTCACCCTCAGGGATAAGAGTTACCATGTTAGCATTAGCTGCAAGGTAACCATCCTTAGCTGTTGTAACACCAGTGAGAACATCACCAGAGATGATACGAACGCCATCCTTAACCTTACCAACGATAGACTCTACCGCTGCACCAGCAATAACTCGTTTGTAGCATGGCTTCTCAACCTCGCTACCAGCCACTGCGATAGTCTTCGACATATCGAGCTTGCCGCTATTAACGAAACGACCAATCATAGCAACATCCTGGATGTTTACTGTCCACACGATGTCACCCTTAGCGATGCGGTCGATGTGGTGAATCTGAACACCCACATTACCTACAGGGTGCTTACCTGAGAATGTGTGGTACTCAACACCCTTGACCTCTGCCATGAAGCCCTCATCACCCTTGCGAGCTGAGAGGTGAACCTTGCCATTGGTCAAGCGTGCCAACACTGCCATACCTGCCTCGACAGCTGCCTTCTCCTGCTTAAGGATGAAGTTGTAGTCGGGAGCGAGAGGTGCAGAGTCGAATGCCGACACGAAGATTGCCTTAGGTGTAGCATCGGGGTTAGCGATGATACCGTAGGGACGCTCAACGATGCGAGTCCAAAGACCCGACTCGAGCAACATCTCAACGATTGCAGAACGATCAGCCTTGGCTACATCAGCCACAGTCATCTGCTTGTACACCTGTGCTGCATCGGGCTCGATGGCAACATTAAGGAGCTTACGCTTCTCGCCGCGGTTGATGGCTGAAACCACACCGCTAACTGGAGAAGTGAAGAGGATGCGTGGATTGTTCTTGTCGAAGAACAAGGCGCTACCTGCCTCTACCTTGTCACCTACCTTAACCAACAGCTTGGGTGTAACGTTCTCGTAATCAAGTGGGCTAACAGCGTATGACTTCGCCATAGGAGCATTCTCCAAGCGAGCCTCAGCCTTGCCTACAAGCTTGATGTCGAGACCTTTACATAATTTAATGTTTTTCGACATAAAAACTGTTTGTTAGATTATAAGTTTAATTTAATAGTTTTATAGTGTAATTTTATCGCTTACAAAACTTTATGGTGTACCGATATACATTATAAAATGCGCACGAAGATACGGATTTTTTTTGAATTGACCAATCATTTCACCGCATATTTGCATTTTGGTAGATAAATTAGTACATTTGTAGTCGGATGAACAACGAGAACAAAATATTGGTGGATATACACACCCACCATCCGCGCCCCGATATTGTGTCGCCAACGATGGCGGGCATACACCCATGGCATGCGGAGCGAGGTGGGAGACTCCCCGATTTCTGCGCATGCGACATCATTGGTGAGACGGGCTTAGACTATGCGTGCGAGGTCGACAGAGAGGCACAGGAGCGACTATTCAGAGCGCACCTCGAGGCTGCTGAGAGGTTACATAAACCCGTTGTGCTGCATGTTGTAAGAGCCTTTGAACCCGTCATCAAAATACTCGCGAAGTATGACATTAAAGGTGTTGTGTTTCATGGTTTTACAGGGTCAGAACAACAGGCGAATGAGGCAATAAAACGAGGTTACTACCTATCCTTTGGAGAGCGTTCGTTACGTTCCTCAAAGACACGGCAAGCAATAGCCGCGACACCCATCGAAAGGCTATTTTGCGAGACCGACGACAACCCCTTGTTGGACATCGCCGAGATATATGCCGAGGTGGCTGCACTCAAGGGCATCACACTCAACGAACTAAAAAAAGAGATATACGAAAACTACAAATTGCTTTTTAGGATAAATGACTAATTGGTTAGAGAGAACAGAGTTACTATTGGGAGAGGGAAAACTTAACATGCTACGCAACGCGAATGTATTGGTTGTGGGTGTGGGTGGCGTAGGTGCCTACGCTGCCGAGATGATTGTCCGCGCGGGAGTGGGCCGCATGACCATTGCCGATGCCGACAAGGTGTCCGAGAGCAACATCAACCGTCAGCTTGTCGCCCTGCACTCGACCATTGGCCGCGAAAAGTGCGACATCCTCGCCGAGCGCCTTAAGGATATAAATCCCGAGTTGCAACTCACTGTTGTTAACCGCTTTATAAAGGATGATGAGACCGATGCACTGCTCGATAGCGACAAATTCGACTATGTGGTAGATGCCATCGACACCCTATCGCCGAAACTCGCACTTATCAAGGGATCGCTCGACCGCGGCATACCTCTCGTAAGCTCTATGGGCGCGGGAGCAAAGACCGATCCTACGCTTATGGAGATTAAGGATATAGCCAAAACGCATCACTGTCCCTTGGCGCACATGCTCCGCAAACGCCTCCACAAAATAGGCATAAAGCGCGGCTTCTGGGCGGTATTCTCACCCGAGCCAGTGCGCGAAGGTGCGATGATTTTATGTGAAGAACAGAACAAAAAGTCGAACGTAGGCACTATATCCTACATTCCTGCCCTATTTGGCATAGGTTGCGCCTCGGTTGTAGTGCGCGACCTTGTAGGAGAATTTAAGAGGGAGGATAAAACTGAATAATCTAAAATTAAAATAATGATAATATGAGTAAAATAGTCTTTTTGGATGAGTATAGCATCGCAGGACGCGACCTATCATCTATAACATCGCAAGGCGAATATGTAGCATACGAGAACACGTCAAAAACAGAGGTAGTGGAGCGTCTTAAGGGTGCAGAGGTGGCCATCACAAACAAGGTTATGATTGATGGTGATGCAATGCGCCAACTTCCTGACCTCAAGCTTATTTGCGTAGCAGCTACGGGCATGAACAACGTAGATCTCGAGGCTGCAAAGGAACTCGGCATCGTGGTAAAGAATGCTGTGGGCTACTCAACAACTTCGGTTGCTGAGACCACGCTCGCCTCGGCACTCGCACTTGCACGCAATGTCGTATATTTCGACGAGTATTTCCACGATGGTCGCTACGCGAAGGCTGACCGCGCCTTCTGCTACGACCGCTTCACCTTCGAGATTCGTGGCAAGAAATGGGGCATCATCGGTCTTGGCAACATCGGTCGCGAGGTGGCACGCCTTGCCACAGCCTTTGGCTGCGAGGTGCGCTACTTCTCAACATCGGGCGCAAAGCGCGAGGAGGCATACCCCGCAATGGAGCTTAAGGAGATGCTGGAGTGGTGCGACATCCTCTCTGTACACTCACCTCTCAACGAGCGCACACGCGGTCTCGTAGGTCGCAAGGAGTTGAAGGTTATGAAGCCTACATCGTTGGTTATCAACGTGGCACGCGGCGGCATCATCGACGAGGCGGCACTTGCCGAGGCACTCGACAATGGTTGGGTTGCAGCAGCGGCACTCGACGTATTCTCCGTAGAGCCACTTCGCGAATCACCACTATATAATATAAAGGATCGTTATCGCCTCTTGGCATCGCCCCACAACGCATGGTCAGCAGCCGAGGCCATCGACCGCCTTATAGAGTGCGTGGCGAACAACATACGCACATGGCACGAGGGCAAATAGTAGCCCTCGTAGCACTACTTATCGTATCACTATTTGGGGCAACGACCGTAACAGCCGCAAGCCCCAAGTGGTGCGATTCGTTGCGTCATAGGGTCTCTGTAGAGGTGCGCCCCGCCTACAACATGGTATCACACTTCGCCATGCGACCCGAGGGCAAGCCCCTCGACAACACCCTATCGGTGCACGCACGCTATGGCTTCTCATTCAGCGAGGAGAGTCATCTTGGCAGGCTCTTTCCCACAGCATATCAGGGTATTGGCATCGCGGCATACACCTATTGGAACCACAACCTTATGGGCACCCCCATGGCGGTATATCTCTATCAGGGTGCTCAGATTGGCAACCTCACCCCAAATCTATCTATCGGCTACGAGTGGAACTTAGGCATCTCATGCGGCTGGCACCCCAACCTGGCAATGAACTCGCGCAACAATGTGCTTATAAACGTAGCAATACCTTTTGCATGGCGCGTGGCACCCCATTGGGAACTGACCTTAATACCCGATTACACACACTTCTCGAATGGTGATACATCATTCTCAAATGCTGGTTCCAACATGTTTGGCGTGCGCCTTGGTGCTACATATCTCTTTGACGACGAGCATATTCGCGCATCTGCACTACGCTACATATCACCAAGCAACACCCTCAGCGACAAGCCCTTTGCCAAGCGCATGACATACGACATCATAGCCTATGGCGGCTGGCGCGCCGACCGTTTTATGGATGGCGGCAAGTTCTATGTCATCAACAAGGCGCTACCTCTTGGTGGCATCAACTTCCAACCCACCTACCACTTTAACGACTACTTCGCTTTGGGCACATCGCTCGACCTACAAATGGATAGCAGCCTCAACCTCTATGGTGCTACGACAGACGAGACGGGCAACACCGTATCATACACTCGCCCCGCGCTTTGGCAGCAAATGGAGGCGGGCATATCATTGCGTGGCGAGATATCTGCGCCCATCTTCACAGTGGGCGTTGGCTTCGGCATCAATATGCTCGACACGGGCTACGATGCAAGTCTCTTCTACACCACCTTCTCCCTAAAGGCACACATCACACACAAACTCTTCCTCTACATAGGCTATCGCTTCAACAGCACACAATACACCCACAATCTTATGTATGGCATAGGCATAAGGTTATAGCACAACGCCCATAATCCAGACACAAAGGTAATGATGCAAAAAGAGCCTACCTTTTGGGTAGACTCTCAAGAGTTGTTTTAAAACTCATATTCTTTCGCATCCCTGACAAACTTAGGACGTGCAAAGTTGAAACCGATACCGATATAAGCATTCACTGACTTCATATAACGTGGCAAGGGAATCTGCATACCTTCAATCGTGGGACCATTAATCCACTTGGTGTCGATAAAGTCGAGACCAGCATAGATATTGATAACACGAGGATGGATATTAAGAGCCAATCCGAAGATGCCTGGGCGATTATTATTCATAAAAGTATGGCTTACGGTTGCCGAGAGCCAGTTTGTGGGACGTAAATTCACGGATGCAATAAGCTCCGAGTAGATCATCGTGCGACAGAACTTCGTGTGCGACAACACACCAAAAGCGATATGGTTATTAAGGATATTATATTCAGCACCGACGTTCAACGAAGTATTGACACTTGTCTTATAGCCCAAATTCTTGGACGTGTCATTTACCGACATCTCAAAACTACCCAATGCATCCATCTCTGGGTCCTCGATGTTGACACCATCAAAAGCGAAGTCGCCAGTTACACCGCCAGAGAGATGTGAGTTGGGACGCCACTTGATGAAACCGAGGTCGGTAACAGCAGCAGAGAGCTTAAGCTGATCATCAAGCAGACGTACCTCAGCACCAAGATCAACGGCAAGACCGTAGTTCTCAATGTTATTTAACATCGTTTGGGGATCAGTAATAAACGCATCCTCAAGATCAAAATCATTACCAGTCAAACCACGGTTGCTGAAGAAGATACCATTAGCACGCCATGCACCATTCATCTCAGCAGCAACAACATCGGGCGACACGTTAGCCTTAAGCTCGCTAAACTGTGCGTCAAGCGTAGCTATACCCATCAAAAACTTAACCTTCACACCAATGCTAACATTGTCGTGCACACGGAACGATGTTCCGAGATATGCATCCATATATGCATTCGCCTCAATGGCTGTATTGCCGAGGTCGTAAACACCATTACCCAATGTCTTGATAGCCTTGAACATATCCATCGACATCGCCATATCAGCTGATACATTGGTATTTACACCAAAGGTCCAGAACATCTTCTTGGCATAGAAACCTACGCCAAAGAGATTAACCTTTGTATCAATAGCAAACTTACCCTCCGAAGGTAGCTTACCAAAGAACTCCTCGCTCGAAACAGAGTCGTGGAGTGCTGTGACCAACTGACCATCACGCTGATAAATAAAATTATCAATAGACAAGAAGTTGTTTGTCACATTCAAGCCAAAGCCACTAATACCAGGCAGAGCTACATAGCCACGCGTGGGTGCAAGAGCTGGATTAAGGTCGTTACGGAAGTATGAACCCTCCATGAAATATGAGTTGCGCGACTGCGCCGAAGCACTACCAAGACCCACAAATGCAATCGCCGAAACCAATAATATAAATATCTTTTTCATAGTCAGCACCTTTTAGTTTTGCATTAACTTATCTAAATCTACCGTAACACCACCTGCAAGCTCAAGCTGCAACTTGACACCTACATACTGATTGTTATTCAACGGTACAGCAGTATCATTTGCTGCACTCGACGCAGAGAGTTCCAACCTAACACCATCTACCTCGCCTACGCTTGACACCTTACCATCGGCTCCCAGGTCAAGAGTCAAACGAACAACACTCTCCGCAGCTGTAACGCCATCCGACGAGCCATGTATCTTGGTATCGTCATCCATGAGCACCTGCACGACAGCTGGTTCACCATCCTTATTCAAGAGTGTAACATCAGCAGCAAACTCCAATGGTGTTGAATTAACCACCGTAGCAATGAGCGTAACATCACCCACCTCTATATCATAACCAGCGACAGTCTCGAATACGGGGTTCAAATCTGTAACCTGACCCTTATAGTTAATCTCGAAGCTGTTATCAATAGTAAATGGCACATCAACCTTATAATCATAGGTAATAGAGAAAGACTCTGCGACATACAGCGTCTGAATCATCTGAGAGTCAACTGCGATACTTATATTGATATCCAAAGTATCGGGCAGAGTACCAAGCAACAACTTAGTAACATCGCACGCCACGAAAGTGTACTTAGCATCAGAATAGTGCTCACGCAGGCTCTCATCCGCTATGATGAGCGCAATCTTCGCAGGATTGATGTTACCACCAGTATAGACAGCAGGCGTAATCTCAATACCACTGAACTCTACCCTGTTTTGCTCATTCACCACACCTTTGGTACTTGGAGTCACAGAACCTGACAATGTTGCTGACATGGTGAGAGGATGCTCAATATTAACCTCTATAATAGGCTTAAGACCCAAGCCTGCAATCTCAAGATTGAGCTGATCGAGACCCTTTAATGCGAACTGCTGGTCAACCTCATAGACATAGTCTACCTTACCGCTCAACGACTCAATACAGAGAAGCGCCTCCTCAATACCGAAACTTACATCCAAACCGCCATCGTGTACCAACGATGATACGTTTAGGCAAGCATCATCAACAAAGCGTACCGATACCACTGGCGCAAAAGACAACTCAATTTTACCATCAGCATCGGGCACAAGACCCTCTGCGCCAAAGTCCAAGGTCTCGAGACCTATTTCAAGACCTCTATCAAGGTCAGCTACCGACGCCTTTAACTCACCCGTAGCCTCGTTAAACTCATAACCCTGACCTGCAATGTGGTGCAACTTCAAGAAGTCGGGCAGAGCAACTGCCACCTCGATATTCTCTGTCACATCATCGCCAAGCCATGACAAGCCGCGTGCATAAAAGCGAAGCACTGCTCTGTCATCCTGCTTGACGCTGATACGATTGATCATCTTAATCTCAGCAGGGAGTCCAGTAACCTCAATAGGCTCACCCTCCTTGATACCACACTCCATAATACTTGTGCCTCCGACAACAGATACCTCAGCATCCTTAAACTCAAAGTTTGCGGCGAGCTCCACGTGAGGCTTTGTAGCCAATGAGAAATGGCCCGACTTAGCCTTTATCTCGAAGTCTGCATCAAACGACATCGACAATGGGATGTTAAGATAGTGGTCACTATCAAGAGCCGTAGTATTTGTAAGACTCTCGACGTACATCACTATTTCAACACTCTCAGCACCCTCCGCTATATTGACGGTCTGGGTGTAGCTACTGCCGTTGCATACCTCCACATTGTTACTATCAAGAATTCGGAATGTGCCACCATTAAGGCTAAAGCTGAATGTAAGTTCACCACCTCCATTCACACCTGCCATATCGTTAAGATCAACACGCAAGCGGATAGGAGCACCGCTATGACCACTCTCAACATCTGCGAAGAAGATCTTGTTGATGCCAGCAACCTGCTCGGGCACCTGGAACGAAATGTGGCAAGAATCGTCATCCAATACCTCGGAGAACGAGCCACTAACCGTTGGCAATGCAATACCATCAGGGATGTAGAAACCAATGTTGCTGAAGGCGTAATCCTCCAAGCCTGCAAGCTCAATGTCGCTTCCCTTGCTAATCTGAATACCTTGCATTGTCAGGTCGAACTCTGGATAATCGACATCAAATGAATTCTGCATCTCGGGAATCTCAAACTCAGAGCTGATATTCTCAATATCGATGGTATCACTTTCGCCAGAGTAGTTAAACGACAAATTGCCATTCTCATCCTTCTCAAGACCCTCTATATCCTGACCACCAAGGAGATCTGAAATTGTTTTGTTCTCAATGTAACCCAATGGTATCACTGTTGTGCCGTTACCAACAGTTACCTCAGTAGATACGTCATCGAGATTGAAAGAGTCATCGACGCACGCCACCAATGCAAAAGCGCATACCACGCCTATCAGGCGGTATACAAAATTACGTGTTCTCATAAGCTATAATTGTTTGTTTCTTCGACAGTTTAGGCTATACTCACAACAAATTTACAAAAAATTTCTTAGAGTAGCGCACTTTTACATCACAATTTCAGCATTTTTTATTATAAACACCAACAAATTCACCTATAACCACATACCGCCCCAATCTCCTTATCATAGAACAGCCGCGACAGCTCGCTAAAAAAAGAATAGGCCGTACTCCATGTACAGCCTATTCTCATTGATATCAGTCAGCAGCAACATCTGCTGCTCCGTAGTGCAAATTACTTGTTAATCTTTGCCCAAGTATCCTTCAATGTAACGGTACGGTTGAAGATAAGGTGCTCGGGGGTTGAGTCCTTATCCACGTTGAAGTAGCCGATACGCTGGAACTGCAAGTAGTCATAAGGCTTAGCCTCAGCCAAGTACTTCTCAACGTAGCACTCTGTCAATACGTTAAGCGAATTCTCGTTAATCATCTGCTTCATAGCCTCGAGAGCCTCGCAGCCTGTCTCCTTGCGGATTGCAGCCATCACGTCGCGGGGGTTCTCAACCTTCCACAAGCGGTCGTAGAGGCGTACCTCAGCCTTGATGCAGTGGTTGCAGCTCACCCAATGGAGCGTACCCTTAACCTTGCGGTTTGAACCTGGGAGACCAGTCTTTGTCTCGGGGTCGTACTCGGCATATACTGTGGTGATGTTACCCTCGGCATCCTTCTCGCAACCTGTACACTTCACGATGTAGGCATTCTTGAGGCGTACCTCCTGACCTGGGGTCATGCGGAAGTACTTCTTGGGCGCATCCTCCATGAAGTCCTCGCGCTCCATCCATAGCTCGCGGCTGAACTCGATGGTGTGCGTTGCAGAGTTTGGATCCTCAGGGTTGTCGATAGCCTCGAACGACTCAACCTGACCCTCGGGGTAGTTGGTGATGATGAGCTTCACGGGGTCGATAACGGCGCTCACGCGTGTAGCGCGCTTGTTCAAGTCGTCACGCACAGCAGACTCGAGCAATGCCATGTCGTTCAATGCGTCGTATGTGGTGTAGCCAATCTTATCCACGAAGTTGCGGATAGACTCTGGCGAGTAGCCACGACGGCGGAAGCCGCACAATGTTGGCATACGTGGGTCATCCCAGCCATTCACCAATCCCTCCTTAACGAGAATCAGCAAGTTACGCTTACTCATTAGAGTATAGTTGAGGTTGAGCTTATTGAACTCATACTGGCGAGGACGCTCATCCGATGGGTCAACACCCTCCTTCACCCAGTCTACGAACAAGTCGTACAAGGGACGGTGGGGCACGAACTCAAGGGTACACAACGAGTGTGTTACGCCCTCGAAGTAGTCGCTCTGACCATGTGCGAAGTCGTACATGGGGTACACCTTCCACTTGTCGCCCGTGCGGTGGTGGGGGTGGTTGACAACGCGGTAGATGATAGGGTCGCGGAAGTGCATGTTAGAGCTCGCCATGTCAATCTTGGCGCGCAACACCATCTTGCCCTCCTCAATCTCGCCATTTGTCATCTTCATAAAGAGGTCAAGGTTTTCCTCTATTGGGCGGTTGCGGAATGGGCTCTCGGTTCCCGCCTGTGTGGGTGTGCCCTTCTGCGCAGCAATCTCCTCGGATGTCTGCTCGTCTATGTATGCCTTGCCCTGCTTGATGAGGCGCACGGCGAAGTCCCACAACTGCTGGAAGTAGTCCGAAGCGTAGTACTCTGCGCCCCACTCGAAGCCGAGCCACTTGATATCCTCTTTGATAGCCTCTACATACTCCACATCCTCCTTTGTGGGGTTTGTGTCGTCGAAGCGGAGGTTACATACGCCGCCATAGCGCTTCGCAACGCCGAAGTCCATGCATATGGCCTTGGCGTGACCGATGTGGAGGTAGCCGTTAGGCTCGGGTGGGAAGCGTGTCTGCACACGTGTCTTACCCTGGGCAATTGCCTCCTCGATAACCTCTTCTACGAAGTTCAAAGACTTCTCCTTTACTTCTGTTACTTCAGTTGTCATAGTCTTATATATGTTTTAATTATCTATTATTCAATCTGTTTATTGCTTTTTGGGATACTCTCTGCGCCACATTGAGCCCACTGACATATCGTTGCCAATGGTTACATCCACCTGCAACCACTGTCGCGTGCCCCAGCCCGTACCGTCGTACTCAATCGTGATGCCCGCCTTAACACCCACAGTATTGTTAAAGAACCATCGGCTATACGATAGTGCAATAGCATCGTAGATACCCTTCTCGGTGCGATATAGTGACATGCCGTGATATACATCCGAGCCGTAGCGGTTGTAATAACTCAACAACGAGCCCTTGCCCACATAGAGACGGTTCGATAGCTCCAAGCCATTCCACCCAAAATTTACCAATAGCTCACCACCAAAGGGGTGTTCCCACGTATTCTCGTTGATACGGTCGCGCTGCAACGACTGTACATAGCTTAGGCGCGCATCAAACGTTACGCAATGAAGTCCCATAGAGAATAGTGGAACCTCCGCATACTCAATGTATGGCGTGAGCATGATGTTATCCACTACGCCATCTATGGTCTCTGGGTTGTAATCCTTGGCATAGTGACCCATATAGAAGTTATAGCCAATTGAGAGTGGGTCAACTATCGCCTCGAACAAATAATTCAGCTTATACTCGCCAGATGACATTATTGCAAACGACTCGCGCACATCGTAGCTTCGCATACCCGTGTAGTCCATGGCGAACTCTATGTAATTGGCACCTGTCTGATTCTGGTAACGCGCCAAGACACCCGCGATGCTATTGTTATAGAAGCAATACGAAGGGTCAAAGAATAGCGGTGAACGCAGACCCTTCATCGCGCTACGGGGGAAGATACCCGCATATAGTTTTACCTCGGGAGCATTGTAGGCGTAGTAGAGTTGCAACTTCGCCTTCGAGAGAAATTTGTTGTGTCCGAAATCCTGATAGAGGTCGACACCCACCATTAGATGGTTCCACTCCTGCCACTCGATGCCCACCTTGGGCGTTAGGCGCGCACCAAATAGCGTACCCGAGCTTATGCCCTCCATCGAGGCATACTCCGTATTGTCGAAGAGCGTGGTGAAGTCGGCTTCGAGCCTTAGTTCTGGTTGCGACTCCTGCGCAGAGAGTCTGTACCCCCCCCCAACGAGGGTTGTCAACATAAGGAGTATGTATACTGCAAATCTACGCATTAACTGTTGAGAAAAAACATTCAAGCGCAAATTTACTAAAAATATTTTATATTTTCGTATATTTGTGCCGAAATAATAAAAAAACTTAATATATGCGAAAATTGCTTAACGAGGAGCTTGGTCGCCCAACGATTGAGGAGTATGCTGCGGTGGAGAAACTACCCGTGGTTGTAGTACTTGACAATGTGCGCTCGGCACAGAACGTAGGCTCGTTCTTCCGCACCGCCGATGCCTTTGGCATTGAGCGTGTTGCACTATGCGGAATTAGTTGTACACCTCCTAATCGTGAGATACACAAGACGGCGCTCGGCTCGGAGCAGAGCGTGGCGTGGAGCTACCATAATACAACATTGGAGTGCGTGGAGCAGCTGCGCGAGGAGGGCTACCGCATCATCGCCATAGAGCAGATCGAGGGTTCAACAATGCTCAACGACTTCCGCGTGAAGGAGGATGAAAAATATGCGCTTATCTTTGGTAATGAGGTAGATGGCGTAGATCAGACCATTGCCGACATTGTGGATGGCGCAATAGAGATTCCGCAGGTTGGCATCAAGCACTCGCTCAATGTTTCGGTATCGGCGGGCGTGCTTATGTGGGAGATGTTCCGCCAGTTGAGATAGTGAAATAGGTGCAAAAGAGTAAAAAATATCGGTAAAATTTTGCAGATACCAAAATAAGTAGTATATTTGCACCGCTCTTTTACAAAAAGATGGTTTAAGGAGGGTTGGGTGAGTGGCTTAAACCAGCAGTTTGCTAAACTGCCGATATCGTAAGGTATCCGCTGGTTCGAATCCAGTGCCCTCCGCGAAAGAACAACGACAAAGACCGAGTTAACGCTCGGTCTTTTTTTTGTGTTGTAGGTCTTGTGTATGCAAGCATCCATCGCCCTTCAACACAAAAACCGCTCTGCGGTATGTCGTTGTTCTCTTGTGCAGTGCGCTGATTGCTCACTTTAAGGCTGGTTGAGCCGATATGATAGAGGTTTATTGCTCGACCTAAAGGTCTGCGCTAACATGGTATCCCCGCGAGTTCGGGTGCATACACCCTCACTTCGAATCCAGTGCCCTCCGCAATGAATAGTCTACAA
>JAZTYW010000014.1:0-177333 GCA_045637085.1 Alistipes sp. | reverse complement strand
ATGGCGATGGCAGTTAGCGCAAAAATATCGCTGTTTACCCCCGTTGTAGCCATGTCTGACGAGGGTCTTTTGCCCACATTTTGGGCAAACTTTTTATCCATTTCTAACGCAAATAGTGCAAATATAAGAAAATCAATCATTTGCCCCGATTTTATGTACTAATTTTGACCAATAAGCCCAAAAATGCACCAACCAAAAGATCTGTTAGGATGCATACATTACGTTTGCAAATTGTAGCATAACTGTATGGGCGAGCATAGCGATGCAATTCTGCCCTCCGCTTTTTGTATAGCATTTGCAGTGACCGAGTCTCTCGGTCATTTTTTTTGTTTTATGATGTTTACAATTAGCGCAAGCACTGCAACACACATATATAGCAATTCTGGCATCTATCCTCCGATTATAAATAGACTAACAAAAAAATATGCTTTCAGCATAACCTGCTCCCTATCCAAAATTTCTATGCAAAAATTTGGTTTATTCTATAAACTTGTTTACATTTGCAAAAGAAATATTAACCTTAACAACAAAAAAATATGAAAGAGCAACAGATTGACGAACATCGCAGTATCGAAATCATTTCAAGGATGATCGCCGACACATCGGCACACATTGATAACGAGAGTGGAAAGTACTTCCTATTATGGGGATACACAACTGTTATCGTGTCGCTTTTCGAGTATATAGCGCAGGTATGCCACCTACCCATTCCACTATGCCTATGGGCATGGTTCCTAATACCAATAGTCGGCGGAATAGGCACAATTGTTCTTAACCGCCATGCAGGTGTTACACGCCCCAAGTCATACATCGACCGCAGTATCAGCATCGTGTGGACCGTCTTTGGTCTTTCGTTCGGCATGGTATTCGTTGCTGCCATTGTCTACCAAACAAGCATTCTATTCCTCACCGCACTGATGATGGGCATGGGCACAGTGATTACAGGCAAAATTTGTCGCCACGATGTCTTGGCATGGGCAGGTAAGGCGGGTATTGTATTGTCGTTGCTCTTCCCAGCATGCCACCTCGTAATGCGCGAGTACGGCATATCATTCCGAGATAGCGGAATTGCACACTTCGAGGCGATACTTTACATAGAAATTGTTATCTTTGCGGCGATATTCCTGATTATGATGGTTATCCCAGGACATATACTCTGTGCCCGAGCAAAACAGACTAAGAATGCTTAAACCGCTTGATCCACTATTGCACTCCGAACTGCGACTTGCAGTTGTTTCGATACTTATCGGTGTCGAGGAGGCTGACTTTGTCTACATACGCAAACAGACGGGAGCAACCTCTGGCAACCTGAGTGTGCAGATAGACAAACTTCAAAAAACAGGATATATAGCTGTGACTAAGGGATTTAACGGGAAAATGCCTCGTACAACATGCAGCATAACTGATTTAGGTCGCAAATCGTTCGCCGAGTATGTTAATAATCTAAAGGAGTACATAAATCCTAAAAACATCGACAAATCGACAACCAAATAATATCGAGGTTATATTCCAACAACTAAGCTAAAACAAAATAGTGCCGTCGTTTAACGGCACTATTTGTTTCTGCAGCCAGAGCTACATCTTTATCGACAATTTATTTCTCGAACTTGGCCTTAGCCTTCTCCAACTGTCGCTTAATAATATCCATTGAATTATCTATCGCTTCCTCAAAGGTAAATGCTCGCTCCTCAACACGGATATCGCTGCCGGGAACATGGAGCGAAACCACTACTACTTTGTTGCCCTTTTCTGAATCGGGATCGAGACGCAAAACCACCTCTACATCACCCGCTCTCTCATCGACAAAGCGATCCAATCTATCCATCTTCTTCTGAATGAACTCAAGCAACTGCTTGCTCGCATCGAATTTTACTGACTGAATCTGTACGTTCATAGGTCATAAAGTATTAAGTTTATAGATAGTGTCGGATGCTCGCGTGTCATCCAACTGTCCGTCACTTCCTACAACACCAAACACTGCGCCATTACTCCCTCTCGCGTGGATGCGCCATGGCGTATGTGTGCTTTAGGCGCTCAATATCGAGGTGTGTGTACACCTGCGTCGCCTTAAGCGAGCTGTGGCCAAGGAGCTCCTGTATCTCTCTGAGGTCGCCACCCTCGTTCAACACCCTTGTAGCAAAGGTGTGACGCAACACATGGGGCGATGTTTTGCCCTGAACACCAACATCCTTGAGCTTGCGCTCGACAATGCGCTGCACGGTGCGGCGACTGATACGTTCTCCTTTGTTCGATAAAATTAGCGCTTTTTTTTGAGTTGTGCAAATATTTTGCGAAGAAATTTGAATAAAATACTTTTTTAGAACCTCCACAAGAGAACTTAGGATAGGCTGCACGCGCTCCTTGCGGCCCTTACCCATCACGCGCAGCGTGGTGTAGTCGGCAGAGAGATCCCCCATGTTAGCCTCGACAAGTTCCGAGAGGCGCAAGCCCGCAGTATATATAAGTAGTACGATAAGAGCATCGCGCAGACGCTCGAAGTCGTCTGAGGCTATATCGTCGCGTAACTCTGCGACAACATCCTCCATGCGAGTGTCTGGAACAAAGGTCGGAAGACGCTTGGGCGTTTTATACTGATGGATAGTCGTAATCAAATCCCTCTCAACATGGCCATGCGCGAGCATCCACCTCCAGAATGCGCGCAACGTAGCCAGAGTGCGATTGACGCTCGCAGCCTTGAGGTGTCGCTTCTCAAAGAGATATACCATCCACTCCTCAATATCCTCACGCCGGATACTCTTAGGATCGAAGTTATCGTGCGTGAGCCCGCAGAACGCAACAAAGTCATCGACATCACGACGATAGTTACGCACCGTCAGTGGCGAGTAGCGGCGCTCCGCCTCAAGCCACAATATGAACTCATCAATAAGCGTCATAACCCAACACTTATTTAATAATATATACGCGAATTTAGCGCACCCAAGGGCACACTACCCTACTTGAAAAATTTGTAGTGGAAGATAAGCAGATAGACAACAGCGACTGAGATGTAGGCATCCGCAACATTGAAGATAGCGCCAAAGAAGTAACCATCGTGACCCACAAGGAAACTAAGGAAGTTTGGGCAGTTCTCCCACTTGAACAGCGGAAGATGAATCATGTCGATAACATCACCCATGAGGAAGCCGGCATCCTGCGTCTCGAGCAACCAGCCGTAGAACATACAGTCGACCATATTGCCGACGGCACCCGCAAGGATGAGCACAACACCCACAAATATGCCCGTAGGTATGTCCGAGCGCTTAAGCATCTTCGCGATGCCGTAGATGATAACACCAATCATCAACAAGCGGAAGATGCTAAGGATGAGCTTACCCCATGCTCCACCCAACTCCATGCCGAAGGCGAAGCCTGGGTTTTCGACATAGCATAGGTTGAACCACGAGAACACCTGATTTACATCACCCACCTCCATGTTTGCATGCACAAGCATCTTGACAATCTGGTCAACAACGACAAGCAAAATTGTCGCAAAAGCGATAATGTAACCCTTGTTTATACTCTTCAATTTCATAATAATCAACGTTATAGGTTTATAGTTTAGGGCGCGAATGTGCTGCTAACGCCCCATGTTCCAAATAAATTTTGCACAAATATACAAAAATTAAAAAAAATATGCTACTTTTGTGCATCGTTTCGATGCCCAGGTGGCGAAATGGTAGACGCGCTCGTTTCAGGTGCGAGTGCTTAACGGCATGTAGGTTCGAGTCCTATCCTGGGCACAAAAAAATCAGAGCAGCTTCATGGCTGCTCTTTTTTGTACCCAGGATAGGACTCAGCAGGGCAAGCCCTGCGAGCCTTATATTTACAATCCACCCAAACCCTCCTTTGAGAAGGAGGGCTTGTGGCAAGTGTCCCACTTGCTCGACCTAATTGTTAGTCATGTATTGTCATGCTGAGCGAAGTCGAAGCATCTCCTCGCAATGACGACACCATGCGTTGTCATTCTGAACGAAGTGAAGAATCTCCTCGAAGCCGACAAGAGACCACGCACAAGGTGTGTTGCCAGCGAGGGGATCCTTCGCTATGCTCAGGATGACAGTGAGAGTGGAACTCTTAGCAATGACAAGAGACATAAGGGACTTAAGGGACCTAAGAGACTTAAGGGAAGATGCTATCATTTGTTGTCCGAGACCTCGTTTTAGTCTCTTGGGTCTCTTTCGTCTCCTTTGTCTCTTGGTTCTCCTTTGTCTCTTGGCGCGCTCAGTGATAGTAACAATGCCATTGCTCAGGATGACATACTCATACACCTACATCATGGTTGCAAAAATATAACTCTAAATCGGGTGAGGGGTTGCTTTATTTGGAAATAAGTGTTAACTTGCAGAAAAATTCTGAAGTAGAGATGAAAAGGTTATTACTGCTCATAGTAGTTGTTATATTCTCTGCAATGGGCATTCAAGCGCAGCAACCAACTGACGTTAACAGCTTTGGTGATATTGCGCGCCAGATAAGCAACAAAAAGTGTCGCTACACTCACGTAATCTCCAGAGATGGGAAAGAGAACACAGCAAAAGTGAAGCGCATCAAATTACACTTCGATGATTATGTGAAGCGATACTATCAAATAATAGATGATAGCGGCCTAATCAACTATGATTGCGACACACTTTACATACTTGATTCTAAATGGACTCACATAAGTTCCAATTACCAACTTAAGTGTAACAAGGGCTTATACGATCTGACCGACAAGGGATTAACTCCATGCGACTACTCGTATCTATATCCATCCGAAGTGTTGTTTGAGTCGTGGAAAGACAATCCAGAGAAGTATAAACAAAATCGAGAGATGTATAACTATCACCCCTTTTCGTATGAGTATGAGATGGCGCCATTTACCTTGTGGGATGACAAGAAACTTATCCGCAATATGTGTGAGATAACCGATTGGAGCTATGATCTAATACGCATCATCATCCGCGACCATGAGATAGTCTATTTTGATGCTTGGAGTTGGTAACACATATATTTATGTGAGGTGAAGGTATATTGGATTTTTTTTGTATCTTTGCGCCCGAATTTAATAATATGAAATTATGGCAGGAAGTAACTTTGTCGACTACGTTAAGATTTTTGCACGCTCAGGTCACGGTGGCGCTGGCTCATGCCACTTCCGTCGTGAGAAGTTCGTAGCCTTCGGTGGCCCCGATGGCGGTGACGGCGGCAAGGGCGGCAGCATCATTCTTCAAGGCGACAGTCAGTATTGGACACTCATCCACCTCAAATATAAGCGCCACCAGTTTGCTGAGGATGGCGAGAATGGTCATGGCGCACGCTCTACGGGTGCCGACGCCAAGGACATCATCATCCCCGTACCCCTCGGCACGGTAGCAAAGCGCGTATATACCGACGAGGAGACAGGCGAGACATACACCGAGTCTGTGGGCGAGGTTACGGAGCATGGCGAGCAGCTCGTGCTACTCAAGGGTGGCCGTGGCGGCTTGGGTAACTGGCACTTCCGCACAGCGACTAACCAGACTCCCCGCTACGCACAGCCTGGCGAGGAGGGCGAGGAGGGTGCATTCATCCTCGAGCTTAAGGTGCTTGCCGATGTAGGTCTCGTGGGCTTCCCCAATGCGGGTAAGTCGACACTCCTTTCTGTGGTATCTGCAGCAAAACCCAAAATTGCGAACTACGCCTTTACGACACTCGAGCCTAACCTCGGCATTGTGTCGGTGCGCGACGACCACTCATTCGTCATGGCCGACATCCCTGGTATCATCGAGGGTGCGCACGAGGGTCGCGGTCTCGGAACACGTTTCTTGCGTCACATCGAGCGTAACTCTGTATTACTCTTCATGATTCCCGCCGACAGCGACGATATCGCCGCCGACTACGACATCCTGTTGGGTGAGCTTACGCAGTACAACCCCGAGTTGCTGGACAAGGAGCGCTTCTTGGCTATCACCAAGTGTGACATGCTTGACGATGAGCTTATCGAGCAGATGAAGGCTCATCTTCCCGAGGGCATTGAATCAATCTTTATCTCTTCGGTTGCAAACATGAACATCACGCAGCTCAAGGATATGCTCTGGCGAGCACTCACAAAGTAGAACAATCCATAATAATATAAGTTCGTGAAGGAGGTTACCACATTGTGGTAGCCTTTTTCCATATATATATTGGTATATTTAAAAAAATAGTGTATCTTTGTGCGTAATTTGTCTTTAACTAAAAAACACATAGACTACATGAAGAAGATTTTTTCAATTTTGTTCTTGGCAGCACTCGTCATGGTGGCATGCGAGAATGGTAGCACGGAGGATGTAAAGCCTACTATTACTATAACCTCTGGCGATGTTCTCGAGGTTGGTGCTGAGGGTGGCGAGGTAGAGATTCTCTATACTGTTGCTAACGGCGAGAGCACAAAGGTAAATGTTAGCGAGAACGCTACATGGATTGACGCCAAGCAGGATGGCAACGCTATCAAACTCACCATCAAGGCTAACGACTCTGCCAAGGAGCGTGAGGCAGTTGTCACACTCAAGTACTACGCATCATCAGCAAAGGTTACCGTTAAGCAGACAGGTAGCGAGTACGACGTGGTATTCAACGCAAAGCGTTTCGAGGGTATCTACTTCGGCACAGAGTACTCTGAAATGCACAACTACTATATCATTATCTCTGACGTAGGCGTTAATACCGACGCTACAGCCAAAGCTAATGGCACATACTACTACTTCGATATGTATCGCAGCATCCAGGCTGACGAGCTCAACCCCGTCCTCCCCGATGGCGAGTACAAGTTTGACGCTACAAACAGCTATGCAGACAAGACCTTCTCGGACGAGAGTAGCTGGTATGCAGTGACAGGCGCTGATGGCAAGGTTACGGAGTCTGTATCTTTCAAAGAGGCTACCGTAACTGTTAAAAATGGCAAGTTCTCGGCTATCATCGAGATGGAGAGTGGCGAGACCCACTACGTATCATACGAGGGTAAGCTCGTTGCTACTACACACCTCTCAACATTGACCGACGACACAGAGTTCGCAATTGAGGGTGCTGAGGTTACAGCAACATGCTATGGCGACACTTACGAGAAGGGTCAGCAGACATGGTTTATCGAGGCAGTTAAGGGCAACGACTACTTCTGTGTGGAGGTTATGGCACCATCGGCAGAGAAGTTCGACGGCATCTATCAGGCACTCGCAGCATCAGGCGTTACTGACTACTCTAACAAGTTTATCCCCGGTCTGCTTGGCGAGGGCTTGATTGGCACATGGTATGCAAAGCTCACCAACGGTGTTATCAAGGGTGATGCTATGGCACCTATGGTTGAGGGTATGATTCAGATTGTTAGCGAGGGTAATAGCGTTACAATCAACTACTCATGCAAGGACGACGCTGGCAACAACATCACTGGTTCGGTAAAGGGTAACCTCAAGTAACCCCGAGAGGTTTCACGCTTGTACTTACTTGTTAAGTCTAAAATTTTCAAAACACTAAAAAATAACCATTTATGAAACTAAAGAATTTGTTCTATTTGTTGCTCGCTATGCCATTGGCATTTGCAGCATGTAACGAGACTCCTGATGTGCCCCCCACACCCGAGCCAGAGCCTTCATTCACTCTTACATCTGACGCCACTATGGAGTTTGAGGCTCAGGGCGGTGAGGGTACTATCACCTTCGTTTACGACTTTACCGACAAGGAGACAGCTGTTGTTAACATCGAGTGCGCAGCTGATTGGGTAGAGGTTGCAGATAATGTTCAGGCATACGCTGCATCATTCACTTTCACTGTTGCTGCTAACGAGGCTGAGGAGGCGCGTGAGGCAGTTGTTAAGGCTACAATTGGCGATCTTTACTTCGAGGTTACTGTAAAGCAGGAGGGCAAGAAGGAGGCACCTAAGACTCCCGTATTCGAGCTCGTATCTGAGGCAGTTATGGAGTTCTCAGCAGATCAGGCAATCGGCACTATCGAGTACAAGCTCGAGAACCCTGTTGCTGGCGCTACTGTAACAGCAAAGTCTAACCAGGCATGGGTTAATGGTGTTGCTGTTCGTGCTAACGAGAACACTATCGCATTCGTAGTAGATGCTAACACTGGCGCTGCACGCGAGGCTAAGATCACTGCTACATACGGCATGTTGGAGTTCAAGGTTACTATTAAGCAGGCTGAGTATGTTGCTCCAGCACCTGAGATTATCATCGACTCTGCTAACGAGCAGTTCGAGGCTGCTGGTGGCAATGGCGAGATCGCATTCCACGTAAACAACGCTGTTGAGGGTGTTGAGGCTACTGCAGCATCTAACGTAGAGTGGATCTCTGTTACATCTTGCGCTAACGGCGTTGTAGCATACACTGTTGCTGCTAACGAGTCAAGCGCTATGCGTAGCGGCGTTATCACATTGACTTACGGCGAGGTAACTGCAAATGTAACTATCGAGCAGCTCTTCGAGGGCTACAACCCTAACCTCAACTACTCAACATTCGTAGTTATTGAGACATGGGCAGACCTCAAGCAGGAGGGTAAGCAGTGGAACGTAACATTCGTTGAGCATGACGAGCTTCTCGGCGATATGCAGACTGTTATCAGTTTCTACAATGAGACAGCTAACATCCAGCACCTCAGCTCAGGCTCATACTCAGTAGCTAACGGTGGCATCCGTGTTAATTCTGCTGCTCAGAATGGCTTTTCTACATATCGTGGCAATAGTTCTACCGCAACAGACATCATCGATGCTTCATTTGAGGTAACTGCTGATGAGCAGGCTCACGAGATTACAATCGTTGGTACATTCCAGGCTGGTAACGACATCATCTCATTGAACTACACTGGTGCAATTCGCGGTATGGATATCAGCGAGCCTACAACGGAGACTATCAACATTACCGACTGGAAGCAGTTCACTGGTAAGTATTGGAATGGCGGCAACGATGATAGCGAGTTCATGTTCCAGGGTCGTTCATCAGACAACTCCGTGGAGATTATGTTCGACTGCTACACTTATCCTAAGGTCAGTGACAAGATTGCTCCAGAGGGCACATACACTATTGCACCTTGGGAGGCTAAGTACAACTACTCTGATGGTGATAAGTTCGTTATGGATCAGTCAAAGATCACTTACAACACTATTGATGGCAACCTTGCTGAGGGTACTTTGACCGTCACTCACATGCGTGGTCAGTACTACATCGAGTTCGACTTCATCGACACACTCGGTCGTCACTTCACTGGTTCATACACTGGTCAATTGACTGCTGGTTCAACAATGAACAACCCCGCATAACGAACAACAATCGTTCGTGAACGCAATGGGTCATCCTTCGGGGTGACCCTTTTTTGTTGGTTGTAGGTCTGTGTGGCAGAGGTTATCATCAAATGAACAAGAGGGTGACCAAAGAGACAGAAGAGATAAGAGACAAGAGAGACCCAAGAGACGAGAGAGAGGAAAACGAGGTCTCGGACAATCGTTGATAGCGTCATCGCTTTCGTCCCTCTTGTCCCTCTTGTCCCTCTTGTCCCTCTCGCTGCACCAACTACCCACAACACGCCCCTATACTCGCATAATTCTCACATGCCCACGCTCAAATTTGCGATATTGAAAAAAATATCGTATATTTGTAATTTGTAGAGTAACAGACAAAATCTAACAAACTAAAACCAATAACTATGAGAATTAAAAATTTACTATTCTTGCTCTTGGCGTTGCCATTGGCATTCGCCGCTTGTGAGACACCCGAGCAGCCCATCGATGAGGCTAAGAACCCCAGCGTGGCAATTACCGTAGGCGAGGCTACAGAGTCATCTATCGCCTTTACCATCACATCTGCGGATGCTGATGAGGTTAAGTATCTCGTTGTAGAGAGCGCCGAGGGCACACCTACTGCTACCGAGGTATTGTCAAACGGTACAGCCGCAGAGGTTAATGCCGAGGCTGGCTGCTACGTTGCTGACCTCAAGGCTAAGACCGAGTACACAATCGTTGCTGCTGCGAAGAACGCAAAGGCTGTCGTTAAGGCTGAGGCTAAGATGACTACAAAGGATAACGGAGAGGAGCCTGAGCCTCCAACACCTCCTACTCCTCCCGCTGATGAGTACGACGTGACATTCACCGCTAATGAGGCTCACATCGAGTACTACGGTGACCAGTTCTCACCCGGCTACAACTACTATATCGTGCTCTCTGACGTGGGCATGGAGCTCACTGAGAACGAGATGAATTTCAAGGATAATGGTATCTACTACCTCATCGACCTCTATGCTGCTGATTCGGCAGAGAACAATGGCTACACTGTTCCTAACGGCAAGTATAAGGCTGCTACATCTTCTGCAGCAGGCACATTCGGTCTTGGCGACTACGGTGCAGGTATGAACATTGTAAACGGTGTGCCTACATACTACCTCTACGCTGACGGCGAGGTTGTGGTATCTGATGGCAAGATTGAGGCTGTTATCACCATGGAGGATGGTGCAAAGCATAAGATTACCTATGAGGGCAGCCTCTACTTCGGTGACAATGGCGAGGAGCCTGAGCCTCCCGTTAGCGACGAGTTCGCCGCTACACATACCGCAACAAAGTGGCTCTGGGGTGGCGCATCAAGCTATGGTAACAAGTACATGGTATCGGGTGACAACTTCTCAGTGGATGTTCACTTCCCCGCACAGTTTGCACAGCAGAACACTCTCGCTGAGGGCGACTACATCTGGACTACTACAACATGGTTTGGCTACAACGACTTCGACAACGAGTTCACAACACGCTCACTCTCTGTTGATGGCACATCTGTAGCAGTTGACGGTGGCTCAGCAAAGGTTGAGGCTAACGGCGACGAGTACCACATCGAGCTTACGCTTGAGGGCCGCGACGGCTTCAAGTATATGATTGAGTACAACGGCAAGCTCAACGACAATGGCTCAGTGGGTGGTGGCGAGACTACAGGCAATGTGGCATTCTCAAAGATTGAGTACGTTACATACAACTCAAGCTACTACTATTATGAGTACAAGCTCACAAACGCTGCGGGCGACAAGATGACCCTCTGCGTTAACGACTACCAGGCTAACGAGTCTGTTATCTACTCTGACAACTCTTACGAGTGGATTACTCGCTCTTACGCTGGTAACCTCGGCTACTTCTCAACTGCTAACATTGTTGTTGGCGGCACATCATACGATGCAGTGGCTGGTGGCATGGTAGTAAATACTGATGACGCTACATACACCATGGACATCACCATCACTCTTACCATGTCAAACGGTGCAGAGATGATCTTCACCGTAAACGGCAAGATGAACGAGGAGAATGGTGGCGGCACTACCCCATCGGAGCCTACAAAGCTCGCTACACCATCTGTATCAGGCATCGTATCGGGCAATGCTGCAACTATCAGTTGGCAGGAGATTGCTGGTGCTAAGGACTATACCGTAACCCTCAACGGCACAAACGTAAAGACCGTGGAGACTGCCTACATCACATACCAGGGCCTTGAGTACAATACTACATACAGCGTATCTGTTGTTGCTAACCCAGCGGACAGCGCAGTAAACACCGTTTCTGATGCTGGCACAGCAACATTCACTACCGAGGCTGACCCTAACAGCGGCAACGAGGGTGGCAATGAGGGTGGCAGCGAGAGCTACGAGAACTGGGTATTCGACGCAGCGCTCAACATGAGCTCATTGGAGTTGACACTCACTGATGGCACACGCACAGTATCGTTCAAGCTAAGCGAGCTTGCAGGTGCTACATTCGTAATCAACGGCACAGGTGCACTCAATGCGACAAATGTTACTGTTGATGGCGTAGCTACAAGTGATGCATCTGGCACTGTTCAGATCTCTTCATCACTCAGCTACCACGTTGTTATCGACGCAGTAATCAACGGCGTTAAGTACACTGGTACATCATCTAACGCTGTGGTATAACCTTTCGGTTGACCAATATCGGGGACTTCGCATGTGTGGCGAAGTCCCTTTTTTTGTCGCCTATTTCGCAGATTTGCATTATTACCCCTTTTTTGCTACCTTTGCTCAAACAATAACTATTGGATATGAAAAAGAGCATACTATTCATCGCGACGCTTCTCTCTGCTACGCTACTCACGGGCTGCGAGTGGATCTTCGGCCACAGCCCCATAACTTTTCCCGACCAATACAAGGTGGAGTTTGAGGCATCATCGCTCATTGGCGACTACTATGGCGACTACTACGGCATCGGCAAGGGCAACTACTACGTCTATCTCTCGGACAAGGGTCTCACCGAGGATGGAGAGTTCTACCCACATGCCACATACTATGTTGTGGATATTACCTCAAGCCTCGTAGGCTACTACAACGACACCGTAAATATCCCCTCGGGCACCTACACGCTCGACACAGAGGGTAGTCTTGACTATAAAACCTTCTCCCAGGAGCGATCTATGTACATCGCGACGGACTACAGTGGCAATGTCTACATGAGTGAGCCGTTTGACTCTGCTCAGATGACTATCGACATTGGCGGCATCACCCTGACAGCAAAAATCGGAGACTACACCCACACCGTAACCTACAATGGCTCACCTCGCGTGAGAAATATGGGTGAGAATGGCAAACACTCAACACTTGATGAGGAGTTAGCTCTCGCGCTTGACAACCACTCGCTCTACTACTACCCCTGTGGTGACTACTACTCTACGGGCATCGAGAACTATATGCTTCTGCTGTGGCCAAATAGCGGCGATGGCGACATCGTGCAATTCGACATTATGACCTCAATGAAACAGAACGGCAGTCTCTACGGCACCTACACAATAGGTACAACGAGCGACGAGTGGTGTTTCCTCAAGGGCGCGCTCACGGTAGAGAACAACGAAACATATATGGAGGGTTCGTGGTACTACACATCGGACTACGCAGACATAGCCCCCTTTGTGGGAGGCACGCTAAATGTTGTCGATAATGGCGACGGCACTACAACCGTAACCTTCGAAGTCATCGATGACCATGGCAATATTATAAGTGGCACATGGAGTGGCACGATGGAGCTCTACCCCTATTAATCGCACTACAAAGGCTGTCCAATGGGCAGCTTTTTTTGTATAAGTAGAGTCGTGCGGTGCAACATCTCAACCAAAAAGTTTGCATAATTGGATAAAATTGTTTAATTTTGTTAACGCTTTGGCGCAGTATGTGCAAAGGGAATTAACTAACCAAAAAAACTATAACTATGAAAATCAAGAATTTATTCTATTTGTTGCTTGCATTGCCATTGGCATTCGCAGCTTGTGAGGAGACTCCCAACGAGGTTGAGAAGCCTGTTGAGAAAAATCCAGTTTTGACTCTCACATCAGATGCAACCTTGAACTTCGGCGCTGAGGGTGGCCAGGCAGAGATTACCTACACCTTGGAGAACGCTGTTGAGGGCACCGAGCTTACTGCTACTTGCGAGGCTGATTGGGTAAAGGCAGTTGCTGGCGACAAGGTGCGCGTAACTGTCTCTGCTAACGATGTTGAGGAGGCACGCGAGGCTAAGATTGTTGTGGCATACGGCGATCAGAACTTCGAGGTTGCTGTGAAGCAGGCGGCAAAGGCTGCAAAGACTTACCTCTACGACGAGGTGCTTGCTTATGGCGAGCGCATTTCGTTGGCAGACTATGGCTTCCCCGACAACTACTTCCTCATTGGCTTCTACGATGAGACCGGCAACATCCTTTTGGGCGTTGTTATCGTAGGTGCTGAGGGTGAGTCAATCCTTCAGGCAGGCACATACACAACTGATAATGGCGGTCTTATGATGGAGGGCTTCGAGCTCTACGTTGGCGAGACTGAGGAGTACTTCTTCGAGGGTGGCGACGGCACAATCGTTGTTGGTGGCGACATCGAGGGCTATACATTCGACATCGAGCTTGCAGATGCTGATGCTCAGAACTTCCACTTCACATTCGAGGGCGCTATCACTGGCATGAACCTCAATGGCAACCTTCCTACTGAGGATGTTAACTTGGAGGCAACATATTTGGGTGGCACATACTACGGTACTGAGTATAGCGATACATACAACTACTACTTCTTGCTCTCTGACAAGGGCATGAGCGAGGATGGTTATGCACTCGCAGGTGGTTCATACTACGAGATCGACCTCTACGGCGTTGAGGGCGAGGTAGACGAGGAGGGTTACATCCACGTTCCCGCAGGTACATACACATTTGACGCTAACGACACTACTGCAGAGTGGACCATGGGTAACTACTACTCAAGCTACTCAAAGGTTAACGCTACAGGTGACGCATACGAGGCACAGAGCGGCTTCGAGTCTGGTCAGGCTGTGGTAACCGAGAATAGCCTTGTACTTGAGGTTGTAATCGGTGGCGTTAAGCACACTGTAACTTACAACGGCGCTCCTAAACTATATGTTGGCACCAGCGGTGGTGGCAGCGGCGAGAATGTCGAGATGGAAGTAAACTACGCTTATGCTAACTACTTTGGCGACCAGTACACTCCTGGCTATGCTGACAACTACTACCTCTTCCTCTCTGACCTCGGTCTCGACGCTGAGGGTTGGGAGCAGGCAAATGGTACATACTACCGCTTCGATATCTACGCTCCTATCTCTGCGGACAACGCCACAAAGATTCCTGCAGGCACATACGAAGTAGATATGACAGACTCTGGCGCACTCTGGACTGCATCATTGTCATACAGCGCATACTACGTTCTCGATGAGTATGGTTGGGACTATGTAGCTAACGACTACCCCGCAAGTGGTACTATCGTTGTTGGCGAGGATGGCTCTATCGTAGCTGAGGTTACAATGTTGATGAGCGGTGCTACTCACAAGGTTACTTACAACGGCGGCGACATCGTTGTTTACGACAACTCAAGCAGCGGCGAAGGTGGCGAGGATGGCGGTTCATACTCTACACTCACAGGCGACTGGTACTGCAACCTCTCGGCACACACTCTCTACTATGAGTATTACGCAGATTGGTACGAGGTAGGCTACCAGAACTGGATGATTGCCATTATGCCTAACTCACAGGAGGGCGACTTCGTGCAGTTTGACCTCTTGGCAGGTGCTGACAGCTACACATCATTTGCTGGCGAGTACACCATCAGCGATAGCCTCGGCGCATATACTGCATACCCAGGCTATATTGATGCAGGCTACATGGCTGGTGCATGGTACTACAAGGAGGATGGTGTGACTATGGCACCATTCGTAGATGGTTGGGTAGATGTTGTTGACAATGGCGACGGCACATACACTGTAGAGTTCGACGTATGGGATGACGCAGACTACAACCTCACAGGCTCATGGAGTGGCGAGATCGCTTCAGCATCTGAGCTTCAGTCAGTAACACGCAGCAGCTCTATGAAGCAGCTCAAGAGCATCGTTGTTAACGAGGCAGCTCCCGTTGCTAAGGAGCGCATCGTGGCAAAGAACGTAAAGATGGCTTCTGTAGCAGCTCCCGCTAAGGGCTTGAAGCTCCGCTAATGGCCGACATATAGTATCGCCCTCGGGCGGTATAACAACACCCCTGCAAGAGATTGCAGGGGTGTTTTCGTGCTTCATGGTTAAGAGAGACGGTAAACGGAAGAGACAAGATAGACATAAGAGACGTAAGAAACACAAGGGACGGGAGAGACGGGAGAGACACAAGGGAAGATGCTATCAGCTGTTGCCCGCGTTTTCTCTCTCGTCTTTCTCGTCCCTCTCGTCCCTCTCGCCTCTCTCATCTCTCTCATTCCTCTCGTCTTTCTCGTCCCTCTCGTCCCTCTCGTCTCACTTGTCTCTCTCGTCTCCCTTGTCTCTTTGACAGCGTTAGATTACCAGCCCTCCTCGCAATGACGAGGAGTGGCTTGGCTTGTCATGCTGAGCGTAGCGAAGCATCTCTCGGAGCGTAAGACCGTCGACCGTCATGCAGACCTTAAGATCTTTCGCTTTGCTCAAGATGACATAATTACGGTCTGTCATTCTGAACGAAGTGAAGAATCCCCTCGCGGACAATATACTATCAAGTTTGGCTCTTGTCGGCTTCGAGGAGATCCTTCGCTACGCTCAGGATGACATTCAAGGTATCATCATTGCTAATTACTAACTGCTAACTGCTAATTATAAAAAGTTCCTCGGGCGAGTACCAAAGTACCACCCGAGGAAATTTATTTAAGAAGTGGCGGCATGACACCGCCCTATGCAAAACAGCTATTATTTGCTATTGTCGTACATCTCAAGACCTGAGCAAGTGAATGTACCTGCAATCTTGTGGCCGTTGTCGTCCATACAGTCGAACTCTACGACGAACTTAACACCCTCCTCACGGATTGTGATAGTACCGTCAACGATAGGTGCTACATCGTCAGTACCGTAGTAGTTATCCACAGCTACGAAGTACCATGAGCTGCCGAAGCCACCCTCATAGTAACCTGCGATAAAGGTATTCTTTGCAGCATTAGCCTCCTCAACGCAGGTGTAGGTACCAACGATATTAGAAGCGTTGAACTCTACGCTGTCGGTTACGATATCAATGATGAAGTAGTCGCCGTTGATATTGGTGCCTGGCAATACGAGGCTCACGGTCCAGTTTGAAGCGCCAAGGCCGTAGTAGTCGCCGAAGTAGTTGAGGCGGATGGTACCATCAGCGTGGTTGAATGTGAGGTCCTCAGTAAGAGTTGAGTAGTAGTCAGGCGCGGGAACCTCGATGTAACCGAGTGCCAATGAGCCTTCATATACTACGCGGTGTACCTTGCCATCAACCATCTTCAAAATAGCCTCAAACTTATTCTCGGTGATGATGATAACGCCATCCTCAATCTTTGTCTCTACAAGGTTACCATCCTGGAACGTCTCCATGCGCACGCTGTAGAAGTCACCGAAGGTCTCACCAACGCCAGAGTTAAGATAGTCGTAAGCAAAGACACCCTGTGGAAGAACTGGTGCAGAGGCATCAGTAGACTGCTTTGAGTAGATATCGAAGCGGTAGTATGTATCGAGGTAGAGGTCGCTCCAGCCTGTAGTACCGTTCTTCGAGAGGATAGCAAAGTAGTTAGGATCCTGTGAGTATGCAGTGCCGTAGTACTCGCCATTAAGCGCAGTAGCCACGAACTCTACATCTACAGCCATACCCTCAACCTGGCGTACGAATACGTCGAATGACTGCTCGCCATACTTCACATTAAGAGTTGCAACACGAGCCTCCTCAACGTTGTTGAAATCTACATTGAAAGTGATAGTCTCAGCAACGGTGATGTTGTTCACCCACTCCTGATTTACGGTTACTACGGGCTTTGCCCCCTCCTCACCGTCAGTGATAGTGTAGTTTACAACACCCTCACCGCCATAGAAAGCAACCTCAACAGACTGCTCAGTGACGCTAAGAGTACCCTTCACCTTGTTGCCCTGTGGGCCCTCAGGTGTCTCACATGCTGTGAAAGCCATAAGAGCCACAGCAAGCATCAAAAAATACTTCTTCATAATTTAATAGATGTTTATAGTTTAATAAGTTATTACTCGCAACTCTGATCCTGGTAGTCGAGGATAGTACCCTGGAACGTACCTACGATTCGGTTACCGTTGTCATCGGTGCTGTCAATCTCGAATGTGTAGTCGCCTGCGCCATTCTTTGTTACCTTAACAGTACCCGATGTCATAGGCGCAGCCTGCGACATATCTACCTGACTCTGCACACACCAGAGATACCATGCGTGCAACTGAAGGCTATCGTCACGAAGACGACCTACAGGGATAGTATACGCATAGTCCGTTGTATTCTCGTCGTGGAATTTGTACTCACCAACGATGCCGTCGAGGTTAGCATAGCCACCGAGCTCCTTTGGCACGATAAGATCCAAAATGATGTACGCACCATTGTAGGGGTTAGTCTCGGCAACCATGTCGATAAACCATACATCGTGACCTACACCGAGGTGATCGCCACGGTAGCGTGCGTTAATGCGACCATTTGTGACATTGATGTTGATGTCACTTGTGTACTGGCTTACGGGATATACATCAGCATAGGTATTCTGGATGTAGTCCTCCATAACTGTTGAGCCGTGGTACTCAATGTGGTGAACCGAGCCATCGAAGAATGTCACATCTGCGATAATGCTATTCTCTGTAACTACGAGCGTTGCATCAGCGAAGGCTGTAGTTGTGTAAGCGGGAGTAAAGAGGTAGCTGTTATCTTTGTAGCCATCGATAGTGCCAGGATCACCCGAGCGTGTGTGGTCCATCTTGTATGTACCCACAGGGATGCGGTGTGTTGAGTTGAACGACGAAGCGGTGTCAGAGTAGATGTCGAAACGATACTCCGTAGCACCATCCTGCTTCGACTGGTAGTGGTCAGCACGCATATCGCCAAGGATTACAAAGTAGTTGAAGCCCTTGGTGTTGATATACTTGCCCCAATATGTACCGCCGAGGTGTGTAGCCTCGAAGTTAACATCTGCATGCTTCTGACCAGCCTGCTTGACCATCACCATAAAGCTATACTCGCCATACGACACCTTGATTGTTGCGCTACGCTCCTCCTCGCCATCGTATGCAGCAACACTGAATGTCACCTTACCCTCCTCGGTGCTTGTGAGGTTATTAATCCAATCCACGGCTGTTGCTGCCTCTGCAACATTTGCACGTGTAGCGTCGAGCTTCTCAAACTCGTATGTGATAACACCCTCGCCACCTGCTGCTGCGAAGTTCATAACAGACTGCGACGTAAGCTTAATCTTGAGGTTTGCATCAACCTCGTTTTTACCACCCTCAGGCGTCTCACACGCTGTGAGTGCGACTGCCACAAGGGCAATCAAAGAGAAAAACTTTTTCATTTTAGTGTTCATTTATTTACATTAATCCTAACATGAAGTTTTTAGTTTGCGGGGCTGTTAAGTTTCAAACCACCCATATTTGAGAAGAATGGGTCGAAACCAATCTCGCCAACATAGTGCATCTTCAATACGTCGAGCGTAGCAGTGCGCATATCAACAAAGATGTCATACATGCCATTCTTATGCTCGATAGTCATAGAGCCGTCCAAAATAGGCACCTCGCGACCACGAATCTTAGCCAAGCAGTAGTCGATGTCGAAACACCAGCCTGTGCCCTCAGTATCACCCACGTAGTATGTACCCGCAGGAATTACATAGTTTACAATAGTCTCATTACCAGCCTTAAAGTCGAGCGAAAGAACGATGTCGTTAGTAATAAGATAGAGGATGAAGTTGTTGTATGAAGGCATGTAGGCACCCTGAACTCTATCCCAGATGATAGGATACTGACCCTCGGGCATAACCCACACCTCATAGTTATCCTCGTTGTATGTAAAGAAGATGTCATACTTCTTACCCTGCTCGGCTGCAACCTTAATCTCGTAGTTAGAGTTGTTCTTAACCTCGAGCTTGATAGCACCCTCCACAGCATAGGCCTCAGACGATGCCACACCAAGAGTACCAGCATCACCACCGTTGCAACGTACGACAAATGTCATATCCTCAACAAACTTGATACCCTTAGTCGAGTGATACTTACCATCCGCCTTAAGCACTACATCCTCCTCGCGGTTGTTACCCTCAAATGCGCCGAAGATAGACCAACGCTTCTCACCGGGCTTCAATGCCTCAACTGCCTCCTCGGGATTTGTACCCTCGGTCATGATGCGGTAGCCCGAAAGGTCGGTGCTAAGGTAGATATCGTAGGTGCCAGCCTCAACAACGTGGATGTTACTACCCCACGACTTTGCCTCGTAGATAGTGTTAGGCTCCGATGCCTGACCATTACCACCATAGCACTTCTCCGTGCCGTTGAACACGAAGTTGAAGTTATCCTGCGCAGCGAGCTCGAAGCCCTTAACCACGAAGTAATCACCCTCCTCGGTCATCGCCACAGCCTCGCTTTTCACCCACTCGTTCATCGTGCCGTTGATAGCCCAGCCCTCAACAAACTCTGGCTCATCGGTATTACCGCCACCATTCTCGGCAGCAGCCTGCTTTACAGTAACCTCAAACGAGAGTCCCTCGATTGAGGCCTTGATAATAGTCTCACGCGCCTCCTCAGCATCGTTCTTGGCTACAGCAAAGTTAAAAGAGCTATCATAAGCCTTAACCTCACTTGGCAACTCAACCCACTCTGCATCACATGTCACATCGAGAACTTTCACATCGGAAGTTGGACGGTCGTTGCTACCGGTGCTACCCTCGAAGTTATAGGTAAATGAGATGGTACCCTGGCCACCCTCGGCATCAAACTCCATAATCTCAGCCGAGTCGAGCTCCAACTTGGGCTGCTTGGGCTGCTCCACAGGAGCATCGGGACCCTCGCCACATGCTACGAAGAGCATGGGGAGAGCCAACAATGAATATAAAAACTTTTTCATTTACGTTGTAGTGTTTTTAAGGTTTCCAGTAACCCTATTTGAGGTACTTATCCAACCAGCTGAAGAACTCGCGGTTCCATACCACGCTGTTCTGTGGCTGGAATACCTGGTGTGCCTCATTCTCAAACGATACCAAACGAGCATCGATGCCCTGAACACGCGCTGCGGTGAATGCCTCGAGTGACTGGCTGTAAGGAATACGATAGTCCTTCTCGCCTGTGATAATCATGATAGGGCTATCCCAGTTAGCCACCTTCTTGTGTGGTGAGTTAGCGTATGAGCGCATTGCAGTAGCGTTGTCAGTCTCCCAGTATGCGCCACCGTAGTCGTTAGTCACGAAGAAGAGCTCCTCGGTGTGGCCATACATAGACTCGAAGTTGAAGATACCGCAGTGTGCGATGAAGGCCTTGAAGCGACCCTCGTGTACGCCAGCGAGGTAGTATGTAGAGTAGCCACCATAAGATGCACCCACGCAACCACGGTGGTCAACATCTACCCAAGGCTCCTTAGATACCTCGTCGATAGCGGCAAGATAGTCCTTGATGTTCTGACCTGAATAGTCGCCAGAAATCTGGTCTGTCCACTCCTGACCAAACGATGGGCAACCACGGCGGTTAGGCGCTACGATAACATAGCCCTGTGCAGCCATAAGCTGGAAGTTCCAGCGGTAGCTCCAGAACTGCGATACGGTGCTCTGAGGGCCACCCTGGCAGTAAAGGAGTGTAGGATACTTCTTTGCGGGGTCGAAGTTGGGAGGAAGGATTACCCATGTGAGCATCTGCTTGCCATCGGTAGTTGTGATCCAGCGCTCCTGAACCTCACCCATCTTGATGTTGTCGTAGATCTCGCGGTTTACATCAGTGAGCTGTGTCAACTCGCCATTCTCGAGGTTTACGTCGTAGAGCTCTACAGCCTTAGAGATTGTGTTCATGTTTGCCACAATCTTACCTGCTGCGAATGTGAAGTTGTTGATATCGTGGTTACCCTTTGTGATATGCTTCATATTACCATCAAGGTCGATATGAGCCACCTGGTGAGTGCCACGCCATGGAAGCACGAAATACATAGCCTCGTTGCCATCCCACGCTACCTCAGTTACGCAGTAGTCCTGACCGCGTGTGATGTATGTACACTCGTTGGTGTTAAGATCGAATACCCAGAGACGCTGCTGGTCAGCCTCGTTGCCTGGGCGACGCTGTGAACGGAAGGCAATCTTAGAACCGTCGGGAGAGAATACGGGGTACTTGTCATAACCTACAAATTTGTCATCAGTAGTCTCGGCAGCCTCCTTAGAGAGGTTACGAGTAGACTCAGTAGCAAAGTCGTAGAGGAAGATATCAGAGTCTGTTGAAAGAGCATACTCTGTACCAGTCAAAGGCTTGCATGTGTATGCGAGCTGTGAGCCGTCAGGAGAGAGGCGAATCTCTGCTGTATCGAAGTATGGAGCAAGAGGAGCATCGTAAGCCTTGTCAGCGCCGATGATATCCTTGCCGTTTACGATCTTGCCATCAGCATAGTCTGCTGCGAAGACATGGAGGTATGAGCCATCATCCCAGTAGTCCCAGTGGCGTACCATGAGGTCGTCATATATACGAACCTTAGACTTGTCCATATCCTCGTACTTATTAGAGCCCTTGAGCTTTGCCACCTCAACGCGCTTTGTGTAGAATGCGTGGTCACCAGCGATGCCGAAGCCCTCGATGCCACCAGCGATGTCTGATACCTGCTTGAGGTTTGTGCCATCTACCTTAACAGACCACACCTGCATCTCGCCAGTACGGTTAGACATGAATGCAATGGTCTCGTTGTCGAGCCACTGTGGAGCAGTGTTCGATGACTTATTGTCAGTAAGACGCTTCTCATTGCCAGTAGACATGTCGCGCAACACCAATGTTGTGAGACCACGGTTCTCGGCGAGGTTGTACTCAGTGAGGGTGTAGATGAGCTTTGAGCCATCAGCCGAGAGTGTCTGTGAGCCGATACGACCCATCTTCCACATAACCTCAGCCGTAAGGATACCCGCCTCCTTCTCAGCATCAGTCAAAGCATTGTTAATCTCGAGAGGCCCTGGTATTGCAGCCTCGTTGTCGCAACAGCCACCAAGGGCAAGTAACGATGCAAAAGTCATAAGACAAAATAGTTTTTTCATAGTAGTTTAATTATTGTTTTGATAAATTTCTATCTCGTTTGAGTATCTTAATAGTTGCTTTTCATTATCTTTGCACTGCATTATGAAGCATAGCACGACATATACCATCTACTTTGGTGCTTCGGCACTGCATATCAGCACAAAAGCCGAATGCTCGGACGCGTGTATTATGCATGCGTGTGCGCAAGAAAAAAATCTGCGTGCGAAAATAATAAAAAAAGTTGAATTTTCCAAATCTGTGACTCTCATCACCGATAATCCCGACGCCACATTCGAGGCATTGTGCAAGGAGTTTAAGGTTGTCAGAGCCGCAGGAGGCGTAGTAACAAACTGCAAAGATGAGCTTCTGATGATACGTCTGCGCAACCGCTGGGACCTTCCCAAAGGTCATATCGAGGCTGGGGAGGATAGTCGCACAGCAGCACAGCGCGAGGTGGAAGAGGAGACTGGCATCAAGACTGAAGCTCTTGACAACAAGCCACTTGCAACAACATGGCATGCCTACAACATATATGGTCCCTGGGAGCTGAAATCTACAGAGTGGTGGAGAATGCGCGCGACCAACGATGCGACGCCCGCACCTCAAGAGGAGGAGGGCATAACGGAGGTGCGATGGATGGATTGCGAGGCACGCATCGAGGCACTAACCGAGAGCTACGAAACAATTAAAGAGGTGGTGCATGCGTTAGATAGCGTGAGAGATACTCACAATGACTAATTAGAAGAGAACGACTATGAATAAGATACTTTGGGTGGATGATGAGATTGACCTCTTGAAGCCACATGTTATGTTCCTAACTGCCAAGGGCTACGAGGTAGACACCTGCAACAATGGCTACGATGCCGTTGAGATGGTGGGTGCCACGGCATACGACCTCGTCATCCTCGACGAGATGATGCCCGGCATGACAGGCTTAGAGACGCTTCCATTGATTAAGGAGGCGCGCCCCTCTCTGCCCGTAATCATGGTGACCAAAAGCGAGGAGGAGAACATCATGAATAAGGCCATCGGCTCAAAGATTGCCGACTACCTTATTAAGCCCGTAAATCCCAACCAGGTGCTTCTCTCGATTAAGAAGAACCTACACTCGCAACAGCTTGTCACAGAGCAGACTACCGCAGACTACCGCAGCGAATTCGGACGCATTGCATCACAGCAGCAGTCAGCCTCATCGTTCACCGAGTGGGGACAGCTTTATCGCAAGATTGTAGGCTGGGAAATAGAGCTCGCCACAAGTTCCGACAAGAGCATCCGCGAGGTGCTTTCATACCAGAAGAACGAGGCAAACCAGGCATTCTCGAAATTCGTGCGCCGCAACTACTACGACTGGATAAATCAACGCGTTGACGACGAGGAGATACCCACTATGTCGCACACTTTGATGCGCCGCCGCATCTTCCCCGAGGTGGACAGTGCCGAACACACAACGCTACTCTTGATTGATAACATGCGCTACGACCAGTGGCGCACCATAGAGCCTATGTTGCGCGGCCTCTTTGACATTGCAACAGACGACCTCTACTGCGCCATCCTACCCACAGCAACGCAGTATGCGCGCAACGCTCTGTTTGCAGGCTTGATGCCCCTTGCTATTGATAAGCTCATGCCCGATAAGTGGCTCAACGACAATGAGGATGGCGGCAAAAATATGTACGAGGAGGAGTTCTTGCGCAGACTCATAACCCAGTCGGGCAAGAGGTATAAACTCTCGTTCGACAAGCTCGTTCGCCCCGAGGCGGGACGCAAGCTTCTGGATAACATGCAGCATATCTACGATGCCGACTTCTCGGTTATCATCTACAACTTCCTCGACATCCTCTCGCACGCACGCACCGAGACCGACATTATCCGTGACCTCACGGATGACGAGGCAGCATTCCGTTCGCTTACACGTTCGTGGTTCGAGCACTCGGAGTTGTACACCCTGCTGAAGCTGCTCTCGGAGCGCGGACACAAGGTTATCATAACCTCAGACCACGGCACAATACGCGTTGACAACCCCGTGCGCGTAACGGGAGACAAGGAGACATCGCCCAATCTGCGCTATAAGACTGGCCGCAACCTCGCGTATAACGCACGCGATGTATATGAGGTGACACGCCCCGAGGATGTGCAGCTGCCATCGGGACGTCTGACGTCGAGCTACATATTCGCCTACAACCGCGACTTCCTGATTTACAACAACGACGCCAACAAGTATATACGATATTATAAAAACACATTCCAGCACGGCGGCATTTCGATGGAGGAGATGATAGTCCCCTACGCTGTGCTTAAACCCAAGAATAAATAGAAGACTATGAGCAAGATAATTGAAATCAATTCACTCAATGAGCTCGACATGGTTGCCGAGGCGGTAATCAGCTCATTGAATGGCCGCACGGTGGTAGCCTTCGATGCCCCCATGGGTGCCGGCAAGACCACGCTTATCAGCCGCATCGCAGCACACCTTGGTGCCAAAGATTCGGTGACAAGCCCTACGTTTGCAATCGTCAATCAATACGAGGGCACGGAGCGCACCATCTACCACTTCGACATGTATCGCATTGAGCGCGTGGAGGAGGCTCTCGACTTTGGCTCGGAGGAGTATCTCTCATCGGGCGAGCTGTGCCTTGTTGAGTGGCCCGAAAAGATTGAACCACTGTTGCCAAACGACACCATGGTCGTAAGAATAGAGATTCTCTCGGACACGGCACGTCGTTTTGAAATTAAATAAAAATCACTACCTTTGCGCCGAAAAATTTGATAACCATGGAGAAATACGAGTCAATACAGCAGCAGATCAACCACCCCGCAGCACTTATCTATCCGCTTATCTCGCGCATGGATTTGTTCAGCCCCGCACTTCAGGACAAGGTGGAGGAGTGGGAGGCTACTCCCGACAGCTGCTCGTTCAAGGTCAAGGGCATGAAGCTATCGATGAAGGTGGCAGAGCGCGTTGAGAACAAGCACGTCAAAATTGTATCAGGCGAGGGCGGCATTCCCGTTGACTTTGCGTTCTGGGTTCAGCTTAAGGAGGTGGCACCAAACGACACACGCGTGAGAATGGTGTTGCATGCCGAGTTGAACATGATGATGAAGATGTTGATTGGCAACAAAATACAGAAGGGTCTCGATGACGCCGTTACACAGTTGGCAACATCACTCAACCAGTTCAGATAATAGCATCAAAAGCCCCTATTCTTTACAAAAATAGGGTGTTGCAACAAGAAAAAAGATACTTTATTTTGATTTTTGTTTGCAAATTCAGCTAAGTTGCCTTATATTTGCACACATTTTTTGCCAAAATAGTACTAAACGGGCAAAAGATTAGGTTACAAACTGTTATAAATAAACTAAAATAAATTCAATTAAAATTATGACAAAGGCCGATATCGTAAACGAGATTGCGAAGTCAACCGGTGTTGAGAAGATCCAGGTTCAGGCTATCGTTGAGGCATTTATGGAGAGCGTTAAGGGTGCTATGATCAATGGCGAGAACGTATACCTCCGTGGTTTCGGTAGCTTCATCATCAAGAAGCGCGCTACCAAGGTTGCTCGTAACATCTCTAAGAATACTACTATCACAATCCCAGAGCACAATATCCCTACTTTCAAGCCAGCTAAGAGCTTCGCAGGCGATGTAAAATAAGGAATATTCAACAAACCTTTTAATATTATAAGTTATGCCAAACGGAAAGAAGCACAAGCGTCATAAGATGGCTACGCACAAGCGTAAGAAGCGTCTTCGCAAGAATCGTCATAAGAAGAAGTAATTTCCTCTTATAGGACATAACAAGGGTTGTCTACGTAGGACAGCCCTTGTTTATAGTTAAACGGATTACATTGTAGCATTATGAACAGAGAACTAATTATCAATGTAACTCCAACCGAAGTATCGATAGCACTATGTGAAGACAAGGTGCTCGTCGAGCTTAACAAAGAGCAGTGTCAGACGGGATTCTCGGTAGGCGACATCTACCTCGGTCGCGTACGCAAGATTATGCCCGGCCTGAACGCAGCATTCGTAAACATAGGTCACGAGAAGGATGCCTTCATCCACTATCTCGACCTGGGCACCAACTACCGCTCTCTCGAGCGCATCGTTCACAGTTGTCAGGGTGGACGCAAGCAGCAGCGCGTGGAGAGCATGAAGCTCGAGCCAATACTCGAGAAGGAGGGTCGCATTGGCGACTTCATCAAGCCCGGTGACGAGATTATGGTACAGATTGCCAAGGAGGCGATCTCAACAAAGGGTCCACGACTTACGGCAGACATATCACTTGCTGGCCGCAATGTGGTGTTGGTGCCATTCTCCAACAAGGTGTTTGTATCGTCAAAGATACGCTCGAACGCTGACAAAAAACGACTTCGTAAGGTTGCACTCGAAGTGCTACCACCCAACTTCGGTGTCATCATCCGCACGGCAGCTGCCGAGGCCGAAGACATCGACATTATGCAAGACATACTCTCTCTTATCGAGAGATGGAACAAGACTCTTGCGACACTATGCAAGAGCGAGGCTCCTGCTCGCCTGATGAGCGAGATGAGCCGAGTAAATACCATCATTCGCGACTCGCTCAACGACACATTCTCGCAGATTACTGTCGACGACGAGACAATGTACAACGAGATTAAGAGCTACGTACACGCCATTAAGCCCGATATGGAGCACAAGGTTAAGCTCTACAAGGGTAAGGTCTCAATATTCGAGAACTTCGATGTCGCGAAACAGATTAAGTCGTTATTTGCAAAGTACGTATCGCTCCGCCGTGGAGCATACCTTATTGTCGAGCACACAGAGGCTATGCACGTCATAGACGTGAACTCTGGCAACCGCACAAAGGCGGAGGACGACCAGGAGCAGACAGCTCTTGAGGTAAACCTCGCTGCAGCAAAGGAGATTGCACGACAGCTACGCCTGCGTGATATGGGCGGTATTGTCATCATCGACTTCATCGACTTGCGCAAGGCGCAGAGCCGACAGATACTCCACGAGGAGATGCAGAAGTTGATGGCCACAGACAAGGCAAAGCACACCATCTTGCCATTGACCAAGTTTGGTCTTATGCAGATTACACGACAGCGTGTGCGCCCCATTGCAGTTGAGGAGACATCCGACATATGCCCCACATGCCATGGTACAGGCAAGGTTGGTCCAACGATACTTCTCGAGAAGAAGATTGAGGATCAGATACAGATGCTTGCAGAGAAGGGGTGCCGATATGTGGAACTCAAGACAAGTCCCTATGTTAGATCATATTTGCGTGCAGGAATATTCTCGCTCCAGATGCGTTGGATGTTAAAGTACAAGCTACGCATTAAGATTACTCCCGACCTCAGCGTTGGAATGATCGATGTTGCGTACCTCGACAAAGAGGGTAAATCGCTTCTAATGTAAAACTTTTAGGAAGCGTGGATTATTTAAAGAGTATCGTTCGCAACTCCAAACGTGCGAAGGAACTAAAAAAATGTTTGGGAACATTAGGCTCTACCGTCCATCTCGAGCAGATGGTCGGCGGAGCCTATTCGCTTTATGCTGCGAGCACGGTGGAGCAAATGGGTGGTATTCACATCTTCCTTGCTGAGGACCGCGACACGGCAGCATACCTGGTCAATGACCTCTACGAACTGCTTGAAGAAGAGAGGGTTGAATTCTTCTCGTCGGGTTATAAACGCTCGGCTGCTTATGGCGCGGAGGACCCACAAGGTGTTGTGCGCCGCACATCGGCTCTCAATGCCATTAGCAACTTCAAGGGTGGCTACCTTGCGGTTTGTACCTACCCCGAAGCACTCGCCGAGAGCGTTACCGAACGTGTAGACCTCGCCGAGCAGTCACTGAGACTCAAAGTGGGGGATAAACTGGAGCAAAACACACTGGTCAACTGGCTCATAGAGCATGGTTTCGAGCGTGTGGACTTTGTCTACGAACCTGGTCAGTACTCGGTGCGAGGCGGCATCGTCGACATCTTCTCCTACGTCGAGTCGAAGCCCTACCGTGTCGATTTCTTTGGTGACGAGATTGACTCGTTGCGTCGTTTCGACATATCGAGTCAGCTCTCTGCCGAACGCCCCGATTGTGTTGAGATTGTGGCAAACACGATGAAGGATGAAGATGGTGGCAACCGCGTATCGCTGGCACATTTCGCCTCGGGTGCTACATGGTGGATTTCGGATGGTGACTTTGCGTTGCGCAAGATTGCAGATGTGCGCATGAAGGTTCTGGAGCAGGCCGAGAGTGAGGAGCATGCACGCACACTTGCCAGCCGTGTCACATCGCGCCAGATAGTGCTTAAGGACTGGGAGGCTTCGAGCATCGTGTTGTGGAGGGACAACATCCGCGAGCGACGTGCTACGCAGTGTGTTACTTTCAACACCGCACCACAGCCCGCCTTCAACCGCAACTTCGAGATGCTGGCTGACGACATACGCTGGAATAGCGAGCGCGGCTACACCACATCAATACTTTCGCACAACAAGGCACAGATGGAGCGTCTGAACAACATCTTTCACCAGATAGGCCGCAAGGAGGTGTCGTTCCGCGCCGAGGATGTTGTTTTGCATGAGGGATTCATAGACAACGACCTCAAGGTCTGCGTATATACAGACCACAACATATTCGACCGTTATCAGCGTTACCGCTTGCGCGACGAGATCAAGCGTGACGAACAGATGACCGTCGCAGAGCTTAACGCCCTCAAGGTTGGCGACTACGTGGTGCATATCGACCATGGCGTAGGTCGCTTTGGAGGTCTGGTCAAACTCAATGAAAATGGACATACTAAGGAGGCTATTAAGCTGATATACAAGGACAATGACATTCTCTTTGTGAATGTTCACGCCCTGCACCGTATCTCGCGCTACAAGAGTGGCGAGGGCGAGCCTCCAAAGATATACAAGCTTGGCAATGGTGCCTGGCAAAAGCTCAAGGCAACGACCAAAAAGGCCGTTAAGGATATATCTCGCGAGCTTATCGCGTTGTACGCCAAGCGTAAGGCCTCTAAAGGCTTTGCCTTCTCGGAGGATAGCTACTTGCAGCAAGAGCTCGAGGCATCGTTCAAGTGGGAGGATACGCCCGATCAGCAGACCGCCATTGCTGCCATCAAGCGCGACATGGAGTCCGACCAGCCTATGGACAGACTGGTATGTGGCGATGTGGGCTTCGGCAAGACCGAGGTGGCAATACGCGCAGCCTTCAAGGCAGCGTGTGACGGCAAGCAGACAGCCGTCCTTGTACCGACGACCATCCTTGCACTACAACACTATCGCTCCTTCTCGGAGCGTCTGCGCGACCTGCCCGTAACCGTGGAGTATATCAACCGCACAAAGTCTGCGAAGGATACGCGCCGCATAGCCGAGGAGCTCAAGGCGGGTAAAATAGATATCCTTATCGGCACACACAAGATGCTCTCGAAGCAGATTGATTTCCACGACCTTGGACTTCTGATTATCGACGAGGAGCAGAAGTTTGGCGTGGCGGCAAAGGAGAAGCTTACACAACTCTCCGTAGCTGTCGATACGCTAACACTCACCGCAACACCCATTCCGCGAACACTCCAATTTTCGCTTATGGGCTCGCGTGACCTCTCGGTTATATCGACCCCTCCACCCAACCGACAACCCATCGTCACCGAGTCACACACCTTCAACGAGGAGGTGATAAAGGATGCTATCGAGGAGGAGTTGGCACGTGGTGGTCAGGTCTATTTCGTCCACAACAAGGTCGATGACCTGCAAACTATCGCTGGCATGATTGCACGTCTGTGCCCCAAGGCTCGTGTAGGCATAGGTCATGGTCGCATGAAGGCAGAGGAGCTCGAGAAACTCATCATGAACTTCATATATGGAGAGTTCGACGTGCTGCTGGCAACTACAATCATCGAAAACGGCATCGATATTGGCAATGCTAACACCATCATTATCAACGATGCGCACCATTTTGGCCTGAGCGACCTGCACCAGTTGCGCGGTCGTGTGGGCCGTAGCGACCGCAAGGGTTTTTGTTACTTGCTCTCGCCGCCCGATGAACTTATCGGGGGTGATGCCCGCCGCCGTCTGCGAGCCATTGAGGAGTTTTCGGACCTCGGTTCGGGCTTCAACATTGCGATGCAGGACCTCGACATTCGTGGTGCGGGTAACCTCTTGGGTGCCGAGCAGAGTGGCTTTATCGCCGACGTCGGCATCGAGACATATCAGAAGATCTTGCAGCAGGCGATATCGGAGTTGCGTGCCGAGGGACTCGACACTTCGGGCTTGAGCGAGGCGGAGAACGATGCTATGAAGGATATCTCGTTTGTGGACGATGCAACTATCGACATCGATGTAGATGCCTCAATTCCCGATAGTTACGTTCGCTCACAGAGCGAGAAGCTACGTCTCTACCGTGAAATCGATGCTATGCGCAGCGACGAACAGTTTGAGGCATTTGCAGCACGCCTGTTGGACCGTTTCGGTGCAATACCACAATCTGTGCGCGAGCTTATCGACGTGGTGAAGCTGCGTCGTGAGGCTATCAACCTCGGTATGGAGCATGTGAAGGTTAAGAATGGTCTTCTCATTGTGCGCTTTGTTGGCGACAACAACTCGCCATTCTTCAAGACCGATACATTCCTCAACATGCTTCGCAGAGTTGTCGCAGAACCTGACAGATTTGTGGTTAAGCAATACAATAACCGCCTATCGATGACCGTTAGAAAGATATACTCTATCAGCGAGGCGGTGACTATGCTCCGCCATCTGGCAGATATAGCAACACCAAAGAGTTAATAGACAGAAGGATGAACCTAATCATCGACATAGGCAATAGCCGTGCAAAGGTTATCGTGATGGAGGGTGATGTGCTCAAAAAGGAGTATGTCGCCGAGAGTTTCGGTGCCCCATTGTGCACGACAATCTTCGCCGACTACCCCACCATTGACCGCGCTATCATAGCCTCGACACGCGGCGATGAGGAGGTGGTCAAATCAATCGTAGCACAACGCATTGACAGAGTCATAATATTTAAACCCGCAACTACTCCCATACCGCTTGACAACCACTACCATACACCCCAAACTCTGGGTGCTGACCGCCTTGCCGCAGCCGTGGGTGCACATGCCATGTACCCCGATAGCGACGTTATGATCATCGACTTTGGCACAGCCATAACCATCGACTATGTTGTAGATGGAGCCTTCAAGGGCGGCAACATCTCTCCGGGTGTGACAACACGCTTCAGAGCACTCTCCGACTATACGGCACGACTGCCTCGTTGCTATGCAACGGACGAAGTTCTGGACTACGGTCGCACGACGAAGGAGGCTATCGAACAGGGGGTGATGCGAGGTGTTGAACACGAAATTCGCGGCTATGTTGATGCATTTATGCAGAAAAATGATGAAAAATGCATAATTTTCACCGGAGGTGATGCAAAATATTTTGTAAAGAGAATTAAAAATACGATATTTGCAGACTGTGAGCCGGTTATTTTCGGACTCAACAGAATTTTGAATTACAATGCAGAGAATCTATAAGTCAATATTGGGTTTTACGGTTATGCTCCTTGCGGTGCTCATGCCATGCGTGGCAGAGGCACAGACAAGTAGCGTGAATGCATATTCTCCCTACTCGATGTATGGTCCTGGTGAGTTGCTCACACCCGGTTCAGTGCAGATGCGATCTATGGGTGGCGTGGGTATCGGTGTACGTAGCTCGGGACAGGTCAACACTCTCAACCCCGCGGCAGCAAGCGCAGCACCACGCAAGAGTTTTCTCTTCGACCTCAGCCTCGATGGCACACACTATCGCAACAACCAGATGAAGTACAACAGCGAGGGTGTAGCAAGCCACAAGGCCAAGACCGCATACAACACGGGCAACATCCACAACATCTCTATGATGTTTCCTCTGGCAAAGAGTCTGGGTATGGTGGTGAGTGTATCGCCATATAGCAGCGTTGGTTACAAGATGAGCGTAACAGACCAGAACGAGGACAACTGGGCAGACATCGGCCGCGTGGTCTATGACTATATGGGCGACGGTGACATCACCGAGGTCAAGGCTGCAATAGGCTGGGCACCATGGAACAGATTTTCAATCGGTGTGGCGGCTAAATACTTCTGGGGCAACATCGAGCGTAACTACACAACCTCGATACCTAACGTGATAACTGGCTCGGGCAGCTACGCATCAACAAAGGGCATAGACCGTTATCAGGTGCACAACTTCAAGCTTCAGGCGGGTATTCAGGTGGGCATCATTAGCAACGACAAGCGCAACATGACCCTCGGTGCAACATACGACCTTGGCGGAAAACTCAACCCTCGGGTGCAGAATTTCGTATATACCAACAATACGATTAACAACATTCAGCAGGCACCCATCCGCGACAATATGGAGACAATGGACCTGCGCGTGCCACACGAGTTTGGCGTGGGACTCTACTATCAGGACCGCATGATTGCCTGGGGCGTTGATTACAAATACTCGGCATGGGGCAGCAACAATGGCTCACTTGGAGAGAATAGTAATGTGAAGGATATAGCTGTTGCATACACCAACACACATAGCCTCAAGCTCGGCTTCGAGATTACACCCAAGCGCACAGACGTACGCAACTATCTCAATCGTGTAACCTATCGCGTGGGAGCACGCTTGGGTAACTACTACCAGACATTTGCAGGTGAACAGCTCAATCAGATGGCAATCACAGCAGGTTTCGGCCTTCCAGTAAAGCTCTGGGGCGCGTCGTCAATAAATGTTGGACTTGAATATGGCCGCTTGGCATCGCCCGCAACAACACAGCTCAATGGTATGAAGGTGGGCCTCGTAAAGCAGAACTACTACAAAATATCAGTTGGTTTCACGATATTCTCGCTCGACACTTCTGACTACTGGTTTGTGCGCCAGAAGTTCGACTAAAAAAACTGCTAATAGACTGCAAACAAGAAATATACAGAAACAAAACAAATAAAACTAAATTTATGAAAAGTGTAAAAGTTATTTTGGCAGCCGCTGCACTCTTCTTGGGTTTCTCGGCTTCAGCTCAGGACTTCAGCGACGACTCGAAGTATGGTAAGTGGGGTACCACTGTTGAGGAGCGTCAGGCAAACATCAGCGCAAGTAACTACTTGAAGGAGGCTATCGACGCTAAGGACTTCAAGCGCGCAACTGAGTACTTCCAGCAGCTTTTGAACAGCTGCCCCGCAGCATCACAGCAGACATTCGCTCGTGGTGTGACCATCTACAAGAACAAGGCACAGCGTGCTCGTAGCGTGCAGGAGCGTAAGACCTACATCGACTCTATCCTCTACATCTACGACCAGCGCGTTATCTACTTCGGTGACCACTCAAAGAATGGTAAGGACTATATCCTTGACATGAAGGCTCGTGATATGCTCCGCTACTGCACTACTGACCGTCCATTGTTGCGTGCAGGCTTGAAGGCTGCTGTTGACGCAGGTATCGAGAGCGGTTCATCACACCTCGACATCGCATCAAGCTACTTCAAGTATTTGTGCGAGGACTATGAGTATGATGATTCAGTAACAAGCGACATGATCTTGTCTGAGTATGAGCGCCTTACCCCTCTCTTTGCTGAGGTTTCAGCAGAGGATGAGCAGTACCGCGACATCTTTGAGACAAGCTTCGGTACCAGCGGTGCTGCAAGCTGCGAGAACCTCGAGCAGCTCTTCGCACAGAAGCTCGCTGCTGATCCCGACAACGAGGCACTCCTCTCACAGGCGGTTGCTTTGATGTCTCGTGCACAGTGTACAAGCGACTTCTTCTTCGCAACAACTGAGAAGTACTACACTATCAAGCCATCATCAGAGACTGCATTGTTCCTTGCACAGGGCTTCAAGAACCGTGGCGAGAACGACAAGGCGTTGAAGTACCTCCGCGAGGCACTCGCTGTTGAGACTGACCCTGCAAAGAAGGAGCCTCTCTACGTTCAGATTGCACTTATCGAGGTTTCAAAGAGCAACTACGCTGCTGCTATGGATGCTGCACGCGAGCTCCGCGGTATCAACCCCGAGAATGGCTACGCATACTTCGTATTCGGTCAGTGCTACGCAGCAACTACTTGTCCTGAGGATAAGATTGGTGGTTCATCAGTTTACTGGGCAGCATACGACGCTATGGCACAGGCTGTTAACCTCCTCAAGGATGAGCCAGAGGTTCAGAAGGCTGCACAGCAGCTTATGAGCGCATATCGTGCTGCATTCCCTGTACAGGAGTCTTGCTTCTTCGCAGAACTTACAGCTGGTGACCGCTACACTATCCGTTGCGGTTACGCATCTGGCCAGACAACAACTGTACGTTACCGTTAATTATAGGTGCAAGACATTAAATCCATGCACCATACATTAAGAAGATACGCATTGTTAGCACTCTCCATCCTGGGGAGTGCTACATTGCTATTCTCTTGCACCAAGGAGACTAAAACTACTCAATACGACTATGAGACGCTGCTAACGGAGTCGAGCGAAAACCGTACCATAACAATGATGGAAAACGGCATACGCTCATACACCTTCATCACACCACTGATGGAGGGATATAGCTTGGCAGCAAACCCATACCAGGAGTTTCGACGTGGCATTAACATGACCACCTACACTCAGGATTCCCTCAATCTCGTAGATGCGAATATCACAGCCAATTACGCAATCTACTACGAGAACCAGAGACTCTGGGAGGCGAAGGGCAATGTCATCATCATCAAGAATAATCGCGATGAGGGTGACACCACGGTTAAAAACCACACAGAGATCTACACCCAGCAGTTGTTCTGGAATGCAACAACCAAGAAGATTTACTCGAATGTCGACACCAAGATTTTACAGCCCGATGGCTGGCATTTTGGCGTAGGCTTCGACGCAGATGAGGACCTCAAAAATATTCACTTCCGAAAATATAGCTCTGAGATGGAGTTCGACATGAGTCAGCCCACACCAGAGGAGATTGAGGCCCAAAACAAGAAAAATGAGGAGGCTAATGCCAATAAGGAGGCAAAAGAGGCAAACAATAAGTCTTTCAACAGCAATAATGGAAGTAAGCCTCGTAGTGAGAATACCATTAAATCAAACAAACGCCCCAATAGCAATCCTGGCAGTAGCGTAAAACCGCTGAACAACTCACCTACCTTCAGCACAAACAAAGCAAAAGGTACAGGTCGCAATGGTCAGGTGCCCGCAAACACACCTCAAATAATGTCACCTCAATCGGGCAAGCGTCAGGAGCTGTCAAAACAGCAGCTTCATACTACCATGTCCACATCGTTGAATCTGTCAACAGATGACAAACTTTTAACAACCACCGAGCCACCTACACGCAAGAAGTAGGCTCGCGCGCACACACATATATAAAAGGATTAGCTACCTATGTTAGGAACAGTGATAATAATAGCCGTGATGCTTATGTTCTCGGCCTTCTTCTCGGGAATGGAGATCGCATTTCTCGGGCGCAACCGCTTGCGCGAGGAGATAGACAGGAAGCAAAATCCTATGTTTAACTACATTGCCGACATCTTCGCACGTAATTCGGACAACTACATAACAACAATCCTCGTAGGCAATAACATTGCACTGGTAATCTACTCAATGTCGATGTCGATGCTGCTTGTAGAGTTATTCGACATGGAGAATGCACTGGCACAGACCATCATATCAACAATCATCATTCTCTTTGTTGGAGAGTATATTCCCAAGTCGGTGGTACGCCGCAACGCCAACTTCTACTACTCGTTGCTATCGCCTGTCATCTACCTGTTTTACATCATTCTCTACCCCATCACCCGACTCTCAACACTTATCTCGTATGGACTTATCCGCCTCACGGGTCGCCGTGTGGAGCATCGCGAGGAGCCTACGGAGTTCAACCGCAACGACCTTGCATCGCTGGTGGAGGACGAGAATGTGGAGGTCAACGACGAAGAGGAGGAGGATATACGACTATTCCAGAATGCACTCGACTTTGCCGACCTGCGTGTTCGTGACTGCATGGTGCAGCGTGTAGACGTGGAGGCCGTGGACCTCGAATCTACTACTATTGCGGAGCTGACAGAGCGTTTTGTGGAGACCAAGTTCTCACGCATCTTTGTGTGGCACGACTCGATTGACAACATCATCGGCTATGTCAACTCAAAGAGCCTCTTCGAGCATCCCAAGACAATTTCAGATATCATCATCAAGACGATATACGTGGCCGAGACTATGCCTTTGCAGGATATGCTTGAGACATTTACCAAGCGCCGCGCGAGCATTGCCGTTGTTATCGATGAGTTCGGTGGTACGGCAGGTATCATATCGCTGGAGGATGTGCTCGAGCAGATATTCGGAGAGATTGAGGATGAGCACGATGTGCAAGAGCTTATCGAGCGCTCAACGGGTGAGAATGAGTGGTTGTTCTCGGCACGTCACGAGGTTGAATATCTCAACGAGGAGTATTCACTCGGCATCCCCGAGAGCGACGAATACGACACCTTGGCGGGCTACATCATCGCCGAGCATGGCGGTATTCCATCGGAGGGCGAGATGTTGCATAATGAGCTGTTTAGCATAAAGATTATCAGCCGCAAACAATCGCGCCTCGATGTTGTGAGCGTACGTCTGAACAAATAGTCTGTCTAACCATAGGCGGTAAAAACATCATAAAAATCATAGGAAATAGCGAAACAACTCACCGAGAGAGTGGTATAAATGCATTTTTTCTCTCATATTTATCGCTGTTTAATAAAAAATTACTACCTTTGGAGGCTTAAACGGAAATTTAACAATAAAAATAAATTAATATGGCTTCATTAAACACTTTAAGAACCAAGTTCGGCATCGTACTTTCAGTACTTATTGGATTGGTACTTGTTGCCTTTATTCTTGGTGACCAGCTCTCTATGCGCAACCGCAGCAACGGAGAGATTGAGAACAACACCGTTCTTACTATTAACGGTGAGGAGATTAAGCAGTCTGACTACGCGCAGTACGTACAGGACTACGGTATGGAGGGTGTTGGCCCTGACTACACAGCTCAGGCTATCTACTACCGTATCGCATTTGACAAGTTCCTTCACCCAGCATACAAGGCAGCAGGTTTGGGCTTTGTAGCTGCTGATGAGGAGACAATGTTCATGGAGTATGCAAACAACATCCTCAACAACGACCCTACAGCTTTGACAATGAACAAGGCTGACTTCGAGAATGCTATTGCTGCAAACTGGGAGCAGATGAAGGCTATGAGCGGTGGCGTAGACATCTCTACATCACAGATGAAGGCTTCGAGCGCATATGCAGCAGGTAAGTACACCAACAGCCTTGAGGTTGAGGAGGCGCTCCGCAACGAGAACCTCACATTTGATGGTCGCTACGTAATGTTGCCCTACACTGCTATCAAGAGCGAGGAGGCTACAGAGGCTGAGATCAAGGCTTACAACGAGGCTCGCCGTCAGGAGAATCCTAACTACGGCGCACGCACACTCTCATACGTTCGTTTCGACATCGAGGCAAGCGAGGCTGACAAGGCTGCTGCTGAGGAGGCTATCATGAAGGCTGACGCAGATGTTAAGGCTGCAAATGGCGACGTTAAGGCTATCAAGAGCGCTATCCGTGGCGTAGATGGCAAGGTTGAGAAGTATGTTGCTGTAAGCACATTGAACGAGGCTGAGGCTGCTGCTATCAAGGCTGGCAACAACTACGGTCCTGTTCTCAATGGCGACACATGGACTGCAAAGTACATCGTATCAAAGGTTTCAGCTCCTGAGAGCTACACTCTTAGCGCAATCACTGCAGAGTCTCCTATGGCTGCTGACAAGCTCGTAGAGGAGATTAAGGCTGTAAACGGCAACCTCGCAGAGATCGAGGCTGGTGCTAACGCTACAACTGAGGTTGTTAAGATGGCAACCCTCTCTGAGCGCGACGCTGATAAGTTCATCAACGCTAAGGTAGGTGATGTATTCACATACACCGTAAACAACAAGCCAGCAGCTGTAGTTGTTACAGAGCTCGGCGCGAAGGATGACTTCGTTCTTACAGCAAACGTAAACTACGCTGTTAAGGCTAGCAACGAGACATACGACGCTATCGTAGCAGAGTCAAAGGCTCTTATGAACGAGGCTGGCAACAAGCCTGAGTCATTCAATGAGGCTGCTGCTAAGATCAACAAGTTCCCAATGAGCCGTGTTGTAGCTCGTGGTACTAACCCTGCACAGGCACGCTACATCGTTCCAGGCATCGAGGATTCTCGCAACATCGCTATCTGGTCATTCGACGCAAAGGTAGGTGAGAAGAAGAGCTGGACATCTAAGAACACAATCTATGTTTGCATGGTTACTGCTATCAACAACGACAAGTACATGGCAGGCAACGATGCAATTGCAAAGCGTGAGATCGAGAAGGAGAAGAAGCTCGCTATCGCAAAGCAGACACTCACTATGGATGCTACTGCTGAGGAGATCCAGAGCGGTAACTTCACAGGCGTAACATTCAACGGTGCTTCAGCAGGCGAGGCTAACGATTTCAGCTTGGTTGGTGCTATTGCACGCAGCACAAAGACTGGCGAGCCTACATTTGTTAAGGGTACTGCAGGTGTATACCTCTTCGTTGTTGACCAGATTAACAACAACGAGGCAATTGAGAACGCTGACATTGAGGCAAAGCGTAAGGAGATGAACGAGGCTCGCAAGGCTGAGGCTACTCGCAACTTCGACAACAACATTATGGCTGGCGTTGAGGTTGTTGATATGCGTGGCGTTGGTGAGTTGTAGTCTTACGTCGACATACACAATGAATGGAGGTCGCTTTATACGACCTCCATTTTTTTTGAAACACAGCACACGACAACTGAAAAATTCGTATCTTTGCCATTGCATGAAGCGATGCTTGCATGCGATAAAGAGAAGAGTTGCAATATCATAAAGTTTCGACAGAGAAATTCGCTTGGCTTTAAGATATTATGCACCTTCGACATAAACTACGAAACACAAACAACAATCTATGATAAAACGTATTATAGGCATTGGCAATGCTCTCACCGACATGCTTGTCAACCTCTCCAACGACAGTGTTCTGGAGGAATACCAACTTGCAAAGGGTTCTATGAGCCTTGTTGACAACCAACTCCAGACAGATATCTCAAAGAGTGTTGCGGGCTGCCCCTACTCACTGTCGCTTGGAGGCTCTGCCGCTAACACCATCCGCGCTATGGCACGTCTCGGTGCGAAGGTGGGTTTCATCGGCAAGGTTGGCGAGGACAACACTGGAGAGTTCTACGAGCAAGCACTACGCAACATTGGCATCGAGCCATTCATGCTACGCTCCGAGCAGCGTTCGGGCAAGTGCGTAGCACTGGTGTCCAAAGATGGCGAGCGCACCTTTGTCACACACCTCGGTGCTGCATCGGACCTTCAGGCTGAGGAGATAGACGGAGCAATATTTGACAGCTATGACTGCCTCTATATCGAGGGATATCTTGTTCAGGACCACGAGCTTATACGTTCGGCAATCGAAAAGGCAAAGGCACATGGACTGAAGGTTGCCATCGACCTAGCATCATTCAACGTTGTGGAGGAGAACCGCGACTTCCTACACGGTATCGTCGAGAAACACGTTGATATACTCTTTGCCAATGAGGATGAGGCGCGCGCCTTCACTGGCGAGAGTGACCCACACAAAGCCCTTGACCACATCGCAGCAATGTGTGAACTTGCCGTGGTAAAGATTGGCATGCGTGGTGCTCTAATCAAGCACGGTGGGGAGGTTGTACACGTAGGAATTATGGCAGCGGCAAAGCGTGTGGACACAACTGGTGCGGGCGACTTCTACGCCGCAGGCTTTATGTATGGCCTCACACAGGGCTTATCACTTCGCGCATGTGGTACCATTGGAGCTATCGCAGCAGGTAAGGTTATCGAGGTTATTGGAACAACATTTGCCGAGGAGGTATGGCAGGAGATACACACCCTGGTGGAGCAGGTGCGCACAGAGAAGTATCTATTCTAAATAGTTCAGATATAAAAGATGAGGAGTATCCTTCGGGATACTCCTCATTACCTTTTGATAGTGTGACAACTAAGAATTGCCCGCGCTCCGAAGATATATTACTTCTTAACAGTGAGGTTTGTTGACTGAACACCAGGAGTCTCAAGCTTCTTGTCTCCAATCTTAAGACCCTTCTTCTCGTTATTCTCAGGCTTCTTGAAACCTTCGATCTTCTTAGGCTCCTTGGTCTCCTTTATCTCAGATACAGTGAACTTATCCTTCTCAGGCATCTCTACCTTAAGATTATCAGAAGCGATAACTGGGAGCTTATCTGTCTTCTCAGCCACCTCAGCCTTCTCCTCAACAACCTCAACCTCAGGAGTTGCAACAGCCTCAGTCTCAACTGTCTCAACAACCTCAACTGTCTCAACTGTCTCAACAACCTCCTCACTCTTCTCATTCTGGGTGTTACCACCACAAGCAGCTGCAAATGAAAGCATAGCAGCCATAATCATCAACTTCTTCATAGTCTTAAATAATTTTATTGTTAATAGATAATCGATATTCAGTTTGTAAGGTTTTACAGTGCAAATATATATAAAATTCTCTATCATGCAACTTTGCACACTATTGGCATGCCACCACTACCACTTCTTTGCGGGCTTACGCTTTGCTGCACCTCCACGACCCGCGACCGTACGACTCTTCGTGCCTGAGTGAGTGTGCGATGAACCTCCGCCACGCATATTGCGGCCATGCTCCCTGTCTTCGGGCAATGATCCTCCAAAGAAGTAGCTCTTCTGCTTACGCTTATCATCCTGTGTGCGTGCAACATAGACCTTTTCGCCTGTGTATGGATTCTCACCCATGTAGAACATTACCGACGAGAGCGTCATGGGCGTAGGCGTAAGATCCTGCACCTGCTCAAGCGTGAAGTTAAGCTTACCCAACACCTTGGATGCCAACGCCTGCATATCACGCTCACCACATCCGGGGTGCGACGAGATGAAGTATGGAATGAGCTGATACTTCAACTCATTGCGACGGCATATCTGCAAGAAACGTGAGTTCAATCGCTCGAATAGCGCAAACGAGGGCTTACGCATCAGGTTAAGCACATGATCCTCAGTGTGTTCTGGTGCAACCTTCAAACGTCCCGACGTGTGGTGCTTAACCACAGTCTCGAAGTATGGCGACTCATCGAAGAGGTCGTAGCGTATGCCGCTGCCGATAAAGGCGCGCTTGATGCCCTTTGTCTCACGCACACGGCGATATAGCTCCAAAAGTGGCGTGTGGTCATTGTTCATATTGGGGCATAGCTTGGGGTGCAAACACGAAGGGCGCTTACACTTTTCGCACAACTCCGTATTACGTCCCGACATGCGGTACATATTTGCCGAGGGCGCACCTACATCCGAGAGATAACCCTTAAAATCCTCCATCTGTGTGATGCGCTCCACCTCCTTGAGGATTGAACGCTCCGAGCGCGAGCTGATGAACTTACCCTGGTGTGCCGAGATGGTGCAGAATGAGCAGCCACCGAAGCAACCACGGTGTATGTTTACCGAGTGCTTGATCATCTCCCATGCGGGGATATCGCCCTTACCCTTGTATCGTGGGTGGGGCGCACGCTCATAAGGCAGGTCGAACGAGTGGTCGAGCTCCTCGGTAGTCAAGCGTTCGTAGGGAGGATTAATCACCACATACCTGTCGCTTACCCTCTCCACAAGCGTGGTCTCGCACTTCATCATATTGCTCAACACCTCTATCTCGCAGAAGTTCTTGCCAAACTTCCTCTTATCCTCAACACACTCCTCATAGGAGTTAAGCACTATGGTCTTGCCGCTGTATAGCTTCTCGACATACTCCTTATCAGCCATAAAGCCCACCTGACGCAAACCACGCAACAGCTTCATGTTAAAACCGTTACGCATAGCCTTAGCCACATCGCGAATAACCTTGTCACCCATGCCATACACCAACAGGTCGGCACCCGACGTAGCCAATATCGAACGCTGCAGCTTATCGCTCCAGTAGTCGTAATGGGTCAAGCGGCGCAACGAGGCCTCGATACCACCAACAACAACGGGTGTATGAGGATACAACTCCTTGAGAATCTTGGTATAGGTATCAATCGTACGGTCGGGACGAAATCCAGCCTTGCCACCTGGCGTATAGGCATCGTTCGAGCGAAGTCGCAAGTTGGCAGTATAGTGGTTTACCATGGAGTCCATTGCACCTGCCGTAACTGCGAAGAACAAACGGGGCTTACCCAACTTCTTGAAGTCGCGCAGGTCATCACGCCAGTTGGGCTGTGGCACAATGGCCACCTTGTAGCCCTCGGCCTCGAGGATGCGTCCAATCACCGCAGGACCAAAGGCAGGATGGTCGATGTAGGCATCACCCGAGAAGATGATAACATCAAGCTCGTACCATCCGCGAGCCTCAACCTCTTTTATTGTTGTTGGTAGAAACATAGTGTTTCGGTATTAAGTCTGCTATCGTGTTAAATCTCGTCCATATCGAGGCCTACTGCATCGGTATAGGTATCCCACTTCTGCAATACAGCCTTGAAATCATCTGGCAACTCCGACTCAAACTGTACATACTCACCCGTTGTTGGGTGTACGAAGCCGAGAGCACGAGCGTGCAGCGACTGACGAGGAATGAGCTTAAAGCAATTCTCCACAAACTGCTTATACTTCATAAAGGTAGTACCCTTGAGGATACGATTACCGCCATAGCGCTCATCGTTGAACAAGGGGTGTCCCTGCCAAGACATGTGAACACGAATCTGGTGAGTACGACCTGTCTCCAATCGACACTCTACGAGGGTCACATAACCATAGCGGCGCAACACCTTGAAGTGCGTAACCGCATGCTTACCATCCGAGCCATCTTCAAATACATACATCTGCAAACGCTCCCTGGGACTGCGTCCGATGTTACCGATGATTGTACCCTCATCCTCCGCAATGTTACCCCACACAAGGGCTACATAGCGACGATAGATGGTGTGATCAAAAAATTGCTTCGCAAGGGCGGCATGGGCACGCTCATTCTTTGCTACAACCAGGAGTCCCGAGGTATCCTTATCGATACGATGCACAAGACCTGCACGGGCATTACCCTCAGAGAACATCTCGAGCTCGCTCAAGTGGTACGACAGGGCATGAACCAACGTGCCACTATGGTTGCCAACACCAGGGTGCACAACCATACCAGCAGACTTGTTGATAACAATCACATCGTCATCCTCATATACTATATTGAGAGGTATATTCTCAGGCACGATCTCCTCCTTACGTCGAGGATATGGCATCACGATAGATATCTGATCGAGAGGCTTAACCTTGTAGCTCGACTTCTGTGGCTTGCCGTTCACGAGGATATTCTTGCCATCGGCAGCCGTCTGTATACGGTTGCGCGACGTGTGCTCCAGACGTATGGTAAGGAACTTGTCAAGACGCATCTGCGACTGTCCCTTATCCACCGTAATGGAGAAGTGCTCATACATCTCATCGCCCTCTTCGACGCTATCAACACTATCAATAATGTCAGCACCTCCCTCAAGGCAATCTAAGTCCTCGTTATTATAAATCTCTTCGTTTATCACTGTCATAACAAATTAATAGTTTCTACTCCAATGCCGCAAGGCTATCTGCCGCACGCTGTTTTGCTGCCTGCTGCTTGCGACGCTCGGCATCAGCACGGTCGGCAGCCTTATCTGCAACCATTCTCAACGAGTCCACAAGGGCATCATCTGCCGAGAGGTAGAGGTCAACCTTCGAGCCACGACGCTGCGACGAGCCAATGCTAACCGACTGCTTATAGACTCTCGCCTTGCGACGATCGATAATGTCACCGACGCTCTCATCGTAGACTACCTTGCCCACATTGAAGCCATGATCCCAGAGTGAACTCTTGGCCTTAGCAAGCGACATACCTACAATGCGAGGTGCTACGGTGTACTGCTCATCGCGGTGATAGGTCACGTGGAGCGTTACGCCAGTACCAACCGATACCTCACGCTTAGTTGATGGACCAATCTCCTTATTACCAATCTTCTGATGCTCGACATAATCCGTAGATGTCATATCTGGCTCATACACAAGCTGTTCAATCGTGAGTCCCGAACGCTCCAACTGGTTGAGTGCCTGACGCAATGTCTGCTTCGCCACGTAGGGCACAGTAACCTGACGTCGGCTATAAGCATTGATGGTCACATATATCTTACGACCCGGCTTAACCGTAACATCGCGCACATCCGATGTACCAGGAAGCTGGTCAACGACAGTGCCACCAGGAAGATCAACATCAAAGATAGAGTCACGCACAACAATCTTCAAATCCTTCTGCGCCGCTACATCACGCACATCCTCGATATTCATACCCACAAAATCGGGTACTACGATGGTCTGGTTGTGGCGCGTGCCCGACTTCAAACCGAAGTATAGGAGACAAAGCAATACAAGGCACACCACACCTATCGCAACGATGTTTGCGATGATGGGCATACGCTTAAAGAATGTAACAATAGAGCCACTCTTTGCGCCCGCAGGCTGCTTTTTGCCGCCCTTGCTCTGTTTTGGCTGTGTCTCCGCCGCAACACCTCTGCGCTTAGAGACTGTATCGTTATTTGTCATACTCTCCTTTTCTGTTTTCACTGTCTCAGTTTTCTGCTTTGGAGCTACGCTCTCCACTCTTTTTGGCTCCTCTACGACAGGCTCACCTCGGCGCACAACCACATTGTAGTGCGAGTCGCGCTCCACAGGCTCCATGCCCGCAGCACGCACAAGGTTCTCGAGCTCATCAACACTCATCGAGGGTCGTGCCGTACCACCAGCCATCGAGTAAATCTTTGTCGTATCGCCAATAGTACCATCAATATCATCGGCACCAAATGCCAGCGCCATCTCCGTGGTCGCCTTGCCGTACGACACCCAATAGGCCTTGATATGTGGGATATTATCCAAAAACAGGCGGCTAATGGCTATCGTGCGCAAGTCATCCTCCACACTACACTCACCCGCAGCCGAAAGACGATTGTTTCGGCTATGATATTTCAACGGAATGAAGGCATCGAAACCTGGTGCCTCATCCTGTAATTTGCGCAGACGCTCCAGGTGGTCAACACGCTGCTCCAGAGTCTCGATATGTCCGTAAAGCATTGTGCAGTTGGTCGATATACCCATGTTGTGTGCCGCACGGTGCACAGCGAGCCACTCCTCGGCGCTACACTTGTCGGGGCATATCTTACTGCGCAACGCCTCGTCGAAGATCTCGGCACCGCCACCGGGGATACACTCCATACCAGCATCTGCAAGGCGCTTCAAGCCCTCCACGATGCTTATACCCGCGTGCTTAATCATATAGAATATCTCCACCGCGGTGTAGGCCTTGACCGCTACATGTGGCAACTGCTGCTTCACACGGCGCACCATCTCGATATAGGTGTTGAGCGTGTGGTTGGGATGCACACCGCCAACAATATGCACCTCCGTGATGTCGGAGCCGCGCAACTCCTTGGCACGTGCTTCGACCTCATCCACACTCATCGTCCACGCATCGGGATCACCCTCCCTGCGTCGGAACGAGCAGAATTCACAGTTGAAGAGACATACGTTCGATGGCTCAAGATGCACATTGCGATTATAGTAGACACTGCGTCCACTCATTTTCAGTTTGCGCTCCGTAGCCAGCTCACCGAGGAGCCATAGCGGAGCCTCACGCCACAATACAATGGCATCGTCAGCCGAGAGTCGTTCACCGCGACGTATCGATGCGGCAATATCATTAATCTTCTGCATGACTATTTAGGTGCTTTTTGATATACAATAACTGCAATAATGGCGAAGATGACATTGGGTAACCACACACCAACCCATGGTTCAATAGAACCACTGATGGCAATCTGCTCAAACACTCGGCCAAGCATCAGGTAGCTGAAACACAGGGCAATGCCTACACCAATATGCATACCCATACCGCCACGAATCTTACGCGAGGCAAGGGCTACGCCAATAATCGTAAGGATGAACGTAGAGAGAGGATACGAAAAGCGTGCGTGACGCTCCACCTCAATAAGGAACACCTCATCAGAGCCCTTGCTACGCTGCTGGGCAAGGAAGTCGTTAAGCTCCTCGTAGGTCAGGGTCTTGACAACACCCGAGATATCACCCAGCTCTCGGACATCGAGATTGATAAGCGTATCGAGATTGCGATATTGCTTACCTCCAAGCGTACCATCCTCTCCGCGCGAGTATATCATGTAGCGAGGTGCTGTCCAGCGCTTTGTCTCCTCATCGAACGAGGCATTGGCAGCATCGAGCGTCTCAACGAGCTCCGCGCCCTCAAATCTCTCAAGGGCAAAGAAGGGTACTCGCTCAAGATTGGGCGAGAAGCCTCGAACATAGGCGTACGTATCATCCTCAATCTGACGATATACATGCTCAGGATATACCAGCGTCTGCTGACTCTTCATGTACTTACTCTGAAACTCGACACTCGCCTTCTGTCCCTCGGGTATCACCCATAGGCTTAACACAAGGCTCGACATGGCGATTATGCCGGCACCCATAAGATATGGCCACATAAATCGGCGGAAGCTGACGCCACCCGATAGTATCGCCACGACCTCGGTCTGCATAGCCATCTTCGAGGTGAAGAAGATTACCGAGATAAAGGTAAACAGTGCACTGAACTGACTGATAAACTGCGGGATAAAGTTCATATAGTAGTCCCACACTACAGCCTTCCATGGCGCTTTTAGCTCCGTAAAGTCATCCACCTTCTCCACATAGTCGAACACCACAAGGATGATGACCATCATCAGGATGCCGAATATGTATGTGCGCAGGAACTTACCCAGGATATATCTATCGAGGGTGCGATAACCAGGGAGCGATGGTATTAATCTTATTCTCATCGTATTAGTCAATCGTTTCTGTTATAGTCGGCGACCTAACTTCGCAACCATCATCTCCTTCCATGGTTTGAAATCGCCAGCGATGATGTGCTTGCGAGCCTCACCAACAAGCCATAGATAGAACGCTGTGTTGTGGAGCGATGCTATCTGTGCTGCGAGCATCTCCTTGCACACCACAAGGTGGTGGAGATATGCCTTGGTGTACTGATGGTCAACGAAGGTAACACCATTGGGATCGATGGGCGAGAAGTCTGTCTCCCACTTCTTGTTGCGAATGTTGATGACACCCTCCGATGTAAATATCTGACCATTACGTCCATTTCGTGTGGGCATAACGCAGTCGAACATATCTACACCGCGGTCTATTGCCTCGAGGATGTTGATTGGAGTGCCGACGCCCATCAGGTAGCGAGGCTTATCCGTCGGCAACACCGCATTACACACCTCAATCATAGAGTACATAACATCTGTTGGCTCACCCACGGCAAGACCTCCGATAGCATAGCCATCAGCATTGTACTGCAACACGTTACGCGCCGCCTGCTCACGCAAGTCGGGATAGCCTGCACCCTGCACAATGGGGAACAACGACTGATAGTGTCCCCACTTGGGTTGCGTCTGGTGGTAACGGTTGAAGCAGCGGTCGAGCCAGCGCTCCGTAAGCGCCAACGACTTCTTAGCGTAGTCGTAGGGCGCATCACCCGGAGGACACTCGTCGAATGCCATCATAATATCGGCACCGATTGTACGCTCTGTGTCGATTACGCTCTCGGGCGTAAATACATGGCGCGAGCCATCGATGTGCGACTGGAAGTGGCAGCCATCCTCCTTTAGTTTGCGGCACGCCGCCAACGAGAAGACCTGAAAGCCTCCGCTATCTGTAAGCATAGGTTTTTTCCACGACGAGAACTGATGCACACCACCCGCACGCTCAATCACATCCATACCCGGACGAAGATAGAGGTGGTAGGTATTGGCAAGGATAATCTGAGCCTTAGCCTCGTTCTCCACATCGCGGTGGAATATACCCTTCATTGCCGCCGCAGTACCTACGGGCATAAAAATTGGAGTCTCAATAGGACCGTGGTCTGTTTCGATAAGACCAGCACGCGCCTTAGTCTCTGGCGCAGTATGTTGCAGTGTAAACTTCATATCAATATATATAACGTGCAAAGATACGAAAATAATTGTGAAACACCAATTGCAGATGTTAATTGTTTTTATTACCTTTGTACGCTTATAAATATTTAGACGTGACACAGTTTTTTTACGACATACTCCAGCACTACTCTTGGCAGGGCTTAAGCCTTATATTTCTGGCAATTACACTGTTTTTTTATCAGTTCTACTACTATGTAATCGCACATAGTCGCATCATCCGTTTTCGCCTTATGCGCGAGCGCGAAAAGCGAAGAGAGAACCCACCGATATCGGTAATCGTGCCCATGCGCGGCGAAAGTGAGCGTTTTTTGGTGGAGGAACTCCCCGCATTGCTACATCAGGAGTACAGCACATACGAGGTTGTTGTGGTCTATATTGGCGACGACACCGACTACTATGACGAGTTGCAGCGCATACGCGACAACCACTCTTACATGCGCCTCACCAAGATGGGCGGAAGCAACCAGCGTCTCTACATCTCAACCAAGCAGGCACTCAACGTGGGTATCAAGTCGGCGCAGTATGACTCATTGCTCTTCACCATCCCTGGCTCCACCCCCCTATCAAACGAGTGGGTGGCAACCATGGCAAAGGGCTTCGAGCGCGGCTCCGTGGTCATTGCACCATCTATCCCCCACTTCGAAAACGACAACCTCAAGACATACCTTATGCGTATGATTGAGTTCAACATGATGCGCAACGCCATGGTCCGCGCGGTGGATGGCAAGCCCTACTACGCTCCGCGCAGCAACTACGGTTTTGACCGCAACCTCTATAACCGCACCCGTGGTTACAACTACCTGAGCATCGACATTGGCGAAAATGACCTATATCTTCAGGCTATTGCCAACGAGAAACGCACGTCGGTAGTCATGACACACAATGCCATAACCACAGAGGAGCGCATAGACATGGTGTCGGAGTGGGCAGAGCAGATGCGCTATCTGGGTCATGCACGACGCTACTACCCCACTGAGGCAAAGGGTTTTGCCTCGCGCGAATTGGGTAGCCGAGCCCTCTTCTTCACGCTTATCATCGCACTTATTGTCTTGATGCCATTAGAGATAAAGTTGGGTGCAATAACGTTGCTATTGTTGCGTTACATATTCGTTGTGTGGTCATCACGCCGCACAGCCCAGAAACTTGGCGAGAGCAATGTTGCACTGCGATACTGGATATACGACCTTCTCGGCCCCATGCTCGAGTGGAGACTTTGGAGCAAGAGTAGTCACAACAGCCCAAAGATATGGAAATAGATGACTATATCGTAGCATCCGACTCGCAACTTGTGGAGTTGGCCTCCGAGGGCGACCAGCACGCCTTTGAATACCTCTTCACGCGCTATCAGGAGGCTTTAATGAGGCTGTTTGAGCAGCGACTTGGCGACAAGGATACTGCGGCAGACCTTCTGCAAGAGACATTCATAAAGGTCTATCTGCACCTTGGCGACTACTCGCGCAACTACACCTTTGGCCAGTGGGTCTACACCATTGCCCGCAACACGCTTGTAGATCATCTGAGGCGACGTGCAAACGATCTCTCGATTGATGAGCAGTTTCGTGCCCCACAGGCAACAACACCATCGCCCGAGGAGTCGGTGATAATAAATCAGAGCCGCACGCACTTTTACAGTGCCATAGATGAGTTGTCGGAGGAGTATCGCCAGATTATCGAGATGCGTTTTTTGGAGGAGTACTCCTACGAGGAGATTGCCGAGAAGCTCGGTCGTCCGATAAACACAATCAAGACACAGATACGACGTGCCAAGGCCGCCGTATGCAAACTGATATTAGAGAAAGAGTAGCAACCACATAAAATTTGTGAGCATGAATAGTGACCTCATAATAAAATACTTCCCCGATATTACGGAGCGACAGAAGGAGCAATTCGAGAGCCTCGGAGCACTATACGAGGAGTGGAACGCTCGCATCAACGTGGTATCGCGCAAGGATATGGAGCACCTCTACACGCGCCATATTTTGCACTCGCTGGCCATCGCCAAGGTGTGTCAGTTCGAGGCGGGGGCTCGCGTTGTGGACATCGGCTGTGGTGGAGGTTTCCCCTCTGTGCCCCTTGCCATCATGTTCCCGGATGTGGAGTTCGTTGGTTGCGACTCTATCGCAAAGAAGATTCGTGTGGTCGAGGGTGTAAAGGAGGGTGCCAAGATTGACAACCTACGTGCAGTGAACTGTCGCGCCGAGCAGCTGGGCGAGAAGTTCGACTACGTGGTGTCACGTGCCGTCACGGAGATGGCGCGTTTCATGCCCTGGGCGTGGCCACTGTTGCGCAAAGGTCAGAAGGGTACACTCCCTAATGGCATTCTCTACCTCAAGGGTGGCGAGCTTGCGGAGGAGCTGGCTGCAACACGCCGCTACTGGGATCTGTACGACATAAGCACTATGTTCGAGGATGAGTTCTTCGACACCAAGCGCGTGGTTTACACAAAGAAAGATTAGTCAAATATGAGCGACAACCGAAGGATACTGAGCGATAAGGAGCGACTTACGCTTGAACAGCGTGGATGCTCGGCAGTATCGTGGGATGACATCACCGTATCTCACGACTTCCGCCCTGAGCAGCTGCGCAACGTGCGCTTCGAGGGTCGCACATCCATAGGCTCACGCACACGTATCTCGGACTCAACCATCGGCAACTACACGATTGGCAACGACTGCCACATTGACGATGTCTTGCGCATGGAGTGTCGCCACGCCTCGACCTTTGGTGAGGGTGTAGGCGTAGCGGCAGTGAATGAGAATGGCGGACGTACAGCAATAATATACCGCGAGCTAACCTCACAGATTGCCTACATCATGACCATGATGCGCAATCGTAACAAGGCTGTGCAGCAGTTGCTCAAAATGGCGACAGCACGCGCCGAGGAGCACCGCAGCAACATGGGTATTATGGAGGATGGCAGCACCGTGGTTGGAGCGCGCTTCATCCGCGAGGTACACATCGAGCGAGGTGCAACAATTGAGGGTGCATCACATCTTGAGAATGGCACCGTGGGATGCAACTCGCACGTAGGCATTGATGTCCGTGCCAAGGATTTTATCTTTGACAACGACACAACCATAGATGGCGCATCGAGCATCGAGCGCTGCTTCGTGGGCGAGAATACATTAATAAGTAACGGCTTTACGGCCGTCGATACGCTCTTCTTCGCTAATTGCCACTGCGAGAATGGCGAGGCAGCGTCTGTCTTTGCAGGGCCATTTACGGTTTCGCACCATAAGTCGTCACTGCTTATTGCGGGCATCTTCTCGTTCTTCAATGCAGGCAGCGGAACCAACCAGTCCAACCACCTCTTCAAGAGTGGTGCGGTGCATCAGGCGGTGCACCAGCGAGGCACGAAGTTCGGAAGTAGCGCCTATGTTATGTCGCCCTCCATTGAGGGACCATATACTGTGGTTTTGGGTCGTCACACACGACACCACGACACACAGGACATGCCCTACTCATACCTCATTGAGGAGGATGGCCAAACGCTTCTGATGCCAGCGCTATCGCTAAAGAGCTACGGCACAATACGCGATATAGAGAAGTGGAAGACTCGCGACAAGCGCGACATGAAGCGCGACAATATATGCTTCGAGGAGTTCAACCCCTTTGTTACGGGCAAGATGATGCGTGGCGTAGATGCACTGACACGTATTCAGGAGCGCGATCCCGAGGCAAAGACATACAGCTATAATCGCACGGTGATACGTGCAGCTATGATACCACGTAGTATCAAACTATACAACAGCGCCATTGCAGCCTCGTTGGGCGCGATGCTTAAGGGCGGCGACTACCTGTGTGGCGAGTATGACCACACGGAGTGGATAGACATAGCGGGTCAGTACCTGCCTCTCGGAACGACAGAGCGTCTGCTTGAGCGCATGGCCTCGGGTGAACTTGGATTGGAGGAGATTACTCGCGAGTTGAACTCGTGGTATGCCAAATACAACGATATGGCTGCGGCATACGCCTACGATGTGCTCACATCACTGATGGGTCATGCACCCTCTACGACTGAGGTTGAGGAGACCATTGCTGCATCGGAGAATATTTTGCAGCGCATGCGCGAGGCTACGGAGGCAGACCGCGAGCGCGATGCGGGCCTCGACATGATGGTGGGCTATGGCTACGACTTCCGTGACCAGGGCGAGCAGGTGGCCGACTTTATGAATACACGTTAATAAACGGACATAACAACTAACTATAATTAACTAAAACAACCAGAACTATGGAGAAAGTAAAAGTTTTGATCATTGGTAGCGGTCCTGCAGGTTTTACCTCAGCAATCTACACATCACGTGCTAACCTCTCACCCGTACTCTATGAGGGTATCGAGCCAGGTGGTCAGCTCACAACAACAACTGAGATTGAGAACTTCCCAGGTTACCCACAGGGTATCACTGGTACTGCTATGATGGAGGACCTCCGTCAGCAGGCATTGCGTTTTGGCGCTGATGTACGCAAGGGCATCATCACTGACATCGACCTTTCAAAGCGTCCATTCAAGGCTGTCGTAGACCACGAGCACGAGATCGAGGCTGAGGCAGTTATCGTATGTACAGGTGCATCTGCAAAGTACCTCGGCTTGGAGTCTGAGGCAAAGTTCCGCGGCATGGGCGTTAGCGCATGTGCTACTTGCGACGGTTTCTTCTACCGCAAGCAGGATGTAGCTGTTGTAGGTGGTGGTGACACTGCTTGCGAGGAGGCTACATACCTTGCATCTATCTGCAAGAAGGTTTACCTCATCGTTCGTAAGAACTACCTCCGTGCATCTAAGGCTATGCAGGAGCGTGTGTTCAACACTCCTAATATCGAGGTATTGTTCGAGCACAACACCGCTGAGGTTCTCGGCGACGAGGATGGCGTAACAGGCGTACGCGTGGTTAGCACATCAGGCGAGGAGCGCGTTTTGGATATCATGGGCTTCTTCCTCGCTATTGGCCACCACCCCAACGTAGAGGTATTCAAGGGTCAGCTCGAGCTCGACGAGCAGGGCTACATTAAGGTTGTTCCTGGCACATCAAAGACATCTGTTGAGGGTGTATTCGCTGCGGGCGACGTTAAGGATCCTCACTATCGTCAGGCTATCACAGCTGCTGGTTCAGGCTGTATCGCAGCTTTGGACTGCGAGCGCTGGTTGCTTGCACAGTAATCTATGGGGTTTAGCATAACCATACTCGGTAATTCATCTGCTAAACCTACACCACACGCCCACCCCTCGGCACAGGTAGTAAACCTCAACGAGCAATACTACCTCGTCGATGCTGGTGAGGGTGTACAACAGCAGCTCATAAGGCGCGGCATTAATCCGCTGCGCCTTAGGGCTGTATTTATTTCACACCTGCACGGAGACCATTGCTTTGGTCTCTTTCCTCTTATTGCTACCCTTGGTCTCGAGGGCAAGCGAACACCTCTTAATATATACGCTCCAGCACCTATGGGAGAGATATTAGAATACCACCGCCGCTACTTTTGGGACGACCTGCCATACGAGGTTAAGTGGCACGAGGTGCGCACAACGGAGCATCAGATAATCATGCAGAACAACACCCTTGAGGTGTGGTCTATACCCTTGCGACATAGAGTGCCCACAGCGGGCTATCTGTTTAAGGAGAAGCAGCCAGGGCTCAACGTCGACAAGTTCAAAATAGAGAAATACGGGCTCTCGATAGCCCAGATTGTGGCAGCAAAGCGTGGCGAGGATATTACACTGGAGAGTGGTGAGATAATCCGAAACGAGGAACTCACCTACATCCCATACAAGAGCCGCTCCTACGCCTACCTTTCCGACACCGCCTACTCGGCAAAGGCCGCAGAGCGTGTGCATGGCGTAGACTTGCTATACCACGAAACGACATACTCCACCAAGGAGCGCATATTTGCCAAGGGTCGCGGTCACTCGACGACACAGGAGGCGGCAAAGGTGGCTCTCAAGGCGGAGGCAAAACAACTAATCATAGGACACTTTTCGTCACGATATAAGGATCACGAGCTCCTTCGCGAAGAGTGTTGCGAGATATTTCCCAATACTGTCATCGCCGCAGAGGGCATGACATTTAACATAGAAGAGAAGCGATGATAAAGGCCGACATACAATTTGTGCGCTCACTTGCAGACAAGCGCGTGCGCGACGAGGAGCGACTCTTTGTCGCCGAGGGCAGCAAACTTATCGAGGAGATACTCGCCTCGAAGTTCGTTGTGCGCCGCATATACACAACGCGCAAGGACCTCAAGGGCAAGAACATCGAGATCGTCGATCAGCGAGAGATGGAGCGCATATCGCAGCTCAAGACCGCGAACGACACCCTCGCCGTTGTGGGACAACCCAACCACAAACTATCATTAGCAAATCTTCGCGGCAAACTAATAGTCGCTCTTGATGGCGTGCAGAACCCAGGCAACCTCGGCACTATCATACGCCTTGCCGACTGGTTTGGCATCGAAGATATAATCTGCTCGCGCGACACTGCCGACTGTTTTAATCCCAAGGTCATACAGGCGACCATGGGTGCTATCCTTCGCGTGAGGGTACACTACACCGACAACCTCGCTGCGCTGCTTACAGATGCGCACCGTGAGGGACTAAACATATACGGCACACTCCTCGACGGAGGTAACATCTACGACGAGAGGCTCGATGCAAGCGGCATCATCGTGATGGGCAACGAGGGTCGCGGTATTACGGAGGAGACGCGCAAAGCGCTGACACACCGTCTGCTTATTCCTCCCTACCCTGCCGACGCGCCCACATCCGAGTCGCTCAACGTGGCAATGGCTACGGGCATCATCCTCGCCGAGTTCCGCCGTCAGCATCGCTAACCATAAACCGAAATCAAACAACTCAACAATATGAAACGACTACTCTTGACCATTGTGGCCATGGCAACGCTCTTCGCTGCTGAGGCACAGACACGTACCGAGCAACTTTTAGAGCGCGGCTGGCGCTTCACGCGCGAGGACAGCGCAGAGTTCATCACTCCCAACTATGATGACAAAGCGTGGCAGGAGGTTACCGTACCCCACGACTGGGCTATATATGGTCCGTTCAGCATACACAACGACCGCCAGAATGTAGCCATCACACAGGATGGACAGAAGGAGGCAATGGAGCATGCAGGCCGCACGGGAGGTCTCCCCTTCGTGGGTGTGGGCTGGTATCGTCTCGACTTCGAGGCTCCCGCGTTCGAGGAGGGCAAGTGCGCCACGCTAATCTTTGACGGCGCTATGAGTCACGCGCGCGTATATGTAAATGGTATGGAGGTGGGTTACTGGCCCTATGGCTACAACTCCTTCCATTTCGACATTACCCCCTACATCAAGGCTGGCGAGGTGAATACACTTGCTGTACGTCTTGAGAATGAGAACGAGTCATCGCGCTGGTATCCTGGAGCGGGTATCTACCGCAATGTGCACCTCGTAGTGACGGAGGATGCCTACGTTCCCGTGTGGGGCACACAGCTGACAACACCCACCGTAACCAAAGAGTGGGCAAAGGTAGAGCTGCGCACAAAGCTTGAGACCCCCAAGGGTGCAGACAGAGCCAACTACCGTATCGTAACCGACATCGTAAATCCCGCCGGTGAGGTTGTAGCAACAAACGAGGCTACACTCAGCCGCTACGATAACACGCTCTTTGAGCAGGAGTTTGACATCGCTACACCCGAACTCTGGAGCGTTGATACCCCCGCACTATACTACGCAAAATCAAAGATTTACGCGGGCGCGGAGCTTAAGGATGAGTACTCTACACGCTTCGGCATCCGCACACTCGAAATCATCCCCGACGAGGGTATGTTTATAAATGGTGAGCCCGCAAAGTTCCAGGGTGTATGCAACCACCACGACCTCGGCCCTCTTGGCGCTGCAGTAAACGATGCTGCTATACGTCGCCAGATACGCATAATGAAGGATATGGGATGTAACGCCATACGCACTTCGCACAACATGCCAGCGCCTGAACTTGTGGAGGCGTGTGACGAGATGGGCATGATGCTTATGCTCGAGACCTTCGACGAGTGGAAGACTCCAAAACTCGCAAATGGCTATCACAAGCACTTTGATGAGTGGGCCGAGCGCGACATGGTAAACCTCATCCACCACTACCGCAACAACCCAAGCGTTGTGATGTGGTGCATCGGCAACGAGGTACCCGACCAGGGTGACAAGATGTGGGGACCAAAACTTTCACGCTTCCTGCAGGACATCTGCCACCGCGAGGACCCAACACGTTACGTCACACAGGGCATGGATCAGCCACAAAATGTCGTCTACAACAACATGGCGGCAATGATGGATGTGGCAGGCTTCAACTACCGCCCTTGGCACTATGGCAACAGCTATCAGGCACTGCCACAGCAGATTATCCTCGGCACAGAGACCGCCTCAACGGTAAGTAGCCGAGGTGTATATAAATTCCCCGTTGAGCGTCGCTCAATGGCTACGTACGATGACCACCAGTCATCATCATACGACGTTGAGCACTGCTCATGGTCAAACCTTCCTGAGGATGACTGGATGTGGCACGAGGACTACGACTGCTGCATCGGTGAATTCGTGTGGACAGGCTTCGACTACCTCGGTGAGCCTACGCCATACTACACCAACTGGCCAAGCCACTCATCGCTCTTTGGAATAGTCGACCTTGCGGGTCTTCCAAAAGATCGTTACTACCTCTATCGCAGCCACTGGAATAAGGAGGAAGAGACTCTCCACATCCTTCCACACTGGACATGGAAGGGAATGGAGGGTGAGAACATCCCCATCTTCGTATATACAAACTACCCCTCTGCCGAGTTGTTCATCAACGGCGTAAGCCAGGGTGTACGCACCAAGGATACATCTGTAACTCTCGAGAACACATGGAATGAGGAGTCGGAGAAGGCTCTCAAGCGTCAGTCGCGCTACCGCTTGATGTGGATGGAGACTAAGTATGAGCCAGGCACAGTGAAGGTTGTGGCATACAACGAGGCTGGCGAGGCCGTAGCCGAAAAGGAGATTTCGACAGCAGGCAAGCCCCACCACATTGAGCTATCTGTTGACCGCTCGACTATCAAGGCTAACGGCAAGGATCTGGCATTCGTAACCGTAAGCGTTGTGGACAAGAATGGCAACCTATGTCCTGCGGCCGACAACCTCATTGAGTTCAGCGTAGCGGGCGAGGGTCACTACCGCGCAGGTGCTAACGGCAACTCAGTATCGTTGGAGCTCTTCCACGAGCCACGAATGAAGGTATTTAGCGGAATGATGACAGCCATTGTCGAGAGTAACGACACCCCAGGTAGCATCACGCTCACAGCACGTTCAAAGGGATTAAAGAGTGCTAAGATTGTGATTAAAAGCGAGTAACACAGACATAATAAACCATGAGAAATATGCAGTCAATTAAGATTTTTTTTGCAGCGAGCCTGAGCCTCATAGCCATTATGTTTGCGGGTTGTGAGCCACAGGTGGACCCCAACAATCCACCCACCATGGAACTCGACATCTACGAGCTTAGCGTGACGGGCGATGGTGGCGACATCCCCATTTTTTACAGCGTGACAAACCCTGTAAAGGGTGCTATGCCCGAGGCGACATCCAACGTGGAGTGGATCTCAATCATCGACATCAACAGCTACCAGATTATGCTACGCATTGCCGAGAGCGACTCCTCGGAGGAGCGCATGGGATTTGTGACCATCAACTACCGTGGTATGGAGAAGTCTCAGCGCGTCTATATCACACAGGATAAGCAGCCACTCAACGACTTTAAGTTCAGTGTCTCGGATGTGACATACAAGAGTTGCAAGGTGCAGTACTCTCCTCGCGACCCAAAACGTCCATACATGGCCAATATCATCGACTCGGAGTACTTCAAGCAGACAGGCATTACAGATGGTGAGCAGTTTGTAGCAAACGAGATGAATAGTTACCTCGCACTCGCACAACGCAACAATATGACCCTCGAGGAGCTTATGGGTCGCGTTAGTCCACAGCTCATCTACAAGGGAGATGCTGAGCGTGAGTTTATGGGCATGCAGCCAGGTGCTACATACACCATCTACAGCTATGGCATCGAGTTCAGCGGCAACAGCTACTCCATGACCACACCTCTGCACACATCCATTGTCGATATACCTATGCAGACGATGTATGACGTGAGTTTCGACATTGCGACCTCCTTCTCGAATGGCACCGCCATGATTAGCGTGACGCCACAGAACTGGGATGGCTACTACGCCGTGCAGGTAATACCCGATGACAACATCCTCTACACGCCTCAAGGCGAGAAACTGAACGACTACACCATAAAGAGCATAGCCACAAACTTCTACACCACAGCACGCAACGCCATAAAGGGTGGCTACAACGTGGAGCAGTATCTCCGCTCGACCTGCTATAAGGGTTCGAAGAGCATCAACATGCAGCTCGCATCGGACAAGAAGTATATGGTTATAGTCTTTGCCGTGGAGTCGAAGGATGGCGAGATTCCCGTAATGCGCTCATTACCTACAGTTAAATACTTATAGCGATGCGCAAAATATTCTCTATATTCGTTATCGCACTACTTATAACCTCGTGCAACGAGCATAACGTGGAGACAAAACCCACATTTAGTGTGGAGACATCAGCAATCGAGGCAACAGATATTGGTGGCTACTTTGAGGTGGGCTACACCATAGCACAAGCCAATGGCATAAACCCTGTCGCCGTAACCGATGCAGAGTGGATAACAGATATCGACAACTCGATATTAGGAACTATCAGTTTCAGAGTGTTGCCCAACGACGACAATACACCGCGCGAGGCCGTGGTGACGCTTCGCCACATATCCACTTCTGAAACACCGCAATTTGTGGTAAAGCAGGGTGCAGCAGAGGGCGACTACCTGAATATTGAGGTGTCGCGTCTCGACTACTCAGAGTGCGAAGTCAGCATCACTCCTCGCAACAAGGATATGCTCTATGTGGTTACGATGGCGGAGAAGAGCTACCTCACGGGGCTTAATATCACCACTGTAGAGGAGCTTGTTAATGCGGACATCATCCAATACAGCAACTACCTTACTGGCGGCGATAGCCTCGAGGATTTTCTGACCAAGAGCAAGCTCGCCATGAGAGGTAATCAAAAGCGAGTATGGCAGGATATGTCGCCCGCGAGAGAGTATGTTGTCTACGCCTATGGCATCTACCTTCGTGGCGATGAGTATGAATGTGTGACACCCGTAGCCTATAAACTTATCGACGAGAGACTGCCAGAGCGTAGTACCGAGGATTTTGAAATTGAGATAGTTGCCGAGGGCCCCGAGGTGTCGTTTAGCGTGAAGCCCAAGACATGGGATGGCTACTACGCCGTGCAGATTGTCGAGGACACCGAGGCGGGATATATCGAGCAGGGACTACCCTTTAGCGAGGAGGCGGGCGATGCTGTTGCCGAGGCATTCTTCTATATTGCCGACCACCTCTACTACTTCGAGGAGATGAGTGCCGAGGAGATAATGGAACAACAGGGATATAAGGGCGACGCTACGTTCCACAAGACACTTAACGCCAACCACCGCTACATGGCTCTAACATATGCCATAGCATCGGAAGGTGGGAATGTGCCAATGGTGGTATCAAAACCTGTAGTCACCTACTTCTCTACGGGAACTGTTGAGCGCTCCGACATGACCTTCGAGGTAACATTCGAGAATATACGTCCACGCTCGGCCGATGTAACAATCGTACCATCGAGCGACGAGCCATATAGCGCCGTGCTGATGTATGCCAAGAGCCTTCCAACGGGAGATAAGCAGGAGCAATTGGAGTGGGTGATGCAGAAATATGCGCCCTTTGAGCTTACGGGCATCTATCGTGAGCATATATCGCAGCTGCCTCCTGCTACGGAGTTCATACTGGCAATATATGGTTACTATGCTGGTGCTGCAACCACCGACCTCTTTATCTACCGCTTCACCACGCTGGAGGATGGCGAGGGCGACAACTACATCACTGCCGTGAACACCTTGGCCTATGATCTGGCTGAGGTTGCGGCACTCGAGCCCTACTACGCCTCGTTCTTGGGCTATGCCGACTACTTTATCTCCATTGAGGTAGAGACCGCCAAACCCTCTCCCGCGCTTCACTTCGACATCTTCCGCAGCGATGTTATGGAGGAGTACACCGAGGATGAGATACGCGAGGGCCTTTTGGAGTATTCATACAGTTCATCTCCCGACTGGGCGCTCTGCACCTACGGAAACGAGTATGTAGTGTGTGGCCTGGCAGAGGATGAGAATGGCTATGTGGGTGAGTTGTTCATCTCGGAGCCTATACGCTTCGAGCGTGCGGATGTGAGTGATGCTGCGATATTTGTGGAGCTATACAGCGACTATGTAACGCGAAATGGATTGAAACAGAGTAATTTTTAACCCATTTCTTTGTATAATAAAAATATTTGCATACCTTTGCAGCCCGTATCAACCTCTTATAATGGGTGAAGGCGCAGTTTGTGGGGGGGCTTGGCGATGTCGAGCAGTAACCCGATGAAACAAGGATTATTGTCGAGGGTGGCAATATGGTAGTGCCAACACAGCGATAATGTTGAGCGATAACCATTTAATTATTTTGTTGCAACAATGAACAAAGATGCATTGATCAGACTCGTAAACGAGCAGATGTGGGCAAAGGGCGAGAACGATGTGCCCAAGTTTGAGGCAGGTGATACAATCACCGTAACTTATCGTATCGTCGAGGGTAACAAGGAGCGTCTCCAGAGCTTCCGTGGTGTAGTTATCCAGATTAAGGGTTCAGGCCGTACTAAGATGTTTACAATCCGTAAGGTATCTAACGGTGTAGGCGTTGAGCGTATCTTCCCATTGTACTCACCCCACATCGACAAGATCGAGGTGAACAAGTATGGTGTAGTACGTCGTGCACGTATCTACTACTTGCGTGACCTTACAGGTAAGAAGGCACGTATCAAGGAGCGCCGTATGAAGAAGAGCGAGTAATCGCCCGCTACTTGAAAAGAAACAGGGACTATCCTCGAAAGGATGGTCCCTATTCTTTTGCTTTTATATAAGCTATTAAATAGCCACTAGCTCTTTTTGAAGAACTTGCGCTTTATCCAGAGGTAGTAACCCGTGAGTGGGAGCGTAGCACCGAGCATCGCCGCCAAGAACCACAACACGCGAGTAAACATACCGCCCCAGCTACCTACATGCACGGAGTACACCCACCCCTTGGTCTTGCTATCGCTCGCCTTATCGGCATAGCGCTCTACGGAGGTTATCTCGCCCGTAGCACCATCAAAATGGTAGGTATCCTTGGCGCGCTGGTTGCCATAGTTATCGCTCTTTACATCGACCTTGCCCTTAGATATGGTCATCTCAACGAAGCTGCCACTGCGACTCTCGACCTCGGCAACGACATCCGACCAGTGAAGATAGGGTTTTTCGATTTTGCTCTTTGCGCCACCCTTCGTGCTACTCTTAACCACAGCACCCGCACTTGCCTCCGTATCAGCACCAAGCAACTTATAAAAGCCCTTATTGTACCACTCAAAGGACCAAGTAAGTCCCGTGAGTGCCATGGCTAAAAGCAGAAGCGTAGCGTATATGCCACCCACAGCATGGAGGTCATACCAGAAGCGGTGCCAACCCTTGCGAAGTGCAATCTGCGAACGATGCCTAAGTGCTTTTAGGCTCTTGGGAAACCATAGTACGATGCCCGTAAGGATGATGATGACCATAAGCAGCGTGCTCACGCCAACAATCATCTTACCCCAGAACACAGCATCCTTATTCTCGGGGCGCTCATCCATAAGCCAGCGGTGCAGGCGGAACATATCCTTGAAGAACTCCAGACGCTGGGGCTCACCAAGCACCTCACCCGTATACTGATCTACATATATCGCAGCCCTCTTCGGGGTGTTTATATTTACCTTGTAGCTCTGCTCAGGGTCGTTGCTGATAGTCACACCCGTAATCTTACGTCCCTCCTCAAGGGTGGGCTCTACCGCTGCGACAAGCTCACCGAGAGGCAGTGGCTCGCCCTTGACCTCCTCGACATAGTAGTAGTCGCGCTGCACCATGCGTGTAATCTCCTTCTCGAAGATTAGCATAGCGCCCGAGAAGCAGGTGATGGCGATAACCACACCAAGGGGTATGGATAGCCATATATGCAGTTGCTTAAAAATCTTTCTCATAGTGTAGGTAATAGAGGTTATACTACCACAAAGTTACTACAATTTTTATCTTTGAGTACATATTTAATGAGTCAATTACTGCATCGGTGTCAAACGACCTATGCCACGCACCTGTGTTGCTTCAACCGTAAGACCCTTCGTTGCTACTGCCGTAGCAGTGTCTATGGCGTAAACTGCGGGGTAGTCGTCGGTGAGTGTCACAGCGATGTAGCACTTGCCATCCTCGGTGTAGGGCGCATTACCAAAGCCCGATATGCGCTCGGCAGCGGGCAGACCCTCAACATAGGTGAGCGAAACACTCTCAGCATCAAATATCGCAAGGCGCGATGCCGTCATCGTAGTAGCAGGTGCAAGCGGCATGTCGTACATAAGCATCAGGAACTTAGACCCTCCAATATACCATGTGCGCAGGAAGGAGATGCCATTGGTGAGTGCCTCGATGTTTACATAGTAGTTGGGATCGAACTCCTCCGTACCCGCCTTTATGCGCACCACACCCGCGGGGAGCGTAGTCTGCTGACGCTCATCGGCCATTGTCTTAGCGTATGAGGGCGAAAATACGTAGACATCGCCACTCTCCGTCGTCCAAATCATCTGATAGTACTGCGACTTGTTGCGTCCCGCAGCATAGCTAATCTTGTCTGTGCGCATGAGTTTGCGCTCGGCAAGGCTCTCATCCTCAAATATCGACACCCAGCACTCATCAGGATACTGCGTCCACTGCAACTCACCCTCCTTGTATGCTCCCGAGCCTGAGCCACCAGCCTCAGTCTTTACGAGGTCGGCATATCCCTCTCTAATCCACTTGCCACCCTCGGCCTTCACGCCATACTGACTTAAGCCCATAGGTACTGCCGCCGAGAAGATTTTGCCATCTACCTCCTCAATGCCCGCCAATGTCACGAACTCGCCATTACCGAGGAAGTTCTCCGAGAGGTAACACTCCTCGAGGGTGTCGTTTGTGGTGTAGGTCTCGGCCTCAACGTCGAGGTACGACACAAGGAACGACTTGGGAATAAAGCCATTAGCATCTGCCCACTCCGCAGGGCCATCACCAGTCGAGAAGGTCATTATGTAGCGGTCGTAGATGCCGTAGGTGGTAAAGCGGCGCACGGCATACTCAGCGGGGCGCGCCGAGAGTGTGTAGTCACCGTTCATGACATAGGAGCGCGTAGTGCCGGCATTGCCCTGGTTGTATGTCAGGCCATAGAGGTACTTATCCTTGTAGAATACCCAGTATGACGCGCCATCGTTTACAAGGCCATTGGCCATACCAACGCTTCCGCCATCGAGGGTAGATGCCGAGACGAGGGCATTTGTGGTGTTACCCGTGAATGTACCCTCCGTAGCGAGGACATAGGGGCGCATTGCGCCGTCATCCTGCGTGCCACCCGTGGGGATGTTTGAGTTTGTTTCGCACGCCGCCACAATGGCCAGCGCAACTGTCGATAGTGTGACTATCGAAAACTTTCGTAAAATCTTGTTTTTCATAGTATTGTGTTTTAATTATTATCTAACTGCTAATCACCAACTAAACATCTATGTCATTCTGAACAAAGTGAAGAATCTCCTAAAAGTCGACCAGCGACTATGTATACATCTCATTCACAGCGAGGAGATCCTTCGCAACGCTCAGGATGACAGAGCAAACATCAACGTCTCATTATAAACGCATTGCTAATTGCATTACTTGCCACCGAATGCCACGCGCAACTTAACGTAGTAGGCTCTGCCCGCCTTTTGCAGGCTGAAGTTGTCGTACAGGCGCTCGTTCGTGAGGTTGCGGCACTCAAAGGCGATGTTGTAACGCCCATCCTGGAGCGTGTAGCTCAACGATATGTTGTGCGAGAACTGCGTGGGCACCATGTAGTCGTCCTTGTTCGTGCCTATGCGCGATGAGTAGTAGTAGAAGCGGTGCAGATACTGATTGTCGTAGGTCAGCGCAAGGGTGTTGCCCCTCCATCCGCAGTTGTGCCACGTGAGCGTAACAAAGGCATCAGCAAAGAGGTAGGGGATGTTGGGCATGCGGTCGCCATAGCCGAGGTTAGGCATCGACGAGCCTATCGCCGTTGGCTGGTTGTCACGCACATCCATGTAGGTAAAATTACCTCCCACAGCGACCCAGCGCTTGTAGTCGTAGCGCGCCGAGAGATTAACGCCCCATGTGCGCACCGAGCCGTAGTTTATGTAACTCGCTGCCGCCTTGCCACCGCTAAGGTCAACAATGTTTCGCTGTATGTAGTCCTGCGTGCCGCGCCATACAAAGCCGCCCTCAAGGTAGAGACCATGCTCGCGCTCTGCGCCATACTCACCCGTGTAGCTAAGGCTAACATTCACATTATCACTGCTCTCGGGACGTATGCCAATATCACCCATCTCGAGGTCCTCGTCGCCAAACATCTCCTCGATGGTGGGCAAACGATATGCCTTTTCGTATGATAACTTCGCCTGCAATTGGGGGATGATAAGGTATGTCGCAGCAGCGCCATAGCCCAGAGCATCCTCACTGCGCGAGGTGGCAACGAAGTCTGTGGCATTGCTGTCTGTTGCAATTGGACCGCGCACCTTGAGCGAGTAGTACTTGGCAAAGAGCGAGGCGTTCCAGCGCTCCGACACCGCAAGGCGATACTGCAGGCCCGTGATATTCTTCATTGTCTGCTTGTCTATGGCATCCTCTGCCGCCTCCTTCGCCAGCAGCGAGGTGTTGGAGCGACGGAAGTGGTTTACCACATGGTTTAGCGTGAAGGTGTGGGCATCGCCCAGGCGGTAGTTGAGTGTCGCCGTTGCATTCCAGTTGTGGTTCGCCGAGCGCGTATGCTGGTATGACTGCTCGCCAGGGGAGTTGAGACGCTTGGTCTCGCCACGCCAGTTGTATTTGTACTGCGCAGTGTCGATATTATAGGTAATGTTATGGTTGTAGTTCGCCGTGAGCGTGAGGTCAAGCCCCTCTACACCGAGGTTGCGCTTCAGATACTCCACCGAGGGCATCAACGAGTGGCCGCGACGTAGTTTGTCACCATAAACAATCTCCTGACGCACACCCGTCTGTATCTCCTTGTACATCTGCGAGTAGTTCATCGCAAACATCAGCCTGTCTGCCCAGCGCTTATCGACTACGCCCACCTTCGCCACGATGCTCTCGTTGTGGTAGGTGTCGTGAAAGCGCTCCATGCGCTCCAGATGCGTGCGGTCGATGCGTCCCGTCTCGAAGTCCTCAATGGGCACATCAACCCTATAATTGTTGTCGGAGTAGTTCTGAAAAGCGGAGAGTTCCCACGTAAGACCACTCTCGTAACGCTGTCCTGCGTTCGCCAATGAACGGTGCGTGTTGAACGAGCCGAAGGAGTATGAGGCATCTGCCCACCAGCTGCGGTGCAACTTGTTCGTAACGATGTTAATCACACCCCCCAAAGCATCGGCACCAAAGCCCACGGGCACAACACCACGATATACCTCAACCCTATCGGCATAGCCCGCAGGGATGTTGTTAAGCGTAAAGGCGCCACCCACACCCTCCTGTGGCACGCCGTCAATGAAGATTTTGACATGCTTACCCGCAAAGCCATCTATCATCAGCGACATATCCGAGCCTACGCCACCCGACTCGCGGAGCTTGAGCCCCGGAGCACTCGAAAGTGCATCGGCAAGGTTCTTTGTCGTATTTCTCAGGGGCTGCATATCTACTGCCACAGCGTTAAATGCCGAGCGCTTGATGTTACCCACTCCCGAGGCTGACACCACAACTGCATCTATAGCCATCGCCGACTCCGCCAACACAAAGTCGAACTGCGCATTGCTGCGCATATCTACATCGCGCGTCACAGTCTCGTAGCCCATCATCTGCGCTGTGAGTCGTACATCACCCGCTGCTACATTAAGCGTGTAGCGACCATCGGCATCGGTTGTTGTGCCACGCGATGTACCCTCAACAAAGATGGTCACATAGGGCAAGGCATTACCCTCACTATCCTTTACCACACCACTCAACTGCGCATTTGCAGGGGGCTCAGTAGCCATTGCAGCCACTCCCGCGAGGAGCGCCATTATAAATATAGTATATCTCTTGATTGCACCCATAGTTTTAACATTTTTCTACGGTGCAAAGGTAGGTGAACGCACGATTTTGGACAATCGCATGATTTTGGGAAAATGGACTCGCCCACTCCCCACATTTAATGAGAAAAAAGAGAAACCACCCAGGGATATACACCCTGAGTGGCTCACAACTTAAATATAGGTTCTCGAATTATTTGAGATATATCTGTACGAGCATCTCCTCCTCGCCAAGATTAACTCTCTGAGTCTGAAGCTCTCCCGCCTCGTTGTAGTAGCGGAGCTCATACTCGGTGTTCTTGGGCAGAAGAACAGAGAAGAAGTCGTTCATATCGCGGTGTTCACCCGCTGTGAGACCACCACCCATCTGCTCTGTGCCACGGAAGATGTCTACACCCATAGCCACACGGTCATCAGAGTGCTCGGTCTTGCCACGCTCCTTATAACCCGCAATGCGAAGGAAGGTGTGTGTGCCCGCCTCAAGGTGGCGTGTGTACTGATCGTAGGCGAGCGCGATGTAGTGTTCTGTTACATTCTCGGCACCTACCCACTTGGGCAACTCATCGATAGTAGCAGACTCCTCTTCACCAGCCCATACCATGGGGAACCAGTCGTCGCCACCAGCAAAGCGTGTAGCGTAGATAGCATAGGTGCGATCCTCGCCATTCGCCTTTGCAGCATCGGCCATAAACCACAAGTGGTCGAGCTGCGAAGGGAAGTAGTACTCCGTTATGCGCCACTCGCCATCGAGCCACACCTCAGTCCAGCTGTGGTTGCCACGGTTGTCGTGCCATGATGCAGTACCCGCAAAGCGTGCAGGGATACCCACGGCACGGTAGGCATCGACAAGCAGAATTGAGAGGCCTGTACATGATGCCATGCCCTGACGCATAGACTCGCTGGGGCTCTGATTAGTCTTCTCGCGCTTGGTATTGTAGTGTACGCCTGTGAGCGCTGGGATATTGGCATTAACAGCACAGATAGCGTCGTACATAGTCTCGCACGTATCTACTGCGGGCGCGAACAACTCGTACATATCCTTACGCCATGAGTCACGCACCTCATCCACAACCGCATAGGGCAATACATCGCATAGATATACCTCCTCGGGGAGCGACTGCGCCCACGCATATTTGTTGCGCGCAATGTTGGCATAAGTCACATTCTCCTTCAAAAGCTCAAGGTTCATAGCCTCGCGGTCGTGTGCGGGCATATTCACGATAAGGTATGCCATGTCACGCTGTTCCGCCTCGGGAGTCTCGGCAACAAGCTTACGCAACTCCTCGCCACGTGCCGAAGCCTCGAATGTCGCCTGTAGGGCTGTATCTGTGTCGGGGTTGTAGGCCTCCTCGGCCTTGGGCTGTGTGCCACATGCCACGGCAAACAATGCCATAGCACACACTGTTAGTAGTCTCTTCATTTTCACTATTTTATAAGTTTTAATATCTCCTTTACCTCATTCTCATCCACGGTGCGAAGAGCGTACTCGTCCACCGCGTCGCTACCACCCATCGAGATGCGGGGGTTGCGATACTCCATCGCTCCCGCCACCATGCACTTGGCACTGAAATGCAGCGCATCGACACCCACAGACGCAAGCTGCGCAGCATTTGCAGCCACCACGCCACTGCCCGCCATAATCTCTATGCGGCCCTTGGCAATCTCCACTGCGCGACGAATGTTATCTATGCCGTCGATAGCCTTATCGTAGCTTCCCGAGGTGAGTATGCGGTTGCATCCCGCCTCTATGACGGCCTCAACAGCCGCCTCATAGTCCGCAGTCATATCCACTGCACGGTGGAACGTGGTCTCCATACCCGTGCTCGCCTCAACAAGCTGGCGCGTACGCTCCACATCTACCCTGCCGTCAGCTGTGAGGATGCCGAATACTACGCCCGTAGCACCTGTCTCGCGCGCGTAGGCTATATCACGAAGCATGGTCTCAAACTCATCATCCGAATAGAGGAAGTCACCGCCACGGGGACGTATCATGACACTCACGTCGATACCCTCGATGGCAGCAACGCGCTCAATAGTCGCCATGGATGGGGTCACGCCACCCTCTGCGGGTGAGGCACACAACTCCACGCGGTCAACACCGAGGCGCGCAGCGATGCGGCACGCATCAACCGAATAGGCACATAGTTCTGTTTTCATATATTATAAGTTTTATAGTCGTTCACTATCAATAAATTTGTTCAATACAGCATATACCGTAAGACCCGCCACGGAGCGAATGCCCGTCTTGTGGACTATATTCTTGCGGTGCGAGATTACGGTGTGAGGCGAGATATTTAATTCCGACGCTATCTCCTTGTTTGTAAGGCCCTTAGCCACAAGCACCAGAACATCGCGTTCACGCTCGGAGAGTTCGTGACTCTCGGCATAATTATGTTCCGCGGGCATATCCGCAGCATCTGTAATCATGCGGCACAACTCCTCCTCGGTGGAGTAGAGCGTAGCAACAGCCGTAAAGCGACGCAACACTGATGCCTCAACCACAGCGCTCTGAATACCGATTATTGGCATCGACTGCAACTCGGCAACGTCATCAATATCTCTTGACAAGCCCACCGCGGCGACTACAACATCGACATCCACGCCACGCATAAGCGTCTGCAACTCGGCCAGTGACGACACAGCTCCCGCAACACGAATAGCATGGTTGTGGCCGATAATCGCCACTACACCCTCACGAATGATGGATGAAGGCTCTACAATAGCTACAGTAATTCGTTTCATGGCTATCGCTGTTTTAGGAACTTCTCAACAAGTGGGCGCAACAAGTGGGTCTCAATGTTGCTATGGCGGCGCAGGTCGTCTCTTAATTCGTAGACATCCTTGAGCATGTCGCAACGCAACGATGTGGGTGCCGTCTCAGGCAGTGTCTTGACGATAAGCGAGGCTATATCGTTTGAACGATCGTCTATATCCTCATGCGGCATATCAAAGAGGTCGAAATTAGCCTTCTTGTCGGCACCATGCTCTTTGAGCATGAATATCTCACGCTCCTCCTCCTCGAAGTGCCTCTTTATGTATATGGCATAGTCATCATAAAAACGACGTAACATCCTCGCAGAGAGCTCATCGCAGTGCGACAACACCTCATCGAGGTGGCGTGCCGTGTGTGGCAACATACGCTCGGCATAGTAACGATGTGAGGCACGCAGATAGCCAATCACCTCGGGGAGCATCTCCTCGGTAAGCTCGGCTATCGCGGGGCGATAATGTGCATCGATATGCATGGCACAGAGCGTGATAAAGAGGTGTGGATTGTAGCCGTCACGCTGACACATCTCGCCAATGGATATATCACCAAATGGGAGATGAATGTTGAGTCGTGAGAATAGGGAGAGGAGGATAGGCGCCGTGTCTATCAACTCGTATATCTTCATCTCGGGCGACAACACCACTGAGTTTACCGCTATATTTACTTTAGTCATTATGTATCACCGTATTAATTACATCAATAAAATATTCCTAATTACTAACATGCAAATATAGCGATAATTTCCCTAAAGCGCAAATACCAACATCGAGGGATATTATTTCATCAAAATCCCCACATTCTGCGATTGTGTGTTTTGAGATAATGCGCCATCTTTGCAATGTGGAAAGTCGCTCATGTTTGAATGGGCTTGATGGCGCGAAATTGAGTGCGCACCACACTGTTAATTTGGATAAATCTTTTTAGTTTTTTATTGGGTGTTGCTCTTCGGAGCAGAGAGACCGTCCACAGAGGATGGTCTCTTTTTTTGCCACCTTGCGAACAGTTGTATCACAACCTAACTTATTATCAGAGTGATACTTGTGGCGCCGACACGAAAAATGGCGGATGAGACATACTAAGCGTATTTCCCATTCGCCATTTTGACTGAAGCGTCGCAGTAGCGCCGCTATCACAACAAATTACGCGTTGCCCTTGTGACCAAAGGGGTCAACCACATGCTTTGTGGGAATGTTAATCTTGCCCACATTGTTCTCGTAGCGAGTGATGTTCTCCTGAAGTGAGAGAAGGAGACGCTTTGCATGCTCAGGAGTGAGGACCACGCGGCTCTTAACGCGAGCCTTTGGAAGGCCTGGAAGCATAGTTGCGAAGTCAAGAATAAACTCTGATGTAGAGTGTGCAATGATAGCAAGATTGCAGTAATTACCCTGTGCGATCTGCTCGTCGAGCTGTATCTCAATACCCTGTTTGTTGTTCTCGTTCATACTATTTTAGATTTTTAGTGATTACATAATTTTGTGTAAAGGTACAAAAATTTTGTGAACATACAAATTTATAGCTTCTTGATGATATTTTTTGGCCATTGTTGCACATCTTTTGGTGGCATATTTGCTCAATTTATTGTGCGCGGGCGCAGAGATATTTGCTAAAAAGTTGTATATTTGTGCCGTAGTATTGTCCTACGACAAATAGAATATTTGTTGGTGGGAGTTTAAGCAAAAATTATGATAGTAGATATTGTCGATATTATAAAAATAGTCATCGGAGGCATCTGTGTAGGTTTAGCATCATCGGTAACAGTCGGTCCAGTGGCAGTGTTGTGCATACAGCGCACACTCAGCAGAGGCTACTTCTCGGGAATATTCTCTGGCCTGGGCGTGGCAAGTGCCGACACTCTCATGGCGATACTTGCCTTCTCGCTATATGCGCTTTTGAAAGAGTATATAGACAAGTATAACACCATAATCATGATATGTGGCGGTATCTTCGTCATCATTGTCGGCATATTCATCTTCTTCAAGAACCCCGTACCACAGGTCCGCAAAAATCGCACAGACAAGAATGAACTTTGGCAGGACTTCGCCTCCATGTTTGGATTTACGCTGGCAAACTTTGCCATTGTCATTCCCTACATCCTGGCATTCTTCACCATGTTCAACATCGACCTGACATACACCGACAGCAAGCCCACACCCGTGGAGATTGTTGCCGATGAAACACCACAAAGCGGGACGGCAGAGCTGAACTACGTCGAGGATGACGACACAAGTATTTATAACCTAAGCGAGGCTGACGGGCAGACTGTGGCACAGGAGGCAGAGCAGATTGCCGCACACGAAGCCGAGGAGATTGCCAAGGCTGGCATCGAGCTTCCAAAGATGGTGCGCAACATACTCATTCTTGGTGGTTTCCTTGTTGGAGCTATGCTCTGGTGGGTGGCACTCACATCGCTCATCAACCTCTTCCGTCGCAACTTCCGACCACGACATCTCATAACGATTAACCGCATCGCCGGAATCATCATATCGGCATTAGGAGCATACACACTCCTATCCGTAGTTATCAACTTTTAGCTATTTATGAATAACAACTCAAAGATAATAATTGCCATCGATGGTCACTCATCGTGCGGCAAGAGCACATTTGCCAAGGCCATAGCTGCACGCCTCGGCTACATATTCATCGACACAGGCGCAATGTATCGCGCCGTAACACTTTACGCACTGGAGCATGGCGCAATACCCTCGGGCATCGCAAACGAGGAGCTCATCGAGGAGATGCTCGATGATATCAACATCGACTTCAGATTTAACCCCTTGCGCGGTGCCAGCGACATCTATGTGAATGGCGACCTTGTGGAGAACAAGATCCGCACTATTGAGGTGAGCAACTGCGTAAGTGCAGTAAGCTCTATCGGTGCTGTACGCCAGAAGCTCGTGGCTATGCAGCAGGAGATGGGTCACAAGCGAGGCGTGGTGATGGATGGCCGCGACATCGGCACTGTGGTATTCCCCGAGGCGGAACTCAAGATATACATGACCGCCGACCCTATGGTGCGCGCCGAGCGACGATTTAAGGAGCTCACGGCAAAGGGTGACAACGTGACCATTGAGGAGGTATATAACAATGTCATATCGCGCGACAAAGCCGATATGTCTCGCGCAATATCGCCACTACGCAAGGCCGACGATGCCATCGTTCTGGACAACTCCGCCATGACTGTCGAGGAGCAGATGGCGTGGTTCGACAAGGAGTTTGAGCGTGTGATGGCTACACTCTAACGACATTAATCAACAGAACTATGGAGGTAATCATTGACGATAACTCGGGCTTCTGCTTCGGTGTAGTAAGAGCCATTGGCGAGGCTGAAACAGCTCTGCAAAGGGTTGGCGAGGTATACTCGTTGGGTGATATTGTGCATAATCGTGTGGAGGTACAGCGCCTCGAACAACTCGGTCTGCACACTGTTACGCATGAGGACATGGCAAATTTAGGTGGTCGCACACTGCTCATTCGCGCACATGGCGAGCCACCACGCACCTACCACAAGGCCAAGGAGCTGGGCATCACGGTTATCGACGCTACATGCCCCGTTGTGGCGCGTCTACAACGCCGCTTGCGCGAGGCCTACGACAAGATGCAGGAGGTAGGCGGCAGCGTTGTGCTTCTGGGCAAGCGCGGTCATGCCGAGGTCATCGGCCTCACAGGTCAGGCAGACGACGACGTGTTGGTTATCGAGGGCGAAGCAGACCTCAACAATGTGGATTTTTCTCGCCCCATCTACTTCTTGTCGCAGACAACCCAGAGCATCGGACTATTCAACCATATTGCCGAGGAGATTAAGATGCGTGCTGGCGAGGTGTCTGTAACCATCGACGATACCATCTGCCGTCGTGTTGCGGGTCGCGAATCGTTGCTTGCCGACTTCTCGAGGAGCGTAGATGTTGTCATCTTCGTGTGTGGTCGCAAATCCTCTAACGGACGTGTGCTCTATGAGGTGTGTCGCAGTGCCAATTCGAAGTGCTTCAACATCGAGGAGGAGTCGGAGCTCGACAAAACTTGGTTTGACGGTGTGGAGCGCGTAGGCATCTGCGGTGCCACATCTACCCCCCGCTGGCTCATGGAGAAGGTTGCCAACGCCATCAACAATATGAATCTGTAAATTGGAATATATCCTATCAAGTTTATGAAATACTTTGTTCGCTCAGTAAAATATATGCTTTTCCTATGCGTTTTATACGTAGGATTGGAGTGGCTTATGCTTGAATTTGCACCCGACGCATCAATCGAGGGCATGACACTCGGTGAGTTGCTCATGGCGCGTCTTTCCGACACACGTGGCATGATGCTTATAGTGGCAATCGTTGCTCTGGCGGCTCTGTACCCACTCTTCGGCTTTATGAAGAGTAGCATCAAGGGGTGCAGCTATAAGCGCGACGCTGTCCGCATCAACAATGCAATGCTCCTCTATGGCTTCAAACTAATCGAGGATAAGGGCGACATCAAGATTTACGGTGCTGACACATTCTTGCGCCGCCTCACACTTATGTTCGAGGATAGAATTGAGGTGCGCTGTGTGGAGGATGGCATCGAGCTCAAGGGCATGCGACGCACCGTAGCACGCATAACCTATCAGTTGCAGACCTATCTGCACAACAGCCGCTTCGAGAAGTAAGCAACGTAGAAACACAATCTTTTATCGATGACAATCTTTAGCAACAATACAACGAGACAGATATTACGCTTTGCAGGCGTTATCGTAGCGGCAGGCCTCATCTTTATTGAGGGTGTTGCGGCGCAGAACACAGAGCGTGACCGTCGTGACTTTGAGCTTGGCAAGTCAATCGAGATATTGGCTAACATTATGCGTGAGTTTGAGAGTGGCCACGTAGAGAATATCTCGGCAACCGACCTGCTCAACGCGGCTACCAGAGGCATGACACTTGCCACAGACCCCTACTCGGAGTATATATCGGAGGAGGCAATGGAGGATTTCGACATATTGACCACTGGTCGCTATGCCGGTGTGGGCTCACTTATCCGCAAGAAGGGTGATTACATACTCTTTGCACAGCCATACAAGGGCTCTCCGTCGGATGTTGCGGGCGCAAGGATCGGAGACAAGATTTTGGCAATCAACGGCGAAGATATGAAGGGCCGCACGGCATCAGACATCAGCGCACGCCTGCGCGGTGAGCCCGAGACAAGCGTTGAGGTAGTCGTAGAGCGTAATTACGACAACTCTATCGACACCCTCAACATCACACGTCGCCGCATATCAATTCCAAGTGTCAACTATGCCGGTTATGTGCGCGATGGCATTGGCTACATCCAGCACAGCGACTTCATCGAGGGCAGCTACAACGAGGTGCGCAGCGCACTCGAGATGCTTATGGCTACAGACACACTGCGAGGCATCGTTCTCGACTATCGCTCGAATGGCGGTGGCGTAATGCAGGGCGCCGTAGATATAGCATCGCTCTTTGTGCCACGCGGTGAACGCATCGTATCGCTTATGGGTCGCGACTCTTCATCTCTGTATCACTTCACCACAAGCCATGCACCCCTGGCACTCGACGTCCCTATTGTAGTGCTTGTGAATGGCTCATCGGCATCGGCAAGTGAAATTCTCGCAGGCGCACTTCAAGATATGGATCGTGCAGTGGTCATGGGACAGCGTACCTATGGCAAGGGTCTGGTGCAAGGTACACGCCATGTCGGCTACAACGGATACCTCAAATACACTACCGCGAAATATTACATCCCTTCGGGTCGTTGCATACAATCGCGCAACTACAAGAATGGTGGCGAGACAACCCTCGTGCCCGACTCACTAATCAACGAGTTCCGCACTGCGGGAGGCCGCAAGGTCTACGATGGTGGAGGCATAGTTCCGGATGTTAAGATTGATGCACAGTATGTTAGCCGCTTTGCTCTCACGCTCTACACCATGGGTTACATGGAGGACTGGGCTGATGAGTATATGCGCAAGCACCGTGACCAGCAGATCGATGTACGCACCTTCAAGCTTACCGACGAGGACTACGCCGACTTCTGCCGCTTCGTCGAGGAGCGAGATGTGCCCTATGAGTCGGAGACGCGCCGTGCATTGACAGCTCTTGAAAAGGCTGCCGAGAACGACCGTTATAGCGAGACTCTGGGCGAGGCAATAGCCTCACTAAAGGCTCTCGTAAAGGATGACAAGATGTCAAACATGGAGACCTATCGTGAGGAGATTAACGATGCTCTCACCATAGAGATAATACTTCGATACGCCTATCGTGAGGGCGTTGCCGAGCACGCCATGGTACACGACAAGGAGGTAGATAAGGCTGTCGAGCTGCTCCTCAACCAGGAGGAGTACAACCGTCTTTTGCGCGAACAGGACCTCAACATGCACTAATATCACCCCGAATGAAATTTCCAAGTATACACATACCAACAAGGCTCTTCTCCACACGCCGCCGTACCGTAGTTATCGTCATCGGTATGGTACTTGCTGCCTTGTCGGCATTCTATACATGGACCGTATCGGTAGAGATGAAACACGAGGACGAGGCCGCCATAAACCAGCTACGTCGAGCAGAGCACAACGCCGTATATATGTGGGAGGATATCCTTCGCTCAACAAACATCGGTGGCTTTGGATATAACCATGAGCTCCTCGATAAGCTCGCGGATCACACCAATGTGCCACTCGTGATTACTGACGACAGGCTGAATGTGCTTGTCAGCAACCTCTCCGACGAGATAACACACAACAAGGAGTTGCTGCGCAAGGAGATTATGAAGATGAGCGAGGTGAACAAGCCCATCTCGGTATCTCACCGCATAACGCTACAGACTACCTATACTATATACTATGGTATGACCGACTACGAAGGGTTGGTGTCGAGTGCCCACAGCGAGGCTCTGGTATTCTTTCCATACGTACAGCTCTGCATCATATTGATCTTTGCCCTCTTCGCCTATATAGCCTTCTCCTCAACAAAACAGAACGAGCAGAATCGCGTGTGGGTGGGTCTGGCAAAGGAGACGGCACACCAGCTCGGAACTCCCACGTCATCGCTGCTCGGCTGGATTGAGTATCTGCGCACGCAACCCGTTGACCAGATGGCCGTGGACGAGATGTCGAAAGATATGGCACACCTGATGAAGATCGTAGATCGCTTCTCGAAGATTGGCTCCGAGACCCAGCTTACACCTACAAATATCAACGAGGTGGTGGGTGACACGGTGATGTACTTCCGCCGCCGCATACCCCGCAACGTGACGCTCAACTATAACGGACTCGCCATAGCCCCCATTCGCGTGTCGATGAACGCCGCCCTGTTTGAATGGGTGGTCGAGAACCTGATGAAGAACTCGCTGGATGCACTACAAGGACAGGGCAACATAGATGTTGTCGTAGGCGAAAGCAGCGACTCGGTGTTTGTAGAGGTGAGCGACACCGGCAAGGGCATAGCCAAGAGCAACTGGACTCGCATATTCGAGCCAGGCTACACCACAAAGACTCGTGGTTGGGGACTGGGACTATCGCTGTCGCGCAGAATAATCGAGGAGTATCACAAAGGTAAGATTGCCGTAATACGCTCCGAAGTGGGGCATGGAACAACAATACGCATAACACTAAAACGACGTGAGGGAGATGAATAACGAAGATATTGAATACTTCAAGGAGTGTGGCTATAAAATAGTCACCCCCGCACGACTTTTTGGTCGCAACAGCACGATAGAGACAGGCGAGCCTATCACAGAAGGTGGCTACCGCGAAGTTACCATCGAGGAGATGTTCGGCACAACAACAGAGAGGGGTAACGGGGGCGAGGCAGTAGCATTTAGCGAATCACTCACCGCAACGCCACTATTTCAGTCTATAGTGCTCGCATCGCTTGTCGTATATCTGACTATTGTCATTCGTTCATGGAAGTTCATACGCTCAATATGGACAGACATCTTCAAAACCAATAACGAGGAGCGCATGGTGTTCGAGGGTGGTGAGCTGCCATTGCAACGCTTCAAGCTAACCTCAGCAATACTTGGTCTGGCACTGCTTGCGCTCTCCATGGTGCGCATCGCCGATGGTGAGATACCCGCCAACTCGGAGATATACGCAAGCACGGCATATATGTATGCACCACTTATCGCAGTGGTGGTGATGCTCGGCTATGTTATATGGAACTACGCCTACCACAAGTGCATTGGCTGGGTCATCGAGAGCGATACTACCGCCATTCTTGCACACATCGGCTATACGAACTTCGTACGTTCGGTAGTGCTCCTCTATCCAATCATAGCGATATGGCTATTGACCGAGACCAACGATGGAAGAACATCGGGAATAGCACTGATAATATGCGTAAGCATACTGTTTTTATTATACTTAAAGGATACTATTTTATTCTTTCTTGGAAAAAAAATTTCAATTTTCTTTTGGATTTTGTACCTTTGCACCGCAATTTTGTTGCCCTGGAGCCTCATCGTGAAGCTTTTAGCATTGCAAACTATAGCGTAATAAACACGTTATACACTGATAGTCAGATATGCTTTGCTATATTTTCACAAAACAGATCCGCGTAACACGTTGCAAAATTGAAATTAGCACACAAGAATAAAATTATAACAAAGGGTGAAAGTAAGTAAGATTTTAGTGTCGCAGCCTCGTCCTGCAGTTATAGAAAAGTCGCCTTTTTTCGAATTTTCTGAAAAAAATAATCTCAACGTAGATTACAAGCCACTCATCAAGGTTGTGGGTGTATCACTTAAGGAGTTCCGCGCACAGCGCACCGAGATTCTCGACCACACAACAATGATTTTCTCATCTCGCACAACCATCGACAGCTTCTTCCGCATCTGTGAGGAGGCTCGCATCACCGTGCCCGAGACAATGAAGTATATCTGCAACACCGAGGCAGTGGCCCTCTACCTGCAGAAGTATATCGTATATCGCAAGCGCAAGATCTCGTTTGCCGACGGTACGTTCAACTCACTCGTTGAGCTTATCGTGAAGCACAAGGATGAGAAGTTCATGCTCGCGCTCACAGAGCCATTCAAGAGCGATCTTCCAGATACACTTGCAAAACTTAAGCTCAAGGTATCTCCCGTAGTCTTTGCGCGTACCGTTTCTGCTGATTTGGCTGACCTCAAGCCTCTCGACTACGACATCATCGCACTCTACTCGCCAAACGATGTCAAGGCACTCACCGAGAACTACGAGCTCGACAAGTTGCCCGTTGTCGCAACATTCGGCGAGGCTACACTTCGCGCAGCCAAGGAGGCAGGTCTCAAGGTGAAGGCATCAGCGCCATCACCCGAGGCACCATCTATGGTCAAGGCACTCGACATCTACTGCCACAAGGTAGAGGAGGGTCTCGAGGTTGAGGATGCCGAGATCAAGGAGAATGCCGAGAAGGAGGAGTTCATCCGTCAGCAGCAGAGCAAGTTGCAGAAGAAGACTCGCACACGCACTCCCAAGAAGGAGTAACAAACACTATGGATAAGCCCCACGCCCTACCCAAGTCGGAGCGCCTATCGTCGCTCACGGCTGTGCGTCGCCTCTTTGCGGATGGCGCGTCGGGGTTCGTATATCCATTCCGCTATATGGTCTATAAGAGCGAGAGCACCACGCCTACGGTCGAGGTGCTCTTCTCTGTACCCAAGCGCAACCATAAGCGCGCAAACAAACGCAACACGCTTAAGCGCCGCATGCGCGAGGCATATCGCCTCAACAACGACGCGCTCCATGCCTCAATAAAGGAGCATGGCAAGGAGGTAGACATCGCACTTGTCTACTCCTCAAAGGATTTACTCCCCTATAAAACCATCGAGCATGCAGTCTGCAAAATTCTGGCAGAGATCACTGAGCGTATGTAAGCGTATCATCATCTGGCCGCTTGTCATGCTGGTACGTTTCTATCAGGTGTGCATCTCGCCCCTGAAGCCCGCATGCTGTCGCTTTACACCCACCTGTTCGGCATACGCCATCGAGGCACTGCGCAAGCATGGTCCAATCAAGGGGTTATGGCTCACAATATGGCGCATCCTGCGCTGCAATCCCTGGGGAGGTTCGGGCTACGACCCAGTACCGTAACTAATTAGTAATTAGTAATTAGCAATATAAAATGCCACAAGCGACAGCTTGTGGCATTTTTCGTTTAGAGCAATGAGATTACTCGTTGACAACTATCGAGCGGGGCAGCGCGAGCGATGAGCGTGTAGCGCCGTTTAGTTCCTCAACAAGGGTGCGGAGTTCCTCGATGTCTCCCTTATTCTCAGCAGTAGCGCAAGTATAGCAGCGACCAATCTCACCAACCTTGCCGTTTGTGTCGACGCAGTATGCCAAAGCAGTCATATCGGCATTCCACTCCGAGGTGTAGAAGCCATAGGGCTGTGACATAGAGCATGTTACCCAGTAGCCCGTTGCCAATGTCCAGAGCTCACGGTCGGGGTAGGCGGTAACACTCGAGCAGTCACCCTCAAGCATGGTGGTAAAGAGCGTACGCGCGTTGTCGAGGTTGGTGTACTTAACAACGATGATAGCCTTACCTGCCGAGAGGGCTGCATCACCAAAGATTGAACCCCTCTCCTCGTCACCCGAGTAGTAGCCAACAACCTCGACCTGAGGGTTAGCATCACCGAGTGTCGCAGTGCGCGCTACGTTTTCAAACGTGAAGGTCTTGACAATCTCTCCTGTACGGCTATCCAAGGCGTAGATATATGCCATGATCTCGGTATCAGGCAGGAGTCCCGACACCATAACGCTGCTCGAGCCGTTGTAGTAGTACTGATCGAGCACCTCAGCAATGGTGATGCTTGGATTGAAGTCCTTAGAGCCGTTATAGTAGTAGTCGAATGCCTCCTTCTCCCATGCCATATACTGCTCCTCGTTATACTCCTCGGGTACGCAAGCACCTGGGATATAATAGATTGTAGGATCCGACGACGTGATATTCATATTAAAGCCATAGGGCGTGATATTAGAGGCAGATATCGAAAACTCCACCTCCTCAACGCTGCCACCAGGGAGCGTGCGGAAGGTCTTCATGTAGGCATCGGTGGTGATGCCGCCATCGTAACCAAAGGCGATGATGTAGTAGTCGGTATCTGCCGCAGGGAGCTTCATGGCACTATTTCCCGAGTGCTCAACCATACCCTTGTCGTCAGCCATAATCTCCATCCAGCCACCCCACTGGTCAACAATCTTGTGCATAACCTCATCAGCTGTAGAAACGCCATCCCAGGGCTGGCAGAGTGCGCAATATTTGTCGTTGTTGTTCGAGGGGGTGATGCGGAATGAGGCCTCCATCTGCTTGACATCCCACACCTCAATCTCGAATGTCATCTCCGACTTTGCAGCAGCCTCAGTAGTATAGCTATGCTTCGAAATATCTGTGCAGATAACAATGCCCTCGCTATCCATAATCAAGCCTGCAACAAGGATATAGTAGTCGGTATATTCGTTGAGGCCACTCGCCTGAAGCTGAAGGTCGCCACTATGGATAAGCGCATCAATAATCTGCTGGTCGGTATATCCAGCACCACGATATGCGTTGATGTCCTGCTGGAAGTAGTACTCATAGAAGTAACTCTCCGACATCTTGTAACCATTCTCATCGTTGATATAGTAGTTGTAGGTATCGACTGGCATGGTGCACAAATACCAATATAGCTCCTTATCCGATGGCGATACGCTAATTGTCACGCTATTATCCAGAACCTCAGTGGCAATATCGAACGTACACTCGTTCTTCTCAACGGCCAAGGTCTTGAACTCCACCTTAGTAAGCTCGGTGCAGGCCTCATACTTCTCATCGACGCCAAACACCAAGATGTAGTACTCCGTGTCGAGCGACAAGCCAGAGAAGGTCGCGCCCTCAATCACTCCATTATCTACCACCGTAGGCATATACTCCGCAAGTGTAAGTCCCTTCGATGATGCCACCTCCGTAAGTTCCTGGAATACAGTGGCAATAACGAACTTCTCCTGTGTAAACTCATCAACCACGCTACGCTCCTCAACAACGCAGATATAGTCCGCAATCTCCTCAGAGGGGGCAACACTAACGGTGACGGTAGAGCGTGTTACATCGTCAACTCTTACACGGAAATCAGGAATGGGTGTGGGTGGTGGCGGTGGGTCGATTTCGCGACCACAAGCTACAGCTACAGCCATAAGCGCCACAATAGCCCACAATTTATTAAGAATGTTTCTCATATCTCCAACTTATTATTAAGGGCGTGCCCAAAGGACACGCCCCAGAAATTACACAGTTAAAAGTCGATTAGAAAGCGAATGACTTAATAGCCTTAACAGTCATCAAATCGCTTGCAGGAAGCTCCAAAGCCTCTACCTCGTGGTAGATAACCTCAGCACCGCGGAACGTGCCTACCTCCTCGTTCCAGATGCACTCCATAGATGGAGCAGCAACCTCGTCATTCACAACGAGAGACTGACACATAGCCGATACTGCTGCGTTGTTACGCTCCTCTACATATGCGCGAAGCTCCTCGATGTCGCGAGTCTGCGAAGGCGTAACACCCATACGCGCAACCTTACCCTCGCGGCCCTCAGCATCCTGTGCGTACGATACGATGGTCTGCTCAATATCCCACTCAGCGATGAAGAACTCATAAGGTACATTGAGGTTCTTAATCTCGCTCCAGTAGCCACGGAACTCCGAGATGATATAGCGGTCAGCGAGTGCATTTACATCTGCAAATGGGTCAGCGCTGATAGCTGTGAAGAGTGCCGATGCGCCCTCGAGGTTCTTGTGAGTTACAGCAACGATAGGCTTGCCTGCAGTCATCGCAGCATCGCCAAAGATGCTACCTGCCTCGTGCTCACCGTTGTACACACCCAAGATCTCGATTGTGGGGTCTACGTTACCTACAGATGTTGTAGTAACGGTAGCATCCATATCGAAGTAGCACTTCGCGAACTTACCAGTCTTAACATCGATAGCCAGCACATAACCCATATATGTCTTGTTGGGGTCGAGGTTTGCAACATAGAACTTCGCGCTGCCATTGCGGTAGGGGTAGCCCTGCTGCTTGAGCTTGTCCAAAGCCTCCTGGTGTGTGAGACATGGGCTCTGACCCTCCATACACATCTGCATTACAAGCGCGAGCTGGTCAGCAGATGCTGCCATAGCTGCCTCGGGGTTGAAGCCATCAGGATATGCGATACCTGGCTGGTAGTAGATTGAAGGATCACCCGCCTCAACCTCGAAAGTAAAGTCGTAAGGACCTACCTCAGAGAAGCTGAACTTGAAGTCAGCATTGTAAGCATCGCCGTGCTCAGGAGTCTTGAACGATACGTATACGGGAGCAGATGAGATAACACCTGGATTAGTGTCATACTCGCCAGTCTCCTCGAGGATAGTGCCGTATGTTGGGTTAGCCTCAAAGCTGAATGCCACGATGAAGTACTCAGTCTCGGCGATGTTCAACTCGTAGCCAGCCAAGTCAGCAACACCTGTGTGAGGCTCACGAATTGCAATCTGACCACTCTCATTCCAGTAGTAGAGATACTCAGTGACAGCTGCGTTAGCGATGTCGATAGGCTTCATGCTCTTCTTCTTTGAGTCGATAAAGCCGATGTAGTAGTAGTACTCCTTGGTAGCATCAGATGGGGTAATCTTGATGTCAGCAGAGTAGTGCTCGATGTTTGTAACCTGAATGTCGAAAGCAAGGTCGTTGTTAGCTGCCTCACCAGAGTTGTAGCGCAACTCCTTGAGGTCGGTTGTAACAGCAACGCCAGCAGCGTCGTACTGAACACCCGCTACGAGGGCTACATACTTAGTCTTTGGCTGGAGACCAGCGGCATTGAGTGTACGGTAGCTTGTGTGGATAAGCTTATCCTTGATCTGATCCTCTGTCATACCCTCTGCCTCAAGAGCCTCGATCTCGGTGTTAAGGTAGTGCTGGAAGAACTCCTTCTGTGACCAGCCATACTCGCCATCCTCCTTTGTGTATGTCTGCATCTCCTCAACAGGAACGTTCACAAGGTGCCATGGCTGCTTATTGTCCGAAGGGGTAACAGTGATGGCAGCAGTTGTGAGATATACCTCGCTCTTAACGGTAAAGGTACATGTAGACTGCTGAACATCCTGAGTCTTGAACTTTATGGCAGTAACCTCTGTCGATGCAGCATACTCAGCCTCAGCGTCAACGCCGAACACGAGCAAATAGTAGTTTGCATTCTGTGCAAGGCCCTTAACCTCGTGGTTCTCCAAGGCACCACGCTTAACAGCCTCAGCCATATACTCTGCGAATGTCTTATCCTGAGACTCTGCATATGCTGCAAACTCAGCATAGATCTTAGCTACGAGCTCTGCATCTGTTGCGCACTGCTCAACCGCCGCAGCTGGATATACCACTGCGAGGTAGTCAGCCTCGAGATCCGAGGGAGTAACATTGATAAATGCCGATGTGCGAGTTGTCTCGCTCACTGAAGCCTCGAAAGTAAGCTCCGTCTCATCTACGGGAGGCTCTGGCTTCTGCTCGGGTGTAGGCTCTGTACATGCTGCGAATGACAATGTGAGGGCTGTCATAAGCATCATCAACCAATTAAGTCTTTTCATAGTTTGTTAGTTGTATTAGTTTGTAAATTATTTTATATCAACATATTGCGCCACCAAGCCCATGCTATTTATGCCTCAACAGCTAATAGGATTACCCCACCCATGGGCTATAGTTGGGACAAAGCAACAATTCTCCAATACAAAAGTATATTTTTTTGACGTAACAACAAAATTTTAAGCCACTTTTTTGGCGGAACTTACCTTTAGGGACGGGTTAGGAATGGTACTTTATCATAGACGAGTGTTTCTTGTCAGAAGCCGTGAGATGTGGTGCATCACAAAAGAGAACTCCCAAGGATAGTACAAATAGTACAGCCTTGGGAGGTCTACTTTTAGGGATGGGTACAGTTACGACTTACCACAACCACAAGTTTCTTGTCTGAAGCCGTGAGATAAGAAGGTAGAAGGTGAATTTTGCGTCAGAAAGGGTTAGGCTTGGCCTATCGCAAAAGAGGACCCTTCGGGATAGTACAAATAGTACAGCCCGAGGGGTCCTACTTTTAGGGATGGGTCAAGAATGACCCTTTATCACGCAAAATTACATGTAGAAGGGGCGAATATAACCACCAACCTTAACTACGTTAGTCTCGATAGTTGCAGGAGCAACAGCCTTTGTCTCAGCCTTGAACTCTGGAGCGTTCTCAGTCTCAACCTTAACAGCAGAGAGTGAGATACCCTCGCTTACTACGATTGACTGAGGCATAGAGAAGCTTGCCTTCTCAGCAGCGTTGAGCTCGTTAACGAGGTCGATAAGCTCCTGGATGTTCTGCTTGTTCTCTACAGTAGGCATAGTCTTCTCGCGACCGATACCACCAGGCTGGCCAGTAGTTGCGTCTACTGCGTATGCCAAAGCTGTGTACTCGTAATCCCAGTCAGTGAGGTAGAAGTTGTAAGGCTGTGACATTGAGCAAGATGCCCAGTAGCCAGTACCTGCCTTCCAAAGCTCAGGATCTGTGTAGTTCATGAGATTGTCGCCGAGCAAAGTAGTGAAGAGTGAGCGAGCACCATCCAAGTTAGAGTACTTGAATACGCTGATAGCGCGACCCTTTGTAGCATCAGGCTGACCGAATACTGCACCATTCTCATCGTTACCAGAGTAGTTACCGATGAACTCAACAGTAGGAGTTACATCACCTGGCTTTGTAGTAGTTGCGAGGTTCTCGAATGTCTGAACCTTAGCAATCTTACCAGTCTTGTGGTCAATTGCGAAGATGTAACCCATGATAGTTGTCTCGGGCTGCATGCCTGAAGCATCGATAGTGTAGTTACCCTTGTAGAAGTACATACCCAAAACCTGAGCAAGAGTTACATTAGGATCCTGAGCCTGCTGCATAGCAAGGATCTCAGCGATACCAGCCTCTACCTCTGCTACAAGAACCTCCTCGTTGTACTCCTCAGGAGCGCAAACGCCAGGAGTGTAGTATGTAGAAGCAACTGATGATGTAACGCCGATTGTCAAGCTATAAGGAGTTACTGACGAAGCTGTCATGTTGAACTCAGTCTCTGAAGCATCAGGAGCGGGCAATGTATGGAATGTCTCCATTACAGGCTCAGTTGTAACGCCACCAGCATAACCGAAGGCAACTACATAGTAGTCTGTATCAGGAGCGTCGAGCTTGTACTTGTATGGGCTGCCAGGGCCGCCAGTGTAATCCTGAACGCCAGTGTAGAGCATCATACCGTTGTTCATCCAAGCACCGTACATAGCAACGATCTCGTTCATAATATCCTCAGCGGTCTTTTCGCCATCCCATGCACCAATCATCCAGCAGAATGTAGCCTTGTCATCAGATGGAGTAATCTTGATAGCTGCGCGGTCCATCTCAACATCAGTTACCGAAATCTCGAAAGTCAAGTCAGCAGCCTTAGCATCACCTGTAGTGTAAGTAGATGTTGTTACACCAGTAGCGAGTGTGATAACGCCTGTCTCGTCGATGATGAAACCTGCAACCATGTTAGTGTAGTCAGTGTTTGCAGAGAGGTCCTTAGCCTGGAGAGTAAGAGTACCCTTGTGGAAGAGAGCGTTAAGGATGGTGTTGTCATCGTAACCAGCACCACGGTAGCCGTCGATCTGCATCTCCAAGCAGTAGAGCAAGAACTGCTCCTCTGACATATTGTAAGCCTCGGGGCTCTGGTAGTACTCATAAGAGTCTGTAGGAATAGTGTAGAAGTACCAAATAGCCTCGTCGTCAGAAGGAGTTACAACATACTCAGCAGTGTTGCCATCAACAGTTGTCTCGATTGTGAAAGTTACATCGAGAGTAGGAGCAGCTGCTGTAGTGAACTTTGTCTTGCTTACCTCTGAGCATGCCTCATAGTTGTTTGCGGGGTCAACACCGAAAACGATGAGGTAGTAGTCAGACTCGGGAGCAAGATTTGTGTATGAGCTCTCAAGAACACCCTTATCAGTGTAGTCTACGAGGAACTCAACCAATGTCATACCCTCTGTACGCGCCTCTGCCTCAAGCTCCTGGAGGAGTGTAGCAACGAGATACTTGTCCTGTGTGAACTCCTCAACAGTCTCAGCATCATACAAGATGCAGAGATACTCTGCCTCAAGGTCAGAGGGAGTAACAGTGTAGTCTACAGATGAGTAAGTAACCTCACCAAGCTCAACCTCGAAAGTGAGACCCTCGGGCTGTGGTGGCACTGGCTTCTGCTCGGGAGTGGGCTCTGTACATGCTGCGAATGACAACGTAACGGCTGTCAAAAGCATCATTAACCAATTAAATTTTTTCATAGTTTTAGTTTAGTTATAAAGTTATTGAGTAATTGTCTAATTTACAGATAGTTATACTTGTGCGCGTTCATCACAAAAAAGAACACACTATTCAATTTACAAAAGTACAATATTTTTGTCACTATGCAAAAAAATTAGGCGGTTTTTATGTAATAAAAAGAGGGCGTGTGAAAAGAGGGGAGGTTAAGGAGGTTAGAGAGGTTAGAGAGATTAGAGAGATTAGAGAAGTTAAGGAAATTAGAGAGGTTAGGGAAGTTAGGGGATTATGGAAAGTACCATGTTAGCAGTATTCTTAATCTCCTTAAACTCCTTAATCTCCCTAAACTCCTTAATCTCCCTAAAGCCCCGCCACCTAATTTCTTGTCAGAGTGGTGCAGATGTGGTGCTGACATGAGAAAGCCACCGATGGGTAGTACTTGAGGTACATCCCATTGGTGGCTTTGATTGAAGCGCCGCAGATGCGCCGCTATCACAAGAAATTACTCGAAAGTTCCGGTCCAGGTGAGAGTAATGCGGTTCTGTCGGGGCGCATCATCGAGAGCATCAACAATGATGGTGTAGGTGCCGTCGCCATTTGCCGTAATGGTAACAGTGCCCTCGTAGAGTGGAGCCTGCGACACGCAGAGGCCATCCTTGTAAACCATATAGAGTGAGCCGAGAAGCAGGTCGGCATCATCAGCAACACGGAAGCCTGGAACAAAAACATTAGCACGGAAGTCGGGCATAGTCTCATCCTCGGCAGAGAAGCCCGAGGCGACATAGGTACCTGTGAAGTCAGTAGTTGAATCACTCAAGAAATCGATTACGAGGTATGTGCCATACTTCATGCCATCGTTGCACAAGAACTCTATGCACCAGTTGTTATACCCACAACCCCAGTAGTCACCATAACTGCTTACAGATGCTGAGCAGTTCGATACATCTATAACAACATCCTTGGTAAGACTTGACACATAGTCGGTTATAATGGATGTAGTAAGCGAATAGTCTCCCTCGAAGGTGACATGATACTCGGTATTATCAACAAAGGCCTCGAGCTCAAAGCGGTTGCCTGAAACCTTAAGCTTTGCATCCTCAAGAGGAAGTGCCCAACCCTCCATATCCTCGTCTACCCACGAGTAGTCGGTATTGCCGATGTCGACAATGGTAAACTCGTCCATGCTCATAGAGAGGTCGAAGCGGTACTCGCCATCGGGGATACGGATATCCTCCATATCCTCGGGCATGGGGGCCATAAGGTCTAGGCGGAAGTACTCGCCACCAGCAACAGCAGCGCCATCAACAAAGCCATCCTTCGTAAGGATAATCCAATAATGACCAACACCAGCAGCGAGGTTATCGCCATAGTAGTTACCAACAAGCTGGTTTGCAGCGACGCTAACCCTCTCAAGATCACCACCAGCATTGAAGTTCTGCTCTATGACGACAGTAAAGGACAACGCACCATAGCTGACTACAACGGCACCCTCGCGCACAGCATCAGTGGTATTCTCCGAAAGAGTAACACTCACGACACCAACAGCACTTGTATCCACAGCAGTAATCATCTGAGAATTAACAATCTGAGTCTTAACGTCCTCTCCCTCGACGGGATTCTCAATAGTATAGGTAATCTCATAGACTGCTGCATTGTACTCAACGCGCAGGGTCTCATTAGAGGTGAGCTCCAAAGACGGAGCAAGAGGTGTATTAATATTTGAGGTCTCACAAGATGACAGCACAAGGGCAAACATCGCAAATATACAAAGTAGGCAAGTTCTCATGGTATGATGATTAAATGTTTAGACAAAGATACAAAAATTTCGGTAAGAGACAAAAAAAAGTAAGATCCCACGGATTACTCCATGGAATCTTACCTGTTTAGGGAGCATTACCCCCAATATCAGTGAGAGATGATTACATCTTCTTACCAACGTTTGTCTTCTTAGCACCCTTAGCTGCAGAAGCCTTAGCAGCAGTTGCCTTAGGAGCAGCCTGCTTAACCTTCTTCTCTGCGCCCTCCTCAGTCTCAGTAGACTTCTTGCGTGAGCGACGAGTCTTAGGCTTAGCCTCCTCAGCTACTGGAGCAGCAGCCTCACGACCGAATGTGTAAGTCTCGTTGAAATCAACGAACTCGATGATACACATGTCAGCACCATCACCAAGACGGAAACCAGTCTTGAGGATACGAGTGTAACCACCTGGACGCTCCATGATCTTAGGAGCGATAGTGCGGAACAACTCTGTAACAGCCTCCTTCTGCTTGAGGTAAGAGAAAACTACACGACGCTGGTGAGTAGTATCCTCCTTAGCCTTTGTTACGATAGGCTCAATGAACATCTGAACAGCCTTAGCCTTAGCTACAGTTGTCTTAATGCGCTTGTGCAGAATAAGCGATACAGCCATGTTAGAGAGCATAGCCTTACGGTGGCCCGCCTGTCTGCCAAGATGATTAAATTTCTTATTGTGTCTCATAATTAATCTTTATCAAGTTTGTAGATAGATACGTCCATGCCGAACTTGAGGTTCAAGTTAGCCAACAACTCGTCGAGCTCTGTGAGTGACTTCTTACCGAAGTTACGGAACTTCAACAACTCGTTGCGATGGAGCTTCACAAGGTCACCCACTGTATCGACATCAGCAGCCTTCAAACAGTTAAGAGCACGTACGCTCAAATCCTGATCAGCAAGCTTTGTCTTAAGCAATTGACGCATGTGCAAGATGCTCTCATCGAACTCCTCAACACCCTGCTGCTCCTCCTCGTCGATTGTGATCTTCTCGTCAGAGAACAACATAAAGTGCTGGATAAGAATCTTGGCAGCCTCCTTCAACGCATCCTTCGGATGGATCGAGCCGTCGGTAGTAATCTCCAAATTCAACTTCTCGTAGTCGGTCTTCTGCTCGACACGGTAGTCCTCGATAGAGTACTTGACGTTCTTAATGGGCGTGAAGATCGAGTCGATAGGAAGGGTGTCAACATCCTTCTCGATGCCAGCATTCTCCTCTGAAGGCACATAGCCACGACCCTTACCGATGGTAATAGTCATCTGCATCTTAGTGCCAGGAGCGAGGTGGCAAATAACCAACTCAGGATTCAAGACCTTGAAGAACGAAAGGTAGTTCGAGATATAACCTGCAGTAAGCTCTGTAACGCCCGCAACGTTGATTGATACCTTCTCGGCATCCTCGTTATCAACAGTGCGGATGAAGCGTACCTGCTTGAGATTCAGGATAATCTCGATCATTCCCTCCATCACACCGGGAACTGCGGCGAACTCATTGTTCACACCGGCAACCTTCACAGTCGTGATAGCAAAGCCCTCCAACGACGAGAGCAACACACGGCGCAAAGCGTTTCCGACAGTCATGCCATAGCCAGGCTCCAACGGACGGAACTCAAACTTGCCGAACGATGAAGTCGACTCCAACATGATGACCTTTTCAGGTTTTTGGAATGCTAATATTGCCATAATATTGAATTTGTTTGTAAATTACTACTTAGAGTACAACTCGACGATAAGCTGCTCCTTGATGTTCTCGGGAATCTCCTCACGCTCAGGGGTCTGGAGGAACTTACCGCTCATAGAAGCGTTGTCCCACTCCAACCATGCATAACGGCTGCGTGCTGCACCCGACAATGCATCTGTGATAACCTCCAAAGTCTTTGACTTCTCGCGTACTGAAACCACATCACCAACCTTCAAAGAGTATGAAGGAATGTTTACTACGTTACCGTTAACGCAGATGTGACGGTGTGATACGAGCTGACGTGCAGCAGCACGTGTAGGAGCGATACCCAAACGGTAAACAACATTATCCAAACGGCACTCAAGCAACTTGAGGAGGTTCTCACCTGTGATACCACCCATACGAGCGGCAGCCTCATAAGTGCGTGCGAACTGCTTCTCCAAAATGCCGTATGTGTACTTTGCCTTCTGCTTCTCAGAAAGCTGCTCGCCGTACTCAGAGTTCTTCTTACGCTTGCGAGCAAGACCGTGCTGTCCGGGAGGGAAGTTACGCTTCTCAAGAACCTTATCAGCACCGTAAATAGCCTCGCCGAAACGACGTGCAATTCTCGACTTTGGTCCAATATATCTTGCCATAATCTTTAATTTTTTTCAGTAATTAAGTGTTTAGTCTTCTGCTGTCTCCAATACCTTAGTGTGTAGTTCCAAAGGAATTATACACGACGACGGTTAGGAGCACGGCAACCATTGTGTGGCAATGGTGTAACGTCGATGATCTCCATTACCTCGATGCCTGCACCATGGATGGTACGAACTGCAGACTCACGACCCTGACCGGGACCCTTAACGTAAACCTTAACCTTACGCAAACCCATATCGTAAGCAACCTTCGCGCAGTCAGCAGCAGCTGTCTGTGCAGCATAGGGAGTATTCTTCTTTGAACCGCGGAAGCCCATCTTACCAGCTGATGACCAGCTGATTACCTCACCTACCTCGTTGGTGATGGTAATGATAACGTTGTTGAAGGTAGAGTGCACAAAAGCCATACCCTGTGCTGAAACCTTAACAACCTTCTTCTTAACTGTTCCAGTTTTCTTTGCCATAACTCTCTAATATTACTTAGTTGCCTTTTTCTTGTTTGCTACAGTCTTCTTCTTACCCTTACGAGTACGAGCATTGTTCTTTGTGCTCTGACCACGAACGGGAAGACCCAAACGGTGACGGATGCCACGGTAGCAACCGATATCCATCAATCGCTTAATGTTGAGCTGTACGACTGAGCGGCACTCGCCCTCAACCTTGATGCCCATATCGGCAATTGCGCCACGAATGGCGCCGACCTGCTCGTCGGTCCAGTCCTGAACCTTGATATCGCGGCTGATGCCTACGCTATCGAGGATCTGCTGCGCAGTAGAACGACCAATACCATAGATATAGGTCAAGCCGATCTCACCGCGCTTATTTTTTGGTAAATCAACACCTACTATACGTGCCATAAATGTTTCTTTTCGTTAATTTCGGTTTGTTAAACTAAAAATTATCCCTGGCGCATTTTGAACTTGGGATTCTTCTTGCAGATCACATAGAGCTTGCCCTTGCGACGTACAATCTTGCAATCCTCGCTTCTCTTCTTAATTGATGCTCTTACTTTCATAACCAAAGCATTCTTAATTATTTGTACCTAAAAGATATTCGACCCTTACTCAAATCATAAGGAGTCATCTCCACTTTTACTTTATCTCCGGGCAAGATCTTGATGTAGTGCATACGCATCTTACCTGAGATATGAGCCGTGATAACATGTCCGTTATCCAATTCCACTCGAAACATTGCGTTTGACAACGCCTCGATAATGGTTCCGTCTCGTTCAATAGCAGTCTGTTTTGCCATAAGACTTAATTGTTAATAGCTTCTTCAATGATACTGAAATCAGTTAGGATATCGGGGCCCTCTTTGCCAACCGCCACTGCATACTCAAAGTGAGCTGCGGGTTTGCGATCCTTAGTGCGGACGGTCCAACCGTCGCGCTCAAAGACTACCCTACGATCGCCCATCGTGATCATCGGTTCGATACAGATTACCATACCCTCTTTCAATAATGGTCCTCTGCCTCGTGCGCCATAGTTGGGTACGCCTGGCTCCTCATGCATCTTTCTGCCTAAGCCGTGGCCCTCCAACTCTCGCACTACGCCGAATCCAAAACTCTCGGCGTAATCCTGCACAGCCGCTGATATGTCGCCTACGCGATTTCCTGCTTTTGCCTGTGCTGCACCCTTGCGAAGAGCCTCTTTGGTGACTTCGAGAAGTTTTTTTACATCGTCAGTAACCTCTCCAACAGCGAACGTGTATGCTGAATCACCAACAAACCCCTTCATAATGGTACCCAAATCAACCGACACGATGTCGCCATCCTTGATGACATAGTCCGACGGAATACCGTGAACCACCTGCTCATTGACAGAGATACATGCCGAGGCAGGATAACCCTGATAACCAAGAAAACCGGGAATTGCTCCATTGTCGCGAATAAACTTCTCGGCGATATCGTTTAGCTCCTTTGTGGTAATTCCAGCCTTAATGTGGCGGCCAACCTCTGCAAGAGCACGACTAACCAAAATGTTATTCTCGCGCAATAGTTCGATCTCTTGAGGTGTCTTCAAATATATCATCTTCGAAACGGTCAATTAAAGGAGTGCTGCCTCGGCTGCCCAAGGCAGCACCTCTCTTGTGGTAAACCCTATTAGTAGCGACCCTGAATACGTCCGGTCTTCATAAGACCATCATAGTGACGCATCAACAAGTAGCTCTCAATCTGCTTAAGAGTGTCAAGAACAACACCCACCATAATCAAGAGCGATGTACCTCCGAAGAAGTAAGCAAAGCCCTGTGAGATACCGAGCGTCATGGCAATCGCAGGAAGAACTGTGATAAGAGCCAAGAAGATTGAGCCCGGAAGGGTGATTCTTGTCATGATGTCATCGATATACTTAACAGTGCTCTTACCTGGCTTAACACCTGGGATGAAGCCACCGTTACGCTTCATATCGTCTGCCATCATTTGAGGATTTACGATAATTGCGGTATAGAAATAAGTAAACGCAACTACCAACACTACAAGCGTAAAGTTGTACCAGAAGCTGGTGATGTCAGTCCAAGCTGCATTGTTCTTCCAGATCAAACCGGGGATGAACATAAGAGCCTGTGCAAAGATAATAGGCATCACGTTAGCGGCGTTCAACTTCAAAGGAATGTACTGACGCACGCCACCATACTGCTTATTACCTACAATACGCTTTGCATACTGAACGGGAATGCGACGAACTGCCTGTACGATTGCGATAGCGAGCATGAACACAAGAGCAAGGAAGATGAGCTCTACGATGAACATGATGATGCTACCCTCACCAAGTACCTGCATGCTGAACTCCTGCAAGAAAGACTGTGGGAGTCGAGCCACAATACCGATCATAATGATCAATGAGATACCGTTACCAATACCCTTGTCAGTGATCTTCTCACCCAACCACATGATAAACATGGTACCAGCGATAAGAATGATTACTGAAGGAATCACAAACTGACCGTTAGCAAGACCCAAAAGGTCACCAGAGCATGCAGGAGATACTGCACCCCAGCTCAACACCTGTGAATAGAGGTAAGCTGGACCCTGAAGAATCAAAACGGCAATTGTGAGGAAACGTGTCCACTGATTCATCTTGCGACGTCCGCTCTCACCCTCACGCTGCATCTTACGGAAGTAAGGTACCATGATACCCAACAACTGGATGATGATAGAGGCTGTGATGTAAGGCATAACACCAAGAGCGAAGATTGAAGCCTGAGCAAATGCACCACCCGAGAAGATGTTCAACAGACCCAAAAGGCTGTTATCATTCGCGAAGTTGCGTGTTGCCTCCTCCAATACTACGTGGTCAACGCCTGGCAGAGTCACAAAGCTACCCAAGCGATATACGAGAAGAAGTCCCAACGTAAAGAGGATACGGTTGCGGAGCTCCTCGATCTTGTATATGTTCTTGAGCGTCTCAACGAGTTTCTTGTTGGTAAAGAGCAACACGACGATGAGTGCTACCAAAACCAAACCAACAATGATAGACAAGTTCATAATTATAAGGTTTTATTGATTCTTAAACTTTATTACCGTAATGCTCGGGATGGGCACTGGCTCATCGCCCGACACTATTTATATATATTATAATTCGCGCCTCTTTATACCTTATCCCAAACAAAACAGTCTGCACCTTACTACAACTTCTCTACTGAACCACCTGCAGCTACGATAGCAGCCTCAGCTGTCTTAGAGAATGCATTAGCCTTAACAGCCAAAGCACGAGTTACGGCACCGTTACCGAGAATCTTAACCTTGTCCTTTGATGATACAAAGCCTGCCTGTACAAGAGTCTCGAGAGAGATCTCAGTAAGGCTGTTCTTTGCTGCGAGCTCCTCCAATGTAGAGAGGTTGATTGCCTTGTACTCTACACGGTCAATGTTAGTGAAGCCGAACTTAGGAAGACGACGCTGCAAAGGCATCTGACCACCCTCGAAACCGAGCTTGCTTGAGTAACCTGAGCGAGACTTCGCACCCTTCAAACCACGGGTTGAATAACCACCGTGACCCGAACCAGCACCGCGACCCACACGCTTATCGTGGTGAGTTGCACCCTTAGCGGGCTTAAGATTATGAAGTTCCATTTCTTAATTCTTTTTCTTGGTTAAAATTATTTTACCTCCTCTACCTTTACGAGGTGCTTAACGCGCTCAATCATACCCTTGATGATTGCTGAATCGCTGTGCTCAACTGTCATGTTGATCTTGCGGAGACCGAGTGCATCAAGGTTCTTGCACTGCTGCTTTGAAGCACCGATACGGCTCTTAACCTGAGTGATTTTCAATGTTGCCATAGTTGTTACCTCCTATTTATTAACCGTTAAACACCTTGGTCATTGAGATACCGCGCAACTCAGCGATTGAGCGTGCATCACGCAACTCGCACAAAGCACCGATAGTAGCCTTAACGAGGTTGTGTGGGTTAGATGAACCCTTGCTCTTCGCAAGCACGTTCTTGATACCTACAGACTCCAATACTGCACGCATCGCACCACCGGCGATGATACCAGTACCAGGAGCAGCTGGACGAATCATAACCTCTGAACCACCGAAACGCATCTCCTGCTTGTGGGGAATTGTGCCGTTGAGCACGGGAACCTTAACCAAATTCTTCTTCGCATCCTCTACGCCCTTAGAGATAGCAACGGTAACCTCCGCTGCCTTACCAAGACCATAGCCTACAACACCATTCTCGTTACCTACAACTACGATAGCAGAGAAAGTGAATGTACGACCACCCTTGGTTACCTTAGTAACGCGGTTGATTGCAACCAAACGATCCTTCAACTCGAGGTCGCTTGTACGTACTCTCTTTATGTTTGTATTTGCCATATTCGATTAGAATTTAAGGCCACCCTCGCGAGCAGCGTCAGCCAACATTTTAACTCGACCGTGATAGAGGTAACCGTTACGATCGAATGATACGTTAGTGATACCCTTCTCGATTGCACGTGTTGCAGCGAGCTTACCTACCAAAGCTGCAACCTCAGACTTGTTCTTACCTGCTGTCTCTGCCGCAACCTCCTTGTCCAACGACGATGCAGTTGCCAAGGTTACGCCTGCGAGGTCATCAATAAACTGTACGTAGATCTGCTTGTTGCTACGGAATACAGTCATGCGAGGCTGTGAAGGCGTACCGTTAACGATCTTGCGGATACGCATCTTGATTCTCGCTCTTCTTTCAATCTTATTCAATGCCATAATCTTGACTTATTTACTATTTAGCTGCCGACTTACCTGCCTTACGACGGATTACCTCGCCGACGAACTTAATACCCTTACCCTTGTAAGGCTCAGGCTTACGCATAGAGCGGATCTTCGCTGCTACCTGACCTACGAGCTGCTTGTCGATAGACTTGAGTGTAAGGATAGGGTTGCCCTTCTTCTCAGTTACTGCAGTTGCCTGGATCTCTGCTGGCAACAAAAGTGCGATCTCGTGTGAGTAACCAAGGCTCATCTGCAAAAGCTGACCCTTAACCTCAGCCTTGAAACCAACACCTACGAGCTCCTGCTTGATCTCATAGCCCTTTGATACGCCAATAACCATGTTGTTGATAAGAGCGCGGTACAAACCGTGCAATGAACGGTGACGTGGCTGGTTGGTAGGACGAGTTACGATAACCGCAGGAACCTCCTTCTGGCTCTCCTTCTCGATGTGTGTTCCAACTTCAACTTTAATGTCTGAGTCAACCTTCTGGCTCAGTGTCCCAAGTGGTCCTTTCACACTTACCGTGTTGTCAGCTGCGATCTCAACAGTAACACCAGCGGGCAAGATTACAGGCAATTTACCAATTCTTGACATGTTGTAATAGTTGTTTTTGTTAATTAAAATTTACAGTAATCACTGAATCGTTTGATGGGTCGAACTACCAGATGTAGCACATTACCTCACCACCTACGTTCTCCTTGCGTGCCTGTGCATCAGTCATAACACCCTTTGAGGTAGAAACGATAGCGATACCCAAACCATTCAATACGCGAGGCATCTCTGCTGCTGAAGCGTACTGACGCAAACCTGGACGGCTTACACGCTTAAGATTCTTGATTGCGTTAACCTTAGATGCAGCATCGTACTTCAACGCGATCTTGATAGATGGATGACCCTTCTCATCCTTGTCAAACTTGTAGGCAAGGATGTAACCCTGATCAAACATGATCTTAGTGATCTCCTGCTTAATTTTTGAACCGGGAGCTACAACCACCTTGTGGTTGGCTTTCACCGCATTTCTAATTCTGGTTAGAAAGTCCGCAATTGGATCAGTCATAGTGAATTAAAAGTTAAAAATTAATAATAAAAAATTGTTTATTTATGCGTTATTGCATTCTAAATTACTCACTTTTAAGCACTTAGCCCTCATCTTATTCCTCATACGCGAGAGCGTAACGCGCATAAAAGCGGGCAAATATACGAAGAAAATCCTAATTAACAAAGTTTTTACGCTAATTTTTAAGCATTTAGGCATTTTTCTTTGAACGCAACAAATGCTGGCTCATAATAGTTGACCAACATTTAAACGTAAAAAATCATGCTTCAATGCCACCTTGAACTAAACGACAAGTGATGTACATACGCACATCATCCTCTCGTACAGCCCATGCACACCTCGCCTAATCACTCCATTAAGCATGACCAGACCATCATCATCCGACTCCTGAGCATTCACATCATAGCACACTTTGCCACTCTGCACATACACTCATTCGCACGGACACACGATACCTGTCACTTGCATGAGATTTTCCTCACAGCGCATAATCCTTCCTCGCGTCCTACGACAAAGAAGTTACTACACTATTGTAGCACTTTTCCCTATAGTAGACTCCGCAATACTCGGACTCTGCACCCATATAAGGCTGACTTTGCTTGGGACATTAGCACAATATATAATATCATGCGTAAGCACAAATTCGCTCTTTGTCCTCATGGCACCGAAGCACCGAACAACATTCTGCCTTATCCGACCCACAAGCAGAGGCATTCCCAGATGGGAAACACCTCGCCTCGGATCTTCATATACCGGATGCGCTTTCGTCTTTCGACGAGCCACAATCCTCCTTTAAGGGCTATGTTACACCACGCCTTTACGCGCGTATATTATATATATAGGTAACACCCCTTGAAATAGCTCTCTAAACCATCAACCTTGGCAGTAGATGCCAAGGTGATGATATAAAGTGACTACCAGCTGGCCTTCTTAACACCTGGGATCAAGCCGTTCGATGCCATCTCGCGGAACTGGATACGGCTGATACCGAACTGACGCATATAACCCTTTGGACGACCAGTGATCATGCAACGGTTGTGCTGACGGATAGGATTAGAGTTGCGGGGCAACTTTGAAAGAGCTACCCATGCCTCCTCGTGATCCATCTCACCTGCCTTAACCTTTGCTGCGATCTCCTCACGCTTGTGAGCATAACGCTGCGCAAGCTTTGCACGCTTAACCTCGCGTGCCTTCATTGACTCCTTTGCCATAGGTTACTGGTTCTTTTTAGCGTTCTTGAATGGAAGGCCGAACTCACGAAGGAGGGCGTATGCCTCCTCGTCAGTCTGAGCCGATGTTACGAATGTAATCTCCATACCGAAGATCTTAGTGATCTTGTCGATGTCGATCTCAGGGAAGATAATCTGCTCAGTGATACCAAGAGTGTAGTTACCCTGGCCATCGAACTTATCATTGATACCCTTGAAGTCACGAATACGTGGGAGTGCTACGGCGATCAAACGCTCGAGGAACTCGTACATACGGTTGCCACGAAGTGTTACGCGAACACCGATAGGCATGCCCTTACGCAACTTAAAGTTAGAGATATCCTTACGAGACTTGGTCTGAACAGCCTTCTGACCCGTAATGCGGGTAAGCTCCTCCTGAGCAACCTCGATAAGCTTCTTATCTGCAATCGCCTGGCCCATACCCTGGTTTACGACGATCTTCTCGAGCTTGGGGCACTGCATAACAGTTGTGTAGCCAAACTCCTTCATAAGGGCAGCAATGATGCGCTCCTTATACTCGGTTTTAAGTGTAGGTACGTATGCCATTATTTAATCTCCTCTCCTGACTTTTTAGCGTAACGAACTAATTTACCATTGTCATTAGCCTTGCGACCTACGCGAGTGGGCTTGCCGCTCTTAGGATCGATAGGCTGCAGATTCGAAATGTGGATGGGAGCCTCCTGCTCGATGAGACCACCCTGAGGATTCTTCGCATTGGGCTTCGTAGCCTTCTTGCAGATGTTAACGCCCTCTACAACAGCACGCTGCTTAGCGGCATCTACAGAAAGTACCTTACCCTGTGCGCCACGGTTATCGCCAGCATTGACATAAACCATGTCCCCTTTCTTAATATGCAATTTAGACATATCTCAATTGTTTTTTAAATTACAATACCTCGGGAGCCAGTGATATGATCTTCATATACTGGTCACGCAACTCACGGGCTACAGGACCGAAGATACGAGTACCACGGATCTCACCCTGATTGTTAAGAAGAACTACTGCGTTGTCGTCGAAACGAATGTACGAACCATTTGCACGACGGATCTCCTTCTTTGTTCTTACTACGACTGCCTTTGAAACGGCACCCTTCTTGACATCACCCGAGGGAGAAGCGCTCTTTACAGCTACCACGATCTTGTCGCCGATAGATGCGTAACGACGCTTCGTACCACCGAGCACGCGAATGCAGAGAACCTCCTTTGCACCGCTGTTGTCAGCTACTACAAGTCTACTTTCTTGCTGTATCATAACTACTTAACTCTTTCAATGATTTGTACTAATCTCCAACGCTTAGTCTTGCTCAATGGGCGTGTCTCCATGATGCGTACGGTATCACCCTCCTGAACTGTTGTGTCCAAGCACTCTGCAACGAACTTTGTTGTCTTGTTCACGAACTTACCGTAGATAGGGTGCTTAACCTTACGAGCAACTGCAACCACAATGGTCTTCTCCATCTTGTTGCTGACAACCAAGCCAATACGCTCTTTTCTAAGATTTCTTTCCATAATGGTAATTAACATTTAGAGTTCTTCTGGCCGAGAATTGTCAACATACGTGCGATATCTCTGCGAGATTTCTTAATGATTGATGGATTTTCTACGGGCGAAACTGCGTGCTGCACCTTTAGCTGTGTGAGGTTAGCCTTCTCAGCTGCAATGCGCTCCTCGAGATCCTGCACCGACATCTCCTTTATTTCAGCACTTTTCATAATCTTTCAAGCTCCATTTTAGAGTGATGACTCGACATAGTCGCGTCGTACAATAAACTTAGTTGTAATAGGCAACTTCTGAGCTCCCAGACGGAGTGCCTCCTGTGCAATCTCCAAAGGTACACCCTCTGCCTCGAAAAGGATACGACCTGGGGTAACGGGCGCTACAAAGCCCTCGGGATTACCCTTACCCTTACCCATACGTACCTCAGCAGGCTTCTTTGTAATGGGCTTATCGGGGAAGATACGGATCCAAATCTGACCCTCACGCTTCATGTAACGTGTGATGGCCTGACGAGCTGCCTCGATCTGGCGACCTGTGATCCAAGTCGACTCCAAGGCCTTGATTCCGAACGAACCGTATGCAAGCTGGTTTCCTCTCTGAGCGAAACCCTTCATACGACCCTTCTGCATTCTTCTGAACTTAGTTCTTTTTGGCTGTAACATAGTCTTTTCGCTTTAAAAGGTACTACTTATTGTTATTACGACGCTTGCGACGATCGTCACGCTTGCCATCACGACGAGGTGACTGCTCCTTGCCTGCCTGTGCTGATGCACCGCCTGCGATCTCGAACAAATCACGCTTGCCATATACGATACCGTGGCAGATCCAAACCTTGATACCGAGGATACCAACCTTAGTAAGTGCCTCAGCCAAGAAGTAATCTACATCTGCACGGAATGTGTGCAAAGGTACGCGACCCTCCTTTATGGTCTCTGAGCGAGCCATCTCGGCACCACCTACACGACCAGAGATCTGAACCTTGATACCCTCAGCACCCATACGCATTGTTGATGCGATAGCGGTCTTAATTGCGCGGCGGTATGATACGCGGCCCTCGAGCTGACGAGCGATGTTGTTCGCTACGATTACAGCATCTACCTCTGGACGCTTTACCTCGAAGATGTTGATCTGAACCTCCTTACCAGTGAGCTTCTTCAACTCCTCCTTGAGCTTATCAACCTCCTGACCGCCCTTACCGATGATGATACCGGGGCGTGCAGTTGAGATGGTTACTGTCACAAGCTTAAGCGTACGCTCGATAATGATCTTCGAGATGCTTGCCTTAGCCAAACGGACATTCAAATACTTACGAATCTTGTCGTCCTCTACCAATTTCTCTGAGAAATCACGACCACCATACCAGTTAGAATCCCAACCCTTGATGATACCAAGACGATTTGCTATCGGATTAACTTTCTGTCCCATCTCTTACTTGTTTTCTGCGGTTACCATTTTATCTACTACGAGGGTGACGTGGTTCGAACGCTTGCGAATACGGTGTGCACGACCCTGAGGTGCGGGCTGGATTCGCTTCAACATACGACCGCAGTCTACGAATACCTCCTTAACGCAGAGCTGTACGTCCTCAAGACGCTCACCCTGGTTCTTTGCCTCCCAGTTAGCAATTGCTGACTTGAGAAGGCTCTCCATTCTGATTGATGCCTCCTTCTTTGAGTAGCGAAGGATACCCAATGCCTTGTTGATCTCTACGCCACGGATGATGTCAGCCACCAAACGCATCTTACGTGGAGAGGTAGGGCAATCGCGCATGATTGCGATAGCTTTCTGCTTCTTCTCGGCCTTAAGTCTCTCGGCCATCTGTGCTTTTCTTGCTCCCATAGTCTACTACTTTTTCTTGTTACCTGAATGACCACGGAAGTTACGTGTTGGAGCAAACTCACCGAGCTTGTGACCTACCATATTCTCAGTTACGTATACTGGAATAAACTTATTTCCGTTGTGTACGGCGATCGTCTGACCTACGAAGTCGGGCGAAATCATACTTGCGCGTGACCATGTCTTGATTACAGACTTGTTATTACCCTCTGCCGCTGCAATTACCTTTGCCTCAAGCTTGGGGTCGATAAACGGTCCTTTTTTTAATGAACGGCTCATTATGATACTCTATTTAATTATTTTTTACGCTTTGAAATGATGAACTTTGAAGTGGTCTTCTTGGGGTTGCGAGTCTTATAACCCTTAGCCAACAAGCCCTTACGTGAACGGGGGTGACCACCCGAAGCACGACCTTCACCACCACCCATCGGGTGATCTACGGGGTTCATAACCACACCACGGTTGCGAGGACGACGGCCCTGCCAACGGCTACGACCAGCCTTACCTGAACACTCGAGGTTGTGATCTACATTTGAAACAACACCTACCGTTGCACGGCAAGTTACGAGTACCATACGAGTCTCACCTGAAGGCAACTTAATTACCGCGAATTTACCCTCGCGTGCCAAGAGCTGAGCATACGAACCGGCAGAACGTGCCATTGCAGCACCCTGACCGGGGTAGAGTTCAATATTGTGAATCAAAGTACCGAGTGGAATCTCTGAGAGGTACAATGTGTTACCAACCTCAGGCGCTACACCAGTACCGCTGATTACTGTCTGACCAACCTGCAAGCCGTTAGGAGCAAGGATATAGCTCTTCTCGCCATCTGCGTAAACAACCAAAGCAATACGAGCTGTACGGTTTGGATCGTACTCGATTGTCTTTACGATTGCTGCCATACCGTCCTTCTGACGCTTGAAGTCAACGTTACGATACATCTGCTTGTGACCACCGCCGATGTAACGAACTGTCATCTTACCAGTATTGTTACGACCACCTGTGCTCTTCTTGGGGCTCAAGAGAGACTTCTCAGGTGTTGAAGTAGTGATCTCATCGAACGTGCCGATAATCTTATGTCTCTGACCGGGAGTTACCGGCTTAAATTTTCTTACTGCCATCTTTTCTCAAAAGTTTAGATGTTACTGTAAAAATCAATCTGATCACCGGCCTTCAAAGTGACAATAGCCTTCTTGAAGTTGTTGGTGCGACCCTGAAGCAAACCAGCCTTTGTGTAACGGCTCTTCTGCTTACCCATGTAATTAATTGTGTTGACATCTGTCACTGTAACGTTGTACATCTTCTCTACAGCGTTACGAACCTGCAACTTGTTAGCTCTAACGTCAACAATAAAACCGTAACGGTTCAGCTTCTCGCCCTGAATCGTCATCTTCTCGGTCAAAATAGGCTTAATAATTACTTCCATTTTTGTGAAATTTTTTAAGCTAACATTACATTGATTACATTCTCTGCGCCCTCTACCAATACAACTGCCGATGCGTTCATAACCTCGTAAGTGTTGAGGTTCTGTGCCAAAATAGGCTTAACAGAAGCGATGTTGCGGCATGAGAGCTGGAAGTTGACGTTCGTCTCAGGCAAAACGATCAACACCTTCTTGTTCTCTACGTTCAAAGCCTTAGCCATTGCAATAACGGCCTTAGTCTTGGGAGCCTCCATTACAGGGTTCTCCAAAACCTGGATTGCACCAGCCTGAGCCTTGTAAGTAAGTGCGCTGCGACGTGCAAGCTGCTTGAGCTTCTTGTTGAGCTTGAAGCTGTAGTCGCGTGGCACTGGACCGAATACACGGCCACCACCTGGGAACAAAGGTGACTTAATGCTACCACAACGAGCACCACCAGTACCCTTCTGACGCTTGAGCTTACGAGTTGAACCAGCAACCTCGTTACGCTGCTTTGCCTTGTGAGTACCCTGACGCTGGTCAGCCAAATACTGCTTAACGTCGAGGTAAATAGCGTGGTCATTAGCCTCCACGCCGAAAACTGCGTCTGAAAGAACTACCTTACGACCAGTCTCCTGTCCTAATGTGTTTAATACAGCTAATTCCATACTACTTCTCAATTGTTAAATAAGCACCCTTTGCACCCGGAACTGAACCCTTCACCAAGATGAGGTTGCTCTCGGGAATAATCTTAACGACCTTAAGGTTCAATACCTTAACTGTTACATTACCCATCTGACCAGGAAGACGCTTACCTGGGAATACGCGTGATGGATAAGATGATGCACCAAGCGAACCGGGCTTACGCTGACGGTTGTGCTGACCGTGAGTCTGACCACCAACACCACCGAAACCGTGACGCTTAACTACACCCTGGAAGCCCTTACCCTTAGAGATACCTGTTACGTCTACCCAATCCTCCTCAGAGAACATCTCAACTGTAAGGCAATCGCCAAGGTTCACCTCTGGCATACCCTTGAACTCAACAAGCTTGCGCTTTGGGGTAACACCGGCCTTCTTGAAGTGACCTAACAAACTCTTGCTGGTGTGCTTTTCACTCTTGTCGTCATAGGCAACCTGAACCGCCTCGTAAGAATCCTTCTCAACGGTCTTGATTTGCGTAACTACACACGGACCAGCCTCAATAACAGTGCATGGTATGTTCTTACCCTCGGCACTGTAAACGTAAGTCATTCCGATTTTCTTTCCAATTAGTCCTGACATTGTACTGTCTAATTACGTTTGTTTGTTAAATAGTGATTTTATATATACCTATATTATTTATAGGTTTTGTGTCGAGCAGCGGGACAACCCTGTGAAGGGCTGTCCATGCCCAACGAATGTTTTATCAAACCTTGATCTCAACCTCAACACCTGAAGGCAACTCGAGCTTCATCAAAGCATCGATAGTCTTAGGAGTTGATGAGTAGATATCGATGATGCGCTTGTAAGTGCAGAACTGGAACTGCTCACGAGCCTTCTTGTTAACGAAGGTTGAACGGTTTACAGTGAAAATCTGCTTGCGAGTGGGAAGGGGTACTGGACCGCTAACTACAGCATCAGTAGCCTTCACAGTCTTAACGATCTTCTCTGCTGACTTGTCAACGAGGTTGTGGTCGAAAGACTTCAACTTGATTCTAATTTTCTGATTCATATCTAATCTCCTTTTTTTTACTCTAAATCCTTACGCTTACCGCTCGACTTCTCGATGATCTCCTTTGCAAGACCTGCAGGAACCTCCTCGAAGTGAGAGAACTCCATTGATGATGTTGCACGACCAGAAGAAATGGTACGGAGTACAGTTACATAACCGAACATCTCTGAAAGTGGTACGCGTGCCTTAACTACACGAGCTGTACCCTTTGACTCCATACCCTGGATCTGACCACGACGCTTGTTCAAGTCGCCGATGATGTCACCCATGCTCTCCTCAGGAGTTACAACCTCTACGTTCATCACTGGCTCCATGATTACCGAGCCAGCCTTAGGAGCTGCTACGCGGAAACCGTTACGAGCACAAATCTCGAACGAAAGCTGATCTGAATCGACGGGGTGGAATGAACCATCCTTCAAGGTAACCTTCATTGAGTCGATTGTGTAACCTGCCAAAGCACCGTTTGCCATTGCTGACTCGAAGCCCTTCTGAACAGCGGGGATATACTCCTTAGGAACGTTACCACCCTTAACCTCGTCAACGAACTGAAGACCTGTAACACCCTCATCAGCAGGACCGATCTCGAAGATGATATCAGCGAACTTACCACGACCACCAGTCTGCTTCTTGAATACCTCACGGTGCTGGATAGTCTGAGTAAGAGCCTCCTTGTAGTTAACCTGGGGAGCACCCTGGTTGATCTCTACACCGAACTCACGACGAAGACGGTCAACGATGATATCGAGGTGAAGCTCACCCATACCAGAGATGATTGTCTGACCGCTCTCCTCATCTGTACGAACAGTGAAAGTAGGATCCTCCTCTGCGAGCTTTGCAAGAGCGATACCGAGCTTATCGAGATCCTTCTGAGTCTTTGGCTCAACTGCCAAACCGATAACTGGCTCAGGGAAGGTCATCTGCTCAAGAACGATAGGTGCGTTCTCTGCTGTAAGAGTATCACCGGTGCGGATCTCCTTGAAACCGATAGCTGCGCAGATATCACCTGCCTCAACGCGGTCCATAGGGTTCTGCTTGTTAGCGTGCATCTGGTAGATACGAGAGATACGCTCACGCTTGCCGCTACGTGCGTTATATACATAAGAACCTGCCTCCAAAACACCAGAGTAAACGCGGATGAAGCACAAACGACCTACGAATGGGTCAGTTGCAATCTTAAACGCCAAACCGCAGAATGGATCGTTTACTGATGCCTCACGCTTCTCCATCTCATCAGTCTTAGGGTTGATACCCTCAACTGCTGGAACATCCAATGGTGATGGAAGGAATGCCATTACATAATCAAGAAGCTTCTGAACACCCTTGTTGTGGAATGAAGAACCACACATCATAGGCACCAATGTCATGTTGATTGTTGCAACACGGATTGCTGCGATGAGCTCCTCAGGAGTGATTGAATCTGGATCCTCAAAGAACTTCTCCATAAGAGCATCGTCAGTTGCTGCAACCTCCTCGATAAGCTTTGCACGCCACTCAGCAGCCTCCTCCTTCATGAAAGCAGGAATCTCCTTAACCTCGAAGTTGTCGCGTACAGTCTTATCATCGTAGTAGTACAAAGCGTGGTTGTAGATAAGGTCAACGATACCCTCGAACTTATCCTCAGAACCGATAGGCAATACTACTGGAAGAGCTGTTGCACCGAAGTGCTCCTTAATCTGGGCACATACAGCGAAGAAGTCTGCGCCTGTACGGTCCATCTTGTTAACGTAACCAATACGTGGAACGTTGTACTTGTCAGCCTGACGCCATACGGTCTCTGACTGAGGCTCAACACCACCTACTGCGCAGAATGTTGCAACAGCACCATCCAATACGCGGAGTGAACGCTCTACCTCTACAGTAAAGTCAACGTGTCCTGGGGTATCGATCAAGTTGATCTGATACTGGTTACCCTTATAGTTCCAAAACGCTGTGGTTGCAGCAGATGTGATGGTAATACCACGCTCCTGCTCCTGAACCATCCAGTCCATAGTGGCACCACCCTCGTGAGTCTCACCGATCTTGTGAGTCTTACCTGTGTAGAAAAGGATACGCTCCGAAGTAGTGGTCTTACCGGCATCGATGTGAGCCATGATACCGATATTACGAGTATATTTAAGATCTCTTGCCATCTTGGTCTACGTGTTTTAGAATCTGAAGTGTGCAAATGCCTTGTTAGCCTCTGCCATACGGTGCATCTCCTCCTTACGCTTGAAGGCAGCACCCTGCTGGTTGTAGGCATCTACTATCTCTGCTGAGAGCTTCTCTGCCATTGACTTGCCCGAACGCTTACGTGAATAAAGGACAAGGTTTTTCATGGAAATCGAAACTTTGCGCTCGGGACGAACCTCCGTTGGTACCTGGAATGTCGCACCACCGATACGCTTTGACTTTACTTCGACCTGAGGTGTGATATTCTCGAGAGCCTGTTTCCAGATCTCAACGGGAGATTTATCAGCATCCTTCATCTTCTTGCCTACCATCTCCAACGCATCGTAGAAGATAGTGTAAGCAATACTCTTCTTACCATCCAGCATAAGGTTGTTCACGAAACGAGTTACCTCTACATCGTTGAACTTAGGATCCGGAAGTAGAATTCGCTTTCTTGGCTTAGCTTTTCTCATTTTACTTGCTAATTAATTAAATACAATTCCTAAATTTCTTTTTTACTTCTTACCCTTTGCTGGTGCTGCAGTCTTACCTGCCTTTGGACGCTTAGCACCGTACTTTGAACGACGCTGACGACGACCGTCTACACCTGCTGAATCGAGGGCACCACGCACGAGGTGGTAACGGACACCTGGGAGGTCCTTAACACGACCACCACGAACAAGCACGATTGAGTGCTCCTGCAAGTTGTGGCCCTCACCTGGGATGTAGGCATTGACCTCCTTGCCATTAGTCAATCTTACACGTGCAACCTTACGCATAGCCGAGTTAGGCTTCTTAGGAGTTGTAGTGTACACACGAGTACAAACTCCACGGCGCTGAGGACACGCTGCGAGGGCTGGTGACTTACTCTTCTCAACCATGCTCACTCGACCGTTTCTTACTAACTGTTGAATAGTTGGCATCTTTAAAACTTTTTGTCCTTTAAATTTTTGTTAACTATTTCAATTCCCTTTTGCGAGAAATTGCCCGCAAAGATACGCATTTTTTTTGACATACAATATATATAGCCCTCTTTTTCGCACCAAAATGTTGAAAACTTGTGAAAAACCGATATATTTTTCTTATCGTGTTTTCAAAGTTATAAGCTGTAATTTATAACCAAATTAGCATCTTATTATATTTCAACACATTATGCTTTTTAGCCTATTTTAGAGAGGTTCGCAAGGAGGGGAAAAACAGTCGATTTCGCAATTAGACCACAATTGGACCGTTTTTCCCGCACATATATATAATACGTGTGTGCGCGTTACGCGCGAGAGCATCTTTGTTAGTGCTAATAGTTCACAAAGTTACACATTTGATGCCTAACGTAACTTATTAAAAGGCTTGATACCGCCATCGGCACTCAGACCCATAACCATCATGTCAGGCTGCGCCTCCCACTTCTCGATAAACTCCTCGATAGGACGAATGTCATCCACGGTCCACTGGTAGAGTTCCGACATCCACATTGGGGTAACATCACCCTTATAATCGAAGGCAGCTGCGCAAGCGTAGCAGTTTGCAAAGATCTCATCACCTGTCCACTCCCACTCTACAGTTGTCACATAATATGGGTCACATGTATCGATCAACAAATCGTAGAACATAAGCTCATAACCATGGTAATCGTAGTCCGCCTTATAGATAAAGTCAGAGAAGATGTCGGTAGTAGGCTCACTTGTCTTGACCTCCATTGTTATCACGAAATGTGAAGAATCGTAGTAGTATGGAGGCTTATAATACTCAAATGTCTCAGGATCGTATGCATACAAATCTGACACACGATAAGGACCACCGACAATAACATCGGTAACCTCCAACTCACATACGCCCTCCTTTTGAGTCTTGAACACCTTCGAGCAGACATCTGTAGTCACAACACCACCGCTATAACCAAATGCAACAATGATATACTCCGTATCTGGGTAGAGCGTATTCATATGCGTAGTCATCTCACCCTTAAACTCGTATGTATAGTAGACAAACTCACCCAAAGCATAATCAAGAAGGGTCTCATCATCATAATCAGCTGGCAAATATGAAGTTGGAGTAATCAACAAGAGCCACGACTCATCGGGGTTAGAAGGCGTAATCTTGATATCCGCCACACGAACATAGCAGTTTGTTACCTCGATATTGATATCCATATCTGACTGACCTACCTCCTCAGTAGAGAAGTTAATGTACGAAGGTTCACCCACTACCTGTACGAAGCCGTCATGCTCCGCAACGGGATAAACGAGTACAGAATAGAGAACATACGACTCAAGCGCAAACTCCAGAGTCATATCTCCCTTATAGCATACATTGTCGAGAATATCCTGCATAGAGTAGCCCGCGCTAAGGTTAGACGAGTAGACATCAATCCACTCATCAGAAATTGCATTCATGTAATCCTCATCAAAGGTAACGTCCTCACCAACATAAAGTTCGTTGTTGTAGTCAACAATCTTAACAAGGTAGTAGCCGTCCCAGTTCTCAGGCTTCACATCCAACTTAACCTCTGCACCCTTAACCTCTACATCGAGGCCAAAATCTACATCCTGCAATGGAGCACGGTCGGGGCAGATTACCTCCCAAGCGATGTCTGTCACGGGCTCATACGATGCACCGTCCTCATCGAACTTCACACCATAGACATACAAAACAGACTCTGTACCAGGACGAACTCTATTCCACTGAACGCGCTTTGTACCCTTGAACAACACGTTCGCAGCCTCCATATATGCCTTGAGGTTCATGTTATTAGCCAATGCGCCACTCTCAAATGCTGCGTAGTCATCCTCCCACAACTGCTCAGCAGTGGTAATGCCGTTGAACTGCAAGTATGAGACCTCATCAAGGAACATAACATAATACATTTCGCTATCCGAAGGAGTCACCTGAGTGATAGCAGATGCTGCGTGCACTTCCTGGACATCTATGTCGAACGACACCTCAGCCTGCGCACCAGCCTGCTTAACCTTTACCTCTATAACCTGCTCAGCATAAATGACTTTGATTACCGTCTGACGCGCCTCACCATCGTTAGGGTGAACCTCAAATGCACCCAAATGTCTGGCACTGAGAACAATCCACTCAGCATCACACTGGAGTGTAGGCTCGGGAGCTGGATTGGGGTTGTTACGAGTCACCTCATTAAACGTCCACGCGATAACACCATCACCACCCTCAGCGGGGAACTCCATAGTTGTCTCTGATGTAACCTCCAAGGCATACTCCTTGGGGGTATCGGGGGTATCGGGCTCACATGCCATGAATGCCATCGCAACAACTGCAAGCACAACGCCCATAAAAAGTTTTGTAAGTTTCATAGTATTAAAGTTTTAATTGTATTTTTCCCAAATTTGGGGCTTATCCTACAAAGTTACAAAAAATGAAAATAAAAAACAAATACTAGGATAGAAATTTTAAAAAAATCGGAGCCTCCCGAAAAGGAAGACCCCGACATAAATAATAAATCAGAAGACCTTATCAAATTGGTTAGTCGGCAAGTGTTGCAGGGTCGCCAGTCCAAGTGAAGTGGTAACGACCAAGAACACCATCTACTTCTGCAACGAATGTCACATCGAATGTAAGTTCGCCAGAGCCTGTTACAACAACTGTACAGTCTGACATCTTGTTGCCACGGTACTTGCAGTATGTAGCCTTCAGGCCATCTTCAAGTGTATAAGTGCCCGCCACGATAGGGTTAACTATGAAGTCGAGAGTAGTTGAATGATTATCTGCATCAAACCAACAAATCTCGTACTCACTTGAAACACCCCAAGTGCCAAATGTCTTGCACCAAGAGGTCTGTGCCAACTCCACAATCTCAAGCTCATCGATATTTGGCTCCTCATACTCGCTGGGAAGAATCATCTCCTCAATAGTACCAACATACTTACCATTGAACTGCTTAAGGTTATCCATGTCGTTTCGCGAACCGTAGTAGATACCCTCGAATGTAAACTCATACTTACCATCAACCTCTGCTACGATAACCTTACCGCCCTGCAAATCCTGCAAGTCTCCACCATCGTTAAGGTCAATATAAGAGTAACTATCAGTGTAAACCATACAATCACCATTGCCAACCCAGTAAGTTCCCTCAGGCAAGAAGTTCTTTTCTGTGCAACGCCAGAAGTCACATGTCAACACAACGCCATTTGCATCTGTAAATGCAATCTGGAAGTCACTCCAAGCGCTCCACCAGCAGATCTCAGCTGAAGTGAAGTTATAGAATGGAAGCTCGTCACCCGGCTCGTCACCACCTGCGAGGTTCATGCCCTCGATAATGCCTGTCCAGTCGATTGTGATGTGGTCCCCCTGCTCAGACTTGATGTAACCAGTGATTGTTGATGTGTTGTCTGCGTTGTGCGCAAGTGCAAGCTCAGCATCCTCAAGACCACAAGTCTGGTCATTACCCAAATTGAATATTGACCATGAGCCAATAGTCTCAGCAGCGTAAGAGTAAACACCAGCAGAGAGGTAATACTCGTTAGGCTCAACCACGTCGTACATATCGAGCTCGTGATAGTTCGCACCATCAATATAGAGCTGGAGGAAGAAGTTACCAGCCTCGTAGAGCTCAGCCTTAACAGCTGTAGGAGTGAATGCTACGGGCTCTGCGGGCTTAGACTCTGGAACCATATCTACAACAACGCCCTCATATGTGAAGCACAACTGCTCACCCTCAGTAGTAGCAAGAGTGATGTCAAAGTCGTAGTTCTCGCCATTAACAGCAACAACTACCTCGCCACTCTCGAAGAAATACTCCTCAAGACCCTCGTCAGTGTAGACCTGAAGAGCACACTCGTCAGCTACCAAGCCCTCATTATCAACATTGTATACGCCTGCTGTAAGCACCTCTGTGCCCTCCTCGCCTACGAGTACGATACCTAGCTCGAGGCTCTCTGCATCGTCAGTAAATGCAAGGGCAAAGATGTTATTCTCCAGGCCAAGCTCCTCGCTGGGGATACGCGCTGCAGCTGCAAGCTCTGTAGCCTCAACGGGTGCAGCGCCAGCTGCCGCCTGCTTAACGGTTACAGCGAGCTTTTGCTCCTTATACTCGATATTGATTACTGCCTCGCGTGCCTCGCCCTCATTCGCTGCTACAACGAACGATGTTGAACCATAACCTGTTGTTGTCTGCTCAAGAGTAATCCACACTGCCTCGGTTGTTACAGTACCTACATAAGGATCTGTGCGCGATACCTCGCGCTCTTTCTCCTGCCATGTAATCTCACCTACGCCACCCTCAGCGGCAAACTCCATAACATCTGGTGATGTGAGCTCCAAATACGTCTCGGTCTTGGGCTCCTCAGGAATAGGTTTATCGGAAGGGGGCACTGGGACATTATTAGGCTCACAAGCCACAAAAACCATTGCCACAACGACAAGGGCTGCAAACTGCTTCAAATAGTTAAAAATTCTCATAGATTTAGTATTTTAGTTTATGATTCTTAAATCAAACAGAACAAAGTTACGGAAAAAGGGGATAAGATGCAAGCGTAGAACAAAAAAAATCGGAGCCTCCCGATTGGGAAGCTCCGAAAGAGTTTTAAGCTACGCTCAAATTAGAATGCGCTGTAAACGAACTTGTAGTCCTCACCGTCAACTGTGAACTCTACAGTGATTGAAGTTGCCTCTACAACTGTCAACTTTGCGTTAGAGATTGCATCGTTAGCGTAAGTTACACCGTTAACCTTGAGAGTCTTGTTAACGAATGAGAAGTGCGAAGCCTGCGTCATGTATGAAGGCGAGCTCTGCCATGTTGCATAAGCATTAGCCTTTGGGAAGTCAGTATTTGCATCCCAAGAGTAGTACTCATCAACAGCGATCTTCACCTGGTTGTTACCCTCAGCGTCTGACAAGAGACAGCCATAAGCGTATGAACCAATCTTCTCACCTGCGCTCTTTGAAACCAACTGAACAGTAGTTACATCATCAGTTGACTCCTGTGCAGGAGTTGTGTAAGTGAAGTGGTAAGCTGCACCCTCTGCAACGAAGTTAACATCGAATGTGAATGAACCGTTGCCATTGTCAACGATAGTAGCATCAGCAGAAGACAATTCAACACCACCATCATAATCAGAGCTACCTGCCATATACAAAGAGTAGCCAAGGATAATGCTACCATCCTCACCAGTGTAAGAACCAGCCTCGATACCTGTCATACGGAAGTCGATAATGTGCTGAACGCCTGGAGTAGGCTCCATGAAGATAACCTCAGTCTCCATTGAACCAGTATAACCGAAACCGTGTGAAGCGATTGTCAACTCAGTAGTCTCACCGGGCTGCTCAGGCTGCTCGGGCTGCTCGGGCTGCTCGCCACCACCGTTGTCAGAACCTGGAGCGTAAGTAGAACCCTCACCAAAGTAGTTAACTGCAACTGCTGGAAGAACATCGTAGAACATGATGTATGAGTTGTCAACCATAGAAGCCTTAACAGAGAAGTACTTCTCAGCATCGCTTGAGCAGTTGTAGTTGCTTGGAGCCTGAGTCTGGACAGTAGCGAATACCTTCTCGCCGTCAGTACCTACGTACTTAGCAGAGTACTCGTAATCCCAACCAGTGTGAGGACCGAACTTACATACTACCTCGAGGTAGTTGTTGTTTGCGTCATACAACCAGAATGCGTACTCAGCGTCACCACCGTTGTACTCATAGAGGTCGAACATAAGGTCGTACTCAGCGCGTACAGGAGTGAACTCAATCTGTACAGGAGCTACGTACTCGCTAGGAAGGATAAGGTTCTCGATAGTACCCTCGTAAACAGCTGAGAATGGAATCTGACCCTCATTGTTTACGTCTGTACACATAGCGTCGATAACCTCGATGCGATACTTACCATCAACCTCAGATACGGTTACGCTACCATAACCCTCGATAAACTTAAGAACCTTAGCGCTTACAGAGTAGTCGTAGAGGTAAGAGTAGTTGTAGCAGTAAACAGTACCGTAAGTAGTACCGAACTGGTATGTGCCCTCAGGGATGAAACGGTTACCATCAATGATACCGTACATGTTAAGAACGAGGCAATACTCATCGTTCTCAGTGTAAAGCTGGATGTTAGCGTCGTTCAAAGAACCAGTCTGCTTAGCGCGAACGAAGTTGTAACCAGGAGTCTCGGGCTCATCGTCGCCACCACCCTGTGCAGTGCGATCGTAAACATACTTGCCAACGCCCTTAACCTTCAAAGTGATAGTCTCAGCGTCAACGATCAAAGAAGAACCTGTATAGTACTGATCAGCAACGATTACGAAACCGTTCCAGTAGCTGTACATTGCGTCGAAGTAGTTAGCGCAGTAGTCGTACTCACCCTCAGTGATAACACCATTCTCGTCAGCGTAAGTGTAGTACAAACCGATTGTGTAAACTGTGCCGTCCTCAGCAGTTGCGATGTAAACGTGGTCACCACCGCTGGTCTCAGGATTGTCATCAAGATTGAGGTGACGACCCTGGTACTCGAATGAAGTCAATGCGATTGGCTCTGGCTCAACATATGTGAACTCCTTCTCTACGTAAACGTACTCACCCTCAGCGTTGATAGCAACCATTGCGAGGTAGATTGGGTTAGGAAGACCGTAGTAACCATACTTCTCAGCAGTGAATGAAGTCTCACCCTCAAGCTTCTCAGTGTAAACATCACCCAAAACGAGGTAAGCAGCCTCCTCAGGATCTGCCTGTGACTCCTCGAACCATGTGTAATATACAGAAGCAACATCCTCAGAGATAGTTACGTCAACGATGATGTTATCCTCAACGTGCTCAACAACAGTGTACTCAGCAGCAACATCGAAGTTACCAGCTGCAAGAGGAGTAGTAGCGAATGTACCTGCGTACAAGAGGTTCTCAGCAACCATCTGGTGCTGGTAGAACTCCATCTCAGTTGCAGCATTGAAAGGATATACGTAGAGGTGGTACTCAGTGTTAGCAGCAACCTCAGGTGCCCAACCCATGAGTGACATGCCAGCAAGCTCAGAAAGCTTGATATCCTGATCGATGAAATCGCCAGAGATGATAGCACCAGCGCTCATCAAACCGTAACCGTTAATATAGAGAGGCAAAAGCTCCTCGATAGAAGCAGCCATACCGTTGTTGATATAGTCGTTAGCCTCAGCTACAGACATCCAACCGATAAGGTAGTTCTGGTAACCTGCCAATGATACGTGTAGAGTAGCATCGTTCCAAGTAGCAGAGTCAGCAACGTACTCAGCCTCAACAAGAACGCACTTGTAGTTAGCCATGATAGCGTTATCCAAGATAGGAATCTCGTAGTAGTTACTCAACTCGCTCTCAACAGACAAGAAGATGATGTACTCCTGGCCAATCTCGAAGTTGTAAACAGGATAGAATGCGCTTGCGAGCTTATCAACAGTGATCTCGATAATCTCCTCCTCATAAACACCCTCCTCGTAGTTACGGAGGTCAGCAACATTCCACAAACCAGTAGAACGCTGAGTTACAGCAGCTGTAGTATAATCCCAACCAGCGAAGTCGTTAACAAGAGCGTCATTGCCGTGCTCATCGTACAATGCCTTAGGCATGATACCGATGAAGAAGTCAGCGAAGTCAACGAATACCTCACCCCAGTAGTTAGTCTGCTCAACAGCCAAAGTGTTAGTGATAGTGATGTTACCGCTTGCGTCAACGTTCATTGTGAGCTCAGCAAGGTTAACAACCATCTTAGCTACCTTACATGCACCGTTCTCAGTGTTGAAGTGTACTGAAACAACACCCTCCTTCTCTGCGTAACCAGCGTTAACGAACTCCTTAGAAGGACCAGTGATGTTCAAAACGAACTCAGTACCACCAGCTGCCAAGATGCCCATACCTGGATCTACATCGTCCTCATCAGCAGCAGCTACCTCAACAGAAGCCTTCCAACCAAGAGGCTGGTTCATGATGTTGATGTCAGCAACTGCATCGTTGATAGTGAAGTTTACAGACTTAGTAGTGCCAGCAGCAACGTAAACCTGACCACGTGCAGCGTCGAACTCGATAAGCTCAGCCTTTACAACGTCGAAAGATGTGCCGTCAGCCAAAGTGATAGTTGCAGTGTTACCGTTAACAACGATGTTTGCAACAACGCACTCAGGAGCTACACCAGTGATAGCAACCCAGTTAACGCCATCAGCGCTTACCTCCAATACGCCGTCAACAACACGGTACTCGAGAGGATCGCACTGGCAAGGCTCAGTAGGCTCGCATGTGCACTCAACGGGTGCCAAAACGGTAATTGTAGAACCGTCAGAAAGCTGAATAGTCTGGTTGCCGTTAGCGTCAGTAGTAACGTCAACAACAACAACCTGCTCATTTATAAGAGCCTTCAACGCGTCAACCTCGCCCTGGAGCTTGTTCTCCAAAGCAGCAACACGCTCTGTCAATGCAGCAAGATCAACCTTGATCTCCTCCATCTCATTCTTAAGGCCTGTGTCATCATAAGAACATGACACTGACAATGTCATAGCAGCAACCAAAGCAGCAGCTACAACAGACTTGAGGGTAGTAAAAATTTTCCTCATAGTGTTAAAATTTAGTTAGGTTAATTAATAATATTATTGTGTTTTCTGTCCAAATAGGTGCGACTTTTAGAAAAAATCGCAAATATCATTGCAAATATATAAAATATTTCTCAATTTACACAATAGTCACGTCTATTTTTTTTTAGACTCAATATTAGATTTTTATGCACACTATTTCACATGAATAGACCAAAAACCCACACAAAACGGCATATAGGCGCATTTTGCATCGATATTTCAGATTATCAACACACAATCAAAAAAAATTAGGTTGCCCATTTTTTAAGCAACCTAACTCTTCATTATTTAATAATTTTAATTTCTACAACCAGCGCGACTGCTCATCACACGACGAACGCTGCACTGCAAATGGAGCAATGCTCTCATTGCGAACATCCGCAGGGATAACCTCACGAACATAGGTCATTGCCTCAGCATTGTCGTTCATTGCAGTGAGCACCATCTGGTCATCACCATTAAAAGCAATCTTGTAGGTGCAACCCCACTCCTCGCCATCGCTGTAGACACCACGAAGAACATCCTTCTCTACAAACCAATTACCGTCATAGTGGCGGTAGCGGCCCTCGCCAACACGCTGATAGAGATGGAACAGACCATCGGTATCAAAAGCGACATAAATATCGGCGTCGTAAGCCTCAGGCATGCAATGCCACTCGCCAGCAACTGTTACCGAGAGATCAACAGCCTGCTGCTTCTCCTTTTCGCAGCCCGCAAAGGCGAACAACGAGAGTGCCAACATCAAAAAATAGTATCTTGCCTTCATTAGAACCATCCTCCATTAGTTGAACTTACACCGCGCGAAATGATAGACACCTCGCGTGAAATCTCCGTACCACCGATGTTGTTGCCGCCACCAAGCTGACCGCCACCAGCGATAGCCGAAATCTTGATCTTTGCAGAGCCACACTTGTCGCACTTGATAACGAGCATGCCCTTATCCATCTTGGGATCACCCTTGATGCCGAGAGCCTCGCGTGCCTCGTCGCTAACCTCAATGTCACGATATGTGATATCTGCAGCCGAGCCGCCGAAGTACTCTTTGAGGTCAACGCTACAACGCTCACCCACAGTTACCTGTACCGATGGTGTACCCTCAATCAACATAAAGAGTCGCCATGCATCGATTGCACCTGTACCCATACGTTTGTGGTAATCCTTAAGCACAACAGCATCAGCAACGCCATTATAGGCTTTTGTGCCATCTATCATAAGCGCGTTGATGTCGTTAACGGCAGTAAGGAGCATAGTGCGGTAGTCGTCGCCCTCGAACTTCTTACCGATTTTAGCGGCATACGAGATACCCAATGCCGCTACGCCCGAAACGTGGGGACACGCCATAGATGTACCCTCCATCCACACGTAGTCAACATACGCCACGTCACGGATGCAAGTCGAGAGAATCTGGCTTGCGTTAGATGAGTTCTGCGCACCAATAGAGTAATCACCACCAGGAGCAGCGATATTACAGCCACGACCATAGTTGGTGTAGCCCGTAGGCAAGTAGTCGGGACCATACGCTGTCACAGAAACGCAGATTGGCAATGCACCAGGATAACCAGAGTTAGAGGTAGTCTCATTGCCCGATGCGAAGATTGCAAGGTTTTGACCTATTGCAGAGTGGTTGCAGTTCTCGGGATTTACGAAGTACTTGATAGCGTTGTACTCAATCGAAGTGTGATTTATATAGGCATTATCGCTATCGAATGACGTAGGGTCATAGGCGTATGAACACTGTGCAATACAAGCGCCATTGTCGGCAGCATAGATAAAGGCATTACTCATGTCGCGGTCGCTTGCTGGGTATTTACCATCGAATACCTGACAGCTCATAAGACGTACTCCGTCGCCATTTCCCGAGCCACCAGCGATAGAGCTTATGCCAACGCCATTGTTATTCACCGCAGCGATAACACCAGCAACATGTGTACCATGACCCGACTCACCCTCAGTCGCCCAGCTAATCTTACCAGCAGAGTAACCAGCAGAGTTGAAGTTATAGCCGTAGATATCATCGACATATTTGTTGCCATCGTCATCCACACCCTCTACGCCATTAAGCTCCGCCTCGTTCACCCACATAGCTGCTGCGAGGTCGGGGTGATTGTACTGCACGGGACCGTCAAGCACCGCCACGATAACATCGGGCGAACCAGTGCACAACTTCCAAGCATCGAGAACACCTACATCGGCACCCTTGCGCGCTGTCTTTGCAATAGCCTCATCGCCCGAGTTGTGGAGGTTCCACTGATACTTAGCATTAGGGTCGTTGAACGACGACATGGGCACCAAGGCGCGTGTTGCAGCCATATTATCTATGCACAATGGGCGAGCCTTGAAGTCCGAAGCCAATGAGACCATGGTATTGAACTCAATGGCCGAGACATGCTTGCTGGGCGCAACCTCCTTAGCGAACTTACGAACAGGGATGCTCTTATCGAACTCCACGGTGTACCAACGGTGTAAGCCGAGCTCGCGTGCAAGGCGCTCATTCTTTGGGGGTATCAATGCGGGCTTGAAGCTCAATACATCGCCTCCAACGAATATCTCGCTCTTCACAGCCTCGATGTCACCCTTCTCAATGCGTGCGACAGCCTCCTCCTCGAGGAACAAAAGCAGAGTACCATCCTCACACTTGTCGATGGTGTTACCAACAAGCTTATGCTCAAGGATTGTCTCTGCCTCATGTGTCATCTCCCCCTCGACCATCCCTGCATCCTTTACGCAGGAGATGGTCATAAGAGAGATAACAGTAGCACTTAACGCTAATACTGACTTTCTCATACTACTTCACGAATTTACGCTCAGCCTTATACGCAGCAGCGCCAGCTGGGGTGTATGGGAACTCCGATGCATCTGCACAATTCTCAGGATCGAGATACAAAGGCACGCGAGTAACAACAGTATTGTTATCGTCAGAATCCTTACCGAAGTAGATGAGGGTCAATGGCTCGTAGAAGTAGCAGTAAGAGTATGTCATAGGCTCATTACGCTTACCATACTGTACGAGGTCGAGAATAATCTCATCATCAGTAGGATATGTAACGTCAGTGACATCACCAACATATACGTCATAGTAGTACTCCACGATATCGCCATGAATCTCTACCTCCAAAGGCAATACTGCCCAGCCGTCAGCATCAGCGAAGTCGTTAGGATAGAGGTCTGCGATCTCAAAACCGTCGAAGTACTTATCAGTGTTGATAGTGATATACGACTCTGAAACCTTTGGTGCAGGTGTTGTGAAGACCTCCGAGAAGGTCACCTCTGTATTGATCTCACCAGTCTCCTCGTCAATACCGAATACATAGATGCGATAGTCAGTCTCGGGATAGAGACCAGTAGCCTCGAATGGGCGTGAACCCTTGCTACCAACAACCTGGAAGCAGTCAGCGAGGTTGCCATAGTAGCCATTGTCAACATACCACTGTGCAGCCTCCATCACCTCAGCCTTAACCTCCTCTGCTGTTGCATCAGCCTCACACACGTCGATGTAGTACAATGCAGACACAGGCTCTACGTTGAGCGATGCCTTAACGCGGTAGTGAGTAATCTTGTCGATTGTAAGCTCAAACTCTGCCTTCACGTTAGGGTCATAAGGAAGTGTGTGAATCTTCTCGCGCTTAACATCTGTAGTGAACATACCATACTCATAACCAAAGGCAAGAATATAGTAGTCTGCATCAGCCTGGTCGAGAAGCACAAAACCATTGTAGTCACCAAAGTGGAGGTAGCTAACGAGGATATTTGAGTCGAGATTGTTGTAGTACTCGAGCAACTCCTCATCCGATGCACCCTCTACCATAGAGGCAGGAAGCACGAAAGCAGCATACTGATCCATATTTGTTGTAGAGACGCTAAACCATGCGCGGTCAGTGTTTACCTCTACATCGTGGATTGTAAGAACATTGTCAGATGGCTCTACAGGACCAGTGGTGAATGTTGTGTAGACAAGGTCAGAGATAATCTCACCAGTGTCGGTCACAGCACAACCATAAGCATAGAACTCGGTGTTACCGTTAAGCTCGAACTCCTGTGTTGCGGGGCCGAAGAGAGTGATCTCTGCAACTGCCTCCTCGGGAGTGTAGCCAGCGAACGAGCCATAGTAGATAGCGTTAGAGAGGTCTACCTCGATAAGACGCTCGAGGTACATCTCGACAGTCACACCAGGCGACTTATCCAATGCGCTCTCCATGTTCTCCACAGAGAAGTACCACGCGAAGTAGCGGATATTCTCGGGTGTAGGTGTAGTGTGCATCTTAACGTAAGGACCGTTAATCTCAAACTCAAAGTCGATAGAGACCTCTACATCTACAGCCTCACCACTCTGTGTGATTACGATATCATCCTTAAGCTTACCATATGTAAGAGTAATCTTTGAAATACGCTGTGAACCAGTGGTGTTTGGGTCTACAACGAAGCTAACCTCACCCTCATCTGAGAGATCAAACGAGTGAATCCAGTCATTCTGTGCTGCCGCCTTAAGCTCGCTGCCATCAGGATTCTCAAGGGTATAAGTAAAATAGTAATCACCACCCTCAGCCTTTACCTGAACATAGTTATCGTCAATAGACAACTCTGCGGGAACAGATGGGGTAGGATCTACTGGCTCATTGGTGTCACATGCAACAGACAATGTTACAGCAAACAATGATGCAAGTATAAATTTAATGTTCTTCATCGTTACAATCTTTTAGAATTTACGCATTGCACGCACGCGGTTGTAAGCCTTCTTATCATGACCATAATCCGCAAAGTCACCTGTTGCAAAGCTAATTGCATAGGCGCCCTGAACACCAAACTCCTCAGAAGACCAATATGCTTGATTTGCACCTGTGGCAATAGGATCACAACCCATCTCCTCGAGGGTTGCATTGATTGCCTCTACGTTCTGAGCTGCATAAGCAAGCTCTGTAGGTGCTGGAAGATACCATGATGAAAGGCCAAGAGCATTCTTATCGTTGCACCATACAACTGCGGGGTAAAGCTCCTCCCAGTTCTCCTGCGACTTGATATACTCTGTGTTACGCGCACCATCCTCGCGTGAGAACTCGCCACCATACACAATCAACATGATGTAGTCGGTTGACCACTGTGTGTAGCCCTCATCCATAGAAATAAGAAGACCATGCTCACCAGTCTCGTCAACATAGGCGATGATACCCTCAGCCAAGCCAGATTTGTAGTACTCACCAGCCTTGTACTTGGCCTCCACAGGCACCTCTGTATCGTCGTCGGGCACAGGACCCTCGGGTGAGGGCTCTGTGCACGAGCATACGAACATAGCCACGGCCAAGAGAACGAATAAAAACTCTCTCTTCATAGTTTACTGCTGTGGATAAGTTGTACGGATAATAGTGTAGTTGCCGTCGGGATCGTAAACAGCACCTGCATAGTAGATTACGTCGCCCGATGCGTAGTTGTAATCGAAGATTGAGAAGTATGTCTGGTTGGTAACCTCGTTCACGTATGTAGTGTCGTTTGCCTCCTGGAGGTAAGCGATAAGCTCTGCGTCAGACATGTTGTAAACAGTAGCGTCGTTAACGATGTGGCTCATAGCGAACTTCGAAACTACGGTCTCGTCGTCGATATAGAACCAAGCGCTGATAGTGCTACCCTCCTTGTTGAAGAGAATCTCCTCTACCTGGGGACCCTCCTTAACCTCCTTAGTCTTGAACTCCTTGAAGAATACCTCTGTTGTGTAAGTACCATCGGGCACCATACCTACAGCGTAAACGATGTACTGAGTATTAGGCTCGAGATCAGTGATGCGCCATGAGTTGTAAGATGTCTCCAAAGCACGTGACAACCACTCCTCGCGGCTCATCTTTGCAGGATCCCACAATGAGTCGATAAGCTCATCGTTGAAGCGCTTGATAGCATCCTCGTTGCGACCATACTCACGATATACAGAGTAAGGCATTACGTTGAACATGTGAGGCATAGGCTCGATGTAAGGCTGGAACGATACTGAAGCCTCGGTTGTAGTAACCTCTGCTACAGTAACGATGATGTCAGCGTCGACCATATCAGCCTCCTCAGTGCGGAACTCAACCTTGGTAAGAGGAGTTGTAACCTCGCCACCGAAGTAACCGAATACCAAGCAGAAGTAGTCCTTGTTAGGAATCATTGGGCAGTCGGTAATTGTTGATGTACCAGAGTACATGTTGTTGCCGATAACAGAACCCTGTGATGTGATGATAGCGTCGATAATCTCCTCGTCAGAGATAAGCTGGCCGTTAGCATCGAGGAAGTACTCCTTAAGCTCGAACAAAGCAACGTATGACTCGTTGTGGTCGGGACGAACATAGAATGTAGCACGGTCATCCTCCACGTAACCCTGAGTTACCTCGAATGTGTTGGTAGCAGGAGCAGCAGTCTTAACCTCGATTACAGTAGCCTCAGTAGTAGCAGTACCATCTGCACCGATACCGATAGCGAATACGAAGTAAGAGCTGTTAGCCTCGATGCCATCCTCCAATGTGAAGTCGTGAGCAATAGTACCATAGTTTGAGATAGCACCAACGGCATAAGATACAGTTACGTTGTTCTCAGTAGCCAAAGCTGGGATATACTCTGCCATGAAAGCAGGGATGTTTGCAGCGTCGCTCAAGCAATACTCCTCATACATCCAAGCTGGGAACACGTCGTAGTAGTATGCTACGGTATCGTCCGATGGGATGATAGTGATTGAGAATGAGTTTGCTGTGATGTTCTCGCCTGGCAAGATGTCGAATGTGCAGTCGAGCTGCTCAACCTTAGTAGTCTTGAACGAGAGCTTGTTTACAGTAGTCAAAGCCTCACCGTTGATGTTCATACCGTACATATAGAGTACATACTCGGTGTTAGGCTCAAGATACTGATAGCGCCACTCGATGTCGCCTGTCAAAAGGTTGTCTGCCAAGAGCTGTGCGAGTGGTGTACCATAGTACTCGGCCATATAGTTGAGGTATGCGATGTCTGAAGCAATGATCTCCTCGTCAGTCTCTGGCATATCCTCTGTAACCTGAAGCTGATACCAGTAGGTCATCTCCTTGTTCTCGGGCTCGATGTTAAGGAAAACATCACCAGAGTGAAGCGCTGTAAGTGTTACGGTAAAATCCTCCAAAACAACGGGTTCGCCGCTCTCAGGCTTAACCTCCTTCTGAGGCTCGTCTGGATGCTTCTCAGGTGTCTCACAACTTACGACACCGAATGCCATCATTGCAATAAAGAGCAATGAAGAGAAAAACTTAATTTTGTTCATAATTTAATTTGGTTAATATTTTTAATGTGTTTGCTATATCAAATCCCTCAAAGAATCATCAAAACCACGTTCTACAATACACAGCCTAACATTTTAGGCAAAAATAACACGATGCGACTTTTCCCAAAGTCTCATTTTGCGGCCGCAAATGTAAAAAAAAAAATGAAAATCACAAAAAAAATCAGACCTTTTATTAATCTTAACACGTTAGTAAATAAGATATTAATATTTTTTAAAAACAAGAGATTTATTCTAACGAATTGTGATAAAACAGAAATCACACACCTACTCAAAAGCGCATAAAACAGAGAATGGAGCACGCTTTTAGCATGCTCCATTCACACTGCGCACGGCATTACACCGCGGCAAAACTAATTAACCGATGAGGGCCTCGTATGCTGCTGCATCCAACAAACCATCAACCTCAGCAGGGTTAGACATCTTAATCTTAACCAACCAACCCTCGCCGTATGGATCCTTGTTAACGAGTGAAGAGTCAGCCTCAACTGCCTCATTGAACTCGATAACCTCACCACTAACTGGAGAGAAAGCGTCAGATACAGTCTTAACAGCCTCGATAGAACCGAAAACCTCGTTTGCCTCGATAGTCTCACCTACGGTAGGAACATCAACGAAAACGATGTCACCAAGCTGTGACTGTGCGTAATCAGTAATGCCGATAACGGCAACATCACCCTCTACACGGCACCACTCATGGTCGTTAGAGTACTTCAAATTAGCAGGTACATTAGCCATAATTCAAGTAGTATTTAAGTTATTGTGTTGTTTCGCAACCACAAATATATGTAAGATTTTACGGAAAAACAAAAAATCAATCCACTTTTTACTGATTTTTCGCTCTCAAAACAAACTCTACCTCCTTGAAAGCGTACTCACGAAGTACGCCATCAGTATGCTCCAGGCACAAATGCCCCGTAGGACGCACACCACGTATTGTCGCTCGGAAACGCTCGCCCGAGGCGTAGGCGTAAGTATGCTCTTGGTCAAGATGATACATACGTTTGCGATACGACTCCTCGATAAGCGGCTTATCGCCCTGCTCAAGACGCGCATACCACTTTGAGAGATGCGCCATGAAACTCTCCAGCACCTCACGCCTGTCGCTCTCCGCACCGCGCTCAGCAATCATCGACGTGGGATTTGGCAAATCATCCGGAAATGTGCGCTGATTTACATTGAGACCTACGCCGACAATGGTACGCGCAATGGTATCACCCGAGAGTGACTGTTCAATAAGCACGCCAGCAATTTTATTATCTCCGGCATAGATGTCATTTGTCCATTTTATGCGGCACTCAACACCGAAATCTGCCATCGCATCAACAAGCGCAAGAGCAACCACCTCCGAGAGCATAAATTGCTCAACAACAGGCAGGAACGTTGGCGTAAGAACCACTGAGAAGGTCAGGTTTTCTCCCTCGCGGCTATGCCACGAGTGTCCTCGCTGACCACGGCCGGCACTCTGGCGGCCCGCCCAGACGACATCCATATGACCATACTGCGCACCGCGAGCATCGTCATTGGTAGAGGTAGTGAAGTCTATGTAATGAATCATTCGTCTTAATATTTTGCCTCAAAGGTACTAAATTTACCCAAAAAAAACTATCTTTGCAACATGATATTTATAAATATATGTATATGACCACAATTAAGATGTTTTCCATAATAACAATAGTTGCATCGCTGCTTGTATCATGCGGCGGTGGCAACAGCTCAAAAAGCACTACCGAAACAACAACCCAGCAGACAAACGTGTCGTCTGTCGAGTACGATTTTCGCGTTGTAGCAAAGTATCCACACTCAACAACAAGCTACACCCAGGGCTTGCAATATGTCGATGGCGTGATGTGGGAGGGCACAGGCCATGAGGGCAGATCACACCTCCAGCGCATAGACCTCGCAACGGGAAAATGCGACATCGTGGCATCGCTCCCCAAGAGCGAATTTGGCGAGGGCATAACCCACTACAAAAACCGCATCTATCAGCTCACATGGGAGTCTGAAAAGGCCTATGTCTACGACAGCGAGGGCAGCCTCATCAAAACAATCCCCTATCGTGGTGAGGGCTGGGGCATAACAACCGATGGCGAGCGCCTCTTCATGTCGGACGGCAGCTCAGCAATTCGCATCATAGACCCCGAAACATTTGACACCAAGGGGGTTATCAACGTATTGTTCGACGGCGAGAGCCTCGACTTTATCAACGAGATGGAGTGGATCGACGGCAAGATATGGGCCAACGTCTATCTTACGGACTTCATCGTGGAGATTGACCCCAAGAGTGGCAACGTGCTCGGCTTCATCAACCTGGCACCACTACGCATGCTCCTAAAGGACAACCCCGAGGCAGAGGCACTCAACGGCATAGCCTACAACCCCGCAACCAAAAATCTCTATGTCACAGGCAAGGACTGGAACACACTCTTCGAGATAGAGATTTATAAATAGCAACGTAAAGCAGACTATACACTGATTATGAGCACTATACACAACCGCATCAAGGAGTTGATGCAGCGACATATACTCGTTAAGGATGGTGCAATAGGCACTACGCTCACAGGCACACGCCGCGATATTGTGCCCGACACCCTGTCGCTTAGCGACTACGACCGCGTGGTGGCGATGCAAGAAGCATCAATCAAGGCGGGAGCGACAATCATCACCACAAACACCTTTATGTCCGACCCCTTGATGCTCGCATCATGCGGCGTGACAACATCTACGGACGAGGTGGTAGCAGCGGCACTGCGCGCAGCACGCGAGGCCCGCGAGAAGAGTGGCAAAGAGGTATTCATAGCAGGCTCGATAGGCCCATCAACGCGCAACATAACTCTCGCTATCGACCTTACGGAGGATGAACTACGCGACTCATACCACACACTAATCACCACACTCAAGCGCGAGGGAGCAGACATCCTCCTCATAGAGAGTGTGACCGATGTGCGCAATGCCGAGATAGCGGCGGAGTTATGTCGCGAGATAGCCCCCGAGCTCCCCATCATCATCTCCGCGACACTCTCGAAAATTGGCGGATTGCTCGTATCGGGTCGCCCAATAGAGAAGTTCGTCGAGGATGTTGCGAAGTTCGAGCCACTCGCCATAGGCTTCAACTGCTCGTATGGCGTAAAGAACGTGGTGGATAACATCGAGTTGCTAACACGCTTCACATCGCTCCCCACGTATGCAGCACCCTCGGCAGGTATTCCCGATGCGAAGGGTCGTCACCCCGAGACAGCAAAAAAGCATACCGAGACTCTACGTACTGCGGCAGAGCGCGGTCTGCTAAACATCGTGGGCGGCTGCTGTGGCACTACAGCCGACTACACACGCAGCATAGCACAGATGGCACGCCACTATAAACCTCGCAAAACAGAGTAACGCCATGGTGAGCATGTTAGATTTTCGCAGAACGCTGCACCGCAACCCCGAACTATCGTTTCAGGAGCATGCAACACAGCAGTTTATAATAGACGCGCTACACGCCGAGGGCATACCCTATCGCGTTGTTGCAGGCACTGGCGTATTGGCCATTATCGAGGGTAAGCGCGGCAACCATGAGCGCGCAGTGGTTTTGCGTGCCGACATCGACGCACTACCCATCGAGGAGCTTAACGACGTGGAGTATCGTTCAGAGAACAAGGGTGTTATGCACGCTTGCGGACACGATATGCACGCAGCCATTCTCTTTGGCGTGTTGCAGAACCTCAACCGCGAGCGCAACTTCGAAGGTACACTCTTTGGCATCTTCCAGCCTGGCGAGGAGCTTAACCCCGGAGGTGCTTCGCTGGTTCTCAAGGAGGAGCCATTCAAGGGTTACGACGTTGCGGCAGTGATTGGCGAGCATGTTGACGCGCACCTCGAAGTGGGCGAGATAGGTATATGTCCCGGTCGCTTCATGGCATCAAACGACGAGCTTCGCTTCACCATTTCGGGACGAGGAGGACACGCAGCACGCCGCAAAGAGGTCAACGATACAGTTACAGCGATGGCCGACATGGTCATCCGCACAACGGCACTCAACTCTCCCGACGGTGTAGTCTCGATAGGTCGCGTTATTGCCGATGGCGCAACAAACGTGATACCGGGCGTGGTAACTGCCGAGGGCACAATGCGCACCTTCGACAACGAGGAGCGTGAGCGTATCTACACCCACATACATGGCAATGCACGCCTCGTAGCCGAAAAGTATGGCGTGGAGGTAGATGTCGATATCAATCGCGGCTATCCCTGCGTAACGAACAACGTGATGCTATCGTACGAGGCAATGATTATCGCTTCGGACGAGGGCATCGTGGTGAGAGAGTTGCAGCCCATGACCACAGCCGAGGATTTTGGCTACTACACCGAGCGTTACCCTTCGCTCTTCTATCGTCTCGGCGTGGGAGTAAAAGCGGGAGGCTCACACACAGCAACATTCTGCCCCGGCGAGGCAGCCTTGGAAGTTGGAGAGCGCATGATGCGACGCATGGCACTCCACATCCTCAACAAGTAACACAACGAAGATAAATGGGAAAGAAGAATAAGAATAGACGCGGAAATAATCGCGATGAGCGTGCCTCATTCATCGTAGGCATGTTCCGCGAGTTCCCCGACACAAAGTTTTCACTCAAGCACCTTGCAGCAGCATCGGGAGGTGCCGACCGCGATGGCCGCACTATGACCTTTGCCATCATCCGCCAGCTTATGGAGGATGGCTTCGTGGAGGAGGTAGCACGCAGCAAGTATCGCCTTGCACGCGCCGCTATGCCGCGCTACGAGGGTGTCGTGGCATCGATGACCCCCAACTCGCTATATGTCGAGGTGGAGGCATTGGAGAGTGATGTCTATGTATCGCGCCGCAATGGCTGTGGTGCTCTTACGGGCGACCGCGTGATGGTTGCCGTGGCACGCCGCTCACGTGATGGCGAGCTTGAGGGCACAATAACCGAGATTGTGGAGCGCAGTCGCCGCCCCTACATCGGTACCGCGGAGGTCACTACAAACAACATATTCGTATCGACAGATGCACGCCGTCTCGGTGTAGATATACGTCTGCCCCGCAAGCCCTATCCACAGGTTGAGACAGGCGACAAGCTATCAGTACGCATCATCGACTGGGCGGAGGGTGAGCGTCTGCCCGAGGGTGAGCTGATAGAGTGTCTCGGAAAGGCGGGAGAGAACGACACCGAGATGCACGCCATACTCGCGGAGTTTGACCTGCCCTACCACTTCGAGAAGGATGTCATCGCCGCTGCTGACCGCATAGATGGCACAATAACCGCAGAGGAGATAGCGCGCCGCCGCGATATGCGTGACCGCACGACATTTACTATTGACCCTGCCGATGCCAAAGACTTCGATGACGCACTCTCTATCGTGCGCAAGGGCGATGGTCTTTGGGAGGTGGGTGTACATATTGCCGACGTAACACACTATGTGACACCTGGTTCGGTAGTTGATAGCGAGGCAGTGGAGCGCGCCACATCGGTATATCTTGTTGACCGCACCGTGCCTATGCTCCCCGAGCGCCTGTGTAACGATCTCTGCTCGCTACGCCCCAACGAAGATAAGCTCTGCTTCTCGGCTGTATTCACACTCAACGAGAATGCTGAGATTCAGGATGAGTGGCTTGGTCGCACCGTGATACACTCCGACCGCCGCTTTGCCTACGAGGAGGCGCAGCAGGTAATCGAGAGTGGCGAGGGCGACTACAAAGAGGAGATTCTTACGCTCAACACCCTTGCACAGAAGTTGCGCAGCGACCGCTTCAAGCATGGTGCGATAGCCTTCGCACGCGACGAGGTGCGCTTCCGCCTCGACGAGAAGGGCAGACCTATTGGCGTATATACCAAGGTGCAGAAGGAGGCAAATCAACTTATCGAGGAGTTTATGCTCCTTGCCAACCGCCGCGTGGCGGAGTACTGCGCACACCGCATCTCGAATGGCCGCAAGGTGCCCCGCCCCATGGTCTTTCGTGTGCACGACGAGCCCTCTGAGGATAAGCTCGAGCGCTTCCGTGACTTCGCCCTACGCTTTGGACACTACTTCAAGGCGCAGAAGGGTCGCGCCGTAGCCAAGGAGATGAACAAACTGCTAAACAATATTGCAGGCAGTGCCGAGCAGAATGCCATAACTACGCTCGCAGTGCGAAGCATGGCAAAGGCGGTATATACCACCGACAATATCGGTCACTATGGCCTCGCCTTCCCCTACTACACACACTTCACATCTCCAATCCGTCGCTACCCCGATATGATGGTGCATCGCCTCTTGGCAGCATACCTCGAGGGCGAGAAGCGCGCAGATAAGAAGAAGCTCGAGGAGTTGTGCGTGCACTCTACCGAGCGTGAGATTGTCGCTTCGGAGGCGGAGCGCGCAAGCATCAAGTACAAGATGGCGGAGTTTATGCGCGACCGCATCGGTGAGGAGTTCGATGGTGTGGTATCGGGACTGACCGAGTGGGGTGTATATGTCGAACTCAACGACACACATGTCGAGGGCATGGCATTCCTGCGAGATATTGACGGTGATGACTACTACCGCTTCGATGAGGCGAGATACGAGGTCGTAGGCCGTTCATCGGGCATACGTCTCACACTCGGCTCACCCGTGCGCATACGTGTAAAGTGCGTCGACCTCAACCGTCGCACACTTGACTTTAAGTTACTGTTAAACAAGTAATAGGCAGGCTATTATGACAGCTATAGATACAATAATTGAGCGAGTTCTGATGCGCGAGGCTATATCGCGTAGCGAGGCATATACACTCTACGACGAAGCCCCTTTGCAGTTGCTCTGCGATGTGGCAGATACACTTCGCAAGAGCGTTGTCAAGGATCCCTCGGTGGTGACATGGCAGATTGACCGCAATGTCAATATCACCAATGTGTGCAAGTCGGGATGCCGCTTCTGTAACTTCCACTGCAAGCCCCACGAGACGGAGAAGGCATACATCACAACGATGGCGGAGTATCGTCAGAAAATTGATGAGGCGCTCGCATTGGGAGCAGATCAACTACTCCTCCAGGGTGGTATGCACCCAAAGCTCGGCATTGAGTTCTACGAGACGCTATTCAGCCAGCTGAAGAAGGAGTACCCCACACTGCGCCTCAACGCCCTCGGAGCGCCCGAGGTGGCGCACATAGCGCACATTAGCAACATAACAACCGTAGAGACACTCGAGCGTCTGCGCCGCGCAGGTCTCGACACACTGCCTGGTGCCGGTGCGGAGATATTGTCGGAGGAGGTGCGCAAGCGCATATCGCCCGCCAAGCCCTCGGCAGCAGAGTGGCTACGCGTAATGCACGAGGCGCATAAGATGGGCATACCATCTACGGCGACGATGATGTATGGCCACGTAGAGACTCCCCACCAGAGAGTGGATCACCTGATTACGCTTCGAGACCTTCAGGCTGCCAAGCCCGCAGAGTCACGTGGCTTTACAGCCTTCATACCCTGGGTATTCTGCCCCAAGGGTACGCAACTTGAGCGTGAGGGCATAGCTCCGCAGTTCTCAGCGCTGGAGTATCTGCGCATCATAGCGATGAGCCGCATCATACTGCACAACATCGAAAACATACAGGCATCGTGGCTCACGGTAGGTAAGGAGGTGGCAGAGATAGCCTTGAAGAGTGGCGCTAACGACATGGGCTCCATCATGATTGAGGAGAATGTTGTGTCGTCGGCAGGTGCGACAACACGTTTCGACCGCGAGGCAATGAAGGAGACCATTCGTCGCGCAGGCTTCACACCTCGTCTTCGTGACCAGTTATACAACTACCGCGATGAGGAGAGTATATTCAGAAATAAGTAACCCATTGAGATTATTTGAGATAGAGATGAAAAAGATGACTTCAACACACGACTATGTCGCACCTACATTCACAATGATAGATTGCAAGGTGGAGGCAGGCTTCTCGGCAAGCCATATTGGAGACGACGAGGGAAGCTACATCCCTGACTTCGAACCAGAGAACAACCTCTAAACTGCATCTACCATGAAAAGATTACTCATCATATTCACTGCTGTGGCAGTGCTCTTTGTCGTAGGTTGCGAGACGGAGAACACCGACATCATCGACAACGTTGCGACAAACGAGATGTCCGAGGTGTGCATCATCGCGGAGGCAGAGGCAGATAGCGATGATACACGCGTGTCGCTCAATGGCAATACAACGTGTTGGGAGGTTGGTGACCGCATAACCGTGGCACTTGTTGTAAACTTCTACTCTATCGTATACGCTGAATTCAGCATTAAGTCGTCAAGCGACATCTCGGCAGATGGCAAGCGCGCGCGCTTCTACGGTGAGGTGCCAACGGGCAGCTACTACGCCGTGACAGCACTCTACCCTGCTGTTGATAACCCATCAAGCAGCGTAACCCTCAACCGTAATGCCGCGAACAACATCTTCATGTCGTCATACAAGAGCAGCAACGACAGGCCTGTACTCACCGTTAAGGCGGGCGTAGATGCAGAGCTACCCCTTTCGTTTTCACACCTGATGCACAAGATGGACTTTAACCTCTCGCTCGCCGAGGGTTATACCACAGACGACCTCAAGTCGCAAAACATCATAGTTGAGGTTAGTGCGACTGCAAACAACATACCTATATCATTCACTGAGTCTCAACCTTTTAACCTAAAGAACAACACGCTATCATCGGATGGTTTGGTCGCCCAGGAGACCATAACAGCACGTGGTAACTCTGCCAACTTCCACACCATGCTTTTCCCTTTGAGCACAACTAAAGATGTTGCATTCACCTTTGGCGTATATATCGATGGAGAGAAGCGTTACGAGATTCGTAAGCCCGAGAGTGGATCGCTCTCGACATTCAAGATGAGCGCAGGAAAGACAACTACCGTCAACCTCGTGCTCAGCGAGAAGAACAGCACCATAGGTGGCGCAATCACCACCGAGGCCATCACACTGCGCACCTCGAAAAACAGCATCAAGGCTAATGGCGTAGATAGCGCAACATTGAGCGTAGTTACGAGCGAGGAGGGCAAGGATGTAACAGCAGAGTCTGTTATCTACGTAAATGGCAGCAAGCTCAATAACACAAAATTCGCCACTACTACAGCGGGCATATACACCCTGTATGCTGAGCGCAATGGTGCGCAGTCGGAGACAATCACCATTCGTGCCGAGGAGGTTACAACAACAGGCAAGAGGAGCATCTTCGCCGAGGGCGTAACGCTCACATCGGGCTGGTATGATGTGAACAAGAAGAGCACAGCGAATAGTTCTGGCGCAGATGCCATGATGTGCTGGGCGGCATCATCATCAAACATCATTCAGTGGTTCCAGGATCGCTATGTTGCTGATGGCAATACACTCCCCGCAGGCTGTCCTAACGGCACATCGAGCAAGTATGACTACGAGCTTCAGATTATGGATGTATACCGTGACAACTGGGATAACCTTGCACGCGGCAACTGGACTGATGGCGGTATTATCTGGTACTTCGAGGGTCGTGACCTCTACACTACTAACGGCACAGAGAACCGCGCATACCCACGCAGTGGCTCAGGAGGCTACTTCAAATCGCAGTGGGCAACAATCAATGCGGGCTTGCACCAGTATGAGGACCTCACATGGGGCTGGTTGTACAATCCTACAACCTACATCACCGAGATCAACAACTACAACTGGCGTGGCAGCAGCGTCGCTGACCCATTAAAGAAGTTCTCGGAGTATATCATCACTGCGTTTGAGCATGGTATGTCGAGCATGGCTGTTGCAATGTCGTCTAACTTCAATGGTGCACACGCTGTGACCATCTGGGGTTATGAGATTGACGATGCTACGGGCTACGTCACAAAGCTCTACATCGCGGACTCGGATGACGGCTCAACGCCTGTGTTGCAGACATATACCGTAAACAGAGAGAGTGGCAATGCCAAGATTGTGCTTAATGGCTACGCTACCTACTATCCATTTGCACTCTACCCCATGTCAGGCTATGGCTCCGCAGTAAACTAACGTGCGGCGACATATATAAAATAGATAGGATGCAGTCTTTGCGGGCTGCATCCTATTTTATATACCTATGTATGTCAAACGACAAAAATATGGGATGCCAAACCATTAGTCCGACATCCCATAATCTGCATCTTATTACCACTCGCAGAGATCGGCCTCAACAGGCTCCTCTACGACATACTGCTCTACGGCTGGCTCCTCAACGGCGGGCATCTCTCCACGCTGAAGGCGGTGAGCCAACTCTATAATACGAGTCTGGTGCTCATACTCCAGAATCTCCTGCTGGCACTTCTCGATGTTACTCTCCACCATACCAATCTCCTTGAGGCAATCCTGGTCAAGAGAGCCGCTGGGGCCACTCCACGCCTTTGCACCAAGCTCCTGCTTCTGCAACTCCAACTGAGAAACCTTCTGCTCGAGAGCTGCGATAGCCTCATCATTCTTCGCAATAGCAGCCAAAACCTCATCCGAGGTGCCGAGCTCCATTCGCCATGCTATATCCACATCCTCGAGAGTTGTGTGGAAAATGCGCTGCGCCTCAGCCAACACATCCTCTTCGGCACGTATAGCCTCACGACGGTCGCCCGCAGCAATGATAACAGGCTCCATGAGTTTCTTGAAGTACATAGCCTTGGCACCACCATAACTATGCTTATATGCAATCTCATACTCGTATGCCATCTTCTCCAGATTGCGAAGATCCTCCTCCGTGCGTATTGTCTGCGCCTTGAGCGACAAAACGAGAGCATCCTGCTCGGGAGTGGTGATATCTGGTGATGGAGTATAGATGTGTGACAATGTCAAAAGTCCGATAACAAAAGCGGCACCGATGCCTGCAACAATCAATGTCTGACGCTTATTTCCGTTCATAGTAGTATCCTGTTACAATTCCTCAAAAATATAGTTACACTCCTCAAGGTAGATAAGGTAAGCATCACCACCAATCTGAGTGCGGAAGGCCTCCTCATACTTCTCCAACTCCTCACGAGCAGCCTTGAACTCCTCATAACTCTTAGCCTCGACAACCTTATATGCCAAAGCACTTATCTCATACGCTTGATTCTCGGTATTCTGGTCACTGAGGACAACCTTATCATCATTGCCTGCGCAACCGACAACGGCAGCCGCGGCAAAAAGCATAATATACAATCGTTTCATATCTTATATTCTATCTTTAACTCCTTAATTCGACTACTCAACATATACCACCAAGCCCTTCAAATACTCGCCCTCGGGGTGGTAGATGTTGATAGGGTGATCAGCAGGCTGTGTAAGCTGACCTATGATGCGCACCTTACGCTTGGCAATGGCTGCCGAGGTGAAGATTGTAGTGCGGAACAAGTCGCGACTAACAGCCTGCGAGCATGAGAAGGTAAACAAGATGCCGCCAGGGCGTATCTTCTCCAGAGCGCGAGCATTAATCTTCTTGTATCCCTGCAATGCGTTACCCAACACTTTGTGGTGCTTGGCAAATGCTGGAGGATCAAGGATGATAAGATCGTAGCTGTCATCTATATCCTTAAGGTACTCCACAGCATTGCAAGCGATAGCCTCGTGGGGTGCGTCGTCACCAAAGTTGAGTCGGACATTCTCGTCGGCCAACTTTACGGCACGCTCCGAGAGGTCGATGCTCACAACCTCACGCGCACCGCCCGCAAGCGCAGCAACAGAGAAGCCGCCCGTATAACAGAAGGTATTCAGCACCTTGCGGCCACGCGAATACTGGCGCACAAGGTCACGGTTCTCGCGCTGATCGATAAAGAAGCCAGTCTTCTGACCCTCCTCCCAGTTGACCTTGAACTTAAGTCCGTTCTCCAACACAACGTTGTTACTCTCCGCAGCACGACCCCATAAGTAGCCATCGATAGCGCCGAGGTCCGCCTTGAAAGGTAACGTCTGCGAACTCTTGTCGTAGATAGCCTCAATCTCCTCGCCATAGACCTTGCGTATAGCCTCGGCAATCTCCATGCGCGAGAGGTACATACCCACCGAGTGACACTGCACGACAGCGGTACGCTCATAGATATCAACAACGAGACCTGGCAACAGGTCGCCCTCACCATGCACAAGACGATAGCAGGTAGTATCGGCATTATGCGCTATGCCCAACGCCTCACGAAGGCTCTTGGCAGAGGCAATGCGACTCTCCCACCACGCAGCATCTATCTCCTCGCGCTCGAACGTGAGAACACGCACAGCGATAGAGCCAATCTGGTAGTGGCCGCGCGCTATAAAGTCGCCCGCCTTGGTCACCACATCTACAACATCACCCTCCTTCAAAGGGGCGATGCCCTCGCTAATGCGCTCGATAGCACCCGAGAAAATCCAAGGGTGACGTCTCTCCAACGACTCCTCCTTGCCACGACGCAAGTGGATAGTGCTTAATGTCTGCTTCATGCTCATATTTCGTTACTTATTCTGTTCAGGTTTTCGTGTATGCCTTCTGTGGCGCGCTCGTCTCTTGATCTGCTCTTTGAGCATCTCCTGTTGGCCACGACAGGCGATAATAGTCACGGGTTCGCTCTTGGGTTCACTCCATTCGAGGTGCTCCAATATACGAGTGCATACCCACGCATCCGTAGCGGCATACTCCTGCTGCTGCGGAGTGAGCTGCTCGGCCTCCCAGTTGCTCAGTCGCTGTGCCTTTGACACACGCTCACCAAGCACTATGGCAGATAACTTACGCAGACTCTTCTCCTCGATACCCCAGCGTATTGCCTCATGCTGCAAGTCGACAAAGCCATCCGCCGTGAAGTCCCTAAGTGCATGCAGCGAACGTATGTCACCCATAATGTCGGCACCCACCTTGAGAATCTCGCGCGAGCCGAGTATTTTGAGGATACGATTGTCGAGACGTATGTGCGAGAGGCGGAAGAGATAGCACGTATCTGGCGTAGATAGCTGCAAGAGCGACACCTTATATGAGACGCCTGCACGGAACGAAGGGCGCGTCTCGGTGTCGAAACCGATAACCTTATAACGACGCAGGTCACTGCACGCCTCACCCACCTTGTCATCTCTATCTACGATGACAATGCGTCCTGAGAAGCGCGCAGCCGGAAGTGCTGCCACTATATCGTTATCTATAGTTGCTAAAAACGCCATTATATTGTTGAGTTATTTACCGTTGGTCAAAGTGCAAAGTTACTCAATAATTTTCAGTTTTCCGCGCTCCGAAAGCAAAATTTTGCCTTCACGAACCATTTTGTCCACTATACTGATAATTTTATCGTCATTCTCGCCCATCGCAGTCACCAACTCCTTGATGCCTAACGCCCTCTCTTTGAGTATCTCTACCACGCGGCGTTCACAACTATCACCACCCCGATTGTCGCGCTTACGACTGAGGCACACATCACACACCCCACATGGCTGCGCCTCCTTATCTCCGAAATAGCGCTGTATGATGACACTTCGGCACTCATCATCCGCCATGGCGTAGCCCAGCATACCCTCAAAGCGCGCAACGGTCATATCATAGCGGTGGCGATATGTTTCGGGAGCGATGAACAGGTCGGCAGTTGGCAAACGCTCCGAGTCGAGGTATATCATCGGGGTGCGCGAAGCGGGGATATAGCGTATGATGTGCATCCTCCACAACATACGCAACATCTCGTGCACACGCTCAGCCGTTAGACCCGAAAAGGCGGCAATCTGCAACTCGTCAATAGAGCGGAAGTGGGTGAATACGCCATTGTAGAGGCGCAAGATGGAGCGCAGCACAAGGTCCATATCGTTGCCTCCTGCGTTAATCTTGTAGAGCGCATCGCGACTACACGTAAACATCAACTTCGCAGGGTTATCCTGCTCATCAACGAGTGTCAATAAGTCGTTCTGCTCCAATATTTTGAGCGCGCCGACAACGACATTCACCGAGAGGCGCACATTGTGACAAAATTCGTATATATTGAATGGAAACGAGCCACCCTCGCCATCGCCGATTGCGATTTGCAGGTGGTTCATAACGAGTTCATAGATACGCTTAATATCGGCCAGCGGCGGAAACTCCGCCTTGAAGAGTCGCACGATGCGGTCAGCATCATCATTCGAGGTGAGCATGACGGCATAACTACGCCTGCCATCACGGCCTGCGCGACCCGCCTCCTGATAGTATGCCTCCAACGAGTCACACATCGAGTGGTGTATCACAAAGCGTACATCGGCCTTATCGATGCCCATACCAAATGCGTTGGTAGCCACTATGATACGCACCTTACCAGCCACCCAGTCATCCTGACGCAGTGCGCGTTCCATGGATGGCAAGCCCGCATGGTAGTAGTTAACGCTCACGCCCTCAGACTTCAACTGTTCGTATAGCTGTTCGCACCCTTCGCGCGTACGAACGTAGATGATGCCTGGGCCCTCGACATTGTGTATTACACGACGAATATGGTCGAGTTTATCCTCGACATTTCTTACGACGTACGACAAATTAGGACGTGCAAAGCTCGTGCGAATGATATTCTCACTTTGAAAACCGAGGTGATTCATTATATCGCGTGACACGATATCTGTGGCAGAGGCTGTTAGCGCCAGAATAGTAGCATTGGGTTGCAAAGTTCGCAACTCGGCAATACGAAGATATGAGGGGCGGAAGTCGTAGCCCCACTGCGAGATACAGTGCGCCTCATCCACGGCGATGATGCTCACATTCATACTGCGCAGACGCACACGAAAGGCCTCCGTAGCGAGGCGCTCAGGGGCGATATATAGAAGTTTGACATCGCCATAGGTGCAGTTGTCGAGCGCAATCTCTATCTTGCGCGAGTCCATGCCCGAGTGCACAGCAACGGCGGGTATGCCCAGCTTGCGGAGTCTGTCAACCTGATCCTTCATCAGCGCAATAAGCGGCGTCACGACAATCGTTATACCCTCGCTCATGAGTGCGGGCACCTGATATGTCAGCGACTTACCGCCTCCCGTAGGCATAAGGGCAAGGGTATCACGACCCGCAAGCACCGCATCTATAATCTCGCGCTGCTTGGGTCGAAAGGCCTCATAACCCCACCACTTTTTGAGAACCTCCTCGGGGGTCATGGCCTCGATATGCTCCTTGCCGTCGGTCATCGCCTATCGCACAACTATCTCATCTACAAACAAGAAGCCTGTATATTTACTACGGTGAGCCTTGTAGCGAATGTAGCGCGCCTTGGCACTACCCTCCCAGCCGAAGCTCTTGAACGAGGGGAGCTCATCCAACACTACCTCGTGCTCAATATCGGCAATCTTCGTGTAGTTTTCGCCATCTTCCGATATGGCAATCTCCACCAGGCAGGGCATAAAGACACCGGGGCCACATATCTGCATAAAGTCGGCGCTGATGCTGTGAATCTTTGTAACCTTCTCCAAGTCGATAATGACATCTACGCCACCACGGCCCAAGAAGCCCTGCCAGCGCTCATCGGCATAGGTCCATGTACCACGCTTACCATCCGTAAGCGTTGCATCCCACGCCGCAGCATACTTAGGAGCATAGTAGCGCGAGGGCTCAAGGTAGGTTACGCTCTTACCCAATGCCAAGTGCTTGACATCCTCCTTCGACTCGGGGCGGTTGCCAATCTCGTTCTTAAGGTCAAAGGGGGTGTAGCCCTCCTCAATCATGCGGTCAACGATGTCCACCGCGCGACGGCGGAAGTCGGCAAAATCCTTGTTGAATGGCCATGACCAACCTATCTCTGCAATAGCGATAGCGCGAGGCCACAACATATGCTCGTAGTGCCAATCCTCAACAATAAACTCTGCCCACAGATTTGCCTGAACACCAAGGATATACTTACTCACATCCTTCGACATCGTTGCAGGTGCGGGGTCATAAGAGTAGACCTTCTCCAAGGGTAGGTAGCCACCGATGCTCTCGGGCTGTGAGTAGGGGGCATCCTGTGGCGCATCGATATAGCAGTAGCCGTGGGGCGACATAACGACATTATGTCCCGCCTCGGCAGCCATAAGGCCACCCTCCTCGCCACGCCACGACATAACCGTAGCGTTGGGGGCAAGGCCACCCTCCAAAATCTCATCCCAGCCGATAATCTGGCGACCACGCGCATTGAGATACTCCTCCATGCGGTGTATCATATAGCTCTGCAACTCGTCGACACTCTCCAAGCCCTCCTCGCGCATACGGCGCTGGCAATCCTCGCACAACTTCCAGTCGCCCTTGCCAGCCTCGTCGCCACCGATGTGGATATACTCCGAGGGGAATATCTCGATAACCTCGTCGAGTATCGCCTGCATCATCTCGAAGGTCGCCTCCTTGCCGATGCAGAGGTCGCCCTGACGCTCTGGAGCGTGCGTACACTTCAACTCGGGATATGCCGCCAAGACCTCGTCCGAGTGGCCAGGCATCTCAATCTCGGGGATGATGGTTATGTAGCGGTCGGCAGCATAGGCCACCAACTCGCGCGCCTCCTCCTTTGTGAGGTAGCCACCCGAAGCACCCTCCGTGCCCTCATCGACGAACTGACGGTCTCCATACCACCAACCCTTCCAGTCGTGAGGTGTGCGCCATGCGGCGTAGCTCGTAAGGCGTGGGTAGCTCTCAATCTCGAGGCGCCAGCCCGCAGCATCCGTGAGGTGCAGGTGCAGGCGGTTCATCTTCACGCGCGCCATCATATCTATCTGACGCTTAAGAAAATCCACCGAGCGGAAGTGGCGCGAAATATCTATCAACACACCGCGATAGCCGAAGCGTGGATAGTCGACAACACAACCTGTTTGCCAGTCACCCGCCTCAACCATTTGACGAATAGACTGCAACGCATAGTATGCACCAGCCGCAGTCTTTGCTGAAATACTAACACCTTCTTGCGCCGTCCATATCACATAGCCCTCGTCGTTTTCCATGCAGTCAAATATCTCAATTTTGATAAAGCCACTCTTGGGATGTCGCTTTACTCGTTCATACTTTAGTCCCGCAGCACTAACAGCAGCCTCCAAGCGTGCAGCATCAACCTTATCCGCACCCTTAATGTAGAGTTTGAATGTTTGTGTTGCATCGAACGGAGTGGGAACACCACATTGGTCACCATCACATACACCACCCTGAACACGAACAGGCGCAGGGGTGATATTGCTATACTGCGCTGAGAGCGTGGCACAGCCCAACAAAGCAAGGAGTAGAAGAGTTGCAAGACGTTTCATACATATTAAGTGTTTATTAGGGCAAAGATAGCAAAAAAATCGGATATAGGAAAGGGGCTGCGCGACCTTGTGTCACACAGCCCTCGTAAAGGGTTAATTTCCGCCAATGAAGAGCTCCCAGCCTCGCTCCACATCTGCGATGTTTGCCGCCACGCCATTCTCAATCTTCGACATCGCCGCAACGATGGGAATCATATCTTTCTCGAAGCGGGTGTTGACAACCTCATCGGGCAGAACTCCCGAGTAGTCAGCTACAAAGCGCACATAACCCTCGGTGAAGTTCTCCGTGGGAGGAGCATAGCGGTTGAGCATCTGGCGTATGGTGTTCAACCCGTAGCGGCTGCGGTAGGTATCGAGCAAGACGAACATAGCGCGATAACCGTAAGCCATAGAGGAAAACTCCTTGAAGTCGGGGTCTCGGCTGGGGCGCACCTCACCCTTATAGTGTACCTTCGAGCAGCGGATGTTGCCAGGGTTGTTATTGCGAAGGCCTCTACTCACCGCCCACCTCCTTCCCGATGCGGCGCTTCAGCCAGCGACCTATCCACTCAAATAGCGGCGCACCACTTATACGCGCAGCATTCTCGACGAAGGACCATAGCTCCACGCCACAGACAAAGCCCGTGAAGATGTTGGCGAGGTTGAGATGCATGAAGCCGAGGATGGTCGAGTCGATAATCCACATCATCACTATGGCGAGCGCCACAAATCCCGCCTTTGATACCGTGCGCCACGCCTTGCGACTCTGCAAGTGCCAACACTCTCCCGCACGCTTGGCCTCGGCGCGCGAGGCGAGGATGCCCGTAATAAAGTCGATAGAGATAAAGAGCATCGCCGAGGCGACAAGCGGGGTTATGGGGCAGAGCATACCCACGAGTGCCACGACGGCACCACTAATATACTTGAACAATATTTCCATAGATGAAACAGCGATTTAAGGGGTTATTTTCGGGTTTATACTCCACATATACTTTGTCATTGGAGTTCAGGTGGTCAACAAGGCGACGCGTAAGCGCCACAGCCTTATCGCGCAGCGCACGGAGCACACGCTTGGCATCCTCATTCACAGCCTCCGTGACCCTCTTTTCGGTGTGATAGATACACGAGCGTGAGGCGAGGTGAGGCTCCACAACATAACGTACCCACGCGGCAACCATCGGAGAGACATACTCGTCAAGCAGCACCTCATGCTCTTTGATACGCATGACGTTATACAGATCCACACCAACAATGGGTATAAGGTAGCGACTCTCCACCTCGGCAATATCGCTTAGCGTGATCACCGCAGGACTGTACGACTCCTCGCTTGCAAAGGCGAGCGAAAAGACTTTATCAACAGTTAAAAGTGTCTTCATTTTTTATTACGTATTACGCTTGTTACCAGATATTTCAGCAAGGAACAGCTGCTGCGCGGGGTCACTCTCGTCATACTCCAAGCCATCCGCCTTGCGCGCCTCCCACACCCTCATATATGCGGGTTTGGTTGTCGTGGGCGGAGTGTTCACTATTGCCAGCGACGAGGCATCGACACCAAACACGACACTTACAATCTGACGAATAGGCTCAAGCAACTGCTCCTGCTCCGAAATAATTACAGTGTTCAGAGCAATCTCATACTCATGCAGAATTCTATCGGGCGAAAAGCCTGATGAGTAATCCAGACCACTCAACGAACGAAACCACGAGTGCGCCACCACAAGGTCACTCTCCGACTGTTCATGCAGCTTCACCCAATCGCCATCGGCCCTCGAATCGATAGGAATAAATCGAGAGTTATCACCCTCACCCGACTCACGCAGCACAAAGAGCACCTGACCAGGATTACCAGCAAACTTCTCCTCTGCCATGCGCACCATGCGATCTGCATCCTCCTCGCTACCCACTGCACCATCGAGCATCATCACGCCCGACATCTGAAACGAGTTATCCAAACGCGAGACATTCCATCTATCTGTTCGGTAGAGTATAGCCGCAGCATTCAGACCTGCAATGTATGGAGCCACGCCATAGTGCGAGAACATAGGCTCATAATCCTTGTAGTGCACCATAGCACGGAAGGTACCATCTGGCTGCTGCTCAAAGTTGGGATATAGAGGCAACGACACTGCCTCCGAGGGGCGAAACATCGCCCAATCGTGATGCATCACAACGCTACTATTATCACGCGCCAGACGACACTTCGAGGCATCAACATGATAGAGCGACAGGAACGAATGGTCGGCATCTGTTACCACCTCCATAAAGGCATTTCCGAACATCGACTCATCGAGCGCCAGGCGCGCTATAACACTGCGCAACGACTCACCCGAACCATTAGCTCGCGCAATAAGTTGACGTACAAGACCAAGGTCCTCATCACACGTAACACCCTTACCAGCGATGTAGTCCGCCTTGTTGTTGATAATTCTGCGATGAGCAACCGAATTGCGAGCTATGAGCGACAGTGCGTATGGCAACATATTGTTATCGCCCCAGTTCCACACCCTTTCGGCCACACCTGGTGCCGCCATGCCAGAGCCCAAAATGGGCTCGGCACGGTTGCGCGTAGATGACACACGCCAAATATTCTCTTTTTCAGCCATGATTAACAACTTTAAGCGTTAGTATAATCTGCTACCACAAGCAACTGCTCATCCAACACCTCGCAGCCCACCATGAAGACAGCACGCTGACGATTCTCCATCTCGTCGGGGTTATACCACATTCTCACCTCCGAGCCGGGATAGTCGGCAGTGTTCACAGCAAGAACAAGATTGCGACGATCCGTGAGAATGCAGTATGTCTGTGGCTTATTACTACGCATATGCAAGAACTGCGATATGCCCATATCCACGATCTTAATACCATGATACATAAGCTCACGACGGCCTGTCATGACATCGATATAGGTAGAATCCGCACCAAACTGGTCGAGATACTGTTCGTATGCGTCGTAGATATCAGTGGTGACGAAATAGGCAAGATTTCCATCCGACTTAAGAGCCTTGAGTGCGGGAGGCGCAGCTGTCCACGTACGCTGCAACACCTCAATGACATTATCGGGACTTACAGGCAGGTCTCTGCAATCCACAACATTCATATTTGGCGACATGGAGGTATACTTCATGATAAGCGTAAGAAAGCCATTAAAGCGGTTGTAACGCGTAGCATCAACATCGCCAATCCACATTGTCACACGCACACTCTCAGCAATAGCACGGCGGAACATCTCTGTCTCGGCCTGCTCAAGCTCCGTTCCTGTCAAGTCACCGAGATTCACATTGGCACGACCTATGATATTCTCATATACCTGATGGAAGTAGTCTGCCGATGTAAAACTTGTCTCCGCCTTGACCTTGAAGAGTTCGATTGTCTTCTGCTGTCGCACAGATGCACTTCCGCCACTCCAACCTGTGTCGTACTCATCCAAAATCTCCGTAGAGGGACTCCACATGTGAATCGTTGTTGGCGTAGGCATGTTATAGAGCGTACGAATACCCAACTGCTCGGCGTTCTCACCGGCAAAGATAGGACGGAAGAAGATTGTCTCAAGATCTTGACCCTTATAGGTCTTTGTGTTTTCAATTAATCCCATAGTAGTAAGGTTTAGTTTGTTTATAAAAGGTTTATTATTAATTGTTTAGGATGCACACTAATTACTTTTTTGTATGCTCCTATCTCAGTCTAATAGACTTTGCATCACTGTCGTAGGCTCGCTTACGTTCATCACACTGCATCTCACCAAGGCGAGGATCCTCCACATCCTTAACAGTTGTAGGCTTGACACTGCTCTGTCTCTCCTCAAAGGCGATACCCGACGAGAGCGTTTGTATAGCATTTGCGACAACAACACCATCATGAGATATGTAGTTAATATCATCCATCGACTCGGGCGCGCCACCCTTATCGCCACCCAATCCCAGGATGTTAAGAAGCGTCGCCACGCCCTTATTCTTGGGTCGTTCTGCCTCTCTATTATCACTTTCGCGAGCCACCTCTCCCTCAACGGCATCGGCGAGACCTGCCTCCACAACCTCAACTGGCGATAACCAGCGGCCTCGACCGCCATTCTCCGACATAAGCGTAGCCATCTCCTGCTTATCGCGTCCCGAGTGGCGAGCATATATCTCAGCAATGCGCTCATCGGTTTGACGAAGCAACTCAATCTCTGCCTCTATCTCCGCGGCATTACCCTCTACCGAACATATCGAGTTGTGAATGAGATAAAGTGATGTTGAGGCTATATATCGGCACCCCTCGCTCGCAGCCTGCGCCACGATTGTCGCTGCCGAGGCTGTATATCCATAACAGCATGTTGTCACATGTGCACCCGTTGCTCGCAAAGCCTCGTAGATGAGCATAGCATCATTTACATCACCGCCAGTTGAACGGATGTTGACACGCACCTGCTTATTCTTGATGTTGGCAATACGTGCCACACACTCCTTAAAGCGCTCGTATGTCGCCACACGGCTCTCCGGGTTGTCAAATTGCCACGATTCCGAGAGTCCAATTGTACCCTCAATGTCAATCGTCGCAACCTCTGCATCATTTTTGATTTTGATTACTGACTCCATTGTTTTAAAATTTGATTGTTGTTTATTGATTTCGTAGACTGCACCACGCACCTTCTGATATGAGCAGCACATCTCATTAGCCACCATATCCATAGCGACACACTTACGGCGATAACGCTTTGTTAGTTCTACCACACGACGGTGTATTGCTCTCTTCTCAAGCCTCGACAAATCGAGCATATCGTGATGTATAAGCATACCTATGAGGCGTTCATATCGACGCGAGGCGCGAGACTCGGAACGTTGCACAGCATTGCGATAGTCAAACATAGAGTTATTGGTTTAAAATGTTATTAATCAGCGAGTCTACGCATAAATACACAGTGTGACGTATGCGTACGGAAATCATATTCCTCTATCGCCTCGAGCCTAAACAGTGCCTCTTGTCCGCAGACATCCAGACGAAAATGTGAGCGCAGCATCGCACCACTACCATACGGATCAAACAGCGCAGCATACTCCATGGGCGTGAGTCGTATATCACACTCCAACCTCTGTCGCTTTGCTCTCTCTTCAAGGAATGTGTCATAGAAGTTGTGCAACCCCATACAGCCATCCCTATCATCGAAGCAGAGCGTCTCGCCACTCTCCATAGAGTGAAATGCCGCCATGGGATAGCCCTCGTCACCATCTGGAGATGGCCAGTACTCGCCATCGGGCAGTGGTTTTACTCCGTAGTACAAGACTATGCGCGGCGAGACATACCCCTCATCCGAAAGCATATCGCGATCACCCACCGTGAGCACCATCGCCGAGGGCGCCGATGATGTCGCACCAGTAAAGGAGGCAGTGGGGCGAAAGAGGGGGTTGACAACCCTTTCCACACTACGCTTGGCGGCATAGTTATCAACATGATAGTCCCAAGCACCCAACTCGCACTCCTCTTGTGCATAGCGCGCCGCAGCACCATCCGCAGGCTGATAACAGAGCACCGTCTGCCCGTAACTCTCCGCAACACACTCCGTTACAGACTGCTTTTCACCCACCTGACGACCTCGCCAATCGACCTCGTTTACACCATAGAAGTTGTCGTATGGCTCCACGAATAGGGTTTTCGATGGTGCATGGCTGTAAAATCGCAGGTTGAACATTTGTGCTACAGCCTCCAGCAGTTCTGCCTGCGAGATATCCACATTTGCCACATCCTCAAACGTTGCCGTCTCGCCATATCCCATAGCACCCCCGAATATTGGTTCGATGCTACACCCACTGTGCAGAGTCATCTGTTGTCCCTCCGCCGCGCCACCAAAATAGAGAGACTGAAAACGCTTCGGCGAGGTTGGCGTGATCCTCTCAAACGGAGTGCGTACATTAACCACCACATCACGCTGCCCCGTCTCGTAGACATATCCTCCGTAGAGTGCCCAATCGCCATCAAACTCCTCAAATTCAGCCACACCAGGGCGCTTAACCATCAACTTCGTAGCGTTGATATTGGTGCGAGTAAATACCACCGAACTAACCCTCGTATTCACCACTCCATAACCCTCGAGCATGTAGTTGCACGCAGGGTCATAATCGAAGATGAACAGGCGATACATTATGTTTGCCGAGACCGAATTACGCACATCGACAAACGGATTATGCAACTTCACTTCGATATTACATCCATTTGCCAGGTGCAACTGCGTAAATCCCTGCAAGTATCGCGACGAGGCAATTCTGTAGTCGGTCGTGTAGCGCAGATGCATATCGAACGCCACATTCACCTCACGCTTCGGAGTAAACACGGGCCTACCCTCATCAAATGTGAAGCAACCTCCATTGCTATACGCCCCCTCCATGTCATTGCCCTGATCATCCACCGCGGCGGGGTTCACCGTATCCACTATCGCACCTATGTTCGATGCCATGACAGGCAGCCAGGCGTAGACTCTACCATCCTCACCCGCAGTAGCCGTCGTAGAGGTAGTTCGCATCGCCTTAAAACCCATTTTTGACACCAGCAGCGATGTATCAACACGCCTATATGCTCCACTCATCATCAGTCGTTGCGACAGCGGACTACCGAGGAACCGACTCTCCAGCCTATAACCTCCATCCTGAATAGATCGAGCCAACAGCTCACTCACCGAAATAAATGGGTAGTAGTCATTGGGCATAAGCAGTTGCTGTGCAGTATATAATCCCGTATCCTCGGGTTCGGGGTAGCTGTCATAGCGAAGCGGCAACATCCTAACCATCTGTTCTCCACTCCACGTTGACTCAATGCCATCGAGTGTCATCGTCACCGAAGCATCTACATTGCTGTTCCTGAGCCTTGTCTGTGCCATCTTATGCGCCCACTCATGCCCCAAGGCACGAATGTGTACGCGATAGTAGATGACATTTTTCACCCTCTCGACACCACGCACAGTTGCCTCACCTTCGAACATAGGCACACCATCCACCTCCACAACACCACTATGCTTCGATGCATTAAACTCCGTCGCGCGATGCACATCCTCCGGATGACCCATAAGCTCCATAACATCTGCCGTAGCCTCCACCTCAACCGTCATCTCCACATTATCGCGCCAGCCTTGCACACCCTCAAAGCATTTGGCACTATATCGAGGCAATCTGACGCTCTCCTCACGGACATTACACTGCGTATCATCTATGCGCAACACTACCATATCTCACCCCCTTTCCACTTCTCGCTGATGTCGAGTGACACAACGTGTAGCTGACCCTTACTATCAAATGCCACCTCGCGCGAATCTACCGTCACCTCCAAAAACTCCACTCCACGCTCCTTGTAGACTACTGGCGAGAGCAGCAATCGGGCTACGCGCTCCAGATTTGCACTACTATCCGAGCCCGAGCAGAGACGATACTCCACACGCCCATCCGCCATTCTGCTTGGCTTGCCATCACACTCCACCAACTCCCTCACATCAACGCCATAGCCCAATCGGATTCGATGACAAAACGTATAGGTCTCGACACCTCCGCTGGGGTTATACCATAGCAAACGGCATGACGACGACCCACGCGGCACAATCTTATACCTCACACTCTGCATTGTACCATCCTCATATCGTGCCGTAACAACCATCTCAGCACCCTCTTTCAAATCTCTGGTCGGCAGCGTAACCTCCATCGGAAAACCATTCGTGCGCACAGAATAATCGTATGGACTCATACCCGAAACACCATTATACGACACCGTCAATCTCAGCGCCTCTTTGGCATGAATTGTCAATCTCACCACGTCGCCAAACTCTACTTCATCGCTCGCCCTGTGCTCCGTCAGCATCTCCGACACAGCGGGATTGAATTTTGAGCGAAAAAAGACGCGACTCTCAGACTCCACACCATTGATCCTTACGATTACAGCTATTGCTGAAGGCGATGGATAGACCGACACCTTGCCATTATTACGCACCGGCACGAGCGAAACCTGACTGGCTATGTAAGGCGCAATGTTTACCCTACCCTTTGTCACGTTGTAGAGCCTCATGCTACCAATCACCTCCAACGACGTAGCATAGATAATCTCCACCGACACATCAATCGGTTGAGCTGTATCAGTTGAGAAATAATACTCCAACCTCTCTCGCCACGATGCACCCTGATTTGGTATATAAACGAATCTCATATTAAATATTTTAATTTTATAAAACTTGCGATGTAATCCCCATGGCGCCATCAAACGACGACACCGAACAAATGTTAATAAATATGTTCACAAGATGTTAATTAATGATAATAAAACAGACTATATCACTATTTTACACACTTTTACAAATGTTAATAACTTTAAACAATTTCTATCTCACACGAAACCTAACACACACTTGCAACTCGAATTACAGTGCAAATATACAACATCAAAATGCCTTTGTCAAGAGTTTTTGTTAAATATTTTTACTATAAATTTTAGAAAAATATCAAATGATTTAACTATCAATAAATTAGCGCAACAGGGACACAATTACAACTCTCGCTCAAAGAGAGCGAATTAATGCACGGAATATTAAAAATTTTCGTTATATTTGCGCACGGAATATTATTAATAGGGTAAAGCCCCAAAACACAGATAAACATTTTATGGCAGACAATTCAATACTTATTCGTCTTGACGGTTTGAAGATCAAGTACGAGGAGATTGGCCAGAAGCTCACCGACCCCGAGGTGATTGCCGATGTAAAGCAGTTCATTCAGCTCACCAAGGAGTTCAAGGAGCTCGAGCCCATTGTGGAGACAGCAGATCGTTTCCGCACAGCTCTTGCCAACCTCGCCGAAGCGAAAGATGTGCTTGCAAACGAGAAGGACGAGGAGTTCCGCGAGATAGCACGTGAGGAGGTAGCAACACTCGAGCCCGCCATCGAGAAGATGGAGGAGGAGATTAAGCTTCTTCTTATCCCCAAGGATCCCCAGGATGACAAGAATGCAATCGTCGAGATTCGTGGTGGTACCGGTGGTGACGAGGCAGCGATCTTTGCTGGCGACCTTCTCCGCATGTACACCAAGTATATCGAGTCAAAGGGTTGGCGTTATGAGATCACCTCATCATCAGATGGTGCTGCGGGTGGTTACAAGGAGGTTGTCCTCAAGGTTACAGGTCAGAGCGTTTACGGCACATTGAAGTATGAGTCGGGCGTACACCGCGTGCAGCGTGTGCCCCAGACCGAGACTCAGGGTCGTGTACACACCTCTGCGGCATCTGTTGCAGTGTTGCCCGAGGCTGAGGAGTTCGATATCGAGATCTCTATGAACGATATCCGTAAGGATATTTTCTGTGCATCAGGCCCTGGTGGTCAGTCGGTTAACACCACATATTCGGCTATCCGTCTTACACACATCCCCACAGGTATTGTCGTACAGTGTCAGGATCAGAAGTCACAGCTCAAGAACTTCGACAAGGCCTTTGAGGAGTTGCGTACCCGAGTATTTAACCTCGAGTACTCTAAGTATCTTGATGAGATTGCGTCGAAGCGTAAGACCATGGTGTCAACAGGTGACCGTTCTGCAAAGATTCGCACATACAACTACCCACAGGGTCGTATCACCGACCACCGTATCAACTATACAATCTACAACCTCTCTGCATTCATGGATGGTGACATTCAGGATGTCATCGACCAGCTTATCGTGGCCGAGAACGCAGAGCGCTTGAAGGAGAGCGAGTTGTAGTTGACAAGAGGGAGATAGAGGTAGAATATAGACCTTGGGCAACTGCCCGATATTTCGACCAAGCTCCTCTGTGGGCTTGGTCGTTTTTATTTACTCGAAACACTAGAACCGATGAGTTTCAAACACATAGCCATCATATTATCGCTACTCTTCGCAGGCGCAACCATGACTCTGGCGCAGAGTCCTGACCGTGCAGCTATGGCACGCGCCAAGGGCAGGCAGCTCACCGTCAACGAGTGGAAGACCACACCCGACGGCAAGAAGAGTTGGATAGACCATGCTGAGGTCTACAATGCCAAAGGCGAGCTTATTGAGGAGGCTGAGTATAGCGACTTCGGCACACGCCTCGCATGGCGCAACATCTATGAGTATAACTCTTCGGGGCAGTTGATAAAGGAGGTTGTCTACGATGAGCGAAACAGAGTCTCGAAGATTCGCACCTTCGAGTACGATGCCAATGGAGTTTGCACACGACGCATGAACTATGCGGCAGATGGCAAGCTCAACTCCTACCGAAAGTTTGAGTATAAGTTTGAATAACAATGACTTTACAGAGATTTACATACGAGGTACTCAACACTCTTGATGTGTGGCGCACTATGCCCACCATCACGCTTGAGGAGATGCGTTGCGTGAAGCTAATGAACCGCATCGATACCAAGTATGTACTCTCCGAGGATGAGGTTATCACACTTCTCGAACGCGCAAAGAGCGAGGGCTACCGCGTGCAGATCATCGGTGATGCACGCGCCTGCCGCTACTACACCCTCTACTACGACACTGCGGAGCGTGATATGTACATCACACACCACAATCGCCAACTCACACGCCAAAAGATTCGCACTCGCACATACACGGAGTCGGGGATGTCGTTCGTTGAGATTAAGAACAAGAGCAATCGTGGTCGCACCAAGAAGCGTCGCACAGAGATAGCACACTCCGAGATGCTGAACTTTGGGGATAACGACAGCGCCATGGCCCTCTATGCTGAGTATGCACGTTACCCCTACCACTCTATCTCACCCGCACTCTCGACATGTTTCGTGCGCATCACGCTTGTCAATCCTAAGCTTACGGAGCGACTGACCATAGACCTTGCACTACGCTATAAGGATATACGCAGCGACACCGAAGCCTCGATTCCAGGCATGGCTATTGTCGAGCTCAAGCAGGATGGTAACATACAATCCAGTGCAAAACTGATGATGCGGGATATGCACATAGCACCTCTGAAGGTCAGCAAATATTGCCTCGGCACAACACTCACTGTTGAGGGCATCAAGAGCAATCGCTTCAAGGCAAAGGTGCGCGACATTGAGAAGCGCCTTCAAAAAGGGCTACGACACTAATACATTGTAAATCAGTCGAAATAAAAACACTCAACCATTATGAACACACTGATATTAGAGATTCCACCCAAGTTGTTAGACGAGGAGATCAACGCATTGGAACGCGCCAGCCATAGCATTATCGATCTGTCGGTTCTCGACCTTGCACCCGCTATGCACCTCTCGATACAGTTTCTTTTCAATATCCTGATGTGCTCAGCTGTGATATGGTTCTTCTACTACCCCAAGGGACGCCACAAGGGATTTTCAATCACCTTTATGCTCTTCTCTGCGGCAGTATTTATGCTTCTCTACTTTATGGGAGGCGTGAGCCTTGACATCACCGTTGGTCTGGGTCTCTTCATGATTTTCGGCATTATGCGTTACCGCACGGAGATGGTCCCCATTCGCGAGATGACCTACCTTTTCGTGACCATTGCTACCTCGGTTATCAATGGCATCAATAGCATCAACGACCAGCTCATCCTCGCCAACATACTGCTTTTGGCACTCCTCGCCTTTGTGGAGTATGGAGTCAATCGCAAGCGTGAGGTATCGCGCCTCGTATGCTATGAGCGCATAGAGCTTATCCGCCCCGAGAATAGAGAGAGGCTTATCGCAGACCTCGAGCATCGCCTCGGTCACAAGGTCAACCGTGTAGAGATTGGCAATGTTGATTTTCTACGCGATGTAGCCTTCATTAAGGTGTATTATACACCAGCTAAGGGTGAGTCTACTACTATGGACAGCACCTTGAAGATAAATGAGAAAAACGCATTTAACAATTAAGCTCTATGAGACGTTTTATATGCATATTAACCCTCGTTCTCTGTTGTGCATCAACAGCGATGGCTCAGGATGTCCCCGCCCCAGAAGTTGTTAATACCAACGATTTTCGTGGTCGCGTAGAGGGCTCGTTCGAGTGGGAGCCCATCGACGATTTGTCCTTCGAGGCTGGCGTGCAGCTGCGCCTCAACAACGACTTTGGCTCTGTTGACCGCATTCAGACAAGCGTAGGTGCGAAATATGAGATTTGCAAACATTTCAGTGTTGGTGCCGACTACATTCTGATCAACGGCTACGAGAGCGACGCACAAAGTTGGGATATGCCCCGCCACCGATTTAATATCAACGCAACAGGCAACCTTAAGGTTGGCCGCGTTGAGTTGTCGCTGCGCGAGCGTTTGCAGACAACCATCCGCACCGACTCTGTAAACCTCTTTGAGAAGCCCAAGAGTGCGGTTATCCTCCGTTCGCGACTAATGGCGGAGTATAAGATACGCCACACAAAATGGACTCCATACGTGCTGTTTGAGCTTCACAACACACTCAATGCACCCAAGGTTGTTCCCAACTACAAGAGTGCGACACTGTCATGCGACAACTACATCACTCGCTACCGTGCGGGTGTCGGTGCGAAACTCCGCATCTCACGCAACCATCGTCTCGACTTCTACTACTATTTCGACTATGACCGAGGTTATAACATTGACTATAAAGGCAATAAGGGCGACTTGAAGGGTTATCTTCAGGAGAATGAATTCCGCCATATCTTCGGCATATCGTACAAATTCAAGTTGTAACAAGATAAGTAATGCGTTTAGCCTCTACCATACTCACAATCATGCTGTGCGCCACGACACTCATGGCGCAACAACCCCTCTATGTCGTTAACGGCAAGGTTGTGGAGAGCATCGATAACATTCCGCAGAGCGACATCGAGTCTATCGATGTACTCCCTGCCGACGAGGATACCATTGCCACATGGGGACTTGCAGCCTCTGAGGGTGTTATCGTCGTACGCCTCATCTACGACACACCTGCCACATTCTCTGCCGATGGCATTGGCAACTTCACCTCATACCTTGCCAAGAGCGTAAAGTGGAACAGCAATATGCCCGCCGAGCGAGCATCCCTACGCATCGCCATTGCCGAAGATGGCACAGCTACCATCGCCGAGATACTATCGACGACCTCGCGCCAGTTTCTCAAGCGCGTGACAAAAGCGATAGATACAGCCCCACGATGGCAACCTGCCATGCGTGACGGCAAGCCTGTCGAGACCCTCGAGCTGGTCAACATACAACTCCCCGTCGGCAAGCAGATACCCAAAGAGCCATACGTCATAATCCGTTAATACTAAGCGCGATGAATAACTTGACACCTACTCCCGAGCAGAATCTGACACTTCTCGATCTTCAGCGCATGGTGCGTCTGACGCTCGAGGGTCGTTTCCATGAGCCTCTGTGGATAAGTGCCGAGATTTCCGAGCTTAAGGTTAACCGTTCGGGACACTGCTACCTCAACCTTGTTGAGAAGGGTACTACAGATGGAGTACCCCGCGCGGAGGCTCGTGCTGTGATATGGAGGTCGGCATACCTGCCCATGGCATCGATGTTCGAGGCAGCTACAGGGACGACACTACGCGCAGGTCTTCGCGTTCTTGTTCGTGTGATTGTCACCTACCATGAGATATATGGCTTCTCCTTGCAGATTGTGGACCTCGACCCCCGCTACACACTTGGCGAGGTGGAGCGTCGTCGCCGCGAGACCATCACACGTCTGCAAAGCGAGGGGGTATGGGATATGAACCACGAGCTCGAGCTACCCCGCCCCACGCTGCGCATCGCCATCATCTCCAGCGACACGGCAGCTGGTTATCAAGACTTTATGAACGAGCTGCGCCGCAGTCAATATCGCTTTAAGACCACACTTTTCCGCAGCCTTATGCAGGGCGAACTTGCCGAGGAGAGCATCATACAAGCACTTCATGAGATTGCAGACAGAGAGGATGAGTTCGATATTGTTGCCATTATCCGAGGAGGTGGTTCTACAAGTGATCTTGCTCTTTTCGACTCATACCTTATCGCCACGCATGTTGCACAGTTCCCGTTGCCCATCTTCTCGGGCATAGGCCACGACAAGGATGTCTCGGTTGTCGACATGGTTGCACACACCTCACTTAAGACACCAACAGCCGTCGCCACAAAACTTGTCGAAATGGTGGACTACGAGATGAACACTATTGACGACTACGCCAAGGAGATAGCAACCATCATCGAGAATCGTCTCCACGGCGAGGAGATGCGCATCTATGGGCTTGGAAACGACATCGCGCGCCTTGCCACAGCCAACATAAATGAGCAATTCAACCGTATAGACCTCATAAAAAGCGGCATATACAGCCGAATTGAGCTGATAATGAGCGAAAATGAGCAGCACCTTAAAAACATTGAGCACAACCTCAAAAGTTACTCTATCGACAACATACTTCGTCTCGGTTTTGCCGTAGCACGCAACCAGGATGGTGTACTCAAAAGCATCAGCGATGCCAAGATAGGCGATAACATTGATGTTGAACTACTTGATGGCGTTGTAGGCGCAGAGATTAGAAGTATAACACCTAAAAACTAACAACACTTGAGATATGGCTAAGAAGTCAACAAAGATAACAATCACCTACACCGAGGCGATTAAGGAGTTGGAGCAGATATTGGAGAATTTGCGCAGTGGCAAGGTGGAGATTAGCGATCTCGCCCCCACCGTGAAACGCGCCAACGACCTCGTTGCCGAGTGCCGCAGACAGCTCACCATCACCAAGGATGAGCTCGACAAGATTACCTCGACACCCTTTTAGGCTATGCTAAAGAGTGCTATACGCTGGGCTTTGAACCACATTCCACGCAGCTGGCTTCAGCGCATGGCAGGCTTTGCCGTGCCCATTATGGGTCTCGGCTACATTGGTCGCGGCAGAGAGTGCCCCATCTGTGGAGTTCGCCGCCGCAGGTTCTTACCCTACGGCTATGTTACCTCACGCGAGGATGCCCTGTGTCCGCGCTGCCTGTCGCTGGAACGTCACCGCATGATATGGCTCTGGCTGGAGCGTCATAGCGACCTCTTCGCCACCCATCCTCGTCTGCTTCACATTGCTCCCGAGGTTTCGCTTATGCGCCACTTCCAACAACACTATAAAGAGTGCAAAGAGCGATACGTAACCGCTGATTTGGAGTCGCCACTTGCAGATATGCACTTCGACGTACAACATATTCCGCTTGCGGAACGTTCTATAGATGTGGTGATATGCAACCACCTCCTCGAACATGTCGTCAATGACAGGCTGGCCCTCAGGGAGTTGCACCGCATCTTAAAACCAGGCGGTTGGGGCATAATGCTTGTACCTGAGGATAGGTCACGTGCCACGACTTTTGAGGATGACTCGATCACCGACCCCAATGAGCGCACACGCCTCTTCGGTCAGTATGACCACCGCCGCGTTTACGGTCTTGACTATGACGAACGACTGCGCGATGCGGGCCTCGAGGTGGAGCGCATTCCTGCCAGGAGTCTTGTTAACGACAAGGAATACCACCTCTATGCCATTGGAGATGATGACCTTGTTGTAGTACACAAACCCAACGACAAAAACTAAACTGATATGAGCAATAGCATATTGGAGAGATATACCAACTTTCGCAATGTTGTAGCGACAACATTTTCAGCCAACTCTGCAAGCATGGTCGATAGCGCGCTACGCTTTGCTGCGGAGCACCTTGAAAAGTTTGGTGCACTACGTTACGACAATAGCCCCATGCTCGACCATGGCGTTGCTGTAGCACGCATCGTGGTTGAGGAGGTAGGTCTTGGCCGTAACTCAACCATCGCCGCCATCATACACGATGTTGTGCGTATAGTGTCGCAGCACCACCCAGAGATGCTCAACGACATCTCCGAGGTCATAACCCGAGACTATGGCGAGGAGGTGCTGGGCATCGCCATTGCGCTGTGTAAGATTTCGGATATCAAACTCAAGGCATCCAAGGAGCAAGCATCCGATTTCCGAGACATGATTGTATCCTACTCTGAGGATCCTCGCGTGATACTTATCAAGCTTGCTGACCGCCTCGAGGTTATGCGTTCTCTCGACCTCTTTCCCGAGAAGAAGCGCCGCAAGAAGAGCTGGGAGAGCCTAAATCTCTATGCACAGATTGCCCATAAGCTGGGTCTGTACAGCATCAAGAGCGAACTTGAGGATCTCTCGTTGAAGTACCTCGAGACCGAGGCATACAACCATATTGTCCACGAACTTAAGGAGAGCGAGGCTGAGCGCATGGCATTCATCGAGCGCTTCCTTGCCCCAATACGCACGTTGCTCGACCGCGATGGCGTCAAGTACCACATCAAGAGCCGCACAAAGTCCGTCTTTTCCATCTTCCAGAAGATGCGTAAACAGAAGGTAGGCTTCGATGGTGTATTCGACATCTTCGCTCTGCGCATCATCATCGACTGCCCCAAGGAGAGCGAAAAGCGACTCTGCTGGACAGTCTTTTCACACGTCACCGACCTCTATACGCCCAACCCAGAGCGTATGCGCGACTGGATATCTATTCCAAAGTCAAATGGCTACGAGTCGCTCCACACCACCGTTTCGGCTGGTGGCGGCAAGTGGGTCGAGGTGCAGATACGTACCGAGCGTATGGATGAGGTTGCCGAGCGCGGTATCGCAGCACACTGGCGTTATAAGGGCGTAAAACAGGGCGGCATGGGTGCTGAGGAGTGGTTGCAGCGCCTGCGCACACTCCTTGAGGACACCACATCAGAGTCTATCGTACACCGCTTTGACACCAAGCAATCTACGGGCGAGATATTCGTCTTCACACCCTCTGGTGACATACGCAAACTACCCGATGGCGCCACAGTCCTCGACTTCGCCTTCGACATCCACACCTCTCTTGGTGCTATATGCGTAGGCGGCAAGGTTGGAGGCCGCGTTGTACCTATCAAGGAGCCACTACACAATGGTGACATTTGCGAGGTGTTAACACGCAAGGATCAGACTCCCAAGGCCGACTGGCTATCGATATGCGTTACGCAGAAGGCACGCACACGCATACGCGCTTTCTTGCGCGAGGAGCAGCAGAAGCATGCCCGCCTGGGTCGCGAGGAGCTCGAGCGTAAGCTCAAGAACTGGAAGCTCGACATCGCCATAGATGAGGCAGTCGCCTACCTTTGCAAATACTTTAAGGTTCGCCGAGGAAACGACCTGTACACGCTTATAGCCGACCAGAAGGTCGATATCGCAACCATAAAGGAGGTGCTCACGCGCTGGCTCTCGGGCGAGGCTGACGAGGAGCGTCGTCAGGCTGCTGCCGAGGTAGAGGAGCGCAAGGCACGCCTAAGGGAGGAGCGGGAGACCGACGTTCCCCGTCGAACCGATGCCCTCGTTATCGACGAACGCATTAATAATATAGAGTATAAACTTGGTCGTTGCTGCAACCCCATCAAGGGCGATGACATCTTCGGCTTTGTAACCATCAATACGGGCATCACCATCCACCGCAGCGACTGTCCCAATGCTCGCCGTATGCGTGAACGCTACCCCTATCGCGTTATGGAGGCTCGCTGGAGGGACGATGCTATTGGAGCCTTCCGCATCACCGTAGCCATCACTGCTGCCGACATACCAGGCCTTGCTACGACGATTATGGATACGGCAACCAAGGAGCTTAAGCTCTCGGTGCGCGGAATCAACTATACTCCTAAGGGCGACGGCATGGTTTCAGCACAGCTTACCGTTGAGGTGGCAAGCAGCAGCATTGTGGATATGCTGCTCCACTCACTTCGCCGCATCAAGGGCGTGCGCAATGCTTATAGAATTAACTAAACCCGATACTATTATGAATTTTGATGACATCCGTTGCCCATGGGGCGACACACTCAAGACATGCGCTATCACAGTCTGCGACCTTGATGGCGTAGTACTCTACCAGAACAAGCGCTCGATAGAGGTTAATGGCGATGTGCGCGACAAGTCGATGATACCTTGCCACTCGGAGCGTTCACGCCAGATTATCAACCGCCTTATTACGAATGGTGAGAATAACGCCTACACCATCGAGAAGCGTGGCATCCGCAAGCTCATCTACCAGACTCCATGGTATGAGTCGGGCGAGGTAGCGGGTCTCGTGGAGTTCTCACTTGAAATTCCCGCCGAGATGCCCCACTACGTTAGAGAGTAATTAGTAGAGAGTAATTAGCAATGGCGTTGTCGCTATCAGTGACCACCGCCTCCACCAAAAACAACAATGCGGGTATTGATAATACCCGCATTATTATTGATAACCACTCTCCCTAAACTCCTTAAACTCCCTAAAACTCAACCCTCTAATTAACGAGATGGCCTCGCCTGTTGTGGAATGCTCCACCTCAAAAGTCTCAGCATAGAGCATACCATTCTAAGTTAAGTAGTTTCACACAAAAGCAACCATAGATATAGTTTGCTCAATATTTCGTATATTTGCATCGAAAAACGGAATTCATCTTCCACAGCCCAAATCAACACTTTCTTAATGAAAAGAAGAGACACCACCACATCATACACCTTTGCAGACACAAAGCCTCACTATGAACTGCTGGACGGACTACGCGGCATGGCGGCATTGCTTGTTCTCATATATCATCTGTTTGAGGGTCTTGCCTTTGCTGAAGCAAGTGATGGTGTGGGCAGCGGAGTTATAACCACCCTAAATCATGGTCATATAGCCGTTGACTTCTTCTTCATACTTTCAGGATTTGTAATCAGCTACGCTTATGATGACCGTTGGGGCAAGCTTTCGCTCGGAGGATTCTTCAAGCGTCGTCTGATACGCCTTCATCCCATGTTGATAATGGGAGCTGTGATAGGCGTCATAGCATTTATCGCCGTAGGTTGCGAGAGTTGGGACGGAGGCATAGCCCCAACAAGTTGGGTCATGGTAGCTCTGATGCTAACAATGTGTATGATACCAGCAATCCCAGGCGTGCCTTATGAAGTGCGCGGCAATGGCGAGATGTTTCCACTAAACGGTCCCACATGGTCTCTGTTTTTCGAGTATATCGGCAATATATGCTACGCCCTATTCTTGCGCAGGATGTCCACCAAAGCACTGGCGCTCTTCACTCTGCTTCTTGGCACGGCACACGCATGGTTCTTCATCGGAGACATCTCGCAATATGATATGATTGGAGTGGGCTGGACAATAGATAGGGTTAACTTCTGGGGAGGATTCATTAGGATGCTCTTCCCATTTAGCATGGGAATGTTACTCGCGCGCACATTTAGACCAAGAGAGGTAAAGGGTATATTCTGGATATGCTCTTGCGCGCTCTTCGCACTCTATGCAGTGCCATACATCCCGTCCAACAGCTACATCAGCCTCAACAGCTTGTATGAATTTGTGTGCATAGCTCTCATATTCCCGATTATTGTATGGTTGGGCGCGTGCGGCACAGCAAGTGGCCACACCCAGAAAGTAAACAGATTTCTTGGGGAGCTTTCATATCCACTCTACATCGTGCACTATCCGTTGATGTACATCTTCTACGCTTGGCTAATCAAAAATGATATATACACGCTGAAAGAGTGCTGGCCAGCAGCAACTCTGGTAATCGCATCAAGCATAGCATTGGCATACCTTTGCCTCAGGTTATACGACACGCCTCTGCGTCGCTGGCTCTCAAAATGTAGTAAGTAGACCTCTATTTAGCTAATCGTATTAATAGCCTCACAAAAAAGGGGCTGACTAAAAAGTAACTTAGCCAATCCCCTTAACCTAAGAGAGTGAATAAAAAGATGTAGTTTTAGGCTTGCGAAGCCCGAAAAAGCGGAGTTTACTGAGCGTAAATGAGCATTTTGAGGGCAAGCGTAACGACAAAATACACTTTATATTCACTCTTCTCACCTATATATTACTATGTTTTTGCTATTATAGCTCTGTCTTCCAAAGGCCGTGCAAGTTGCAGTACTCATAGACCGCTGTCACCTTCTCATCACCAACATATACCACAGCCACAGGCTCATCCTTGAGGTTTACGCGGATGCCACCGCGCTCGGTCTCAACGTAGATGAAAGCGATGTGGTGCGCCTCCTCCATGGGGTGATGTACGCTACCCACCTCAACCTTGATGCGACCATCGCCAAGGTCAGTAACCACGGGAACATGCTTCTCGCCACTTGCATCCACAGTGTTGGGGATTAGCTCCTCCATCTTCTCACCACAGCAGATTACTGGTACTCGTGAGTCTACCACCTTCTCAATTACATTGCCACATCTGTTACACTTATAGAATTTCGTTGTCATAATATCTTAGTCTTTATTGGTTATACTTGTTTTAGTTTTCTTGTGCAAAAATAAGACAAATATCTTATAAGTGCAAGCTAAAAATTTTTATACCCGCATAATCAAAAACTATACCAAGATGCGAACATCTACTGAGGAAGGGCATCCAGGACATGCCAGAAAAGCAGATTACGCACCACCCACCACAATATATAGAGAGAGGCAAATAGCACCAAATTAACCCATCGACCACATCGACCATAAACAAAAGATACCGCCGATGGTAGTACTGTAACGTACGTCCATCGACGGTATATTATTAGTGGCAGATTACTGCCCTATAAGCGCAAATTACTTGATGTTAAGCTTCTTGCGGATATCCTTAGGAATTGCGTTCTTGTGAACGATGATGTTCATAGTCTTGTAACGAGCAAATGCCTTTGTTACATACCACAAACCCTTGTAAGTACCAGCCTCGCCCCATGAGTTCTTAACCATGTAGTACTCAGTACCGTTCTGATCCTTTGCAATACCGTAGATCTGCATACCGTGGTCATCAGTAGTCTCCCAGTTGTCATATGCAAGCTGACGCTCCTCCTGAGTGCACCACTTCTGAGCACCTGCAGTAGCAGCCTGCTTCTGCTCCTCAGTGAGGTTGAGCCATTTAGCCATATCAGAACCCTGAAGGTCGTTACCTGCAGCCTCGTCTGGAAGAACTGCTGTACCCTGACGAGTAAAGCCCTTCTCGCTAACGTCGCTACCCCAAGCGATTGTGTAGCCCTCCATGATAGCGTTGTCAAACACCTCCATCAACTCATCGATAGGAAGGTTGTATGACTGTGCCCAACGCCAGTTATCCTGGATCTCAAGAGCGAATGATGTGTAGAATGGGTGGTGAGTGTAAGATGTCAAAGATACATAGTCCTCAGCGTTCAAGCCCAAAGACTCGTAGAATGACTTAGGAGTGTACTCCTTACCCTCGTATGTGAATGACTCAGGACGAACACCGAGGTAGATATCGTGGATAGCCTCGATAGCCTTCTTCCACAACATCTCGCCGTCAGGACCTGACTGCAAGCTACGGTGACGACCCTTAGCGATAGCAGCAACAACAGCATCGCTAACAGCTGAAAGCTCGTTGTGGTTGCTGAGCTCCTTGCAGTACATCACACCTGGACGCATCTCAGCCTCAGGAACGAGACCGAATGTCTCCATACCGTAGATAACATCGTAGAATGAACCACCCTGTGAGAAAGAGATATCACCGTGAGTGCGCACAGCCTTGTCAGCACGATCAAGGTAGGTGTTGTGCACAAGGAACATCTCAGAGAAGTCATACTCACCCTTGCCCATACGCAAAAGCTCTGACTCGATGAATGCCAATGATGAGTAGCACCAGCAAGTACCTGCCTGGTTCTGGTTCTTGATGCTTGTAATAGGGTTCTCCTTTACAACTGTAAACTCTGGAGTAAACTCCTGAGCCATAGCACCGGTAGCCATGATAAGACCGAGTGCCAAACCAAAGATTTTCTTCATAATAAAATAGTTTTAAGGTAATATGTATTTTCTATCATTTACTTCTTTGTCTTCGCCACGATACGCTGACAATCTGCATATTCGAGCGACTCAATCTTAGTGCCGCGAGGTATGCGATAGTTCTTGCCGTTGTATGCGATGTATGGGCCATACTGACCATTCTTAATCACCATGTTTGGATCCTCCGCGAAGGTACGCAATGGCTCTGATGCCGCACGCTGCTTTGCGATGCTCTCCTGCAACAACTCCACAGCACGCTCATAGGTGATTGTGTATGGGTCATCACTCTTTGTCAACGACGCGAAGTTCTTGCCGTGGCGTACATAGGGGCCAAACTTACCCAGACCAACCATAAGCGCCTCATTCTCGTAGTTGCCAAGGTTGCGGGGCAAAGCGAACAACTCCAAAGCCTCTTCCAAGGTTATCGACTCAATGAGCTGACCCTTCTTGAGTGATGCGAACTGACCCTTCTCGCCATTAACACCCTCAAGCTCCACCATTGGGCCGTAGCGACCGATACGCGCCTTCACGACCTGACCAGTCTTTGGATCTACACCAATCACACGTACCGACTGCGAGCCACGCTCAATCTGCGTGCCTACAGCCGCATCCACAAGCTGGTGGAACGGGCTGTAAAAGTCACAAATCATAGACGTCCACGTAATCTCACCATCTGCCACGCGGTCAAACTCCTTCTCCACATTCGCAGTGAAGTGGTAGTCGATGATTGACTTAAACTGCGACTCGAGGTAATCGTTGACGATCATACCTATGTCTGTTGGAGCAAGACGGCTCTTCTCTCTGCCATAGCTCTCCGTCACGAGCTTCTCTGCAATCTTATCGCCCGAGAGCGTAAGCTGCACAATCTGACGCTTCTGACCATCACGATTCTGCTTTACGACATAACCACGGTTGATGATTGTCGTGATCGTAGGTGCGTATGTTGATGGTCTGCCAATGCCGAGCTCCTCAAGACGCTTAACCAACGCGGCCTCGTTATATCGTGTTGGGGCCTGCGAGTAGCGCTCCGATGCAGTGATTGTTGTGGCAACAACGTTGTCACCAACCTCCATCTTTGGAAGTATGCCACCCTCGCCCTCCTGCTGAGCATCCTCATCCACGCTCTCCGAGTAGAGACGCATGAAGCCATCGAAACGAAGAACCTCACCCTGTGCCACAAACTGCTCCTTACGGTTTTTAAGGTCGATAACAATCTGTGTTCTGTCAAGCTCCGCAGGCACCATCTGCGATGCCACGGTGCGCTTCCAGATAAGGTCATAGAGGCGCTTTTCTGCCGCTGTACCCTCAATCTCCTGACGCTCGATGTACGAAGGACGTATCGCCTCGTGAGCCTCCTGAGCACCCTTTGACTTGGTCTTGAAGTTATGAGGGTATGAGTACTTAGCACCAAAGAGACGCGTAATCTCGTTTTTGCACTGCGATATTGCCATCTGCGAGAGGTTCACCGAGTCGGTACGCATATAGGTAATAAGACCCTGCTCGTAGAGCTTCTGCGCTACTGACATAGTCTGCGACACGCTCATACCAAGTTTGCGACCCGCCTCCTGCTGCAATGTCGAAGTGGTGAATGGAGGGGCTGCATAACGCTGCACAGGCTTCTCCTCAGCCTTCGATACTGTAAAGCACTCACCGATACACTCATTGAGGAACTTCTCAGCCTCCACACGACTCTCAAAGCCCTGAGACAACGTAGCCTTGAAGAGGGTCTTGTCGGGGTCGCCAGCAGCATAGAACTGACCAACCACACGATACTGTGCCACCGACTTGAAGTTGATGATATCGCGCTCACGCTCCACTATAAGTCGCACTGCCACGCTCTGCACACGACCTGCCGAGAGCGCTGGTCTCACCTTCTTCCACAATACGGGCGAGAGCTCAAAACCTACCAATCTATCCAATACGCGGCGTGCCTGCTGTGCATTTACAAGATTGAGGTCGATGGTGCGAGGGTTCTCGATAGCATCAAGAATTGCGCGCTGCGTAATCTCATGGAAAACGATACGCTTTGTACGATCGATAGGCAAATTCAACACCTTTGCCAGGTGCCATGCGATAGCCTCTCCCTCGCGGTCCTCATCGGATGCCAGCCACACGGTCTTTGCCTCGCGTGCCATGCGCGAAAGTTCATCTACAACCTTGCGCTTATCCTCTGGGATTTCATATATCGGTTCAAAATCATTATCGAGGTTTATACCGAGTCCCTTTTTCGCCAGGTCGCGAATATGGCCAAAGCTCGACTTTACCTTGAAGTCCTTACCGAGGAACTTCTCGATAGTCTTTGCTTTGGCGGGAGACTCTACAATAACCAAATTCTCCATCACTCTTGTCTCTTTATTTCAAATAGCTGTACCCACTCATAAATACATGGGCAAACTAAATCTTCCTTAACAAAAACTCTTTATTACTATCTCACGATGGTATATGTCATATCCAGCGTGATAGGTGCGGAGTTCTTCACACCATCAATCTCGCCGTCGGTGCCATATATAGCCTGACGGTCAAAGCCGAAGCATGCCGAAGCCTCAGGGCCAATATACACGCGGCGGTAGTCTACCAGCGACTCACTCTTTGGCTCGTAGTCCTCTTCGAACTTATCAAACTTGACACGACCCTCTTCGTCGACATTCTCCGCTGCGGCCTTCATCAACGACTCGATGTGCGTTGATATATCCATGCTGTATGCCGCCAACGAACGGTTCAAATAACCACCATACTCAACCGAGTATGACGACTCCAGACCGTATGGGTAGTCGGTGATACCGAAAAGCTCAGCGCCATACTTTGCATACATACCGACACGCTCCATCGCGCTGTTCATAATCTCAGCCATGCCGAGCGGATCGAAGCTGTGATCATAGTCCGAGCCCTCAAGATATACTGCAAGGCGTGCCTGATTTACCGACACAACAGCATCCTTCTCGCTCAACACGATATCGGCTAACGACTGAATAAACTCATCCGTAAACCATAGCTCTGTTATGACACCTGCCATGCCATCTACATAGCCGACAAGCACATCGTTATGCTCATTCAAATCAGTTGCATACTTCGCATTGTCAAAGTTGTGCACCACACGATTGATTGACACGTTACCATTCTCCATATCGCGCTCCGCAGGGTCTACATAGAGGTTGTATGCCATCTGTGCAGTATCTCGGATAATGGTTGGGTCCTCCTCATAGCGACTACGTGCATACAACACCATTGCAGAGTTCTTCAGATTAGTGGCAAACATGGCACCACCCTCACCCTCTATCTCCTCCGCTGGGGCGATGTAGACACCCTTGAAAGCCTCCTTAAAGGCCTCCTCGTTACCCGCGACATAGAGACTATCAACATCGTTTGCATATCCATCAGAAGCATTCAGGTTCTGCGTAAACATCAAGCGCGACACATACTCTCGGGTTGCTGGCGTCTCGTCAAGTCGCACATAGCAACTACGAGGCTTCTCTATGTCGCCCACGTAAATACCCTTGTCGCTGTTGGGATACTCAAACGTAAATATTGGCTCACTCGATACATATTGCGATGGGTCAAAATTTACGTAGAAGGTCGAGTCGTTCTCACCGTCAGGGTTTAGACCCTTGGCGAGGTAGTCATTCGAGATAACCTCATAGACATTAAACCTATACTTCTTTGTCGTATCGCCATGGAAATCTGTCACATAGAGTACCAATGCCATAGAGTCGAAGATTGGACGATAGCCCCAGCTGTGCTTATCGCCGAGCGTTGCACCGAATACAATCTGCGACATGAAACCCGCGCGACGTATGCCATAGATATTGCTGCTCTCCACGCCAAAATAGCCCGACTCGAGGTTCGACGATACGATAGAGTCGGTCTTGTAGAGTCGTGTTTCGAGCAACTGACACTCCGTTTTTGTATCGCCCTCGCTCATCTCACCCAAGCGGTACAGACGGCGCTTAAGCTCCATATTTTGTTTCGTGGGCACGAACTCCGAGCCCAAGGTATAGTCCACCTCGGTGGTGCAACTTGCCGACACAAGAGCCAGCACCACACACGCCAACATATAGACTATGCCCCTTTTACAACTCATCATAGAATTTCTTATAGTTATCGAAGATCTCCTTAGCATCGCCCTCAGCATACTCCAGCACCTTCTTGCCACTGCTGCGTGCATACTCCAATACCGCAGGGTCTGCATCTGCCGAGGTCACAACAACACCATCGGCATAATCAATAACGAAACGATAGAGATTTTCGTATGAAGGCTCCTCCAAAATGGACATCTTGCTATCCATCACGCCCTCGCCCTCAAGCTTCTGTTTGAAGTCTGCGGCGAGTGTACCATCAAACTTATCGTCGGACAACGAGAGCACAATCTTCACATCACGGAAGAGGGGATCATCATAGAATACCTTCTTCAAGTACATAGGCACGATAGCCGAGAACCATCCGTGGCAGTGCACGATGGTTGGTGACCAGCGCAACTTCTTGACCGTTTCGAGCATACCGCGTGCGAAGAATATAGCGCGATCGTCGTTATCCTCGAACATCTTACCCTGCTCATCCACAAGCACTGCACGACGTGAGAAGTAGTCGTCATTGTCGATGAAATAGATCTGCAAACGCGCAGCGGGGATAGAGGCTACCTTGATGATAAGCTGATGATCGTTGTCGTTGATAATGAGGTTCATACCCGATAGGCGAATAACCTCATGCAACTGGTTGCGTCGCTCGTTGATACAACCATAGCGAGGCATGAACGTGCGCACCTCTGCACCACGCTCCTGCATCTGTCGTGCCATCTCGATACTTAGCTTCGAAAAATTGGTTTCGGGCAAGTAAGGAGAGATCTCCTGACACACATATAATATCTTATTTGTTGCCATAATCTTTTGTTTTTGACGTTGCTCACGCAACACTTCTTACGTGCAATGGTAAATCGCGTTTTACAGGATCAACATTGCATCACCGTATGTACCAAAGCGATAGCCCTCCTTCTTGGCTACCTCATAGGCCTCCATCACCAGGTCGTAGCCACCGAACGCAGCCACCATCATTAACTGTGTTGAGTAAGGCAGGTGGAAGTTCGACACAAATGCATCGGCTGCGGTGAACTGATATGGGTGGAAGATGAACTTGTTTGTCCAGCCCTCCATAGCCTTGATCATACCACCAACAGATACAGCAGTCTCCATAGCGCGCATAACGGTAGTACCAATAGCCACAACCTTACGGCCATCGCGCTTTGCAGCGTTGATGATGTTTGCAGTCTCCTCATTTACGATGAACTGCTCCGAGTCCATCTTATGCTTCGACAAATCCTCAACATCCACCGTGCGGAAGTTACCCAAACCGACATGAAGCGTAAGGAATGCTCTGTCGATACCCTTAATCTCCATGCGCTTCATGAGGTGCTTCGAGAAGTGAAGACCTGCTGTTGGCGCTGCCACAGCACCCTCATGCTTGGCATAAATAGTCTGATACCACTCCTCGTCCTCGGGCTCTACCTTTGCACGCACCCAGCGTGGAAGAGGGGTCTCACCCATGGCGTAAAGCGCCTCCTTGAACTCCTCGTACGAACCATCGAACAAGAAACGCAAGGTGCGACCACGTGATGTTGTATTATCAATAACCTCGGCACCCATAAGCTCATCGTCACCAAAATATAGCTTATTGCCGATACGAATCTTACGTGCAGGATCTACCAACACATCCCACAAGCGCAACTCACGGTTAAGCTCTCGCAATAGGAAGATTTCGATGTCTGCACCTGTCTTCTCCTTGCATCCCTGCAAGCGTGCGGGAAACACCTTCGTGTCGTTAAACACGAACATATCCTTCTCGTCGAAATACTCAATAATATCCTTGAACGTACGATGCTCAATTTCTCCTGTTGAGCGGTGCAACACCATAAGGCGTGCGTCGTCACGATTTATCGTAGGATACTGTGCAATCATCTCCTGCGAAAAGTCGTAACCATACTGTGATAACTTCATATTTTTTTCAAAAAAAGCGTATAACAATCAAATACTATACGAAAAAAGTTCTATTTTGTTTCACACTCACGCAATTTTTCCATAAAATCGTCGAGAGTATGCGCTATATCTGTCGTAAAACCGCCACTTCGCGTACGGCGCAACGATGTGAGATATGCACCACTCTGGAGTGCCTCACCAATCTCAAATGCCAACGAGCGAATGTATGTACCCTTGCTGCAACGCACTCTGATCTTTATGCGTGGCATATCATACTCCACAAGCTCGAGCTCATAGATATTGATAAGTGCCTTTTTAAGCTCAATCTCCTCTCCAGCGCGTGCAAACTCATACGCACGCACACCCTGCACCTTCTTAGCAGAGTACAACGGTGGCAGCTGCTCGCGCTCTCCGGCAAGCGACTTTAGAGCCTCCTCAACCATCTCACGCGTGATATGCTCCGTTGGATATGTATTATCCACCTCATGCTCCATATCGCCACTTGGAGTCGTGGCACCGAGCATAAGCTCCGCAACATACTCCTTCTCCTCTGCCTGAAGAGCCTCCACCTGCTTCGTAGCACGACCTATACAGACAAGCAGAATGCCCGTAGCCAAAGGGTCGAGCGTACCAGCGTGACCTATCTTAATTTTAGGGTAGCCGCACTTGCGCAACTGAAACTTTATCTTGCGCACCACATCGGCACTCGTCCACTCGTATGGTTTATCGATTACAGCGACATAACCCTCAGGGAACTCAACCCCACGTAATGAAAAATCCTCCATCTATTCCTATTATATAATTAAAGTATATATGAGCCTATGGCTATAACACCCACCACAGCACAATATAGGGCAAACCAAATCAACTTACCACGCTTGACAATGTCAATCATAAAGCGACAGGCAAGGCATCCCACGACAAAGGCCGACACGAAACCTGCTACAAGTGCCGCAGTCGAAACGCCACTGATAACAAGACCTCCATCCAATACATTTAGCAAGGTCTCACCCATAATGGGAGCCAAGACCATAAGGAAGGAGAATGTAGCCACCACCTCCTTACGATTGCCAAGCAACAGGCCCGTAGCAATTGTCGAACCCGAGCGTGAAAGACCCGGCATTGCCGCCACAGCCTGCGCCACACCTATAATGAAGGCATCACGATACGATATAGCATCCCTCTGACGTGGCTTTGCGTAGTATGCAAACGTGAGCAACAGAGCCGTCAGCAATAGCATAGCACCCACCACAACCATCACATAGTTCGAGGCGAGTATAGCATCAATCTTGTCCTTAAATATAAAGCCCACAATACCGATTGGGATCATCGAGATTACCAATTTCAAGATGTACGCCTTTTCGTCGTTCATACCGCGTGTAAACAGACCTTTGAACAGACCCGCAATCTCGCGCCATAGCACCACGATGGTGCTCAACACCGTTGCCGCGTGCAAGACCACATCGAAGGTAAGGTTCTCCTCCAACTCCACGCCCAACAACTCCTTGGCCAACTGCAAGTGACCACTGCTCGATACGGGTAGGAACTCCGTGAGACCCTGCACCGCACCCAAGACTATCGACTCAAAAACTTCCATCTCTTCTACTCTTTGTTACTCTTATTACGGTCGAAACGCACCATGATTGCCAAGATCTCAATTACAAATCCCAGTAATACCACAATAGGCGCAATTGTTATGCGACGTGCGGAGTATATCGACCAATCGAACTCCGTAACCGTGTGGTTTCCACCACCCGACATAAGCACAAAGCCCACTACAATAACCAATAAACCAACCCCCATCAACACATAGTTCTTTGTGTCAAATGGCATGCGCTTATTATTCTGACCACTCTCTGTCATATTAGTAAAGATAAATTTTATTCGACTTCATATTCACGAACTTATTAACCGCGAATGCACTGAACAGCACCGTAATAACGACACCCACGACAAGCATTGCACCAACAATAATACCCACATCGCGGTAATCCAAAAGAGCAAGAGCCTCGGGAGTAATGCCATCAACGCCATAGACTACGCCTATAATCATCAGCGCAGCTATAACGCCAGCAACAACACCCTGTTTCAGCGCAGTAGCCAATAGAGGTCGCATGATGTACCACTTCGTAGCACCCACCAGTTTCATTGTGTTGATAAGGTAGCGCTTCGAGTATATCGCCAGGCGTATCGTGTTGTTCAGCAACAACATAGATATCACAAACAACACCACAAGGAAGACAACGAGGCCCACCGTAATGTATGAAATTGTGCGATGCATACTCTCCACCACATCCACGGGTGGTACGGCTATATACTCCACGCCATCGACAGCCTCAATCGCTTCACAAAACTTCTCCACCGAGGCTCTATCGGCATACTGACTTGAGAGCATAACCTCATAGCTGTTGCGCAAAGGGTTTTCACCCAACAACAGGTCGAGGTCAACCTCAAACTGCTCACGGAATGCCTCATCCTCAAACTTCTCATCCTTGGACATGTAGCACACATCACTACTCATCCCCGTAGCCTCTATCGCCTCACTTATGCGAGCCTCCATCTCTGGTGTCACATCGTCAGCCACCTCCACCGACACGACTACGCCCTTCTGCAAATCGCGGACAGCCGTGAGGGCCGTAAAGGTTACGTAACTTACCAATCCCAACATAAACAACACCAGCGCGATGCTCATTGTCGAGATGGTATATGAGCGTCGCACCTTACGACTCAATCTCTTATCTCTTCCCTCTGCCATAGGTTACTATTTTTTACTCTTTTTCCAATGATTATATGCGGGTATCGCTGCCACAGCCACAAGTGCAAGGAGTATCAACCATGATGCAACACCTGTAACTGCCGTTGCCACACCCCACTTTGGAGCCTTGAACCTCCACTCCACAGTGTGCTCACCTGCGGGCAACTCCATACCTCGCAATATGTAATCCACCGCGAAGTACTCAGCCTCCTTACCGTCGATATATGCTATCCAGCCCTCAGGGTAATATATCTCCGAGAATACACACAATGCCGTATCATCTGCACAATACTCATACTTCAAATAGTTGGGAGCATACTCAACCAACTCTATGTAGCCCGAGTTATCATACCATGGCTTCAACACCTTAACATCAGACTCCACAACAGCAGTGGTTGCGAGATCCACCACACCAAGTGCCTCAAGTGCCTCGGCAGGCGTAGCATTCACCTCCGCACTATTTACAAACCATGCAGCACCAAAGGTGTAGTTCTGCTCTACAGCACCTCCTGCGATTGTATATCGCGTATTGAGCATGGCCAACACCTCGGGGTTCTCGGCATAGATGAAGCGATGCAACACATCGTCATAACGCTTCAATTTCGCGCCATGGTAACCATCTACCGAGCGATGGAAGTTAGATGCACGCGCACTGCCTCTGCTATCCACATCATAGACACGATAACCTAAATCCGTATCCTTGCGTATCTCCTTGTCGGCCTTTGTAGCCACAACATCCATCGGTGCACTGTCGCTCCACTTGCTCTCGTTCATATAGCGGCGATTGACACCGGCAATGTCCGCCACTACGAGCGCTCCAACTGCTACTATCATCGCCGCAGCCACCATCCAGCGCTTGACGTTGTTACGCTCACTCAAATTGATGTATGCAACAATCACCACAGCCGCAACTGCCACAAAGCCGATAGAGCGCCATGCATCTGCCGTAAAGGCATCGCTGCGCACCTCCTCCAACAGGAGTTTCAGCTGCTCCACCCAATATGAGTTACCCATATCCTCGACCAGCGCCACAAGACCATAGTCTGCATTGAGAGCCATAATCACACAAAGCAACGCCACACATCCTGCACCCACGCCAACAGCGATATACTTCATGCGACGGGTCACATCCTCCGACAGAAGTCGCCAAATGGCCAATGCCGCAAAGAGTGGCACGCTCCACTCGACAACCACCAACGCCATCGACACAGTGCGGAAGTTGCTGTAACCAGGCAAGATGTCATACATAACCTCATAGAAACCCATAAGATTACTACCCCACGCCAATAGCAGCGCGAGAATGCTCACCGCCACAAGCCACCAGCGATAGCGCGCAGGGGCAAGGACAACGCCAATGATTGCGAGGAATACCACCACGGCACCAAGATATGTAGGACCTGCGGTATATGGCTGCGTACCCCAGTAGTTTGAGATATGAGCCGAGAGCGCCGACCACTTATTGCTGTACATCCACTCCACATCACCTCGCATGTCGGGGTCGTTATTCATGTAGTAGATGATGTCGTCTCGCGTTATTGCGGGGTCAAACTCCTGATACATCGCCGTAACATCATCTATCGTATCCTCAATCATCGCCTCCTGCGTAGCGTTGCTTGCAAGAAACTCCTCGACCCGAGGGTCAACATCTGCCGAGCCTGAACCCATGTAGTTTGGCACAAGCATATTGAGACTCTCCGCCTTACCATAACTCCACATGGTGTTGTATGCAATCTTATCCTCACGCGCACGCTCTGCATCTACAACTTCGGATGTGCCGCGTGACGTGCTGTCACGATGCTGCATCGTGTACCACAATGGAGCGAAGTTAGAGCACACGGCAAGGAGCGCCGCGACAAACAACACAGCGGTATTCAGAGCAAACCTCTTTGCACGCTTTTCCACGACAGAGTACACCAACTCGCTTACCCACAATGCCACACACGCCAACAGGAAGTAGTACGTAATCTGCGGATGGTTGGCACCCAACTCCAGCGAGCCGAACAAGGCGGCAAGTGCTGAGCCCACCCATACATTTCTGCGCAGTGCGTACCACACAGCACCCACCAAAGGTGGTGCATATACCAGGGCCCACATCTTCGTGATGTGACCTGCATCGATGATAAGGAAGAAGTATGTAGAGAGACCATACGCCAGACCCGCAATGATGCCTATCCAGGGGTTTACCCCCATAAGTACCACCGCCAACATCATGGCCACCATAGCGAAGAGTATCATGTTCATGGGGTCGCCGACAACCTTGACCACGCTTCCGACAGTCTGCTTTACGTCCTGTGTTGGATACTCCACATCGATGAGATAGGCGGGCATACCCGAGAACATACCACCAGTCCATTGTGGGTCTTCACCCGTAGCCTCACGGTGTGCGCGGATGTCTGCCGACATGCCCGAATACTGCGCTATATCACCCTGGCCCAATGACTTATCGTCGAACTGCGGAGCAAAGAACGTGTAGCTCACCAGCCAGAACACAACTCCACCAACCAGCCATGGCAGCACCTTCGACACCCACCACTCTGTGGAGAATTGCGCTATATCTTTACTACAAAAATTCATATTTTAGTATAATTGCACCTATGTTTATGGTAATAAATCGCCCAAAGTTACGAAAAAAGTTGTGTTTCTCAATCCTTTCTCATAAAAAATCACTATCTTTGTCTAATACTTTGACCTATTACAGTATGATTACAATTGACACTATACGTCAGCCCATTGGCGAAGACCTTAAGGCGTTCGACCAGTTCGTTGCCGACAACATCAATGCCGAAGGCGCAATGCTTCAGGAGATGCTCACCTACGCGCTCTCATCACGCGGTAAGGGTGTGCGCCCCATTCTCACCATGCTCGCGGCATTAACTTGTATGCCCGACACACCTAATCCCGAGGAGCGTCACTGTTCAAAGCGCACCTACCTCGCGGCACTCATCATGGAGATGATACACACAGCATCACTCATCCACGACGATGTACTTGATGATGCTGACGAGCGTCGCGGCAAGCCCTCGGTGAATGCCAAGTGGCAGAGCAACCTCGCCATCATCCTTGGCGACTACATCCTCGCCAAGACCATGGCCTTGGGTATGGCATCGGGACAATATGACATCGTGTCGTACGTTGGCTCAGCAATGGCAACACTCTGTGAGGGCGAGATTCTTCAGAGTCAGCATGCCCGCGACCTTGACACCACACGCGATGACTACTTCGACATCATCTACCAGAAGACGGCAAGTCTCCTTGGCGTATGTGCAGCCCTCGGTGCCCTCTCTGTGGGTGCTTCACGCGAGGATATCGACCGCATGCGTAAGTATGGCGAGGCTCTCGGCATCGCCTTCCAGATTCAGGATGACATCCTCGACTACAACCGCAATAACAACACAGGCAAGCCCGCCAATAACGACCTTCGCGAGCACAAAATCACCCTTCCGATGATTGAGGTCATGGAGTCGAAAAGCGAGGAGGAGGTTAAAGAGATGAAGGAGTTGTTGAAGCGATGCAAGGATGACGAGTCGGCATTGGATCAGCTTCACAACATGGTCATTGAGGGTGGCGGCATCGAGCGCGCAACAGAGGTGATGCAAGCATACCTCTCACGCGCTATGCACCTTGTGTCGAAGTACGAGGATACGCCCTACCGCAAGGCGTTGATAGACCTCTGCACCTTCGTTGCCGAGCGCGACAAATAGACTTATATATAAACATCTGAATAACAATCTAATAGTATAAAATCATGAGTACACAAAAAAAGAGTAATGCATTAGCTATTATCGTGATGATTCTGCTCTTCGGAATGATCTCGTTCGTAACTAACCTCGCATCGCCCATGGGTGATGTTCTCAAGAACCAATTCGATGTTGCAAACTGGATGGGTACGCTCGGCGTATTCGCCAACTTCATCGCTTATGCATGTATGGGTATCCCTGCGGGTAATCTCTTGCAGAAGCGCGGCTACAAATATACAGCCTTGGCTGCTGTCATCGTAGGTTTCACAGGCGTTGGTGTTCAGACACTTGCAGGTATGCTCTCAGGAAACATTGCCTTTGGTGTTTACCTCCTCGGTGCATTTATCGCAGGTTTCTCAATGTGCATGCTTAACATCGTCGTTAACCCTATGTTGAATAAGCTCGCAGGTGGTGGCAACCGCGGCAACCAGCTCTTGCAGGTGGGTGGCTCGTTCAACTCATTTATGGGTACTGCGGTAATCTTCCTCACAGGTATTTTCGTGCCCAGCATCGCAAATGCTGAGATCAAGCAGGTATTCCCCTTGATGTTTATTGCATTGGCTATCTTTGCCCTCGCATTTGTAGTCATTCTCTTTACAAACATCCCTGAGAATGAGCGCGTTGCTAACACTAACGACAAGAGCGATTCAAAGATTGGCCCTATGTCCTTCCGTCACTTTATGCTTGGCGCTATCGCCATCTTCATCTATGTAGGTGTTGAGGTAGGTATTCCTAATGTATTGCAGAAGTGGTTACAGAATGGTGGCCTTGAGGGTGCAAATGCTGAGAGCATCGCTGCTACTGTGGCTGCGACATACTGGTTGCTTATGTTCTTCGGTCGTTTGGCTGGCGCGGCACTTGGCGCAAAGCTTTCTGCAAAGACAATGCTTACATCAGTGTCGCTTCTTGGTTTGCTATTGGTTGCAGGTGCCATGATTCTCGACCCTGCAAACACAGTTAACCTCCCAGTGTTCAAGGGCACTGACGGCTTCGGCTTGGCTCAGGTACCCGTAAACGCAGCCCTTCTCGTGTTGTGCGGTCTCTGCACATCAGTTATGTGGGGTGGCATCTTCAACCTTGCTGTTGAGGGTCTCGGCAAGTACACTGAGCGCGGTTCGGGCATCTTCATGGCTATGGTATGCGGTGGTGGTATTTTGCCATTGTTGCAGAACGGCATCGTTGACTGGACAGGCGACTACTTGACCAGCTACTGGGTTATCGTTGCAGGTCTTGCATTCTTGCTCTACTACGCTTTGATTGGCTCTAAGAATGTAAACAAGGATATCAAAACAGAGTAAGCCATCGGGCTAACAAACAAATAATTAATAGGTTGTTACTTTTAAAAGTAACAACCTATTATTTTTGCAATATAGTTCTGAACGCCGTCATTGCGAGGTTGAGCCATAATTCGTCATTGCGAGGCTTGGAACAAGCTGTGTCAATATCTCGTGCAGTATGTCATGCTGAGCAACGCGAAGCACCTCCTCGCTGACAACGCACTATCCACGCAGTCTATGGTCGGCTTTGAGGAGATTCTTCACTTCGTTCAGAATGACAACACAGTGCGTCATTACTAATTGCTAATTACTCATTGCTAATTATTTAGATTCCCACGTCACTACGCTCCCTCGGAATGACGCTGCCTTAACTCCATAAACCAATTTATCGTCAGAGTATGTGCGCAAACATTGATTAGCCCCACGGCACAATTTCTTGTCAGAAAGGGTTGTATGTGGACTCGATAAAGAGAAAGAGCGGATGGGACATACTTGAGGTATATCGGGTTTTATTTATTAACCCACTGATATTCAATGTATTTTATTAGTTGATTTTAGCAAAAGACACATAGAAACCTACACAAGATCAAGTGTATTGTCTAAAATAGCGTACTAAAAAATATATACACTTGTAAATTAGTAAATAATTGACAGCAAGCATATAATGCAATTGTTATCTTCTAGACAAATATAAAACAAGAGTAGGATACATAATACCCTACTCTTGTTTTATTACATTTGCCTGCAAACATTAATTAATATCGCTTCACACAATATTAATTAGGTGTATGTTCGCTCCACGCATATTGATACTTTATTTATATTTTCTAGACAACGGTTTAATCATAAAATCTATATGCTCACTTTTAAGAATGTGCTCCATTGCTTTATATATTGACATATTCTCAATTCCTGCTATTTTTAAGGCCTCCATCTTTATTGTATTCTCTAAGAGCATAAGATAATCTTCCTCTTTGAGTTCAACAAGGCATTGTGTCTTTGATTTCAGTTTCGCCATACCTTATTTATATATTAAGAGATTACTTATTTCCGAAGTCTGCGGGTGTCTCGCCCCACTCGCGATTATCCCAATGTAGCACCTGAATATCGTCGATTTTAGTCGCCATAACTTTGAGGAAAATCTCCGCT
>JAZTYW010000013.1:0-26301 GCA_045637085.1 Alistipes sp. | reverse complement strand
CTATCCAAAGTTTGAATATGGCGTTTGCTATCGGGATAAAAGTGATAAAAAACAAAAAAAGACACTGACAATCTAATGATTATCAATGTCTTTTGTTATTTTTGAAGGGGATATTATCCCTTCAAAAGTGGAGGTGGCGGGGGTCGAACCCGCGTCCAAACAAGGAACCCCAGAGCTTTCTACACGTTTAGCCGACCATTTCATCCTTCTCCTCGAGCCAGGCAGGCGGCAGCCAAACCCGAGGCCCAGCCCCTAAATCTCGCATGATGACCGAGGCACACATCACGCCATCTCTTAATTGATGATACCCCATAATGATTGGCCGTTAAAGAGCGGAACGACCTCTCGGGATACTCGTCATGCAGCCTCCTTGGGCTACGCGATTAAGCTAATTTACCCTGTAAATTAAGCAGCGAGTGCATAGTTGTTATTGCCATTTATAGCTTGAGCGTTCAGTTTAACGAGACCCCACACAAGGCTCGACGTGCTTACAATCGAATTCTACCTGCTGTCAAAACCGGTCACCCCCATTTCTCTGAAGCAGTCATCCGCTTCGGAGAAACGGAATGATACAACTTCTTTGGGTAGATTCACTATTCGTGGCATCTGTGGCAATGCAAATGCGGTGCAAATGTAATAAAATTTTGTTTAATATAAAAATTATCGCTAAATTTGCATAATAGTTATTTCGTTGAAGATGGATAAAAACAGAGTTATAGAACTTAAAAACGTATCAATATATCAGGGTGAGGCGTCGCGCAGAGGCGATGTGGAGGATAACCTTGTACTCTCTAATGTAAACCTTGTGGTGAACGAAGGTGAGTTCGTCTATTTGATTGGTCGCGTTGGTACTGGTAAGAGTACGCTGCTTAAGACCCTCTATGCAGAGGTGGATTTGGCTGATGGTGAGGCTAATGTCGTGGGTTTTGACTTGCGCAACATCAAGCGTCGCCATATCCCCATGTTGCGTCGCTCGATGGGTATCGTGTTTCAGGATTTTCAACTGCTCACAGACCGCAATGTATTTCTAAACCTGTACGATGTAATGCGTGCTACGGGCTGGAAGAGCGAGGAGGATATACGTCGTCGCATAGGAGAGGTGCTTGAACTTGTCGGCCTGGAGCATAAGTGTTACAAGATGCCATTTGAACTCTCTGGTGGCGAGCAGCAACGACTCACAATTGCGCGTGCTCTGCTGAACAACCCACGTCTTATCCTTGCCGATGAGCCAACGGGTAATCTCGATCCTGTAACCGCAGAGGGTATCATCGAGTTATTCCACAATATTGCCAAAAGTGGATGTGCTGTGGTGGTATCTACGCATAATATATCTCTTATCGAGCAATTCCCCTCGCGCACAATACTCTTTGCCAAGGGCCAGATTTCGGAGGTGGATGTAAACACTATTATAGGAGCGTAGCGCGATTGCTGCTATGTCAAGAAAAAGTAATGAGCTGTACCGAAATACAGCTCATTACTCTTTTTTATTGATTCATCGTAGCGAGGAACTCGTCGTTGTCGCGTGTGAGGTTCATCTGTTTCTGCAAGAACTCCATAGCCTCCACTGTGGTCATGTCTGCAAGGTGCTTGCGCAATATCCATGTACGCTGCATAACGTTCTGCGTGAGGAGTAGATCCTCGCGGCGTGTGCCCGAAGATATTACGTCGACAGCAGGGTAGATGCGCTTGTTCGCAAGCTTGCGATCGAGCTGAAGTTCCATGTTGCCCGTACCCTTGAACTCCTCGAAGATGACCTCGTCCATCTTGGAGCCTGTGTCGATAAGGGCGGTGGCGATGATTGTCAGTGAGCCTTTCTCCTCGGTGTTACGTGCGGCACCGAAGAAACGCTTGGGCTTGTGTAGTGCATTGGCATCGACACCACCAGAGAGTACCTTGCCCGATGCTGGCTGCACGGAGTTGTAGGCGCGTGCAAGGCGTGTTATTGAGTCGAGGAAGATGACCACGTCGTGACCACTCTCGACCATGCGCTTTGCCTTCTCAAGCACCATCTCGGCAACCTTAACATGGCGCGATGCCTGCTCGTCGAAGGTCGATGCTACAACCTCTGCCTTGACGTGACGAGCCATCTCGGTGACCTCCTCGGGGCGCTCGTCTATGAGCAATACAATCATATATACCTCGGGGTGGTTGTCGGCAATAGCGTTGGCGATAGACTGTAAGAGCATTGTCTTACCCGTCTTGGGCTGTGCCACGATAAGGGCACGCTGACCCTTGCCTATGGGTGCGAAGAGGTCGATAATGCGGTTCGACTTTGAGTTGTGTCCATTGCCCGTGAGGTTGAACTTCTCCGCGGGGAATAGCGGCGTAAGGTACTCGAACTGCTGACGGTCGCGCACGATGTCGGGCTTGAGGCCGTTGATAAGCTCTACGTGTACAAGAGGGAAGTACTTCTCGCCCTCCTTGGGTGGACGAATGGTGCCATATACGGTGTCGCCAGCCTTTAGACCAAAGAGTTTAATCTGTGAGGGCGATACGTAGATGTCGTCGGGTGAGTTGAGATAGTTGTAGTCGGCAGAGCGTAGGAAACCGTAGCCGTCGGGCATAACCTCCAATACGCCCTCACCCTCGATAATCGCGGTGAAGTCATCCTTGGTGATATCCTTGCTTTCATGCTCTGTAGCCTCATCGTCACCCTCCTCGTAAACATCATCCTCATCCTCATCCTCGCTAATGATATCCTGTAGCGAGACATGCTCGATGGGGAGAGCCTCGGTCTCAGCCTCGGTGTCGATTGTCTCGATTGCTATCGTCTCTTCATCGTTTACCTCAGCGGGTGTGGCTTCGTGGTTGAAGTTGTCTGCCTCGTGCTTGTGCATATGCTTAGGCTTGCGACCGCGGCGCTTTGCAGGTGTTGTAACCTCCGCTGCGGGTGCGCTCTCCGCGCTTGCCTCGGGTGAAGGCTCTGTTGTAGCTGCCACTTCGACGACATCGGCCTTGGTGTCGTTGTTATTCTCTGTGCGTGGCTGTGGCGATGCGCCAACCTTTATGCTGTTCATGCGTGGACGGCGACCTCGCTTTGGAGCCTCCTCTGTGGGTGCTGCGTTGTTGATCGCTTTATCCTCTGTGGGCTCATTTGCGGGAGCCTCGGTATTTGTTGTAACCTCCACAATCTTGCTTATTAGAGCGCCCTTCTTCATATTTGAGGGTGTTATGCCGAGCACTTTTGCTATTTCGCGCAATTCGGCAATGGTTTTTCCCTCCAATGCTGTTAAATCTTGCATATATCTTGTCTGATTATTATCCGAAACCCAACGATGAATCTCGCAGGGGGATGGTACGTGTACCGTTTAGGTGATGCAAATTTAATGCTTTTTTCGGAAATGCAAAAATGTTTTTTAATTTTATTTGCATGCATGTAGCATATTATAGTCTCTGTTTTTATATTCTCGAACTTGTTTGTTGGGAAAAATTGGCTATCTTTGTAGTGACATACTAATTACGCGGAAAGTGTAAGTTTATTCTCGGATTACGAACGTAGGAAATTCGACAAGCAAGAGAATGAGCAGACATCTTCCCGCGTCATACCTACATATTAGGTATGGCGTGGGCTGTTGCTTATTTATTGCTAAGGTCTCCTACACCTGTAATCCTAAAATAAGTCTTCAGCACCACGCTTTCTTTGTTTGTATAAATCACTATCATGGTGCTGGGTAGTTTTGAGTGATTATTAACTCAAAAACATATAAACTATGGACAAAAAATTCTATCTACCTTACCTCGCACCCGACGTCGAGGTTGTGACTATTGCCGTTGAGCAAGGCTTTTCGGCTTCATCAAATGTTGAAGATCCCTTTGAGGATACAGAACAGGAGTGGTAACAATTACAAACAAACTTTAATTTTATTTCACTATGAGAAAACTTTTACTTTTTGTGTTCGCGGCACTTGCCTTTACGGCGTGTGAGCAGGCACCCATCGAGGAGCAGTCGGCTATTCGCCCCGATGCTCCCGAGACTATCACCGTCGGCTTCGAAGGTGATGATGAGACCCGTATTCAGCTCAACGAGGCACAAAAGACCGTATGGACCAAGGGCGACCAGGTATCTGTATTTTACAAATCGTACGACAATCTTAAGTTTGAATTCGAGGGCAATACTGGCGATCGTAATGGTACATTAAAAAGGGTTGGCGGCAACCATAACGGACAGACGATGGATGATGTCGTTGTTGTATATCCTTATAGTGCGGACTACATGATTACCCTTTCTGAGGGTTGTGTTAATGCTACGATACCCTCTACACACACCTATCTAAAGGGCAGTTATGGTGTTGGCGATAATCTTATGATTGCACGTAGTTCATTTAATCAATTCAGCCTAAAGAGCGTATGTGGTTGGCTTAAGATACAACTCACGGGCGATGGTGAGGTTATTGAGCGCATCACATTCCGCGGTAATGATGACGAGCAGGTTGCAGGTCTTGTATATGTTGACGCCACCACGGCAGAGGCTACACTCGCAACAGCAAAACATAATAGCGATGATAACAGCCAACTTGATGGCACACTTGTTCTCGATGACTCAATCTACACCGAGGTAGTGCTCGATTGCGGCGAGGGTGTTGCGCTTGGCAAGAACGCTACCGCTTTCTATATCGCTCTGCCTCCACAGACCTTTGAGCAGGGTTTCACTGTTGAGATTAAGGATACCGAGGGTTATGTTATGGAGCAGTCAACAGACAAGGCTCTCATTATCGAGCGCAACACCATTAAGCCTATGGCGGCTTTTGAGTTTATCAACTCCGCTACTCCAAGCGCACCCGCACCTGCATCAAACGAGATTTGGTATACCGCTACAGCAAAGGTTGAGCCTTCCTTCGATGACTCTTTGACCTTTGGTTCTGATGTAGTCTCTAATGTGTGGGATAGCGAGACCAAGCGAGGTATTATCACCTTTGATGGTGACGTTACTATGATTGGTGATGACGCATTTAACAACTGCGATAAACTTACCAGCATCACTCTTCCCGAAAGCGTAACCTCAATTGGCAAACAGGCTTTCCGCGATTGTGATGGCTTAACAGAGTTTACTATCCCGGATAGCGTAACGGAGGTTGGAGCAGATGCTTTTTACTCTTGTGGTAAACTTGCAGGTGTTACTATCGGCGATAGCGTAACTACGATTGGAAATGGTGCATTCCGAAATTGCACCAGCCTTAAAGAGTTTAAGGGCAAATATGCAACTGAGGATGGTCGTAGTTTGATTGTCGATAATACAATTATTGTCTATGCAAATGCCTCTGGAAATACATATACTATCCCCGATAGCGTAACGACAATTGGAGAGTGGGCATTCGCTTATTGCTATAGCCTGACAAGTGTGAATATCCCTGATAGCGTTACTAAGATTGAAAATAATGCATTCCAATATTGCACCAGCCTGATAAGTGTTACTATCGGTGATAACGTAACTACCATTGGATATCAGGCATTCAATTGGTGCAAAAGCCTGAAACAGGTATATTGCTATGCTACTATACCTCCATCATTGGGATACGATGCGTTTTCTTACAGTGCCAGCGGACGACGAATATATGTCTATGAGGAGTGTGTTGAGGTGTATAAATCTGCATGGAGCAGTTATAAGGATAGTATCTACACCAATGGTGAAAACTGCCCAGAGACTACAACCATCCAGTACACAACAAATGATGGTAATACCATAACCTCATCAAAATTACCTATTATTAGCAATATCTATGATAATGGTGTCGGCACATTGGTTATTGCTGGTGAAATCACAAAAATTCCAAATGATGCATTCCGTGAATGCGATAGCCTGACAAGTGTGAATATCCCTGATAGCGTAACGGAGATTGGAAATTATGCATTCTCTAATTGCGACAGCCTGACAAGTGTGAATATCCCTGATAGCGTAACTACAATTGGACCGTGGGCATTCTCTTATTGCAACAGCCTGACAAGTGTATATTGCAAGGCTACAACACCTCCAGCATTGGGATACTCTGTTTTTGTCTCTAACGGCAGTGGTCGTAAGATTTATGTTCCTGCAGGTTCTCTTAATGCATATAAGAGTGCAGAATATTGGAGTGAGTATGCTTCAGCAATTGTTGGCTATGACTTTTAGAATGGCGTGGTTGTAGAGTAATGCTTTGCTCGCGACTAACGATTTATCTCTCTTAATATCTGCCGAGTGGGTTTCCGCTCGGCAGATTTGTTTTGCACGCGTCATTGCGAGGAATTGCATTGGATGTCTTTACTGATACCCTTGACGGTCTATGCAATTCCGTGGCAATCTACCGCTGTCAGAGAGACGAAAGAGACGAAAGAGACGTGAGAGACAAAAGGGACGAGATAGACGAAAAAGAACACACGGGCAACAGCTGATAGCATCTTCCCTTGTGTCTCTTACATCTCTAATGTCTCTCTCGTCTCTTCCGTTTACCGTTTCCCTTAACCATGAACCACGAAAACACCCCTACACCCGTTTGCGGGTTGCAAAATAACCCGCATACAAATAGCATACACAGCGAGGAGATTCTTCACTTCGTTCAGAATGACAATCCACGACCATGTCATCTTGAGCGAAGCGAAAGATCTCAAGGTCTACGTGACGGTTGACGGCTCTACTGACTGCGAGATCGTTCGCATGCGCTCAGGATGACATAGCATATAACTCATCACGTCATTGCGAGGAATTGCATTTGATGCCCTTACTGATACCCGATACTTGCCATGCAATTCCGTGGCAATCTACCGCTGTCAGAGAGACGAAAGAGACGAAAGAGACGAAAGAGACGTGAGGGACAAGAGGGACTGGAGAGACAAGAGGGACTGGAGAGACAAAAGGGACGAGAGAAACGAAAGGAACGAGATAGACGAAAAAGAACACACGGGCAACAGCTGATAGCATCTTCCCTTGTGTCTTTTACATCTCTAATGTCTCTCTCGTCTCTTCCGTTTACCGTTTCCCTTAACCATGAACCACGAAAACACCCCTGCACCCATTTGCGGGTTACAAAAATGTAACCCACATACAAAGAGAACTCACAGCGAGGGGATTCTTCACTTCGTTCAGAATGACAATCCGCGACCATGTCATCTTGAGCGTAGCGAAAGATCTCAAGGTCTACGTGACGGTTGACGGTCCTACTGACTGCGAGATCCTTCGCATGCGCTCAGGATGACAAACCAAGCCACTCCTCGTCATTGCGAGGAATTGCATTGAATATCCTTACTGATACCAGATACTTGTCATGCAATTCCGTGGCAATCTACCATTGATTATAGTGCATTGCTGATACTGACACAAGTCGCTCTCCACCGCCCTTAAACCGCGGTAGATTCCCACGCTATTTTCAAATTAGTAATATCTTTCATTAATATAAACATTGCTAATTGCTAATTACTCATTAATTATCCCCTCCTCGTGATGACGTTGTGTATTTCGTTGCCTCCACTCGGTAGATATGCTTTGGGCGTGTAGGGTAGAAAGAGCAGAATATTGCTACTCTTGCCGCTCTAACTACCCAATCGGACCTTTTACTCTTAGCTCAATTTTTGTCGCGAAAATATGGTGGTTTGGTAAATTATTGCTACATTTGTGTCAACTATAAAAACACTACAACGATGAATATCATTTTCAAATACCGCATGCTCAGCGACGAGAGCGATAACTTCGTGCGTGACTTCGAGGTCTATCCCGATATGACCCTTACAGAGTTTAGTCAATTCCTGCTCGAGGCATTGGGATATGATGACTGTATGGTCTCAATATTTAAGTCGGATGCAGAGTGGCGACCCGTCGAGGAGTTTTCCGAAATAGATATGGGCGATGACATCCCCGGTGCACCACGTTGCATGGACAAGGTGACACTCATGGAGGTGAACAACGCCTTCCACGACCGTCTTATCTACACCTTCGACATGATGAACAACCGCTCGTTCTACCTCGAACTACTCGATATGCAGCGCCCACAGGATGGCTTGACCTATCCTCGCGTGGCGTTTGAGCACGCCCCAGCCCCCGATCAGTACGACCCCGAGGCAACCGAGGAGTGCGGCTCAATCTTCGAGGAGATGATGGGCGATTACAATGAGTTCGATGGCGATGATGGCTACGACGATGAATTCTAAACGAGGTACATTGGTTGTCGTTGTGGGTCCCACAGGCTCGGGTAAGAGTGCCCTTGCCGTGCAGCTCGCAACGCATCTTCATGCACCCATAATCTCCACCGACTCGCGTCAGGTGTTTCGCGGCATGCCCATAGGCACGGCGCAGCCCACAGCCGAAGAGCTCGCGGCAGCAAAGCACTACTTCATTGCGGACCGTGAGGTGGAGGATGACTTCAACTGCGGTAAGTATGAGACTGAAGCGCTCGTACTGCTCGATAGACTATTTGCCGAGAATGAGTATGTCGTGGCAGTGGGTGGCTCGGGACTATACGTGCAGGCGTTGTGCGAGGGCATGGATGATCTGCCCGATGCTGACCCCGCACTGCGCGAGGAGCTGAAACAGCGTCTCGAAAGTGAGGGACTCGATAGCCTCGTTGCTCAGCTGCGCACGCTCGACCCCAAGTACGCCGAGGAGGTCGATTTGTGTAACCCCGCGCGTGTGATGCGTGCATTGGAGGTGTGCCTCACAACGGGACGACCATACTCCGAGCAACGTAAGGGTGTTACTGCCGAGCGACCATTCAATATTATAAAGATAGGTACGGATATGCCCCGCGATGTGCTCTATGATCGCATCAATCGTCGTGTCGATATGATGGTGGCGGATGGCTTGGAGGCTGAGGCGCGCACGATGTATCCCAAACGCCACCTCAATGCTCTGCAAACGGTGGGTTACCGCGAGCTGTTTGAGTATTTCGACGGTAACTGCACATTCGAGGAGACCGTGGAGTTGGTTAAGCGTAACTCGCGCCGCTATGCCAAGCGACAACTGACATGGTTCAGGCGTGATCCTCAGACTGCATGGTTTGCTCCAAGTGACCTCGATGCTATTCTGAGACATATCGCTGAACATGTGAAATAGATGAAGTGTTATGCTGCTGGAAAACCGGCAGCATATCTTTTTATGAGGGCTGAAGCAGTCTTATATGCTTAAATAATGCCAGTGACTTAGCCGTCTTACGTTGCTGATGTGTAGAGACAAAAACAGAGGACTCGAAAACGAATCCTCTGCAAGTACTCGGAACCGTAACCTTGGTATGGTCGTATAACAAAGTCAAAATTGAACTAATCGCGTGAAAATGAGGGATACTGCGTGATATTCATTAGTATTTAATATATGACAATGGCGACTACCTATTCAAGTGGTCGCCATTTATTATAGGTATAAGAAATTATCTATTACTTCTTGCACTTGAGGATTGTGCGAATTTTATCGCCATCAAAATCTAGTCTATCAAGCACTATGTACTCGTCGCTAAATCCAGTAACAGTCCACTCCAAGTTATACTCTCCGCTACAAGTAAGTCTACTGCTCTCTACATCATAGACCCAGTTAAATCTCGTCGTAAGTGTACCCGTTCCTGAATTTTCATAATTCTCATAATTTGTACCTGTGCCGTCGGCTGCAAATGTGAACCACTCACCACCCTCCAAGCCTAATGTATAGTGAGTGCCTTTAACAATGAGTGGAAGAGTGATGTATGACCACTCATCGTCGTATACCACCCAAGTGTCCAGTACCCACTCCCCCGCGATATTTGCTGCCAATGTCTCGTGGTCGAAATCTTTGCAACCCTCTACGATATCCTCCAATGTAACAGTCTCCACATCCCAAGTATCTGGAGAGTTAACATCGCGAATGTTAATCTCAATCCAATATTCACCACTGCTTTTATCGTTTCTTCTATTCTGATAGTTCACGTTGTCGTACGAGAGGCAGAGGTATGCTTTGCCTACATAGTCGCCAACATCAATGGTGATGTCAAGAGTTTTAGTCGTTGGTGTCATCCTCTGCGTATTGCTCTGCAACACCATCTCCTTTTGTTTATCCAAGACCTCAAATTTTACATCGGTATCAAACTCACACAAGCACTCAAAGGTAACTGTATCACCATTGCGTAAAATTGTCTTGGACTCTTGAGATTTCAGGAGAATATTCTGAATACTCTCCACATTTTTCTCGCATCCTACGAATAGCATAACGCTACACATAGACATAAGGCAAAAAATAAGTTTTTTCATAGATTATAATTTTATAGGTTACTTGCTTTACACAAAGTTACCCTATGAAAAGTTTTCTGCAAAATAAACGAGCTACAAACTTGCGTATGTAACTCGTTGAATAATTGATATATAAGAAAATTTTTGTTTTCTTTTATCAATGTCGTAGTATGAAAAGTTTACTCACCCTCCTTTTTAAGCAGTTTCTGCAAGAAATTAGATAGATTAGTGTCGCTCTCCGAGAGTCCGAGCTTCTGGCGTACCTCGCTGCTATCCTTGTAGTGGCGTGTAAGGTTGGTGTATGCCTTAATCTCCTTACCCTTTAAGCCGATAGCATACAGACAGCAGAAGTCAATCTCAAACTCTTCGAGACCTTTGTCTTTGAGGTAAGCAAAGAAGTGGGGATAGTTCTCCTCCAATGTTAGACGAGTTGACTCTATAAAATCGTTGCGGTTTGCGATTAGGTGCTCCAACTCCTCATTCGCACGCTTGATGTCGGTATCTTTTGCCGATAGGTGCGACACGATGATAGTGTTCAAGACCCCAAGTCGCTTCTTGATAACCTCCATCGCCTCCTCCTTAATGGAGTTGTTGGCAATCATCTCGTTGAGGGCATCACGCTCTGCAACTACCTCGTTATACATCTGTTCGTAAAGTGCCTTCTCGCTCTCTAACAGAATATTTCTATTTCTACTAACCAGTAGTCGTTTGCGTATTATATAAACTACAATGAGCAGTGCCAATACCGCTACCGTACAACCTAACACAATGATTGTAAGTCTATTCTTTGCCTCGGTCTCCTTGGCTTTTGCCGTCTCCAAGGCGTGGCGTTCCTCGATAAAATTGGTATCTTGGTTCAATATAGACCACGATTTCTTATCCGCAGCTGCCATATACTTTTTATATGCACTTAAAGCCTCCTCGTGTTTACCTAATTTCTCGTAAATCATAGAGATAAGTGCTTTGTGCTTTATCTCATAGTACGTACCATCAGTATTTTCACATCTAGTAATCGATTGCAGTGCATCTTCATACTCACCTAAATTATAATATGCTCTAGCGAGTGTAAGCCAATCTAGATACTCTTCGGGAATAGTATTGCGATACTCCACTATAACATCTTTTATGTCGTCATCACTACCACAACCTAAGGTATACATTATATATATGGAATAAAATTGACATAATCTTTTTATACTCATTGATCCAATCAATTGTTTGCACTCATCAATATATGGTAAAGCCGCACTATAATCATTCTTTAATGTGTATCTGTTCATTATCATCAATTGACAATTTATGTAGTCATCATTCAACCCAGACTCTTTATATAAAGATGCTGCTTTTAAGAGATCTTCAATACTATTATCAAAATCATATATATAGCCATATATAAGAGCCTTGGTATAATGAGCTCTTGCCTTTGTTTTTAAATCTTCCGAGTCATCGCCCTCAAACAGAGCTTTTACAAAACACTCCATTGCTGCCGCATCATTGCCTGCATTCTGATATATGCGAGCTTGATAGTAGTATGTGCGGAGTTTGTCGGTAGCTGTGCCATTATCCTCATAATAGTCGATAGCGGGTTGCAATACCTCAAAGTCGGTTTTGTCGATGACATTCTTATCCAACGCCATAGACAATAGCAATGCGTGTTTCGCTCGCTCCTCGTCGCCAATCAATTCATCGGTATCAATAGCCTGCAATACATTAAGCACACTATCAGGTCGCTCCTCAATAATGGTCTCCATCTCGGTTATTGTCGCCCAATGCTCCGAGTGACGGTTGCAAGCAACAAGAGTTAGAGTCAATGCGAGTATAAATAGTAGTCGTTTCATATTAAAAAGTTTGTTCACTATACAAAGATAACTTTATAAAAGTTTTCCGCCAAAATAGATGGATAAAAATAGTGCCGTTATATATTGCGGATTATCAGACACATAGCGTAAAATCCTATTATTGGGAGAAGTCCAACACGAGAAAAAAGTTTACTCGCCACCTTTTTAAGTACTATTCTACTCCTTTTTGTTTTGTTTATGGGGATTATGCTCACATTAAAAGTGGTCACCTTTGGCATTATGGTGACCAAAAGTGACCATTTTTGAGGTTTTGCGAAAAAGATAAACCCTGCAAGTGTTGTTTATCAACTACTTACAGGGTTTTGTTGTACTCGGAACCGGGGTCGAACCGGTACGGGCATTACTGCCCACAGGATTTTAAGTCCGGCGTGTCTACCTATTCCACCATCCGAGCAGCCTGACCTCCGAAAAGCCGTGGCAAATGTACGACTTTTTATTTAATTATCCAAACATTTTTTTTGCAATCGTTATTGCATAATGTAACATCTGCGTTGTTGGCCTCATACTCCTTGACTGCAGCAGTAATCTCAAGTCGTAGAGCGCAAGGTGTCACGTTCTTGTTGATTACCAACATATATGAGTTATATATCTGTCGATATATGAAGCTCGCTGCAAGGTCGCCGTTAAGCGATATGGCATTCCAATGTCGCTTGTTGAAGTGCCATGCGGGGGTTATCTCCTCATGCATGTCGCGCAATTCAATGGCGATGTCAGGGTCGCACTTGACAACCACCTTATTGTTGTTCCTAAGGTCGGTGACTGCGAACCACTTACCACCCACTTTGTAAACAATAGTTGTGTCGTCAAAGGGCATGGTCTCCTCCGCATAGGGTAGGCCGATACAATAGTTACGTATCTCCTCGATGTTCATTATGCCTTGATAAGTAGTGTTACTGCTGTTGCAGATACTCCCTCCTCGCGACCCTCGAAGCCGAGGCGCTCTGTGGTTGTCGCCTTAACAGATATGCGGTCTGCGTCGATTCCTATAACCTCGGCAAGACGCTCGCGCATGGTGTCGATATGTGGGCGTAGCTTAGGTCGTTGCATGGCTATCGTACAGTCTATATTGCTGATTGAGTAGCCTTTATCATTGACTATTTCTATGACATGTTTAAGCAGTTTGCGCGAGTCTATACCCTTGTATTGTGGGTCGCTATCGGGAAAGAGCTTGCCGATATCGCCAAGAGCCAAGGCGCCAAGCAACGAGTCACAGATGGCGTGTATCGCTACGTCGCCATCCGAGTGCGCAACACATCCCTTAGTATGTTCAATCTCCACGCCGCAAAGTACAAGACGGAGACCATCTGCCAGTGCATGTACATCAAAACCATGTCCTACTCTAATATCCATACTTTGTATAGTTTATCGTTGTGTAATCTTTATCCATCGGTGCAATATTGCAAGGGTATATCGGCGCACAATCATTGGTTGCATCAGCCACATACGCTCGCGTAGTCTCCATAGGCGAGATGTGCAACTCACCTTGCGTCCGTTTTGACGTATCACGCCATCAACTACGCCCACAATCATGTCGCGCTTTATTGGCTCGTCAAATGTTATGCGACCATCGCCCAGCAGTAACACCGTGTCGCCCTCAACACTAACTACGCGATGGGTAATATAGTGCCTGGGACCGAGTCTGTACATCGCTATGCGGCCAACGATGGGCTCGTCAGTGCGCGTGCGACGCACGATGATGGTATCCTTGCCATATCCCAACAAGGGTAGCATGCTGTGTCCATCAACTCGAATGTTGAAGCACTCGCCATACTCCACGGCCTCCTCAAATCTGTCTATGCTACAATTTGCCATTATGCAAAGAGTGTTGAGTGTGAAAGCTCTGCTGCCTCGGCATTAGGTAGGCACTCCAGATGATATACGGGAATCTGTGTGATAACCTCGCCCAGTGTTGTGCAGAGTTCATCTTGCATAGTATTGTCATCTGCGAAGATGTGTGGGCACGATGGCAACAGCGCGCCAATGGCAACAAGAGGAATATGACGCTTTATTTTGTTGTATGGAGCTTGAGAGAGACGTACGAAACCCGCAATAGGGAAGCTACGATTGATGTAGCATGGTGTCTTGCCACTCCATGGTGAGCCATAGACCTTCACGCCACCATCTACGATGCGGATGATGGGCGAGTCGTCGTTTAGTAGTCGCGCACCAGCGATATTTTCACGCCATAGTCGAGTGTGGGTGCTCTTACCTGTCCCTGACTCTCCGAGGAAGAGCGCACAACGACCATTACACTCTATTACCGACGAGTGTATTGCAATGCCTCGCAATGGTGCAATCACCACGCCATACATCACCCATAGACCAAATCGAAGTACGGCTATATCAATGTTGTCGTTGATGTCTATATAGCATATTATGTGATTGTTGTTGCGGTCTATCTCAAAGAGTGCTTTATGTGTTGAGTTGTCACGACGAACTACCTCGTATGCGTAGCCATTCTCGGTTTTAAGAAACATGCCGTCGGCATTTGCTTCGGCGAGGTATGATGTAGAGAGGTGTGTACCCATAGGCTCTGATAGTGTGCCTGGGCGTATCTCTATTGTCGCAGTTGGCGTAGAGTCATCAGCCTCCACCTCAAAAGGTTTGAAGCCCTTGATGATGGCGCCGAGATCGTAGTCGCAGCGTAGTCGTACCTCTGCAATTATATAGTCGTGGTGTGTCATTCTTCAAGTGTAAAAATTCTGTCGCAATACTTGATAGAGCTGTCGCGATGAGCAATGATTACTATGGTTAGTGACTTGTTCTGTGCTGATAGCTGCTCTATCGATTGGTTGATATTATGCTCAGTATGGTTGTCGAGCGACGATGTGGCCTCGTCAAAGAGTAGAACGTCGCAACCTTTGTATAGTGCGCGTGCAATGCCTATGCGCTGTCGCTGACCTCCTGATAGGCGTGATCCTTGCTCGCCAATGCGTGTGTCGATGCCACTCTCCAATCCATCAACAAACTCCTTGAGGTCGGCACTCTCTATAACCTCTTTGATGCGTTGCATATCTATCTCGTCATGTCTGCATCCAAAGGCGATGTTCTGGGCAATTGTGCCCTCGGTGATGAATACCGACTGTGAGACATAACCAACGGCATTTTGCCACTTGCGGATATTCTCGGCAGATAGTGGGGTGTTGTCGATGAGTATTGTGCCAGAGGTTGGTTTGTAGAGACCAAGCATGAGGTTAAACAGAGTGGTCTTGCCTATGCCCGATGCTCCCTGTATGCCTATGCGCTCGCCCTTTTTGATGGTTAGAGAGAGGTTTTCGATTGTAGGCTTCGAGGCGTCATCAAAGGTGAAGGTGACGTCGCGTAACTCGATGGTAGATTGAAGGTTTAGTCGCTCTGTATCGTGACTCTCAGTTGTGATGCTTTGACGGTCAATGTCAGCCATTGTGTCGATGGTGTAGAGGTTATAGCGGATAGCACTCCAGCTCGACATTATGCCACGCACGGATGGCACAAGGCGTATGGCTGCTACGGCAAATATACCAAATATCATACCTATGTTGTGGCTGTACATTAGGCTCAATATGACGAGTGAGGCGAGTCCCACAGCTAGTCCTACCTCGGTGAACATCTGCGGGAACATGCCTAATGTGGCGTTACGCTTGCGCAGTTTAACAACGTCGTCTGTTGCACTCTCAAACTTGTTGAACATTAGAGGAAAAGCACCACCCACCTCAATGTCTGCAAAGCCTCTGAAACTCTCTGCTACAATGCGGCTTTTGAGGCGTTGTGCTGCGTTCTCCATCTCACCAATATTGTGTAGTTTGTGTCGCATGATTAGGTAGAATACGACAACAACGGGCAGGAATACACATGTGGTGATAAGTGCTGCAATGGGTGTGTACCACGCTATTGCACCCATTATCAACAAGAATAGCAATGCCTCGCTGATGATGGTAGCCGCAGGTTTAAGCACTCCTGTCACGAACATGAGACTGACGACGTTTACGTTGCGGGTAAGCACTGCCGAGTTGCTCCTCTTGATGAACCCATAACCACGATTGTGATACGACAGATAGAGACTCTCGGAGAGATGCTTGTATAGCGAATAGATGTAGTTTCGCTCGGTGCGGTAGAGTAGCAGTATCGCCAGGTTCTTAAGCAGGATAATGCCTACTACGGTGCAGCACACGATAACTACAAGCGTGTTGTAGTTGTCGATGTTGAGTGCTTTGGATATATTGGCAATATGCTCATTAGACATCACGGCCTCGTGATTGAGAATAAGACCGAGTATGGGTATGAGCGTAGCCACGCCAATAAAGTTGAGCAGGGCGCGCAGGAATATTGTCACCGCAACCCAGATGGTGCGGCGACGATAGTTCTGAGGTATGATTGCCCATAGTCTTCTCATAATCCTGGCAAAGATACAAATTTAATTTTTATTGCACAACGCTCTCTATATGTCCGAGGGAAATATACCATACATAGCCCTCGATGGTGTTGTACTTGCCCATGGAGCGCAGTAGCGATATGTATTCCGACATTTGGCGGTTGTAGTATTTGTTAATCTTGTCTCCGAATTTATAGTCCACAACTACGGCTCTGTCTCCCGAAATCATCACTCTGTCGGGGCGGCGTATGCCCTTTTTGCATAGTATCTCGGCCTCGGTCTTGATGTCATCCCACGAGCCGCAGAACCACTCTCTTGCTCGTTCATCCGACATAGCTCGTTCGATGTTACTGCGCAGCCTATCGGCTTCGTCGTTGTCGATCAGACAGTCGAGACTCATTCGTTTTATTGCGCTGTATAGCTCCTCGACAGTTGAAGCCTTCTCGAATATGCGGTGCAACATAATGCCGTTGCGGCACGATGTGCTGCCAGGTGTAAGTCCCTCCTCGCTATATCGGTGAGTGGGGTAGTGAATGGCAATGTTGGGCTTGCTGGTCGGGTAGTCCTGAAGAATAATGCTCTCTGTCGTGGTGTTATGTTGCTTGAGCTTTGGGTGCTCAAGTCTCTTACCATAGGTATATCGCACTATTGTTCTATCTCCCGTCTCGTTTCGCTCTTCACTTGCCTCACACATGGTTGAAACAGCATCTATAACAAACGATGTGATGTCTGAGATATTATCACCGCTTTTTGATGTGGTATTCAGTCGTTTTGGTATGTATATATAAAGCTCTTTTGCAGCTCTGGTAATGGCTACATAGAGTAGATTAACGCTGTCAACATGACTCATGACAAGTTCGTTGCAATAATCCTCGGAGAATGCCGAGTTCTCCATGGTCTTGCCATAGACGACAGGAAAATCGCCAATATTCGCCATGTCGTCACCAACGTTGTCTGTCTTAGCCCAGACAATTGGTCGCAGGTTAGCCTGTGGGGTCATGCTCCATGTGCAGTAGGGTATAATCACCACATCGCGCTCCAGACCCTTCGCCTTGTGGATTGTCGTAATCTCTATGGTGTCGTCTGTCATCTCGACACTGAGTGTCTCGTTGCATCCACGCTCCTCCCACCACTCGAGATAGTGTTGTATGTCGGCAATGTGGGTGCTGGTAAATGCCATAATCTGCTCATGCATAGCCTGGATATAGGCGAGATGTGCACTATGTTTGTTAAGTTCAAACCTCTCCACAATCACCTCGAATGCCTCTATGGGCGAAAGGTGGGCAATGTGGCGCAGCGTTGCCAGCTCCTCCTCGCTGAATGTGGTGTGGTAGGGGCGGTTGAGATAACCGTTAAATATGCCGCGCTCGATGTCATCAGCTGGATTTATAGCCAGACGGAGCGTTGCAATGATAAAGGTGACAATGTCGCACGAATCTATGGTTAGCGAGTCAGAGGTAAGGATGTTAAATCCTGTCTCGCCATTCTGCGTAAAGCGTCGGTTCTTATAGGCGTACAGTGCCTCCGCGACTCTTCTGCCATCCTTCTTGCCGCGTACCAATATCAGAATGTCACGATAGCGGTAACCACGCGATATGGCATCCTCGATGGCTTCGATAAAGGGCGACTCCTTGCTTATATCTGTGTCGAACAGGCATACTTCGGCAATGCCTTGCTCATCGCTCTTGATGCGTGCTTCGGAGTCGTTGTCGGCGTATGCTCGCTTTACTATATCGTAAAGTGATTCGTAAGATACTTCTGATATTCTACTGTCATCCAATGCATTGTCGAGAAGAGTGTTTAGAATGGCGTTATCTCTATCCACAACCTTATCAATAAGTATGCGATTGAAATCCACAATATTTTTCAAACTTCGATAGTTGAACTTCAAAGGCTCCACTTGAGTGTTGTCGTGACCAAGGTCGTTCACAACGCCACCGTTGAGTAGTCGCCAATCGCCACCACGCCAACGATAGATTGACTGCTTGATGTCACCAACGATAAAGACTGACGCCTCGGGGTTTGACGCCAACGCCTCAAGAAGCAGGGGACGAAGATTGCGCCACTCGCGAACTGAGGTGTCCTGAAACTCGTCAATCATATAGTGGTCGTAGCGGTTGCCGACCTTTTCATATATGAACGGGGCATTGCTTTGGTCAACAAACTCCGAGAGTATCTCCTTGGTCTTATCCAGCACCATGATATTCTCCTCATCGCATATCTTATTGATTTTGCCGTACAAATCGGCAAGAAGTGCAAAGTTGCGGTAGTTCTCACGTAGCAATTTCGTGGTGTTGATCTTCTCGATGTTCTCTTCGTAGAGTCTGCATATCTCGCAGAGTTTTGGATATAGAGCCTCTGCGACAGCCTTTATGTTTGCGCTTGCATCCTTGCCATACCACTCGTTGATGTCGGTTGATGCTTTGATAAATGAGGCCGTAGGAGCGACGAACTCGCCATCGGCGTATGTTTTAAACTTCGTGGCAAAACTCTTGCTCTTACCCTTGAACTCTTTGGCCTCTACCCCATATTTTGCCATCTCCTCGAGAGCCTCAGTGCCCAAGGTCTTGATTCTCTGTAATACGTCGTTGTTATCCTTCACCATCCTCTTGATGATGTTGTGGAGGTCGCTCTTGCTGATGTTAGTGCCTATGCGTTTTGCAACATCACCCTTGAACAACTCTTCACCAAGCGAGCGCATATCTCGGCGCATATCCCACATGCTGCCGTCGTTGAGTCGCTCTTCGGCAAACTCAAGCAACCAGTTTTTAATCTCTGGCTCCTCGGTGATGCTCTCGATGAGGCTGTCGACACTTCGCTCAAGCAGCAACGAGGTGTCGAGCTCGATGTTGTAGTTAAGGTCGAGACTCAACTCGTTGATGAATGCACGCAGAATGCGCTGGAAGAAACGATCTATGGTGAGCACCGTAAATCGTGAGTAGTCGTGCAAAATCTTTGTTCGAGCCTTGAGTGCTCTCTCGCGAATCTGTGGCTCGCTGAGTTGCGTAGCCTTGATTATCTCCTCCAGGTATTGACTTGGTGAGTTGGATGCCAGACGGTGTATCTCGTTTATGATACGCGACTTCATCTCCTCGGTGGCCTTGTTAGTAAAGGTCACGGCAAGGATGTTGCGATAGCGGTCTGGGCGCATGATGATATCGCAAATATATTTAAGCACCAGTCGGAATGTCTTGCCCGAGCCAGCACTCGCGCTTAATATCAGGGCTCGTTTCATCGTCTGCAAATTCGGTTATAGTCACAATACTTACAAGCATCCACATCCTCCGCCTGTCGGAATGGGACTGTTGGGTCGAAGAGCTCGTTTAGCGTAGCATCAAGTTCACTCTCAAACTCATCGGCGATGAGACTGTAATACTCGATGCTCATGTCATTGTTTGCCTTCATCGTAATAAGTGGCGAATACTCCTCGTTGAGCATCTTTGATGCATAGAAGAGTGAGGGTCGTGTGTCTACACCCTGTGTCTTGTGCAGTATCATTGAGTAGAGGAATGTCTGAAATATGTTCGATATGCGTTGCACCGCCTTGCCATGGAAGAGTGAGTGCATATCGTCAAACTCTAAGTGAGGTTTATTACCACTCTTATAATCAATGATTTGAATTGTACCATCGGAGAGTGTATCGATGCGGTCAGCACGTCCCGATAGCTTGACATTCAAACCCGATGATGTAGGGTAGTTGTAGATTATGTCGCTCTCCACCTTGTTTATAGTGAAGCCCTCGCGCGTAGCGTCGTACTGCAAAATACCGCGCAGGATATACTTCACGATGATGTCTCTTACAAGCAGGGTGTCGCCCGAGAAGTCGTCAGTCTGCACCTCCTTGTCGTTGAAGAGTATGTTGGCAATGGTTTTATCTACGGCACGTTCCACGATATCCCTCTTTTGAAGCGCCTTAATATCCTTCATGGGGTCTCTCTTGCCCTCTAAACCTCTGTATAGATCCTCCATGGTGTTATGGAGAATGTTACCAAACGTCAGCGCATCAATCTTGTCCGTAAGTTCTTCATTACTCTTTAGATGTGCGATTGAATTAAAGTAGAACTTCATCGGGCACTCCACATAGCGGAAGAGTGCGGTTGGGGATAGTGAGTGCTTGGTTGTTGGGTCGGTATAGCGCATGAGCATACTCATTTCACGCTCCCCCTTTGCAATCTCGATATGCTTCTCCTCGTCCAGACTCAGATCGACACCCACGGAGCGTCTGTCGATGTTGTATGGCGACTCGAAGTCGAGCTGGTATATATATCGACTGCACTCGCCCGTACTCTTTTCGTCGGCACGCGAGCAGTAGAGCATGTTGACGCGCTCGGCACGCTGCAGTAGTCTGTAGAAATAGTATGCATACATCGCCTCATGTTGTTCCGGAGTAGGTATGTCGTATGCCAGACGCAGACTGTATGGTATGAACGATGGCTGCTCGGTGTGGTTGCCAGGGAAGTTGGCATCGGTCATCGAGAGTATGATTACGTTCTTGAAGTCGACATTTCGGGTCTCGAGAATACCGAGTATCTGTATGCCTTCGAGTGGCTCACCTTCGTACGGTATCGTCACAGTCTGAAGGTGGCGGCGAAGTAGCGATACAAAGATGGAGATAGGCATTTCGATGTTGCACTCCTCAACAGAACGTATAGTCTTGGCTATCTCCTCTGCGGCTATATGCAGATGCTCAAACTGTGTTTGGTCATCCGTAGACAGATGTTGCATGATGGTCTCTATGACGCTGGTCATGTATCTGCCCAACTCGCGCCAGTCGTTACACTTGATGAATATGTGCGATAACACCTCATCCTCTGCGAATAGTGTGCTATCGATGGTTGTCATGCGTTTGGCGATCATGGTGTCGCATAGCTCCGATGCTCTCTTGCCACAACAATCCATGATGAATGGGTGTGTGAGAACCCATGTGACATCCTTGTGGTAGAAACGTGCCACACCATCCTTTTCGCGACTGTGGGCTTGTAACACGGTGAGCAACTCAAGAAATGAGTATATGAGTGTGTTCTTGAGTGGGTAGCCCATGGTGATATTGACCTTGCTGACACTGTCGGGAAGTGAGTGTAGCAACGGAATGAGCAGGTTTTCGTCAGTGAGTACAATGGCTGTCTCTTTGTTGAGTTGCTCCTCGGGAAGTGACATCAAGATGTCTTTGATGCGCTTGACCTGTGCAACGTTTGACACACAGGCATTGGAGATTAACTGCTTTTTAAGTTCTCGAAAGTTGTTGTGCGAGAGTGGCTCTGTATTACAGTAACGCTTGAGGTTATCACGCATAAACATGCCTGCCTCATGCTCTTCGTTGTCCACGTAATAGCTGTCGTAGTCCCAGTAGAGCTCCGCTCCCATGTCGCTCTTGGCAATGTAGTCGAAGAGCACTTGCTCGCTCTTGGACAGGGCATTGAAACCCGCTATGACATAACGTCTCTTGTCGAGGTCAATCTCCTCGCCACGCATGATGCGCTCCGCAGTGGTGCGATAGAGTAGTCCCGTATAACCTATGCCTAAGCGCTTTAGCTCTTCGCGATACTCCTCATAGATTGCGGGCAGGCTCTCCCATACTTTAAGAAACCGTCTCTTCTGCTCGCTAAGATTTTCGTTTGAGTGTATGCTGCTCCAAAAGCGTATTATGCGCTCCTGTTCGGGTGTTATGTAGGATACGTCGGCCTCAATCTCCTTGATGTCCTTGATGTTGCGTAACAGCATGTTGGCATCGACAAGATATTTGTCTATCATGTCGAAGTCTGAAATAAGCATGTCGCCCCAGAAGTAGAAGCGGTCGAACTCCTCCTCCTTGTGATGCCTTTTATAGACCTTGAACAACTCTGTAATCAATCTTATGCGCTCGCCACGAATAAGACCTGAGCCGCGCTCCATAATCTCGTCGATGGTCGTATAGCGAGGTTGCCATATTGGAGTGTCGGATGCCTGGAGCAGGGCATCGTTAAAAAAAGCACGCGCTCGTAGTGATGGAAACATCATTACGAGCTGTGACAGGTCATTTGTATGGTTGTCGAGAAGCCTCGTTGCAAGCTCCTGTAGGAATGTCGCCATGTTCTATTTCTATGAGTGCTAAAGTAGTCTGATTTCGCCTCCGAAAAGTGTTACTGCCGAGCGTAAAATGACGGGCTCAACTGTATAAAGTACCTTGCCGCCAGTCGCTGTCTTTGCCTCAAGACGCTCCGATGCCTTGACCTTGATTGTTGCGTTGTGTGATGCCGAGGCTACGGTAGATACTGTGGTTAGTTTTGCAGCATTATAGTCTGCGGTTGAGATGTCGACGGTCTGATAGCGGGCCTTGCCTGTGAGGACAATGCAACACTTGCCAGAGGCGTAAACACAAATATCCAGCGTGTCAACATCTGCGGTGAGGTGCGAGTCGTTGGATATGTTAAGGTCGAGCAGCTGAGAATCCAGTACTCCATCTACTGTGGTATCAGCCTTTGATATAGAGATGTCGGTCAACTCGTTGAAATAGACCTCGACCTCGGTTACGCTCTCGCGCTTGGGGTCGCTACGCTCCTCTATCTTGAGTATGCCGCCATCCCTGTTCTGTACTTCGAAGGTAAACTTTGAGGTGTAGGCACCCTTTGTGTCATAGATGATATATGGAGTATCAGTCTTGTCTATCTTTATGAGTTTTAGCTTAATAGGTGCATTTACATCAATTGCTTTAAAGCTCGATAGGGTCTCTTTTACAGGCCCAATATTGGCTACTGGTGCCTCTTGTGCACAAACATTAAAGAGAGATAGGATTGCGAATATAGATAGTAATGCCCTTTTCATGTTGTTTAGGTGTTTCAAATTTCAAATGCTAAATTAAACAAAAAAAGGCAATCCACCAAAGAATTGCCCCAATTTTATCCATTCGGATAAGCTAATTACCGTCTACTTATGTCAGCTGGCTGCTTATAATGTAACCTTGACATAGGCTGCACCACTGCGCTTGGCTGCCTCCAACCCCATGGCTGAGTCCTCGAAGATGATGGTCTCGCGTGGTGTGACACCCTCACGCTCCATAGCCAAAAGAAAACACTCGGGATTGGGCTTTGGCTGTGTTACGTCGTCGCCCGATATGATGCCGTCAATACCCTCGGTAATATTCAAGTGACGCATTACATTAGTGATGTTATCTATGTGACCCGTAGAGACAATCATTACTTTTGTTCCCATAGAGCGCATCATCATGCACCACTCCCATAGAGGCTTGTTGAGCGTTACGCTTGAGAAGTAGTTGGGGTATAGCTCAACCTTGCGGCGGCGCAGCTGGCGTGCTGCTTCTTCATCCTTTATGCCCACATCGCGCAAGAACTCCATGCAGCGCATGCCGAAATATTTGTCGGCATACTCTGCAAAGCTGATGTCGATGCCAACCTCGCTCAGCGCCTGAATGTATGCCTCGCCATTTGCCCTGCGAGTGTCGGCCAATGTGCCGTCGAAATCGAGTAGAATTAACTTTATGTTACTCATGTTAATCGAATGATTGCATGCTTGATAGTGCTATTCGTATCATGCGTTGATACTCCTCGGCATTGAGCTCCATGAAGAAGTAGTGCACGGGGTCAACACGCATGCTATTGAAGATTACCTCGTAGTGGAGATGTGGTGCGAAAGAGAGACCACTATTACCCGAAAGAGCTATAATATCGCCACGCTTCACCTTTGCGCCCTTCTTAACACGTATATCCAGTAGGTGACTGTAGGATGTCTGGTAGCCATTTCCATGGTCTATGGTTATCGCTTTGCCGTGTGTTGTGTTCTTCTCCGAGAGCGATTGCACCGTGCCATCAGCAGTGGCAAAAACGGGTGTTCCTTCGGGTATGAGGTAATCAACGCCATGATGCTCACGCATAGTGCGATGGAATGGGTTAATTAGAGGTTTTTTACCCGCTGCAAGGAGAGTAAGTTGCTTGTTGTTGACAGGTTGTATTGATGGTATGCAATCGATTGACAGAGAGCTTGTTTCGAGTGCATACATCATATCCTCATACGAGCGAGTGAGTTTATCGTTCTCAATATTAGCCTTTTGCACTCCCTCTACTAATGTTTGTAGTAGTTCGTCGTTGTTCATATTCATAAGACTCTCATGCAGGGCGATGCGCTCGTTGTCGCTATCTATTGTGAGGTCGTAGGGGTTGGACTCAAAGAGCTTGCGAAAGACGTTTTCATCACGGCGCTCAACATTCTCTATAACTTCAGTTAACTCCTCGTAACGCTCTTTCATAGAGGCGTGTTCTGCACGAAGTTTGTCAGTCGAGTGTCGGAGTTTATACTCCGCAGGCATATCTACGGTGAAACCCAATATGACGTACCATATTGCCACCATTCCCACCCACAGCAAAATGTTGATTGTGGCGGTGAGAAGACGGCTGTTACGTTTCGGTATTTTGGTTGATATGTTATCTCTATCTTTCATTCTATCAATTCTTTTCAGATGACTCCTCAATTTGATTCATCAACTCGACGTATGCCTCGGGCGACATATCCTTGTTGAAGTAGTGGATGGGATTGACGGTGTTGTCGCGGAAGCGTACCTCGTAGTGGAGGTGTGAGCCCACAGATACGCCCGTGTTACCAACCTCGCCAATAACCTGACCGCGTGTTACGCTATCACCCTCCTTGATATACATCTTAGAGAGGTGTCCGTAGCGGGTCTTGTAACCGAAGCCGTGGTTGAGCTCTATAAGGTTGCCGTATCCGTTTCTCCATCGTGATTCCGACACTACGGCATTACCCGTAGCGTAGACGGGTGTTCCCTTGGGTGCTGCTAAATCAACACCCTCGTGCTTGCGCCATGTGCCATATCGTGGATGGCGGCGCATGCCGTAGAGGCTGCTCACGCTGCGGAGCTTTGTGCGGTCGATTGGCCAGATGGCGGGTATGACTGTCGTGAACTCCTCCTTGTGTGTTGCCATCTCCTGTGTGTCGTCAAGCGAAATAGAGGCGTAGTATATCTGTCGTGTGAGTTTGTCCAGATTGCGCCAGCCCTGTTCTATGAGTTCGCTGTACTGGTTGCCCGCGTAGCCAGCATATTTGCTGTCGTTGTAGTCGGAGTAGACGCGCAGGATGTCGGGGTCGCCGATGGTATCTACACCAAGCAAGGGGCGATATACATAGTGGTCGCGGTGCTTAATGTCTTCGAGTATCTGTCCCGAAGCAGCTATCTTCTCCAAGAGTATTGCGTGCTCTCTGACGAGTCGATTGTTGTCGCGTCTGATTTTTGACATCTTTGGAGTATCGACAACGGATGATATTGCGAGGTTGGTTGCTGCGGCAATTACAAGGGCGATGAATATGCGGAGCACGATGCGATAGCCACGTGGCCAACGCTTTATCGATGCTGTGTGTGTGCTATAACTCTTGATGCCCATCAGTAAAAGTAAAAAAAATTAAAAAATCTCTTGTTTAACGATGCAAAATTAAAGTAAATTGTGTAATTTTGCAACCGCACATAAAAATAGGTATAAAATAACTTCAAAATATATGGATTCTAATAAAGCAAGACAGGCGTTTCTGGATTTCTTCAGAACAAAGGAGCATGAGATTGTTGCATCGGCTCCAATGGTCGTAAAGAACGACCCTACATTGATGTTTACGAATGCGGGTATGAACCAGTTCAAGGATATCTTCCTTGGTAACGCACCCCGTAAGTTCCCTCGCGTGGCAGATACACAGAAGTGTTTGCGCGTATCGGGTAAGCACAACGACTTGGAGGAGGTAGGTCACGATACTTACCACCACACCATGTTCGAGATGCTCGGCAACTGGTCGTATGGCGACTACTTCAAGAAGGAGGCTATCGAGTGGGCATGGGAGTACCTCGTGGATGTGCTCAAGCTCGACCCCAAGAACCTCTACGCTACCGTTTTCGAGGGCAGCAAGGAGGAGGGTCTCGACCGCGACGATGAGGCGGCCTCTATT
>JAZTYW010000012.1:0-21102 GCA_045637085.1 Alistipes sp. | reverse complement strand
ACTTCATATTGCAGTCAAATAACATCTGCCAATCGAGTTTCTTTCGCCCGTGAGTGAACCTCAACATTGAGTGCAGTGCTTGCAGGTAGATAGCATCAAGTTTGTTAGAATCAAAGATAATATCTTCCGTTATGACCATACAGAGTCTCTTTGCAATAGCCTTAATATCAGGATTATTGAGACGCAGTTCCAGCCGATGCAAACGCTTAGGATTGCCGTAATAATTCAGAATATAATGTTTATGAGAGTGTGATTCAATCTCCCTTACCTTGTCGTAAGAATCAAGCGTAATGCCATCGTACTTATTTTTTACAGTCTTTGCTTGCTTAATGGTTAGTGACTTTCCTCCGTCACGATTCAAACTAACTCCACAAGTTCTAGTGACATTGTTAAGAATTTTATTCCTATCCTTAATCTGTTTATCGTTAATGATAGTCGTTAGTTCTGGATTGCGCATCATCGCCCGAATCTTGTTGCTTATATTATACTTGAAGTCTTTGGCTAATTCAAGATATGTGACATTATTAAATTGTAAATCAAGGAGTTCAACCAATGATAAAACCTCAACCAATAGTGGTTTGTCGTAAAGTACGGCATTCTCTATTCTTAACCATAAATAGCTTTCTTTTTTACCTGCACCATATCTATCAAAGTAAGTTGTTGCCACCTTCACTCCATCGAGCCAAATATCGAAGTGCTCGCTATGGCTCCGTCCCATAGTTCGATACAGATTGAATTTATCAAAGTCAATCTTATAATCAACAGCTCTCAATAAATTTAGTAGTTCATCACCTGCAACATAGCAGAGAGCAAGTGCATCAATAACAATCGTTCCAAACTTACATACGCTCATAGCTGGTTAAAGGTTCGACTTCATTATTTCCATAGGATGCGAGCACCATTGAAGATATAGCTATCTTCCAGTTGTTTGTAGTGTAATACTTTTTCTTTGTCATAATAATTAGGCGGGTTGTTTTATTCCCGACACCAATAAATATGGTAAGTTTAGTAAAAAACGATTGGATGATGATTTTTTTAGAAAAAAGTGCAGATACATTAAAAAAACTCTTTACAATAACGGATATGGCGGTAGATTACTATAAAATAATTAACTTTATGAATATCAACAATAGCTAATTTATTAAACGCTAATAACATCGCATTGTAAATATAGGTTACTGCGACCTCGCCGACCAGAAGTCTTGCCAACTAAGATAGGTAAGAGGCAAATAGCTGCATAACCCCTTGGGGATTGAAGATATACAACACAAATGTTTCTAAAACAAGATATAGATGAAACGCTTAATAAATACTTATTTGATTTGGGTATAACAGATGAAGACGAAATGATAACACTCCTAAACGGATTAGACGAGATAGCTGAGATTGGCTATACATTGTATGTAAATAATAGTATTAAAAGTACCGAAAGAAATGATTAAGAAAACTAAGAAAAATGATGTTGACCCTATTGTAAATCAAAGAAAAGCACTTTCTGCAAACGGGAAGGGTAAAGCGATAACTTGGACACGAGTTTCAAGCGAGGAGCAGTTTAAGTCAAATTACTCGATAAACACTCAGATAACAGCGTGCCACAAGTACTGCGAGGAGCACGACAAAGAGGTTAAGTACGATTTCGGAGGTACATTTGAGAGTGCCAAGAAAGCGGGAGAGAAGTTCTTAGATATGGTTGGAGCAGCCCTTAATGACCCCGAAGTTGATATGATTGTAGTATACGACTTTGACCGATTTAGTCGTAGTATGGAAGAGGGATTAACATATAAAGGCACACTTGAAAAGAGCGGTATTACCATTATATCGGTTAATCAGCCTGTCGATAAGAACAACATACTTGCAAAGCACATCGAGGCTATACTTCTCATTGTAGCAGATATTGATAACGCAATGCGTAGAAATAAGTGCTACGAGGGTATGGTAGCTTGCATCAATCGTGGTGAGTGGTATAGCAAACCACCACTTGGTTATACTTCAAAGAAGGTAAACCGAGAGCATCAGTTAACCATAAATGACGATGGGCGTATCCTTAAAAATGCGTGGGAGTGGGTTGCAAATGAACCCGATATTAAACAGGCAAGAATTATTGAAAGGCTTAAAGCAAGAGGATTAAAGATTTCTAAGCAACATCTATCTGCGTGCCTGAGAAACTCATTCTACTGTGGTCGATTAGAGCATAAATACCTCAATGGTAATGTTATTAGAGGCAAGCAAGAACGACTAATATCTGAGGCGTTATTTGATAGGGTGCAAGCAATCCTTGATGGTAAGGGTAGTGTCGGATATGAAATTGCCGCTGAGACGCCTCGTTTCCCATTGAAAGGGCATATATACTATAATGGTCATCTAATGACGGGTTACACGGTCAAGAAAAAGAACTTAGACTATTACAAGTATAGTGGTAAGGATGGGAGCGTGAATGTTGGAGCAAAGGAGTTGCACGCAAAGTATATGGAGTTGCTTAGTCAGTTTAAGTTGCCAGAGCCGTTAATACCAATTTTGACAGAGGTATTGAAAAGAAAATTCGCTGAAAAAGAGGGCTGTCAGGGTGTGGATATAAGTAACATCAGGAAGCGTATATCAACTATATCAACAGAAATAAAGACGGTTAAAAAGAATAAAGCTCTTGGAAAAGTAGATGATGAAACTTTTTCTGATGTGATGGCTGACCTGGAAACGGAAAAGCGAAATGCCGAGCGTGAGTTGAAACGAGCGTCTGTAAACCTCTCGAACCTTACGGCGTATATTGATGATACAATTGCAATTGCCTGTAATTTAAGTATTTATTGGAGTAGGCAAGATTTTGGTCTATGCCAAAAGATACAAAAATTAACCTTCCCTGATGGGGTAAAATGTGACAAAGAAAACCGCAGACTTCTAACCAATAGTGGTAATGAGTTCTTTGATTTATTATTCAGATTATCAGATAGTTACAAATCTATGAAATCAAAAAAAGAGGACGAATCTTGCGACTTGTCCTCTATGGTAGCGGGGGGAGGACTCGAACCTCCGACCTCCGGGTTATGAGCCCGACGAGCTGCCAACTGCTCTACCCCGCGATGTATCGTCAAATGGTCAACCGACCGATTTTCCTTGTTTGCGAGTGCAAAGGTAATACAAAAATTCTTTCTATGCAAATCTTTTTTAAGAAAATTTAAAATATTTTTATACGCATATCAAATATCACTCTATGTATCAACATCTTAGCAGATACATTTTATTGACGCAAAATCTACCATGTAATCATCTCCCATAGTTAATATTCATATATAGCATTAATAGATAGGTGCAACATTCACGACAGACATATAATAACACAAAACCCTTAAACATTAGGAGAAGTACCTCTCTACATGTCGTTATCACAAAGTTGATTATTTGCATATTTTCATAGCATTAATATATAATTTAGCAACACCTAATTTATAACTACTTTTAACTTATAACAGACCATAAATTTAAATAAAAAACAGACTAAAATTCATTATCAATAACAAACACACCACGCTACTTAATCATGATATTTACGACCAAAATAGCAACGGCATATTTCTGCATTCCCAAATAATATACAATATTATTGGAAATTCGGATAATTATGCATACATTTGCCTTGTTAAACAGACAGAAAACATTCACACAATGAGACAATTCATAAAACTATTAGCACTTTTCGTGTCACTATTCGTTGCATACGACGTCTCGGCACAGCAGAGAGTCAAGGTTAGTGGCACGGTGACATTCCAGGAAGACAACTCGCCTATGCCTGGCGTAAGTGTGATATGGAGCGAGACACAGGGTACAAGCACCGACTCTGACGGCCGCTACACGATCACAGTGGACGAGGGTACGATAATCTCGTTTATATATCTCGGTTGCGAGCGTCACGAGTGGAGGGTTCCATCGGGTTCGAGCGAAGTCACCTATAATGCTACGCTTGTATCAGAATCGCATGTCTACGAGGAGGTTGTTGTCGTAGCATACGGCACACGAACAAAGGGTACGATAGCGGGCTCTGTATCTACCGTAAAGAGTGACAAGCTCGAGAGTGTACCCGCCGCAAGCTTCGACCAGGCATTGCAGGGTCAGAGTCCCGGTCTTATGGTGCTTTCGAACTCGGGTGAGCCATCAAAGGCTGCTACATTCCAAATTCGTGGTACAAACTCCATCAACTCGGGCACTGCGCCACTCTTCATCCTCGATGGTGTGCCCATTTCGAGTTCCGACTTCAACGCCATATCGCCTTCGGACATCGAGTCGGTATCTGTATTGAAGGATGCGTCATCTACGTCTATCTACGGTGCCCGTGCTGCCAATGGTGTTGTCATCATCACCACCAAGCGCGGCACAACATCCGACAACGCCAAGGTTACATTCCGCACACAGGTCGGAGCCTCGCAGCTGGCACATGGCAACTGGAACTTGATGAACACCGCGGAGCGCATACAATTTGAGAAGGAGATAGGTCTCGACGCGGGTCAGAACTACGACCTCCTCGCGCAGACCGACATCAACTGGCTCGATGCAGTCTTCAACGACCGCGCTCTGTTGCAGAACTACGACCTCTCGGTCAGCCGCGCTACGGACAAGATGAGTTACTACGTTTCGGGCTCGTTCTACGATCAGGATGGCATCGCTCAGGGCTCTACTTTCCGTCGCTACAACATCCGCGCAAATGCCGACGTGAAGGCATCACAGTGGTTGCGCCTCGGCACTAACACCATGATGGTCTACGAAGAGGTACAGCAGGCCGAGGATGGCGAATACGCCCTCTACTCACCCATCTCGGCAAGCCGCTTCATGCTCCCCTACTGGAATCCATACCGCGAGGATGGCACAATAGCATCCGAAAGCGACGGCTCGTGGAAGGGCACGGGACAGAACCCATTGGAGTGGATGGAGAACAACCCACAAACAAACAAGAAGTACAAGGCGCTTACGACCATCTTTGCGGAGGTAACACCCATTGAGGGTCTTGCGATACGTTCACAGTTTGGTGCAGACTTCACCAACTCGACATCCTTTATGCAGTCAATGCCAAGCTACAAACCCAATAACGGCATCGGCGTGGCGGGACGTGCAGCGTATAACACTCTAACGCTCACCATCACCAACACCATCAACTACCAGACCTCACTTTATGGTGGTCACAACCTCAACATCCTTGTTGGACACGAGGGCGTGGACTACAACTATGAGGGCTTCCAGGCTATCACGCAGGGTCAGAATAACGACTACCTTACAACGATGTCGTCAGGCTCGAAGGTTGTGTCGTGGGGCGATGTTATCGACTCCTACGGCTACCTATCGTTCTTCGCACGCGGAGAGTACAACTACAAAAACCGCTACTATGCCGACTTCTCTGTGCGTACCGACGCCTCATCGCGCTTTGGTAAGAGTGGCCGCTGGGCGGCATTCTGGTCTGTGGGACTTATGTGGAACGCCAAGCGCGAAGAGTTCTTAAAGGATGCAAGCTGGCTCAGCAATGCACAAGTAGCATTCAGCACAGGTACTTCGGGTAACTCATCCATCCCCAACTACGACCACTTGGCACTTGTGGGTGGTGGTGCTAATTACAACGACAACATGGGTATCTACCCCATGCAGAGTGGCAACGAGGATCTCGGCTGGGAGAAATTGTGGACAACGAACGTTGCACTTCGCCTCGGCTTTGTCGATAGAATTAACCTCGACGCAGAGTTTTATAATAAACTTACGACAGATATGCTTATGTCCGTACCTGTGTCGTATGCCGACAAGGGTGAGGGCTTCCGTTGGGATAATATCGGTGCTATGGTAAACCGCGGCTTCGAGCTCTCGCTCAATGCCGATGTAGTGCGCTACAATTACTTTACATGGAACATCTCGGCAAACGTATCGTACAACAGGAACAAAATCACGGAGCTATACAACGGTCTCAACGAGTACGAACTCTCGACAACGGGCACAAAGCTCGTTGTGGGTCACCCCGTGGGCGAGTTCTACATCAACCGCTATGCTGGCGTAAACCCCGCTAATGGCGATGCTCTGTGGTACACCAAGGATGGCGAGGTGACAACCCAGTTCAACGAGAGCGACAAGGTTATGATTGGCAAGAACTACATCGCCCCATGGCAAGGTGGCTTCGGCACATCGCTCTCATGGAGGGGTATCATGCTCTCGGCACAGTTCTCGTGGGTGGCAGACCGCTGGATGATTAACAACGACCGCTTCTTCGAGGAGAGCAACGGCCTCTACTCGGCATACAACCAGTCGCGCCGCCTTCTCTACGACCGCTGGAAGGAGCCGGGCGACGTTACAGACATCCCCCGCTATGGCGTAACGCCACAGATAGACTCACGCTTCCTGGAGGATGCGTCGTTCCTGCGTTTGAAGAATGTGATGCTCAGCTATGGCCTACCAAGCTACCTGCTCCGCAAGAGTAATTTCTTCACCTCGGCACGCATCTACGTTCAGGCACAGAACCTCCTTACGTTCACACCCTTCACGGGCATCGATCCCGAGTCGTCGAGCAATGCCTACAAGGCGCAGTACCCCATGTCTCGCCAATATTCACTTGGCATCGACCTAACATTCTAATTAGCAGCAGACTACCATTATGAATAAGTTATATACTATACTCGCAACATTCGTAACCATATCGGTTATTGCGACATCGTGTCTTGACAAGTATCCCGAGGATGCCATACCCACAGACAAGGCCATCACCAACCTCGAGGAGTTAGATCAGGCGGCTATTGGCATGTACGCCTCGTTGAAGTCGAGTGCACTATATAGTGGCTACCTCACGCTGCTACCCGACATCCAGTGTGACATGGTGCATGCCGTAAATGGCTACACCAACACCTACGGCAACATCTGGCGCTGGGATATACTCTCTACAAACTCGGAGATTACGGCGGTATACGCATCGCTATATAGCGTCATCGCATCGGCAAACTTCCTCTTGGAGTATGCACCCCGCGTGGAAAAGAGCCTCACAACCGACGAGGAGTGGAGCCAGTATGAACAGATATGCGGTGAGGCATACTTTGCCCGCGCCCTCGCCTACTCGGAGCTTATCAAGTTATACTGCAAGAGTTATGAGAGCCCAGAGCAGGCAGAGAGTGATCTTGGCGTAGTCATCGTTACGAAGTACAACACCGACGAACCTATGGTGCGCTCTTCGCTTGCCAAGTCCTATGAGCGTGTAATCAAGGATTTGGAGTTAGCAGCTAAGTTGATGGACATCGATGAGAATAACGTGGGCGGCAACATCTACAACGCCACCTACTTCAACGAGTACACCGCGTATGCCCTCCGTGCCCGCGTAGCGCTCTACATGAAGGACTACGAGGCGGCAATCGACTACTCTTCGCGCGTCATCGACAGCAACTTCTATATCCTCTCCTCTGCCACCACAGAGATTACCTCGGGCATGAGCCACTTCTCATATATGTGGCAGTATGACGACGCTACGGAGATTATCTGGAAGGTGGGCTTCACGCCAACATCCTATGGCGGCGCACTGGGTCGCGTATTCTTCAACTACGACTACTCAACAATGAAGCCCGACTATGTGCCCTCGGCATGGGTTTTGGGACTCTACGATGATAGCGACCTTCGCTACGGCAACTACTTCTACTCATACACAACGGGATATAGCCACGGCCTCACATGGCCACTGCTCGTAAAGTACTTCGGCAATCAGAACTTCTACGACCAGTATATCCTCCACACCTCGATGCCCAAGCCACTGCGCCTTGCCGAACAGTATCTCATACGCGCTGAGGCATACGCTATGGGAAGAGGCAACTACGCCCTCGCAGGTGAAGATATCGCCACACTGCGTGCGGCTCGTTACATCTCGTATGGCAATAGCGTGACTATGACCGAGGCTAACGCCATGACCATCATCGAAGAGGAGCGCATCAAGGAGCTCTACATGGAGGGCTTCCGCCTCACCGACCTCAAACGCTGGCACAAGGGCTTCGAGCGCACACCTCAAACTGAGTCGCTGGACAATGGCAGCTCACTAAAGGTTGAGGCGAATGATGTACTCTTTGTCTGGCCCATTCCTCAGCACGAACTGGAGTCCCCAGGCTCGATGATACTACCTAACGACAGCAACAAATAAACGTAACACATTGTATATGAAGAGATACACATTTTTAAAAGGCATTTTAGGAGCATTCGGCATGCTTGCACTCACCACCATGGTGTGTTGTGAGTCTGAACGTCAGATATACGATGGTCCGAACTACATAATGTTCTCATCGGAGCGCCACGACTTAGGCGTGATGGATAGCGAAGAGTGGTTCGAGATACCCATTACGGCGACACGCACCGCCGACCACGACCGCAACGTTGGTGTAGAGATTATCGCTGCACGCAGCAGCGCGATATATGGCATGCACTACACCATAGAGTCTACAACCGTGACCATCCCCGCCGGCGAGCTCAACGCCATGCTGCGCATCAAGGGCTATCCCGATGCTATCAGCGTTTCGGACAACCTCGGCATCACGCTCAACCTCGTTCTTGAGGATGAGGATGTGTGGGAGGAGTATGGCACCGAGACAGAGGTATATCTCCACAAGTGCTGCCCGCTGGATATGAACGCCTTTACGGGCTATGCCGTACTCACCTCAACATGGATAATGCAGTATATGAATGCTGAGTCGCTGCTCGTAAAGACACACCTCGATGACACAACGCCTAACACCATCGTTGTTGAGAGCATGTATTACGACGGCTACGACATCCGCATCACCCTCCTGAACGACAATCGCCTTGAACCATTTGTAGAGATGCCCGAGCCACAGGTTGCAGGCTCTACAGGCGAGGCATTCGGCACTATCTACGGCAACGGCAAGCTGATGATGATGCAGCCCGCCGATTCAGGTTCATACTACAGCCCATGCGAGGGTTTCTTGTTGCAATATGTTACGATGTATGTCGAGGAGGTAGGCACGGTGGGCACCTATGCCAACATTCTTGAGTGGATATCTGATGACGAGGCAGAGCGCATCATGCGCGAGGGTTTTTAGCTATAGGCTACGAGTCACAAAGAACTAAGCAAGTCATAAAAAGATAAGTAAAAAATAAAATATCATAATGAGACATCTAATCAACATCAATTTCAGAGTTATCGCACTCTGCATCGCTCTTATAGCCTCATCATGTGAGAATAACGAGGAGGTAAATATTGAGATGCCCGAGACACAGACCATCGAATGTAATGCTGGCGACAAACCATCGTTCAGTTTCACTGCCGCAGACAGCTGGCAGCTGTCGTCAGATGCAACATGGTGCAAAATCTTCACTGCCGCAGGCAATGTGCTTGACACATCGGGCAGTGCAGGCACCCACACTATCACACTCAACATCACAGACGAGGGCATCAAGGATGAGGTAACAGTTGCTAACATCACCCTTAAGATAGGCAGTAAAAGTGGCGTTGTCGCGAGAGTGGAGCGCGGTGCCAAGGCACTTACGATGCGTATTCTCGATATCGTGGGCAACAAGACCGATGCTATCGAGCTGGGCTATATCGACTGGGTGCCCTTCCGCGTGGATGCCAACTTCCGTTTTGCCGCTACCGACTTCCCCGAGTGGGTTGAGTTTGGCGTGAAGGAGGGCAACAACATCGTTGCTGGCGCGGTTATTGGCAATGGAGACGAGCAGTTGGAGGCATATGCACGCATCGTCCCCAATGGCGAGCGCGAGTGCTACCCTATCGATTCAGATGAGGGCTACACCGTAACTTTTGAGGACGAGAGCCGAAAGGTAAAGTTCAAATTCCCCATACACTTTGATGGCATGGGTGACGACAAGCTAACCTTCACAGCACCAACTGCCGACACCTACGGCTGGGAGGTATCTCTCGATGGCAAACTATTCCGTCAGGTGGGCGCAACCGAGGAGGAGACAACAACCTTCGAGAACTCACTCAGCTACGACATCGCATCGCGCAACAAGGAGTACACCACTCTTCTAATCGAAAAGGTCATCAAACGAGGCATCTCATCATATAATATTGGTGTTGACTGGATGCACTTCGACAATGGCAAGCTCACCGTGGATGCTATCGATGCTACACGCTACGGCATGGTTATGGCTCTGCCCAACGGCATCTACAACGATATTCGTAACAACATCGACGACAACCTCTTCGAGCTTGATTATACATCGGGCGTTGGTCTGCCAACACTCAAGAACGACTATCTGAGCTATGTTCTGATAGAGTTCACGCAGCACGACTTTGCCGATCAGGGCGAATATGATGGTATGTACATCTACCACTCGCTTACAGCACTCGAAATCCCTGCAACACCCTTTAACGACAGTGCTGTCATGGCTGAGTATGGCGTAGAGGAGGCCTACACAGTAGAGTTTATCGACTCTATTGAGGGTAAGCGTCCCGGCATCGTCATCGACCCACGCATCGAGCTGTGGACAACAACGACATACGACGAGGGCACAGCATCTGCCGAGGTGTACTACAAGGGCGAGAAGCTCAAGATTAGCGAGGATGACTACTACCTCGGTGAGAATAAGGACGAGAATATGGCGCTCTACCTTTGGTATCCCACGGGAGAGACATTTACAGAGAACGTATATATCCTCTTCAAGGTTGACAAGATAGCTGCAAAGCTCCTTGTCGTAACCCCCACAACAAAGTAATACATAAGCGATTATGATACAAAAACTACTAACAAAGATATGTAGCCTTGTGGCTGTTGCATCAATGCTGCTTGCCGGTGGCTGCGAGCAGCAGGGTGACAACCTCACTGCCGACTATGGCTATGTGCAGTTCCAGCTTGTCAAGGCTGCGCAACTCGATGACACACGCGCAGAGAGGCTTGAGTGGCTGTCGGATGCCTGCAAAATATGCGTTGTGATGCAGCATGACGGCTCAACAATCACACAGACACTAAACGTTGAGAGCTACGACAAGGCATCAGCCGAGTGGGGACTCTGGAGCGAGAAGCTGCGCCTTCTGGCTGGCGACTACAACATCATCGGCTACTATGTTTACGACAACCTCGACAACGAAATCCTCGTAGGTGAGGGTCAGGGTACCTTTGTCGTTGAGCATAACGGACTAACCGTCAAGACTATCGGCGTTGAGACCGTAGAGCGCGGCATGGTGTCATTCGCACTGCTCAAGGCCTTTGAGACCACACGCTACACCTTCGAGAGTGACTTCCTGTTCAGCAGCATCGCCTCGGCAGACATCACCGTCAAGAACACCTTTACCAATCGCACTACCACCTTCAAGGCGCTCCCAGCAAGCTATTATGAGACCTTTGTGGAGGGCTCGATGGATAAGGAGCTCTACGACCGTAACAGCCAGTCGGCATATATCATCTGCGCCGCAACACACTGGCTCGAGGCAGGCAATTATATCATCACCGACTATGTTGTATATAGCGATAACAGAGGTAGGAATGCTATTGGCCGCGGCTCTATAGGCGACACCAATCAGAAGTTCGACATCGAAGATAATCTTCACACCCTTGCTATCGTGCCCATCGTATTGTCTGAGGAGACGGAGCACATCAAGGACTACAAAGCCCTGAAGGAGATATGGCTTGCGCTGGATGGCCCCAACTGGACATTCCACGGCGAGGAGTACATGGCAGGCACAAACTGGGACTTCAACAAGGATATCGACATGTGGGGCAACCAGCCAGGCGTTACGCTCGACGGCAACGGACGTGTCGTTGGTCTCAACATCTCGGGCTTCGGTGCCAAGGGTGTTGTGCCCGACGCCATAGGTCAGCTCACGGAGTTGCGCACCCTCTACCTGGGTAACCACAACGAGCTTATTGGCGGCTACGATGCAGGCTCTTCGGCACGCATCCACGCCCTCGACTATATGAACAATGTGGTTAGCCACGATGCGCGCGAGGACCTTAGCCCCGAACTTAAGCGCTCCATAAACAGCGACCCTGAGTTCAAGCCCATACCTATGAGCAGACCACAGCGCAAGGATGTCGCTTTTGGCAACCTTACCAATGGCATCACGGCAATTTCACGTGCCATGATGCGCCTTACGAAGCTCGAGCAACTATTTATCGCCAACTCGCCCATCAACGATGCGTTCTTCAGCGATGTGGAACCCTCGTCGGAGTTCTACGCCGAGCGCGACACATGGTCGTGGTCAAACTTCACCATGCTCACCGACGTTGAGATTTACAACTGCGCACAGCTCTCACGCCTACCTATGGAGATGCTATCAGCACTACCTAATGTACAGTCACTCAACATCTCTATGAACAAGGGCATCTCGGGTGAGCAGCTTAAGGCCGACTGGGAGGCACTCATCGATGGTGAGTCGGGTGACACAGTTCAGATTCTCTACATGGGCTACAACAATCTGCGTGAGACACCTTCACACGACTACCTCAAGCGCATGACTAAGCTCGGATACCTCGACTGCACAAACAACCGCCTCGAGGTTGTACACCCCTTCGGCAAGGAGATATCGTTTACTACCATCTATCTCGACAACAATCGCATCACACGCCTCTACGCCGCCGAGGATGGCTACTTCTGCGGACTTAGCCAGATGGAGACCCTCTCGTGTGCGAACAACTGCCTCACGGAGTTGCCCGACATCTTCACCGCACAGTCGATATATACCGTGCAGTCGGTGAACTTCTCCTCTAACAACATCTCCAGACTGGAGAATGGTGACAACTGGCGCGGCATCAACTCATCGAGCCTGAACCTTGCGGACAACTGCTTCGAGGAGCTTCCCGCACGCCTTATGAAGTCGGGCTCAAAGATTGAGACCCTCATGCTCTCGAGCAACGGCATGCGCAATATTGCCGAGGGAGCACTCATGGGTCCATACAGCTACTATCTCACTACTGTTGACCTTAGTTTCAACCGCCTCAAGGAGATACCCTTCGATGACTTCAGCGCATTGAACATGCCATATCTCTACGGCATTGACCTCTCGAGCAACGCATTCGAGGCGTTCCCCTATGCACCGCTTGGCATCAACACACTCACCGTTATGAGCATACGCCAGCAGCGCGACGATGCGGGTAACCGCACACTCCGCGAGTGGCCAACAGGACTCTACACCTGTCCCAAGATGTCGGCATTCTACATCGGCTCAAACGACCTGCGCAAGATTGAGGATACCATATCGCCCTACATCCTTCTGTTCGAGATTAAGGACAACCCCAACATCTCGATAGACCTGTCGGAGGTATGTCCCTACATCGAGATGGGCTACTACGAGCTTATCTACGACTCTACGCAGGATATTCGTGGCTGCGACGCTCTAAACCTTGACTAAACGACAACTTCTATGAGACAGATACTTAAATACATAGCAGCAAGTGCGGCGATGTTCACAATAGCAAGCTGCACGACGGATACTACGACGATACATGGCTTCGAGGCCGATACCACACAGATTGATGCCAAGGCTTCGGGTGGCAGATACAACGTCGCTATTCGCTCCGACAAGGAGTGGACAGCCGTTGTCGATGCTCCATGGGTTATGGTATCACCCGCAAATGGTCGAGGCGAGGTGCGCTGCGAGGTGCGCATCGACTCAACACTCGTCAACGATGCCCGCACCACCGAGATACGCTTCTCGTCGGGTGGAGCACTCCTCCAGAGCGTGAGCATAAACCAGGAGGGTTATGCACGAGCCATTACACCCAACCAAAGCGAGGTTAAGATTGCCGCCTCGGCATCGCGCGACGCTCGACACTTCGACGTGGAGGTGTCGACCAACGTGGAGTTCGTGGTTGAGACGGAGTATGACAGCGAGGATGATTGGCTTACGGTTGACAACTACACACTTAATCTCGACCGTGGTGCACGTCCCCGCACTACCACTCTCGGCATAAGCTGGAAGATGAACCATATTCCCGAGGAGCGCACAGCGACACTCCACCTACGCTCAAAGAGTGGCGAGGCAATAGATAGCCCCGCGACAATCGTTGTACGCCAGACCGCAGCACCGCTTATTGAGGACAACCGCCAGGGCGACTCGTTGGCAATTATCGCCATCTACGAGAAGTTGGAGTGTTGGAGCGACAACGCCATCTCCACCTCTGAGGGCATGCACCGCTGGGAGTGCGTACGTCTGTGGGAGGCCACCGACCCTACGTTACCCTCGAAGGAGGCTGTGGGTCGTGTGCGCGACATCGAGCTTAGTTACTTCGACACCTACGAGGGCATACCCTACGAGATTAAGTACCTCAAATACCTCGAGACCATATCGCTCTACGGCAACGTAAACTCTATGATTAAGTCAATCGACTTGGGCGAGGAGATATGCACGTTGGAGTACCTTAAGGCGTTGCGCGTTGCGGCCTTTGGCCTATCATCACTACCTGAAAGCTTTGTAAACCTTGGCGACACACTCGAGGACCTTGACATCAGTTCAAACAACTTCAGTGGCATACCCGCAATGATTACCGAGGAGAACTTTCCCCGCCTTAGAAGCCTCGACCTCACGGCAAACCGTCGCACTATCATTAGCGACCTGCGTAATGCCACCGAGGGCATGGGTATACACCACAACACTGCGACAGACGACGTATTAGAGCGCCTCTTCCTCTGGGAAAACCTCGAATCGTTGACACTCTCCTACAACTACTTCGAGGGTGCTATCCCCGACTTCAAGGTTGGCGAAAAGGGGGTAAGAGCATACGAACAAGAGGATTTCGTAGAGCGTGGCGACACATTGAACTGGGCTGTTGAGAAGAGGTTGCCCCGCGTGCTACCAAACATGCGCAGCCTTCGCCTCAACCTCAACTTCTTCACCGGTGAGCTTCCCGAGTGGTTGCTCTACCACCCACGCCTGATGGAGTGGAGTGCCGAGAACCTTATCTACATACAGCAGGAGATGGGCATCGACAGCAATGGCAACCATGTTGGCTTCTCGAACGAGCCTGCATCGCGCGAATACTACTTCCAGGCATACCCACTTATGCGTGGCAGATATGAGTTTAACGACGAAATAACGGAGTAACATGAGACGATATATTACGATACTTGCGGCGGCGGCACTCGCTGTTGGCTGCACCAACGAGAATACCTCTATTCCAACACCCGACACCGACACAACGGTTGTTGTGCCCGAGGGTGCTACGGCGGGCGAGGTAATCATAAAGTTCTCACCTGAGATGGAGGCTATCCTCGACCAGACAATGACACGCTCGGGTGGCGAGGCAACACGCTCGGGCATACCCTCTACGGATGAGGTTCTGGACATCCTCGGAGCATACTCCTTTGAGCGCGTATTCCCCGTTGACAGCGCCAACGAGACACGCACACGCGAGGCGGGACTACACCTATGGTACATCGTGCGCTTCGACGAGGGCGAGGACCTTCAGCAGGCCTTTGAGCGCCTATCACAGTTGGGCGAGGTGGATAAGTTGCAGTGCAACCGTCCCATCGCGCGAGCATACAACCCCAACGCTAACCCCATGTTCGTAAGCTGCGCCGAGGCTGACAGCCGCGCTGCGACACGCGCAACAGAGTGGCCCTTCAACGACCCCGAGATATATCGTCAGTGGTGCTACATCAACGATGGCACAGCGCCCTTCGCGAGTGAGCGCGCAGGAGTCCTCGCAGGCTCAGATGCAGGATGCGCTGAAGCGTGGGAGCTATGCACGGGCGATGAGGATATCATCGTGGCGGTTATGGACGAGGCTGTTATGTGGAGCCATCCCGACCTTGCAGACAACATCTGGATAAACGAGGGCGAGGAGCTATATGCAGGCAAGGATGCCGATGGCAACGGCTATGTTGACGACCGCTATGGCTACAACTTCGTGCGTAACACAGGCATCACATCGTGGACATCGAACGGCAGCACGGGTCACGGCACACACGTTGCGGGCACCATAGCTGCGGTAAACGACAACGGCATAGGCGTTGCGGGCATCGCAGGTGGCGGCAAGGGCAAGCGTGGCGTTAAGATTATGACCATACAGCTCTTCGACGGCATGAACTCATGTTCGTTGGCTATGGAGGCGCGCGCGATGAAGTATGCCGCAGATAATGGCGCGGTAATCTTGCAGTGCTCATGGGGCTACAACTCGGCAAAGTCTAATATGATTATGGGCTATACCCCAGGTCCTGCGACTGAGGAGGAGTGGGCAGCACTCTACCCTCTGGAGAAGGAGGCCCTCGACTACTTTATCAACTATGCGGGCTCACCCAATGGCGTCATCGATGGCGGTCTTGCCATCTTCGCCTCGGGCAACGAGTATGCGGCGCAGTCATCATTCCCCGCGGCATACAGCAAGTGTATATCGGTTGCAGCCGTGGCGGCGGACTACACACCTGCATCCTACTCAAACTACGGCAGCGAGGTGCTGTTGTGCGCCCCAGGTGGCGACCTCGAGTACTATGGCACACCTGGTGTGAACGACAACATCTACGATGAGAATGGCATACTCAGGGAGCAGGGTGCTATATACTCAACACTTGTGCTTGACGGTGTTGCGGGCTACGGCTACTACGAGGGTACCTCCATGGCATGTCCACACGTTTCGGGCATCGCGGCCCTCGGCCTCGCATACGCCAAGCAGCAGCACCGTCACTTCACAAGCGAGGAGTTCCGCGAGCTGATGTACACCTCGGCACGCGATATAGAGGAGTACTTCGTTGGCGAGAAGCTGTACTACATGCGCCACGAGTCGGCGGGTGCTACGCCCATAAAGATGAACCTCGCGGAGTACCGCGGCAAGATGGGTCGCCTATCCGATGCGGGGGCACTGCTGAAGGCTATCGACGGCAGTGGTCGCGACATGCGTCTGCCTAACATATGCCTTGCACCAGACGAGACAACATCACTCAATGTTGCAGACTACATCACCGAGAGCGCAAAGAGCGTGGAGGTTGTGAATGAGGCTATTGCAACGGTGACACTCGAGGGTAACACCCTCACCATCAGCGCAAAGAGCGAGGGTCAGACATCGCTGACTCTAACCACTGATAGTGGCACAAAGCACTACACCACAATCACCGTGCGCAAGGGTGCCGATAATGGCTGGTTATAGTACTCTACTATGAGCATGTGGCGATATATAGCGGTGGCATTGGTGTTTGTAGCCATTGAGGTGGGGGCACAGGAGCGTAAAATACTCTCGCGTGCCGAACTTGACGCGCTGGTAAACCCCACGCTCTCGGAGGTTGCCCAAGGCGCTATCGTTGCCGAGCCTACTACACGCAACATGGGCGAGGTGGCAGACACCGACAAAGTAAACGCCTACTTCACGCTCCGTAACACGACAACTGAGGCGATAGAGATTACCGAAGTACGCTCGTCGTGCAGCTGCCTGAAGGTGGTAACGCCCATAACGCGCATAGAGGCTAAGGAGAGCGTAACGCTGCGTGCGGAGTTCAACCCCGAGGGGCGCAATGGAGGATTTTCTATTCCGATACTGCTCTACACCCCTCTCGATAGTGCGCATCCCACACTGCGCCTCGTGGTGGAGGGCAGCGTAATGGCAACAGACGAGTGGGCGCACCTACCCGAGCGAATGGGCACGTTGCGCCTAAGCCGCAGGAGCGTGACCTTCGACAGCAACACGCGCACAGAGCGCATAGCAGTGGCTAACGTGGGCGACACCCCAATACGCTTGAGCGTGAGGCCTACAACTGAGGGAATTTCGCTACGCACAGAGCCCGAAGTATTGATGCCCAACGCGGAGGGTGACATAGTGATAATATACTCGCCAACCACCGAGCCAAGGCATGACATCGAGACAGCGATAATAGTTGAGGGGTGCGGCACAGCACGCCCCACAGAGCGAATGATAAAGATAACAATAAAGCATTAAGATATGAGACTCATAAACCGACTCGTTGCGACACTCCTTATCGTTGCAACAACACTGATAGCGGGATGCGAGAAGCCCGCACCAATACCCAGCGTGAAGCCTATCGCCGTGACATACGCGGCACTCGACGGCTGCTGGCAGATGACCATGTGGCAGGGAGAACCGATTGCTGAGGATACGTATGTTTACATTGAGTTTGACCGCACGTCACGCACCTACATCATGTGGGACAACCTCAACTCCATGTATGCCGTGGAGAGCACAGGAGCCTTCGTCATCACCGCAGAGGAGGATGGAACATATACCCTCTCGGGCACATACGACTATGGCAAGGGCGACTGGAGCAGCGAATACAGCGTGACTCTGAGCGACGAGGGCAGAAGCATGAAGTGGATATCACAAAGTGGCTCGTTCCAGGCGATGGACTTCGTGCAGATTGCCGAGATACCCGAATTTAATTAACCAAAAACAATAAGGACACATTTATGAAGATGAAACATTTTGCAGTTGCCATTGTGGCAGCCGTGGTCGCACTCGCAGGATGGAGTTGCGATAAGGAGCCCGCGGAGACTCCCGTACAGAAGCCTACAATCGGCATTATGGAGCCAGAGTTCAACGCCGAGACAATGGAGGTGAGCGTTATGATCGTTCCCTCTACCGACGCAGAGGCGTGGTACTGGATGGTTGAGGGTGGCGTTATTGTCCCCGATGTGGCACCCTCATACAACAAGGAGGAGGGCGCAGCAGCCAAGGAGATTTCGTTTAGCGTAGAGTATGGTGTGGAGTACACCATTAGCGCATACGCCGAGAACAAGGCTGGCAAGAGCGACATCGCCGAGAAGAAGTTCTGCGCTATGCCCGAGGGCGAGGTGACACTCACCATTGGTGAGATTACGCTCAACGAGGAGACAGCTATGGCGGAGGCTACAATCTACCCCTCGAAGGCTACAGAGGTGTGGTACTGGCAGAGCTACGCTACGGATGAGGATAACTCTACCCTGGACTGGAACGTCGTGGAGGGCAACGCCGAGAAGGTTATCAGCTTCCCCTACGTTTGGGGCAAGACCATAGAGCTTCGTGCCTATGCCGAGTGTGGAGGCATCACAAGCGACTTCGTTACCGCGCAGTGCTACTTCGAGCTTGCACTGCCCACAATCACCGTATCGAAGGCACACTTCGACGAGGCAGCAATGACCGTAAGCTTCGACGTTACTCCCTCGGAGGATACCGACCACTGGTACTACGGCATCTACGACGATGCAGAAGATGCTAAATACACTGTAATTGAGGGTAACGAGGCTAAGAGCGTAGAGTTCAAGGTTGAATACGACAAGGAGTATCAGTTTATCTTCCGCGCTGAGAATGCTCTAAACGAGGGCGAGGAAAAGATTGTAGACTTCAGCGTTATCTCTCCCGTGGCAGAGATCGCTATCGAGAACCTTACTGCCTATACTCTCGACGCTGTAATCACAAAGAAGGCACACTGCGTGCGCTACGTGGCGGGCATCGTACACTCATCGGCATACGACCGTAACATCTTCGTGGAGCAGGCACAGGCATCGCTTAACCCTGATCCAAGCTATCCATTCGCCATCTTCAACTCTGCAACCGAGAGCCGCACATTCTCGGAGCAGGACCTCGTGCGTAACTCGCGCACCGACAGCAACGAGAGCGCTGGTATCATCCTCCTGCCCAAAACCGAGTACACCATCGCAGTATATGGCGAGGACGCTAACGGCAACTACACCGTGACAACCCATGAGGTCATCATCCCCGAGGTAGAGCTTAACGGCACGACACCTATCAGCGTGGAGGTATCGGAGATTGACCTTACATCGGCAAAGGCTACCGTGACAACAGAGCCAGGTGCAAAGGTGCTCACAGGCTACATCGACCCAGCACTCGCAAAGGCCGACACCGAGAACCCATTCGACTTCGAGGGTAAGAGCGAGGCTGAGATTAAGGCTTACATCGCAAGCGCCGTGAAGGGCGTGCCTACAATCTACAGCGAGTCGTTCACATACACACTAAGCAACCTCTTTGCTATCGACACCAACTACATCGCCTATGCCGTAGCAATCAAGGATGGCAAGGTTGGCGAGGTGGCATACGCCCCATTCAAGACCCTTCGTCCATCGCTCACAGGCACAGCGAAGATTACAGCAGCCGCAATTGAGCCACAGACATCACACGAGACACTCACCGTGAAGCTCACCGCAGATGCAAACGCTACGAAGGTGCGTCTCTATGCTGCGCCAGCGTCTGACCACGCAGCATATGCCGACAACCTCGAGTATATCATGGATGCCGACAGCTACCAGAACTACCGCGAGGAGTACGAGCTCGTTAATGGCGTGGCTACATGCGTCGTAAACATCTACCACCCCGCAACAAACTACTACCTCTACGCTTCGGCTGTGGATGCTGAGGGTCGCGCAGGCGAGATGGTATGCGTGGCAACGCTCGCAGGTCTCGACACGGAGTATGTAACAACAATTGCTGAGGTTGTGGATGAGGGCTCACTCGACTATAACGGTACGGGTGATGCAACGCTCGTAGTAGAGGTCATTGAGATAGTTGATGACCGCGTAAGCGCTAAGCTCACAGCGACTAACTTCAGCAGCAACGTCGATAAGGTGTGGTTCATCCGCTTCAACGGCAAGATCTCGGAGATAGAGGCTCAGGTCAAGGAGTCGCTCATCGAGTATGCCGAGGAGGGCACAATTATCGGTTCATACAAGATTGCCAAGGAGGACTGGGCAATCAACTACATCGATGGCGGCAGCTCGTGGGATCCCAAGTACGACGCTTTGCAGTCTTACGACGACAACTGGGGTGGCGACATCGTCGTGATGGTCATCCTCGACACCGACGGCAAGGTTAAGATTGACAGCTACTATGCTGGTGGCCGCGAGGTAGTGGAGTTGTAAACGACTCCACTACAACAAATAACAATAGCTACTCAACCGAAAGGTTGGGTAGCTTTTTTATTTAATTAGTAATGAGTAATTAGCAGTGAGTAATGAGTAATGAATTTACACAACAACTACCCTACTTGCCTGCACTACGCTAATTTGTTGTCAGAAGCCGTGAGATGTGGTGCCAAATGAAAGAGCCTCGGATGGGACATACTAAGTGATCTGACCCCAAAAGATTGGACGGATTATTAAATAGATTTATTGGTAAAGAGTTCGGTATTGCACCGGACTCTTTCCGTTTAATTTTAGTTTAATACGGTCGTTATTGTAGTAGTTGATATACTTTCGTAACTCTCGCT
>JAZTYW010000011.1:0-38319 GCA_045637085.1 Alistipes sp. | reverse complement strand
TGCCGAATTTTTTGTGAATGTAATGAATAGAGTAGCCATTGTCAAGCATTCTCATATATTTGAGCAATGCTGCGTAATCGTGTTTTTTGCGCATAAAGAAACCCCAAAAGTTTTTTGTCTAAACTTTTGGGGTCACTTCATCATAGTATGTCCCATCCTGGCTATTTTCATGTCGAGGCCACATCTAACCCCTTTTGACAAGAAATTGGGTAGTACATCATAGTCCAGCCCATCCGCATTTCTTTTGCTGAGCGTTGCAACGTGCTGCTTTTACTGTAAATTCCTAAAAAAATATTATCTTTGAGACCGAAATAGGCATAACCATTCATATCACTACTATGCGAAAAATTATTGTACTGCTCGTTGCACTTTTATGTATGGCGCTTGCAATCGTTGGATGCGGTACTATAAACGAGAACCTGCCAACGTATGAGCAAACATCAATTATAAGAGTAGGGGATATTGCGCCCGACTTCAGCGTAACGCTTATCAGTGGCGAAGATGTGACTTTGGCGGAGGTGTTAGAGCAGCAGCCCCTGTTGCTAATCTTCTTCTCGCACACGTGTCCCGACTGCAAGGCTCTCTTCGACGATATGCAAGCGATGAAGCAGCATATCGATGCCCTTGGTGTGCGTCTGCTTGCTATATCTCGCGATGGTAGTACAGAGGAGGTCGAGACCTATTTCAGTGATAATGGCTATCAGTTTGACGTGGCTGTGGATATCGAGAAATCAGTATATAATCTCTATGCGACAATGTATGTGCCGCGAACATACCTCATAAATCGCAGTGGGGTAGTGCACTACACGACAATAGAGTATAGCGAGCATCATATCCCCAACCTAATTGAGGAGATGGCAACAGTAGCCCAGTAGAAGAGAAAAATAGCCTACACAATTAAGTTCTGTGCAGGCTATTTTCGTTATATCTCGCGGCGGTTGATGAGTGCGTGTGTGATGGTCAGTTCGTCGACATACTCCAGTTCATCACCAAAGCCGATACCACGGGCGATGGTCGTAACCTTAACGTCGGGGAATGACTTGAGGCGGCTCATAAGGTAGAAGAGCGTCGTCTCACCCTCCACTGAGGTAGATATGGCAATTATGACCTCCTTGACCATGCCGGTGAGCAGCTTATCGCACAACAAATCTATTTTGAGGTCCGAGGGGCCTACGCCCTGCATGGGCGAGATTACGCCACCCAGAACGTGATACACGCCACGGTACTGCCCCGTATTCTCAATGGACATAAGGTCTGCAACCTGCTCCACAACGCATATCGTAGAGTGATCACGCTCGGTGTTGGAGCATATTGGGCACAAGTCACCATCCGAGAGGTTGTTACATCCGCGACAATGGCGTATATCGTGTCGGAAGCGGGCAATGCTATTTGATAGCGAATCCACCGTCTCGGTCTCCATCTTCAGGATGTGCATCGCAAGGCGCAGTGCTGTACGGCGGCCAATGCCGGGCAGACGCTGCAACTCCGCACATACATCATCTAATAGTTTTGACATAGACGTTCCGATTAAATGACCTCAATGTTGCGTGTGCGTACCCAGCCCTTCTCGCCATCCGCAAAGCGTATTTCGCTCCACTCATCCTGTGCGCGCTCCACTCTTACGGTTACACCCTGTGATGGCTGACGGATAATCTTCGAGCCGCTATCGGGAGATGCGTGTACAGGGGTGGTGTCGTTGGTGAGTATCACGGCACGTCTGTTATTCATGGCAGCATTACGCTGTGTAATCGACAGCGCCGTAGAGAAGAAGACGACCAAAATGGTAACAATCGAGATAAAGAATGCCATTTTGCGCACTACTATAGTGCTATGTAAGAGGTATATCATCACCAGAATGATGCTCAACAGAAGCGATGAGAGCGAAAGCGTAGCCCAGCCATTAGAGGTCATAGAGCGTGCCATTGAGTGCCACAGATGCTTAATGAAACTATCGGGTACAGACTCCGTGTCGTTTGTCATATCCTTGGCAATGTCGAGATTGTAGCGTGCATCATCCATCGTAGGGTCGAGGCGTAGCGCACGCTCGTAGTTGAGTACCGCATTGCCAAGCTCACCACCAGCAAATGGGCGCGATGAGTTTGTTGTCTGCTGTCCGAGTTTGAAGTAGGCATTGGCGAGGTTGTAGTAAACATCTGCCGAGGCACATCCATGTGCCACAACGCTCTCAAACGCCTCAACAGCCTCGGCATACTCCTTATTGTTGTATGCCTCAATGCCCGCATCCCAGCTTGCGCGAGCTACCATCTTGCTATCAGCAGCATAGCCCTTGGCTATCGACATAGCCACAAGAACCATACATATTGTTATATGCTGTATATATCTCATTGTTTTATCGTTTTACTGCAGACTCAATCTTTGATATCACCTCCACGGCATCGCTATACACGTCGCTCATCTCGCCCGTTGTCGAGGGTGCATACTGTGCCTCCTCGGAGCGTGAAATAATCTCGCAGAACTCCTCGGCTGTAGCCTCCGAAACGTTGCGGCGATATAGCTCCTCGCGTATCTTCTCCTTTGTAAGACTCGCCACGGGGATGTTGAACTTGTCGCTGATATATCCCCACAGAGCACGCAACATCTCCTCATAGAAGGAGTGTCGGTTGCCCTCGTTCATATAGCGCTCTGCCATGCGGAGACGCTGTACTGCCACCTTGTCGGCATGGCGCATACGGCGTGCAACCTGGTTGTTACGGTCGCGCATACGCTTGCGCAAAACGACGAATACCACCACAGCAAGTGCCAGCATCAGCACGATGATGAGCCAGTAGAGAGGCGTAAGAATGAAGGTCGCTGCCGTGTTGTTGGGTAGCTTGCCTGTGTGGATGAAGCGGATATCACGATCAAGCTGACGCATAGGACCTCCATAGTTGCTATATCCCACAGGTGTAGCGACAGCAGAGGCCATCGTGCCATCATCTTTAACTTCGATGGTGAAGGGCTCCGTAGAGAGTGTTTTATACTCTTTGTCTGCAGGGTCGAAGTATGAGAACTCTACGCTTGGAATGGTGAACGTACCCGCTGCACGAGCAACGAAGGGGTATGTATAGGTGATGCTACCCGCCGTACCCGAGGCCGTGAGTTTGAAGTTATCTACAATCTTGGTGTCGTAGACCTCGAATGACTCGGGGAATGATACTTTGGGAGCTGTTATAAACTTGAGATTGCCCGTACCTGAGAGTGTCAGCTCAATCTGGTCTGCGCTGTTGGCATCAATCTCTGCTGCAGGCATGGTGCTGCGTAGCGAGAAGTTACCCACGGCACCGTTAAACGAGTGTGGTGCTCCCGCAGGAAAATCGCTCACATTGATGGTTACGGGTGCGCTCTTAAGTTCTCGTGAAACTCGATATACCTGTCTGCCTCCGAATATAGGGTCGTAGCGGCGGTTGTCCTGTACAACAACCTGCACGCGGGCATTCATAACGGCCTCGGGGATGACAATCTTGCCACTCTCCTGTGGTGAAAGGAGCAACTCCGTAATCTTGTATGTCTCGTATATTCGTCCGTTATACTCCTCGCGTGAGGGGGCGTTGTCGAATGTCAGCTCCTGTGACCAGAAACCGTCGAATGGGGGCATTGTGAGACTCTCGATCTGCTCCACAGAGACGCGTGTGTAGAGAACAAGCGAGGCGCGCAATGACTCACCTTTGTATAAATCGGTAGAGGATACCTTGAGACGCAGCATGATATCGTCCTTCGATATGCTGTTTTCGGGCTTGACGCTTGTGCCATTATTGTTGCTGTTGCCCGTAGCGCCGTCAGAACTCTGCTTCTCGGCAATAACCTCTATGGGAATTCTTTTTGTTGTGTACGTCTTGCCATCCACCTTTATCGAGGCAGAGGGAATGGTAAAGTTGCCGCTGTTGCTGGGCAAAAGGACGTAGGTGTATGTGCAGCTGTAGCTCGACGACTGTTTGCCGTTGATGAACTGCACGGAGTGGCCCGTTGATACCGAGGGGCCGGCGATGACATCAAAGCCTTCGAAATCTGCAACCCTGAAGCTGCCGTTTTCGGGCTCGGCATCTATTGTGTATGCTACACGAAATGGCTGCCCAAGAGCTGTAAGCGTTGGTGCATCCACTGTAAAGGATACCTGTGCCCACGACGACCATGAGAACATGAGTGCGAGAAGCACAAGCAAGAAATGACGTATTTTCATCATATTATATCTACTTTGTTTCCGATATTTCTCTAACGCCTCGGTTGGCGTTTTATTGTATGTAGCGGGGAATGCTATATAAGAGAGTTTAGGGAATTTAGAGAGTTTAGAGAGTGGTTGACCCTCTCCCCTTAGCCTCCCTAAATTCCTTAACCTCCTTAATCTCCCTAAATAGTAAAACAGGAGAACAAGGTTAGTCCGATGTCTGGCTTGTTTGTCATCAAACTAACCCTGCTATACAATATTAATGTGCGTAGTCAGCGAAGAAGTTGTTACCCTTGTCATCCACAATGATGAATGCTGGGAAGTTCTCAACATAAATCTTACGCACTGCCTCCATACCGAGCTCCTCGAAGTCTACAACCTCGACGCTCTTGATAGAGTTCTTCGCAAGGATAGCTGCAGGACCACCGATAGAACCGAGGTAGAAGCCACCGTTAGCCTTACAAGCGTCGGTAACCTGCTGTGAACGGTTACCCTTGGCAACCATAACCATAGAGCCGCCAGCCTTCTGGAAGAGGTCTACGTATGAGTCCATACGACCTGCTGTTGTAGGACCAAACGAACCAGACGCCATGCCTGCGGGAGTCTTGGCAGGACCTGCATAATATACAGGGTGCTTCTTGAAGTACTCGGGCATAGGCTTACCCTCGTCGAGCATCTGCTTGATGCGTGCGTGAGCGATATCACGTGCTACAACAAGTGTACCCTTAAGGTTGAGACGTGTCTTGATGGGGTACTGTGAGAGAATCTCACGCACCTTGTCCATACCCTCGTCGAGGTCGATATCTACGGCTGGAGACATCGCAGGTGCCTGTGCGGGGAGGAAGCGTGCGGGGTTCTTCTCGAGCTGCTCAAGGAAGATACCCTCGGGAGTGATCTTAGCCTTGATGTTACGGTCTGCAGAGCAGCTTACGCCGATAGCAACGGGGCATGATGCAGCGTGGCGTGGTGCGCGGATAACGCGAACATCGTGTACGTAGTACTTACCACCAAACTGTGCGCCGAGGCCGATCTCCTGGCAAATCTTCTCCACCTTTGCCTCCCACTCGAGGTCGCGGAAGCAGCGGCCACCCTCGTTGCCCGATGTTGGAAGCTCGTCGAGGTAGCCTGCAGAGGCCTTCTTAACTGTTGAGAGACACATCTCCGCAGATGTACCACCGATACAGATTGCGAGGTGGTAGGGAGGACATGCCGATGTACCGAGGTCGAGGATATGCTTCTTAATAAATGCTGTCAACGACTCCTCGTTCAACAAAGCCTTGGTCTGCTGGTAGAGGAAGGTCTTGTTTGCCGAGCCACCACCCTTGGTGATGAACAAGAACTCATACTCCATGCCTGGGTGACCAGCGTAGATGTCGATCTGTGCGGGGAGGTTAGTGCCAGAGTTCTTCTCCTCGGTCATGGTGAAGGGAACAACCTGTGAGTAGCGGAGGTTGCGCTCCTTGTATGTCTCATATACACCGCGAGAGATGCACTCAGCGTCGTTTGCGCCAGTGTATACATCCTCACCCTTGTGGCCGATACAGATTGCAGTACCAGTATCCTGGCATGTGGGCAACTGGCCCTCTGCTGCCACGCACTGGTTCATAAGCATGGTGTATGCCACAAACTTGTCGTTGTCCGTTGCCTCGGGATCGTTCAAGATGTTAGATAGCTTCTGGAGGTGTGAGGCGCGCAAATAGAACGATACATCGCTATATGCCTCCTTGGCCAAAAGCTCAAGACCCTTGGGGTCTACCTTCAAGATCTTGCGTCCGTCGCACTCTACGACCTTAACATAGTCCTTCGTAAGAAGGCGATACTCTGTCTTATCCGCCTGGATAGGATAGGGCTCCTGATAGATGAAATCAGCCATAATTGCTTGAATGTTTATTAGTTGTTGTTATTATTGTTGTTCTGTTTCTGTGGTACAGGGGTAATCTTAGTATGCTTAAAGTCGAGCTTGTCGGCAGATATCTCGCGGATATCGAGGTCCTTGATTTTGAGACGCAACTCCTCCTTGTCGATGGTCTCGGGTGCCACCTCCTCGGTTACGACCTCAGCAGGCTCTGCGGTCTGCTTCTTAACGAAGTCGATGATGCCAAAGACGAAGACTACGGATACCAACACGGGGCATACCCAGCGCAACAGGAAGCGGATGATGGGGTAGCTCTTTTTGTCGATGCCGCCCTCTGCCGTAAGCTCAGCGCGCATGTCCTCCTTCTTCCACAACCAGCCCACGAATACCGCAGTGAGGATACCCAGCAATGGGAGCATGACGATAGAGGTGAAGTTATCGAGAAGCGAGAAGAAGTTCATGCCTGCAAGTGTGTACTTGCTCCAGTCGCCCAACGACAACGATGCCGCCGTAGCAAGCACAAGGGCGATGAGCGTAACAAGGCGTGCGCCATGCTTGCGTGACATGCCACGCTTCTCTACGAAGTAGGATGTCACAGCCTCGTGCATAGAGATGGTCGAAGATATTGCCGCAAGTGCCAAGAGCACGAAGAAGAGCGTTGCCCAAAGATTACCCATAGGCATCGTAGAGAAGACCTTAGGCATAGCGACAAATGCCAGCTGTGGGCCACTCTCATTCTCAACGCCTGCCGAGAAGATGATGACCGCAGCCATGAGCGCAACGATGGTATCCAGCGACACCACGCTGATTGCCGTGCCCGCAATCTTGGTTCCATCCTTGAAGTATGAGCCGTAGATGAGCATAGCACCCATGCCGATAGACAATGTGAAGAATGCCTGACCCATGGCAGCAAGGAATGTCGAACCCGATACCTTAGAGAAGTCGGGGGTAAAGACATTGCCCAACGCCTCGCGACCCTCGGGAAGCCACAACGAGTAGATAGCCAATACAATAAGGATAGCGAAAAGCAGAGGCATCATGATTTTCGATGCCTTCTCGATACCGCCCTGCACACCGCCCGAGATTATGGCGTGGTTAGCGACAATGAAGAGATAGGTGTAGAGCAATGGCTGCCATGTCCCCGTCGTAAATGTCTGGAAGAAACCACCGAAGTCACTACCTATGGCATCTGTAGCCGAGGCGACAGTGTAGTTTATAGTCCAACCCGCAATGACGAAGTAGTAGCCCATGATGAGGGTCACCGAGATGAGACCCATAGCACCAAGCCATCCCCAGCCTCGCTTAATCGATGCAAAGGCGTCTACTGGGTTCTTCTTGGTGTTGTGACCCACCGAGAACTCCGCGATGAGCAATGGGAGACCGAGAAAGAGGATACATCCCAAGTAGATGAGGATGAAGGCGCCACCACCATTCTCCGATGTGATGTATGGAAAACGCCAGATGTTGCCGAGGCCAATTGCCGAGCCTGCGGCAGCGAGGATGGCGGCAAGCTTACCGCCAAAACCTCCACGCTTTGCACTATTTTCTGCCATAATGTTTAGCCAATTAATGTTACACTCACCTTGTCGATCTTACCACCGAGGGGTGGGGCTATCTTCGCCACGGTGCACTCCACCTCCACAATCTGAGGGAAGGCATCCTTGATCGCGGCTATGACATTCGATGCCGCAGCCTCAATGGTGCGCTGTGTGCGCTGCATGGTGCGCTCTACAATCTCGAATACGGTGAGATAGTTCACCGCCTGTGTCACGTCGTCCGTCGTGGGGAGGTCACCCAGCGGAGTGCGGATGACGATGTCTACACGAAAGCGGTTGCCCACCTGTTGCTCGAGGTCGTAGCAGCCATGAAAGGCGCGTACGTAGATGCCGTCAAGGCGTATGGTGTATATCGGATTCACGTTTTTATACTATTATTCAGTGAGTTACACTTCTTACTCAACAGTGATTAGATAGTAGTTCTTCTTGCCGCGCTGCACCAAGAGGTACTTACCTGCGATGAGGTCTGCCTCGCTCACACCGCGCATAGCATCCTGTACCTTCTCTTTGTTGAGCTGCACGCCACCACCCTGAATCATCTTGCGGCACTCGCCCTTTGAGGGAAATACCTTGCAAGCCTCGGCCACGATGTCCACGAAGGGCTTCTCCATGTCGGCACGTGTGATGGTGAACTGTGGCACACCCTCGAATACCTGCAACAATGTTGCCTCATCCAACGAGCGCAATGCCTCGGATGTAGCGTTGCCGAAGAGGATGTTTGTCGCTGCCTGAGCCTTCTCGAGCTCCTCCTTTGAGTGGATGGTCTCGGTGAGTACCTCCGCAAGGCGCTTCTGCAGTACGCGCAAGTGGGGCGCTGCGTCGTGCTCTACGATGAGTGCCTCGATAGTCTCGCGGTCAAGCAATGTAAAAATCTTGATGTAACGCTTGGCATCCTCGTCGCTAACGTTGAGCCAGAACTGGTAGAATTTGTAGGGCGAGGTGTAGCGCGCATCGAGCCATACGTTGCCGCTCTCTGTCTTACCGAACTTTGTACCGTCGGCCTTGGTGATAAGAGGGCAGGTGATAGCGAATGCCTCGTTCTCGCCACCGAGCTTACGACGGATAAGCTCAGTACCAGTTGTGATGTTACCCCACTGGTCTGCGCCACCGAGCTGGAACTTACAGCCATACTCCTTGTAGAGGTGCAAGAAGTCGTAGCCCTGCAAGAGCTGGTATGTGAACTCCGTGAACGACATACCGTCGCCATCGCCATTGAAGCGCTTCTTTACAGAGTCCTTCGCCATCATGTAGTTCACGGTGATGCACTTACCGATGTCACGCGCAAAGTCGAGGAACGAGAACTCCTTCATCCAGTCGTAGTTGTTCACAAGAATTGCCTTATTCTCGGCCTCAGAGTCGAAGTCGATGAGCTTCGAGAGCTGGTTCTTGATAGCCTCCTGGTTGTGGCGCAATGTAGCCTCGTCGAGGAGGTTGCGCTCCTGTGACTTACCCGATGGGTCGCCAATCATACCCGTAGCACCACCGATAAGGGCGATGGGACGGTGACCGCACATCTGGAAGTGCTTCAAAATCATAACACCCACAAGGTGACCGATATGGAGTGAGTCTGCTGTGGGGTCGATACCGAGGTATGCCGAAGCCATACCCTTCTTAAGCTCCTCATCAGCACCAGGCATAACGGTATGAATCATACCGCGCCACTCAAGTTCTTCAATAAAATTTTTCATTCTTTCGTTTATGTTTTAGTTATCCTATTTTCAATATTATTGCTTTTGCACTCCGTCATTCCGAAGGAGCAGGGCGACTGTGGGAATCTCAAATAATTAGTATTAGATTGCCACGAGCCTACTGGCTCTCGCAATGACACTACAACACTACTCTGCATCGAGTTTCATGCGTTCAATCATCTCTACGAGTCGCTCGTTCTTTGCCACGAGGTGCTTCAGTCTGTCCTCCAGAGTGATGGGACGCGATGCCTTAATCTGCTCGTTCACCTCAACCTCAATCTCGATGAGTCCCTTGACTCTGCCCTGCTCGGCAATTATACGCTGCAAGTCGGCCTTGTCGTGCATAATCTCGTCGTGCAACTCGCGTGACGGAACAGCCATCTTTACCACATTGCCACTAACCTCAAGGTTGAGGAAGGCGACACCGATACGTGGGCGCTCACGCATGAGACGCTCAACGATGCTCTCCTTGGCCAGCATAATCTTTTCTTCGCACGCAGGGTCAACATATACATCAACGCTCTTTGCTGCCTCCTTTGCCGCCTGTTCCGTTGCAGTCAGAGCCTCGCCGTTGAGCAGATTGCTTAGCGATACGCTCGACGATGGTGCTCGTCGTGGTGCTCGTTTTGGCTTGTTGTCCACGGCACTCTCCTGTGGTGCAGGCTGTGGCTGTGGAGTGGGTTGCAGAGAGGGTGTCTGCACCGGTTGTGGCGCAGGCGCAGGTGTTGGTTGTGGCGCAGGTTGTGGTGCGGGCATAGGGGTCTGCTGCACCATTGGCTGCTGTGGTTGCTGCTGTGGCGCTACTGTAACGAAGTCGGCAAGAGCAAAATTCGTAGTGTAGGTCAGCGGCTCGAACTCGTCGAGCGACAGCGACCCTACCTCGTCATTTTTTTTTTGACCGAGACCCGCAATCTTCATGAGTCCCAGTTCCACAAGCAATCGCTGATTTGACGACTGTCGTATCTTGCCATCCGCCTCGGTGAGCAACGCTATGGCGTTAAACAAGAATAGCTCGTTGCAAGCTGCCGCCTGTGCTTTGTATCTCTCAACAAGCGTACCCGTGAACTCGACAAGCGACACCGCAGGACCCTTTGACATCAGGAGGTCACGCATGTGGGCATTGAGTCCCGAGACAAAGACCTGTGGCGAGAAGCCCTTGGATAGCACCTCGTCAAAGAGCATGAGCGCAGATACGTAGTTACCCGCGAGGAGCAGTTCCGTAGCCTTGAAATATGTATCGTAGTCGAGGACGTTGAGCGTAGAGGCAACATCCTTATAGTTGAGTTGTGTGCCGCAGAACGAGACAGCCTTGTCGAACATCGACAGAGCATCACGCATACCGCCATCTGCCTTATGGGCGATGAGGTTGAGTGCTTCGTCATCTGCCGAGACTCCCTCCTTCGTTGCTATGTAGCGCAGATACTCCACGCCATCCTCAACCCTTATGCGGTTGAAGTCGTAGATCTGACAACGTGAGAGGATGGTTGGGATGATCTTATGCTTCTCGGTTGTTGCGAGCACGAAGATAGCGTGCTGAGGAGGCTCCTCCAATGTCTTCAAGAAGGCGTTGAACGCCGCAGACGAGAGCATGTGGACCTCGTCGATGACAAAGACCGAGTAGCGACCCTGCTGTGGGATGATGCGCACCTGCTCGATGAGGTTGCGGATGTCGTCCACCGAGTTGTTTGATGCCGCATCGAGCTCGTGAACATTCAGCGAGCGACCCTCGTTGAACGAACGACATGACTCGCACTCGTTGCAGGCCTCGCCCGACTGGGGATTGAGGCAGTTGATAGCCTTGGCAAAGATACGCGCACAGGTTGTCTTACCCACACCGCGGGGACCGCAGAAGAGGTAGGCGTGTGCCAGCTGACCACGCTCGATGGCGTTCTTTAGCGTAGATGTTATATGACGCTGTCCTACAACCGAAGCAAAGGTTGCGGGACGATATTTGCGTGCTGATACTACAAAATTCTCCATAACTCGACAAAGGTAGTAAATATTTCTCAATAAATATGCTCCCACGCGCGCGATTTTTTCTGTTGCGATAATTTTATTATCTTTGCCTTTGCATAACACTTAACGAATTGCACGATATGAGAACAAAAAAGTTTGTCCTGCTGCTTGCCGCAGCACTACTCTTCGCTACCAACCTCCTGGCTCAGTCGTCAGGCTTTAACCTCGTTGTTGTGGGCGATCCGCAGCCGCAGACCAAGGCGCAGATTACGAAGCTTGAAAATGATATAATACCACAGATTGCCGCTATCGTCGATGAATACAAATCGACGGGTTATCCAACGGCAATACTCCTTACGGGAGATGTGGTGTGGGATACGATGAAGTTTCTGCCCCGCGTGAAGAACGACTTTGAGGCGCTGGGTGTCCCCGTATATGCGGTCATAGGAAACCACGACCACAATAAGTTTTTTGAGAAAAATCAGAAGCGCGCAGAACGAAATTTCACTGATACGTTCCTCTCGCGCAACCTCTCATTTATGCTCGGCGAGACGCTCTTTGTGACATTCGACAACATCAACTATACATCCTTTAGCGGATATGGTGAAAAGATTGATGCTGACCAACTTATCTGGTTGTCGAAGGTGATGGAGGGGTATCCAGATGTGGAGCGTGTTGCGGTGTGTATGCACGCTTCGGCAACAAACTTCACGACGGGCGAAATAAAACCATATATCAAACCTGTAATCTCGATTATCGGCAATCGTAAAATCAACTTCATCACGGGCCATCGTCATCATCACGATACTGCTGACCATGGCGACAAAATCGTTGAGCATAACGTCGCACAGGTCAATGGCAATTTGTGGTATGCACCCATTGGTTCGGATGGCATGCCGCAGGGTGTCTTTTGCATCGAGGAGCGCGATGGAGAGTGGCAGTGGCACCATCGCACACTCGGTAAGCGTGCCGACGAGCCTCTTGTTGTCTATCCCGTTGGCAGGGTGAAGGACAACGAGGAGTATGTTGTGGTTAAGGTCATTGGCTGGGATGATAAATGGAGTGTCGAGTGGAGCGAAAATGGCGTTGCACAGGGCACTATGGAACAGATAGAGATTCTCGACCCAGATTACATGTATTATGTTGAGAATGAGGCTGACTATCGCGAAAAATATATGCGTCGTTTACGTCGTTCGGCGCATGCTCACCGCCACTACTATCGTTGCAAGCCTGCAGCCGCAGATAGTCGTGTGACAATCACCGCCACAGATCGTTTCGGCAGGTCTTACACAGCAGAAATTTAGTATATACTTATTTTTATATTGGGTAATTTTTACTACCTTTGCTAAGATTAATCTAATAAAACTCGAAATAATGAAAAAACACGACCTCTATTTCGCCCTTGTTATGTTGGCGATCTTCCTTCCATTCTTCCTCTTCGAGCCCGCATACGCATGGTACACAGATTTTAATAAGATGCACCCCATGATTATGGCGTTCCTGAAGTTTGGTATCCTCGCAACGCTCGGCGAGATGCTCGGCTGTCGTATATCAACAGGTAAATATACAACGCCCACATTCGGTGTGATGCCCCGCATGGTTGTTTGGGGTCTGCTTGGTGTCGTAATCTCTATGGCGATGTCGGTCTTTGCAGCCGGTATCCCTGCCTTCATCGCTAATATGGGCGGTGTGAAGTTTGTTGCGCAGTTTGGTGCTGCGGGCATCACATTTGGCAAGTTCATCGTGGCGCTCTCAATCTCTGTTATGATGAACACCTTCTTCGCACCCGTTTTCATGACATTCCACAAGATTACCGATACACATATCGCCGAGTGTGGCGGTTCGCTCAAGGCTCTCGTTACACCAATTGATATGCGTCGTCACATGATGACACTCAACTGGGACCGTCAGTGGAGCTTCATCTTTAAGAAGACCATTCCATTGTTCTGGTATCCTGCACACACAATCACCTTTATGCTCCCTGGTGAGTATCGTGTGCTCTTTGCTGCGTTGCTGGGCGTGGCGTTGGGTGTAATTCTCGCAATTGGTGCTCGTAAGAAATAGCCTGATAATCAGCGGGTATAAATATGTCTTATTGGGCTATAAGAAATCATTAAGGAAAATCTATTGCAGAATAAAAAAAAGCCCTTATATTTGCACTCGGAAACAGAAAGAAAACCAATAAAAAAAGATATAAAAATTATTAACACCTAAAACTAATAAGATTATGGCAAAGAAGTTTATTTGTTCAGTATGCGGATATATTCACGAGGGTAACGAGGCACCTGAGAAGTGCCCTTTGTGCAAGGTTGGTGCAGATAAGTTCACCGAGATGGCTGAGGAGAACAAGGCTCTTGAGTTCGTTACAGAGCACAAGATTGGTGACGGCAAAGTAGATAACGCTGAGATCCTTGAGGGCTTGAACAACCACTTCATGGGCGAGTGCACCGAGGTTGGTATGTACTTGGCAATGAGCCGTCAGGCAGACCGTGAGGGTTACCCAGAGATCGCTGAGGCATTCAAGCGCTACGCATTCGAGGAGGCAGAGCACGCATCTAAGTTCGCTGAGTTGTTGGGCGACTGCGTATGGGATACAAAGACCAACCTCGAGAAGCGTATGAACGCTGAGAGCGGCGCTTGTGCAGACAAGATGCGCATCGCAGCACTTGCAAAGCAGAACAACTACGACGCTATCCACGACACAGTTCACGAGATGGCAAAGGATGAGGCTCGCCACGGCAAGGGCTTCGAGGGTCTCTACAACCGCTACTTCAAGTAGTATGTGACATATAGTTAAGATCATACGCTTACTATACATTGGCAACGGGTGGAACGAAGGTCTCCGCCCGTTGTTTTTTGTGTCAGATACACAGAAAGTGTATAATTGCGAAAATATTTGCCAAAAAACCCTCACTATTGCGAAAGTTTTTCTACCTTTGTCTGATGTATGTTGTGAAGGGTGCTGAGCGCCCGAAACACAACTCTATGGTGATGACTCAAAAACTATAACAAACTATAAATTAAATTATGGAGAATAACAAGCTTCAGCGTGCAGCCGATAACATTCGTATCTTGGCTGCTTCAATGGTAGAAAAGGCAAAGTCTGGTCACCCAGGTGGTGCGATGGGCGGTGCTGACTTCATCAATGTGCTCTACACAGAGTTCTTGCGCTACGATCCCGACAACATGGCTTATCCACATCGTGATCGTATGTTCCTCGATCCAGGTCACATGTCGCCTATGCTCTACGCCGTTCTCTCTTTGGTAGGTAACTACTCAACCGAGGATTTGCAGTCATTGCGTCAGTGGGGTAGCGTAACACCTGGTCACCCTGAGGTTGACGTAATGCGTGGTGTGGAGAACACATCTGGTCCTCTTGGCCAGGGTCATGCTATGGCTCTCGGTGCTGCTATTGCTGAGCGCTTCATGGTTGCTCGCTTCGGTGAGTGGATGGCACACAAGACCTACGCATTCATCTCTGATGGTGCTGTGCAGGAGGAGATCTCTCAGGGCGTAGGCCGTATCGCTGGTCACCTCGGCTTGGCTAACCTTATCATGTACTACGACTCTAACAACATCCAGCTCTCAACAAAGTGCGACGAGGTTGACACAGAGGACATCGAGATGAAGTATAAGGCTTGGAACTGGAATGTTATCACCGTAAATGGCCAGTCTATCGACGAGATTCGCGCTGCATTGAAGGCTGCAAATGCCGAGACAGAGCGTCCTACACTCATCATCGGTAAGACTATCATGGGTTACGGTGCACGTAAGGCCGATGGTTCAAGCTTCGAGAATATGGTATCTACACACGGTCAGCCACTCACAGCTGCTGGTGCCGATATCGCTGCTACAATCAAGAACCTCGGTGGTAATCCCGACGAGCCATTCGCAGTATTCGAGGAGTCTAAGGAGGTATATGCACAGCGTAAGGAGGAGTTGCGCGCTTGGGCAAAGGAGATGCAGGCTACTGAGGCTGCATGGCGCAAGGAGAACCCCGCACTCGCCGAGAAGATGGACAACTTCTACTCTGGCAAGCTCCCCGAGATTGACTACTCTGCAATCAACATCAAGCCCGACGACGCTACTCGTTCAGCATCATCTGCTATGCTCGGCTACTTCGCAGAGCATGTTGAGAACATGGTTGTATCTTCAGCCGACCTCTCTAACTCAGATAAGACTGACGGCTTCTTGAAGAAGACCAAGGCGTTCACTAAGGGTGATTTCACTGGTAACTTCTTCCAGGCAGGTGTTGCAGAGCTCACTATGGCTTGCGTAATGAACGGTATGGCTCTCCACGGCGGTATCATCCCTGCTTGCGGTACATTCTTCGTATTCTCTGACTATATGAAGCCAGCGGTTCGTCTTTCGGCTTTGATGGAGAAGAAGGTCGTTTACATCTGGACACATGACTCATTCCGCGTAGGTGAGGATGGTCCTACCCACGAGCCTGTTGAGCACGAGATGCAGATTCGCCTTATGGAGCACATGCGCAACCACTCTGGCGAGCGCTCAATGCTCGTTCTTCGCCCCGCAGATGCCGAGGAGACTGTTGCAGCATGGAAGATGGCGTTGGAGGAGAAGCGCCCCGTTGCCCTCATCCTTTCACGTCAGAACATCAAGTCATTGCCAGCTCTCAATGGCCTATCACGTCGCGAGGAGGCTATGAAGGCCGAGAAGGGTGGTTACGTTGTTATGGAGGCTCCTAACGCAAAGGTTACCCTTATTGCTACTGGTTCTGAGGTATCTACACTTGTTGAGGGTGCTGAGCTTCTCGCAGCTGAGGGCATCGCTACTCGCGTTGTTTCAATCCCAAGTGAGGGCTTGTTCCGCGATCAGAGCAAGGAGTATCAGGCTGAGGTATTGGGCAACTTGCCACGCTACGGTATGACTTCAGGTTTGTCAGTAAATCTTCGTGGTCTCGTAGGCGAGGAGGGCTTCATCCACGGTTTCGACCACTTCGGTTACTCTGCACCATTCAAGGTGTTGGATGAGAAGTTCGGTTACAACGGCAAGACCGTAGCCGAGGAGGTTAAGGCATTCCTTAAGTAATATGGCGTGTAGCGCATGTAGCGCACCTATGTTATATTGTAAAGAGATGGCTCGTGGAGTCATCTCTTTTTTTTGTGTTGTGGACTCGGTATCTGCTCATATACCTATGTTATATAATAGGACAGCGAAAAACCATATTTGACTTATTTCGTTAAGCCGCGATTTTCAATATTGCTACCGTTGAACCAAGGAGAGTTTTTGCCGCTATTTTGCAATGGATGCCACGATGCGGACCCCCGTCCAAACAGCAAAAAATAACCTATTTTCAAAAAATCATTGCTTTTTATTTTGTGGTTTAAAAAAAAGTGCTTAATTTTATAATCCGTAAAGGCACTTAAGCACCTTCAAAGCGTGTGAAAATAGCAAATTCAAGGGGCATGAGTACCGACCAAAAAACCTAAAAAACCTAAAAAACCTAATACTATGAAAAACTATTCAGCTAAAGAGATTAAGAACATCGTTCTTATTGGTGCTCCTGGCGCCGGTAAAACTACCCTTGCAGAGGCAATGGCTTTCGAGGGTAAAGTGATTGACCGCAGGGGTAGTATCGAGAATAACAATACTATTTCGGATAACACCGATATCGAGCACGAGTACAAGCGCTCGATCTATTCTACAACCCTCTTTACAGAGTTCATGGACCGCAAGCTCAACATCATCGACTGTCCCGGTTCAGACGACTTCTGTGGCTCACTCTTCTCTGCTTTCAAGGTAGGTGACGTGGGTATCATGGTGCTCAATGCACAGAATGGCTGGGAGGTAGGCTCTGAGCTTCAGTCACGCTATGCACGCATCCTTAACAAGCCCCTTGTTGGTGTTATCAACCAGCTCGACGGCGACAAGGCTAACTATGAGGCTACTCTCGAGGGTATCCGCGCTAACTCATCTGTTAAGCCCGTTATCGTGCAGTATCCCGTAAACCAGGGTGCTGGTTTCGACTCATTCATCGACGTATTGATGATGAAGTTGTATAAGTTTGTGGACGAGAACGGTAAGCGTGAGGAGTATGACATCCCTGAGAGCGAGATGGAGCGCGCACAGGCTTTGAATCAGGAGCTTGCTGAGGCTGCTGCTGTTTATGATGACGCACTCATGGAGCTCTACTTCGAGAAGGGCTCACTCACACAGGACGATATCCGTGCAGGTTTGAAGCTCGGCGTATCTAAGCGTGACATCATGCCTATCTTCTGTGCATCAGGTAAGCGCGACATCGGTACTAAGCGTCTCATGGAGTTCATCATCAACGTAGGTCCTGGTCCATTGAAGGCTCCAGCATTCCTCTCTACTGAGGGCGAGGAGATCTTGGCTAACGACAACGAGCCAGCTGTAGTATTCGTATTCAAGAGCCAGATTGAGCAGCATATCGGTGAGATCACTTACTTCCGCGTAGTTCGTGGTAAGGTGACTGAGGGTATGGAGCTTGTGAACTCTCGTACAGGCAACAAGGAGAAGCTCTCACAGCTCTTCGCCGTTGCTGGTAAGAACCGCATAAAGGTTGCTGAGCTCTCTGCAGGTGACATCGGTTGCACCGTTAAGCTTAAGGGCACACGCACTAACGATACTTTGGCAGCTCCTGCAGCTCCCGTATCTGTTGAGCCTATCGTATTCCCAGAGCCTCGCTACCGCGCAGCTGTAAAGGCTAAGGAGCAGAATGACGAGGAGAAGCTCGGTAAGCTCTTGAACGACGCTAAGTTCGAGGATCCTACAATCCTTGTAGAGTACTCTAAGGAGCTTAAGCAGACTATTATTCAGGGTCAGGGTGAGCACCACTTGAACATCCTCAAGCAGCGTCTTTCGGCTGAGAACAAGATGGAGATCGAGTACTTCGCTCCAAAGATCCCATATCGTGAGACTATCACTAAGGTAGCACAGGCAGACTACCGCCACAAGAAGCAGTCTGGTGGTTCTGGTCAGTTCGGTGAGGTACACATGGTTATCGAGCCTTACTACGAGGGTATGCCTGAGCCTACTAAGTACAAGGTTAATGGTCAGGAGATCGCCGTGAGCCTCAAGGGTAAGGAGGAGTATGACCTTCCATGGGGTGGTAAGTTGCAGTTCTACAACTCAGTTGTAGGTGGTGCAATCGACACACGCTTCATGCCTGCTATCTTGAAGGGTGTCATGGAGAAGATGGATGAGGGTCCATTGACAGGTTCTTATGCTCGTGACATCCGCGTGGTTATCTACTACGGTAAGATGCACCCAGTAGATTCAAACGAGCTCTCATTTAAGCTTGCTGGCCGTAACGCATTCAAGGATGCCTTCCGCAATGCAGGTCCAAAGATTATGGAGCCTATCTACAACGTAGAGGTTCTCACTCCAAGCGAGTACATGGGTGCCGTAATGAGCGACCTTCAGAACCGCCGTGCTATGATCATGGGTATGGAGTCTGATAAGGGCTTCGACCGCCTCAACGCACGTGTACCTCTTGCAGAGCTCTACCGTTACTCAACATCATTGTCATCACTCACTTCAGGTGCCGCTACATACACAATGCAGTTTGCATCATACGAGCAGGTTCCTGCCGATGTACAGGATAAGCTCTTGAAGGCTTACACAGACACCGACGAAGAGTAATTTCTTGTGATAGTGGCACATCTGCGCCGCTTCAATCAAATCCACCAATGGGATGTACCTCAAGTACTACCCATCGGTGGATTTTTCATGTCAGCGACACATCTGTACCACTCTGACAAGAAATTGGGTTGTGGTGATAATCGTGGTGGAGGATTAAGGAGATTAAGGTAATTAGGGAGATTAGGGAGATTATGAGGGGGAGTTCTGGTAGATTACTACTATGTGCTCTCTCCCTATATTCCTTAAATTACTTAAACTCCCTATACTCCTTAATCTCTCTATTTTCCTTAACCTCCCTAAACTTTTTATCCTCGTTTCACCTCTTTTTGCACACTCGACCCCAAAAAAGTCGGCCTTTTATTACAAAACTTAAGAATTGTTTTGTATCTTTGTAGTTGATTGTAGCCATGTGCTTATTCAGAAAATAATCTTTTAACACAATAACTAAAACTTTACGACCATGTACGGAAAATTTCAGCAGTATTTGCAGAATGAGTTGGCAGAGATTAAGGCTGCCGGTTTGTACAAGACAGAGCGTATCATCGAGTCTCCACAGCGTGCCGAGATCGATGTTGCTAACCGCCCAGTTTTGAACTTCTGCGCAAACAACTACCTCGGTCTTTCTGACAACCAGCGTCTCGTAGATGCTGCTAAGAAGGCTCTTGATGAGCGTGGCTTCGGTATGTCATCAGTACGTTTCATCTGTGGCTGCCAGGATATTCACAAGCAGTTGGAGAAGGCTATCGCTGACTACTTCGGCACTGAGGATACTATCCTCTACGCTGCTTGCTTCGATGCTAACGGTGGTGTATTCGAGCCATTGTTCACAGCTGAGGACGCTATCATCTCTGATGCCCTCAACCACGCATCTATTATCGACGGTGTACGCCTTTGCAAGGCTCAGCGCTACCGCTATGCTAACGCCGATATGGCTGAGCTCGAGGAGTGCTTGAAGCAGGCTCAGGCACAGCGCTTCCGCATCATCGTTACTGACGGTGTATTCTCTATGGATGGTAACGCTGCTCCACTTGACAAGATTTGTGAGCTCGCAGAGAAGTATGACGCTCTCGTAATGGTTGACGAGTGCCACTCTGCAGGTGTATTGGGTAAGACTGGTCGCGGTATCACTGAGCTCTACGACCTCCGTGGTAAGGTAGATATCCTCACTGGTACTCTCGGTAAGGCATTCGGTGGTGCTGTAGGTGGTTTCACAACAGGCCGCAAGGAGATCATCGACATGCTCCGTCAGCGTTCACGTCCATACCTCTTCTCTAACTCTCTCCCACCCGCAGTAGTAGGTGCTTCTATCGAGATGTTCAAGATGCTCGAGGAGAGCGATGCACTCCATGACAAGCTCGTTGCAAACGTTGAGCACTTCCGCACTAAGATGGTTGCTGCAGGTTTCGACATCAAGCCTACAGTATCTGCTATCTGCGCAGTTATGCTCTACGATGCTAAGCTCTCACAGGACTTCGCTGCAGAGCTCCAGCAGGAGGGTGTATTCGTAACAGGTTTCTACTACCCAGTAGTTCCAAAGGGTCAGGCTCGTATCCGTGTTCAGGTATCTGCAGGTCACACTGTTGAGCAGCTTGATCGTTGCGTTGAGGCTTTCATTAAGGTTGGTAAGAAGCTTGGCGTTTTGAAGTAATTTTTCGTGATAAGGGGTCATTCTCGGCCCATCACTAAAATAAACCGCCCAGGGTTGTACGTCAAAGTACTATCCCTGGGCGATTTCTTTTAGGGAGATTAGGGAGGTTAGGGAATTTAGAGAATTTAGGGAATATAGCGAGAGTGTTGGCAGAATATATTACTTCCTCCCTATATTCCTTAAACTCCTTAATTTCCTTAATTTCCTTAATCTCCTTAAATTCTCTACCCCCCCCACCCTATTCCTCATAAAATCACCCTCTCTTTTGCTCTATTCAAAAATATATATTATTTTTGTAGGATTAGATTTGATAGAGTAATAACAACAAAATAATAACACTATGTCGGTAATAAGACTAACCAAGGAGTTTACATTCGAGGCGGCGCACATGCTGGAGGGCTACGATGGTCTCTGTCGCGAGATTCATGGCCACTCATACCGTCTCTTTGTGACAATCAAGGGCGAGCCACAGAGCGATCCCGAGTCGCCAAAAATGGGCATGGTAATGGATTTCGGCGTGCTAAAACGCATTGTAAACGAGCAGATTGTGGATCGTCTGGACCACGCATTCATGATGCACAACACGCCTATGGCGGAGGAGGTATGTCAAAACCTCGGTTACAACTTCTCGCGTGTGGTGCTCACCGACTATCAGCCTACGTGTGAGAATATGCTTGCCGACTTTGCGGAGCGTCTCCTTGGGGCGTTGCCCGAGGAGATTGAGCTATACTCGCTGCGTCTGCACGAGACTGCCACATCCTACGCCGAGTGGTTTGCATCGGACAACTTCTAAACATCTAACACCCGCAAAAAGATGAGCAGACGCCTCTTTCTTATAGACGCCTATGCGTTGATATACAAGTACTACTACGCATTTATGGGTCGCCCTATGCGTAATCGTGATGGCCTGAACACATCTGTTGTCTTTGGCTTCACGAAGTTTCTGCGTGACCTTCTGAAGCGTGAGAAGCCCGACCTTATAGGTGTGGCTTTCGACCCTCCTGGGGGCAGCTTCCGTCGCGAGATGTTCCCCGAGTACAAGGCTAACCGCCCACCCACGCCCGAGGATATCAAAATCTCGATTCCCTATGTTAAGCGACTATTGGAGGCGATGTGCATACCCATTCTCGAGGTCGCAGGCTTTGAGGCGGATGACGTTATAGGCACGCTCGCAAAGAAAGGTGCTGCTGCGGGCTACGATGTCTTTATGGTTACGCCCGACAAGGACTATGGACAGCTCGTCGATGACAAGTGCGTGATATATAATCAGAAGGGCGACGACATTGTGGTGACTGACCGCGCCGCTATCGAGGTTAAGTATGGCTTTGGCGACCCCGTGTTGGTGCGCGATGTACTGGCATTGTGGGGCGATGCTTCGGATAATATCCCAGGCGTCCCAGGCATAGGCGAGAAGGGCGCGTCGAAGCTCGTGAGAGAGTGGGGCACGGCAGAAAATATCCTTGCAAATGCCGATAAGATTGGTGGTAAGACGGGTAAGAATATTGCCGAGTGGGGTGATAAGTTATTGCTTGCCAAGGAGTTGACGACCATACGTCTGGATGCACCAATCGAGCTTGATGAGATGGCACTCACGATGTGTGATGCTAACTACACGCTGCTCAAGGCGTTGTACGTGGAGCTTAACTTCACGTCGTTCTTGCGCGACATGGAGAATGTCGCTCCATTAGAGTCTGCGACGGGAGCACCAAAGCAGGAGCCACAGACGCAACTTCAGGAGGTTGCACGCGCCAAGGCAGAGGCCAAGCGTCGTGCTGCGTTGGAGGGTCAGGGTGACCTCTTTGCGATGTTTGATGCCCCCGCGGCAGCTCCCGTAGAATCTGTTGCTGAGACTGAGGATGTGGCTGTGGTTGAGGGCTTTGCTACGCTTGCAACAACCAAGCATGACTACCGTATCGTAAACACCTCCAGCGAGTTGAGTGAGTTGGTTGCCTATCTATCTACATTTGCGGAGTTCTGCTTCGATACGGAGACCACGGGTGTTGACCCCAACACGTGTCGCATTGTGGGCATGTCGTTTGCTGCCGAGCCATTCAAGGCATGGTACTTACCTTTCTGTGATGCAAACCGTGCGGACTATATAAAGATATTGCGTCCATTGTTTGAGAATGAGGCGATTGCAAAGATAGGTCAGAATATAAAGTATGACCTTATGGTGCTTGCAAGAATGGGTATTGCTGTACGTGGCAAGAAGTTGGATACCATGCTTATGCACTACCTGCTCGACTCCGAGTCGCGCCATAACATGGACTTCCTGGCGGAGCGATATCTGAACTACTCGCCCATTGCCATAGAGACCCTTATTGGTAAGGGTGCGAAGCAGTTGACGATGGATATGGTTGGCGTTGAGCGTGTTGCGGAGTATGCTGCCGAGGATGCAGATGTTACATTACGCCTAAAGCATGTTCTCTACCCCGAGGTGGAGAAGATGGGTATGCTCGACCTGTATCACAACATCGAGGCCCCGATGATAGATGTGCTTGCTGCTATGGAGATGGAGGGCGTATCGGTGGACTGCGAGGCTCTGGCGCGCTATGCTGTGGAGTTGCGCGAGATGTTGCAGAGGCTTGAGAGCGAGGTGCGCGAGATGGCGGGGGAGCCTGCGCTAAACATCAACTCGTCGCGTCAGCTGGGTGAGGTGCTTTTTGGCAAGTTGCGCATTACGGATAAGCCAAAGATGACTAAGACCAAGCAGTTTTCAACCGAGGAGGAGTATTTGCAGGGCTTTGCGCACGACTTCCCCATCGTGAGCAAGATATTGGAGTATCGTGGCGTAAAGAAGTTGCTTTCGACTTATGTAGAGGCGTTGCCAGAGTTGGTAAATAAGGAGACGTCAAAAATACATACGTCATATAATCAGTCTGTTACGGCTACGGGTCGTTTGTCTTCGACAAACCCAAATTTGCAAAATATCCCCGTGCGTGATGCCTTGGGTAAGCCCATCCGTGCTGCCTTTGTAGCGTCGGATGCGGAGCATACGCTGGTGGCGGCGGACTACTCGCAGATTGAGCTTCGCCTTATGGCGCACCTGAGTGGCGACGAGGCCCTTATAGAGGCCTTCAAACAAGGCGAGGATATCCATGCGGCTACGGCAGCACGACTCTACAACAAGTCGGTGGCGGAGGTGTCGAGCGACGAGCGTCGTAGTGCCAAGACCGCCAACTTTGGCATTATCTATGGCATCTCGGCATTTGGCCTTGCGCAGCGCCTTGACATCTCGAACCGCGATGCCAAAGATCTTATAACCAACTACTTTGAGACATATCCTGGTGTTAAGCGATATATGGACGATGCTGTGGCGAAGGCTACAACCGAGGGCTACGTTGAGACGATGTTTGGGCGCAGACGCACGCTCCACGATATAACATCCTCGAACCGCACGGTGCGTGGTCTTGCCGAGCGAAATGCCATAAATGCCCCCATTCAGGGCTCGGCAGCAGACATAATGAAGCTCGCCATGGTGGAGATATATCGCCGCTTCCAGTTGGAGGGTATACGTTCGAAGATGATTATGCAGGTGCACGATGAGGTTGTCATCGACACTCTTAATGAGGAGCTCGACCGCGTAAAGCGCATAGTCAAGGAGGCGATGGAGAGCGTTGCTGAGTTGCGCGTGCCGCTTATTGCCGAGGTGAACAGCGCAGCAAACTGGCTCGATGCTCATTGATAGTTTCGCACTCATTTTTGGTGCGTTCACCCCTAATTGATGCCGTTTCGCACCATTTTTGCGCTCGATAACACAAAAATCTATTACCTTTGTAATAGACAAAGGGGCTCATGCGTTTTATGGGCGAGAGGATATATATTAACAACTAAAGATTTATGGCTATGAAAAGGTCACTTATCATACTTCCGATTGCAGCGATGGCTCTCCTGCTCACAGGATGTACGACTATGCTCAGCATGTCGATGTCGGGAATTGGCGACCTCTACAGGACTGATAACCGCGCGGAGGTTGCTGCACGCCTAAGGGCTGAGGCCGAGGCGGAGCGTATTGCTGCGGAGGCGCGTCAGGCACAGTGGGAGGCACGTCTTGCGGAGGCTAATGCTGCGGCTGCAGAGGCGGAGTACTACGCTGTGGTAAACAACGAGCCTAACTACATGAGCGTCGTGGCGGATGACTACGAGAGTGCATACGCGCGACGTCTCTACGGTTTCCAGTCGCCAACGTACAAGATGCCATCGAGCTACTACAACATGGTGAACAACAGCTCGATATACTATGTAACGGCCTATGATCCATCGTACTACAACATTATGGTGTCGGGTGATCAGGTATGGGTGGAGCCCAAGTACATAACATCGATGTTTGGCTCATGGGGTGCTACAAACGTAACCTTCGGCATCTATGCATCACCATGGAACTATGGCTGGAGCTACCATGCTAATCCATTCTACTACTCAATGTGGGGCTATCCTCGCTACTCGTGGTACGACTGGAACTGGGCAATGTGTTACAACCCATTCTATTACGACTGGTACTGGTGTGGCTACTACGATCCGTTCTATCCCCACTATCACCATCATCACCACCACCACTACCATCCTGGTCACTCGCCTATGCCTCCACGTCCCGATTACAGACCAACAACGGGTTCGGGTGCGAGCAGAGGTCCTGGCAACTTGAATGGTAACCGCACAAATACAGGCACACGCTACACTTCGCCAACGTCAAACCGCAACTATGGCTCGAACAGCCGCGGCGAGGGTCGTCCAACAAGCGGCTCGACATCGCTGGGCTTCAACAGCAACAGCGTGAAGCCATCGACAGGCGTGGGCAACTCGCGTTACAACGCCATTGAGAGCAACACACGTATAAACGTAGGTGCATCGAGTGGCGCAGGCGGCGGCTCAAACTTCCGCACTGGCACGACAACATCTTCGGGCACACGTGTAAACACCACAACTACGCAGAGTAGACCAGGTAGCTCGAACAATAAGGTTGATGCATCGCGCACAAGCAACTATCGTCAGGGCTCGTCAAGCAGTTCAAGTGGTTCGCGCGTAGGCTCGTCGTCAGCATCTTCAAGCCGTAGCTCTTCGAGCTCATCGTCAAGCTACCGCAGTGGCTCAAGCAGCAGTTCGTCATCGAACTACCGTAGCGGCTCGTCGAGCAGCTCAAGCTCTTACCGTAGCGGCTCATCGAGCAGTTCAGGTTCGTTCCGCAGTGGCGGCACTTCAAGTTCGTCGGGTGGCAGCCGCAGATAACAATAGTCTAAAGAGGAGGGTGCCGCAGCGCGTGTGGCACGCTCCTTGTTTGGTAATGTATAATGATTAACTCTTTGATTATGAAACGCATTTACACGATATTTGCCGTTGCTATGATGGCGCTCTTTGTGCCTCGTGTTTCGGCGCAGGACTTCGGTGGAGTGACCTTCAACAACGATATTCTCACCTGGGGTGACATATACAACCTCTCGTTCACGGCGCACAACTACGGCACTGCACGCACGATGGGTATGGGTAATGCCTTCACGGCACTGGGTGCAGATATGACCTCGGCAACGCTTAACCCCGCGGGTATAGGCATGTATGTGGGCAGCGACTTCAGTTTCTCGCCCGTATTGCAGTTTTCGAAGACCAAGACCGCAAATAGCGACACCTTCTATAATGGTGTGCCCAAGCGTCAGCAGGAGTTCAAGGATCACTCTTCGCACTTCGGCATGTCGAGCATAGGTGGCGTCTTTTCGGTCTATCGCGGCATGGGTGCGCTCACGAACCTTAACCTCGGCATTGTCTATAATCGCATTGCCGACTTCAACCGCAACTCGATGAGTGCCTCAATCGCCAACCCTGCCGAGGAGTCTATGGCGAATGTGCTATGCACGCTGTCGAACATCGATGGCCTTAAGACAAACTCAAACGGCACAATGGAGTTTGGCAACGACCCATACTACTGGGGTGCTACGCTTGCCTACAAGAATGGCCTAACGAATAAGGATGACCAGGGCTGGTTCATCGACCGCATAGCATCCTATGCCGAGATTGACCAGTATGCCGTTACCGAGGTGCGTGGCTCGCTTGGCGAGTACGACTTCACCATGGGTATGAACTTTGCCGACATCATCTATGTGGGTGCTTCGCTCGGTGTGCAGAGCCTGAACTACAGCCGCGAGGTGTTCTACGGCGAGAACTACATCTACCCCAATGGCGCATACCCTTCGGGCGAGGAGATGCCCTATCAACTGGAGTATATGAACTATGTTCAGCGCACGCGACTTTCGGGTACGGGCATCAACTTCAAGGTGGGCGTTACGGCGCGTCCCGTGGATTGGTTGCGCATAGGCGTGGCATACCACACACCCACGCTCATGAACACGTCGCTGAGGTATGAAGCAGATATGTGGTCGGCGACATATAGCGCGGCGAACAACCCCGACAACTATAAGCTCGATAACGGATATGCCTACTTCAACTACTCATCTCCCGAGTGGGCAGATGTTGGCAACTACTCGTGGAACTATACATCGCCCTCGCGCCTCTTGCTTGGTGCGGCAGTCACCATTAGCGACAGAGTAATCCTCTCGGCAGACTACGAGCGTAGCTGGTATCAGTCTATGCGCCTCAAGAGCGCACCTATATGGGGCTTGGACTATACGGACATCACAAAGGAGGTTTTCAAGGGTGGCAACACCTTGCGCCTCGGTGCTGAGGCATACGTGCTCCCATTCATGGCTCTGCGCGCGGGATATATATGGAGTGGCAACACGCTCCGTGAGGGGTATGAGAGCATTGTGGCTACGCACACCATGCCTACACGCCAGTCATTCATCACTGCGGGTCTCGGCTTGAAGTTCTCAGAGGCTGTATATCTCGACCTTGCCTATCAGTACGGCAGAACGTCATATACGGGTTATCAGACCTACTACTACACCGACCCATACGATGCGGCCTACGACCTTGGCAGTCGCATCTTCGACGATACCACAACAAAGCACATCGCCGTGGTTACGCTCGGATTACGCTTCTGAGCGGTACGATACAAAGTTAATATGGACCTCTTCGTGATGAAGGGGTCTATATTTTTTGTACCTTGTTGCTATACTTTAATTGGTTGCATTAGGGAGATTAAGGAGATTAGGGAATATAGGGAGATTAGGGAGTGTGAAAAAAAATATAGGGAATTTAGAGAGTGAGGGCTGTCGCTCATCAGCCTCCTAAAACTCTCCAAATTCCCTAATATCTCTATTCTCCTTCCCCCCTAAAACTCTCTAATCTCCCTAACGTTATATCTGCTTACGCATACGAGCAACGGGTATGTCGAGCATCTCGCGGTACTTAGCCACCGTGCGGCGAGCAATGCGGTAGCCTTTGTCGTTGAGGATGTCCATAAGGTTCTCGTCCGTAAGCGGATGGCGCTTATCCTCGTTGTCGATGCACTCCTGGAGTATGGTCTTTATCTCGTGGCTCGAAACCTCCTCGCCCGAGGTGGTCTGCATGCCCTCCGAGAAGAGCGATTTTAACAGTATGATACCGAAGGGAGTCTGTATGTACTTACTATTTACCACGCGCGAGATTGTCGATACGTCGAGCTCCGTGCGGTCGGCTATATCCTTCAAAATCATAGGTTTGAGCTTGCTCTTATCTCCCTCCTGGAAGTATTCACGCTGGAAGTCGAGGATGGTCTGCATCGTGCGCATAAGGGTGTCGTGGCGCTGCTTTATGGCCGAGATGAACCACTTTGCCGAGTCTATCTTCGACTTCACGAACTGCACAGCCTCCTTATCTTCGGCCTTTATTGTGCCGTCGGGGGCTACCATATCACGCATCATATCCTTGTATCGGCGCGATATGCGAACCTCGGGCACGCCCGTAGAGTTGAGCGAGAGGCGTAGGTTGCCATCCGTGGTGTCGAGCACAAAGTCGGGGGTGATATATGGCGTTGTGTCCACACCGCCTTCGACATGGAGGTTGCCAGGCTTGGGCGAGAGCGTGCGTATGTACTCTATGGCGTCGCGAAACTCCTCCTCGGAGGTGTCAAGGCGTGCTATGAGCCTCTCGTAGTGCTTCTTGGCAAATGCCTCGAAGTGGTTGCTCACAATCTTGTGCGCCATGCGCTTGGCGTGTGTATCCATTGTGCAGCGACGCATCTGCAAGAGCAGACACTCCTGAAGGTTGCGTGCCGCGATACCCGCAGGCTCAAGTTCTTGAACGATGCCGAGTATGCGCTCTATCTCCTCCACCGAGACATCCATGCCGCGCGTGAAGGCGAGGTCGTCGGATAGCGACGCGAGGTCGCGGCGCAGGTAGCCGTCATCATCGAGGCTGCCCACAATATATGCCGCAACTATAAGCTCCTCCTCGCTAAGCGAGCGGAAACGTAGCTGCTCGATGAGTGTCTCGCCCAGCGAGTGCGACTCGGTGATATAGACGGGGCGCTGCTTGTCGTCCTTCGAGAAGTTGTTCACACGCGCCTTGTATGCTGGTGTGTCGTCCTCCTTGCCGAGGTACTCCTCGACGGATATCTTCTCGGGTACCTCCTCATTATCGGCATGAGACTCAACATCCTCTTCGAGGACTATGTTCTCCTCGATTTCGCGCTTGATGCGCTCCTCGAGTTGCATAGCGGGGAGCTCAAGTAGCTTAATCATCTGTATCTGCTGCGGCGAAATTTTGGTCTGCAGCTGGATGGTCTGTTGAAGTCTGTTTGCCATATCTACTATTAAGAGTGTGTACTAACTAAAAACGGTCGGCCTTGGGCCGGCCGTTTATTAGGCTTGATGGTTTAGAACTCTGCGTTCTTTGGTGTACGTGGGAATGGAATTACATCGCGGATGTTGCCCATGCCTGTCACGAAGAGAAGCAGACGCTCGAAGCCCAAACCGAAACCTGAGTGTGGTGCCGAACCCCAACGACGTGTGTCGAGGTACCACCACAGCTCCTTGCGGCTCATGCCCAACTCATCCACTCTTGCACAAAGCTTGCCAAAGTCGGCCTCACGCTCCGAACCACCGATGATTTCGCCAATCTGTGGGAACAAAACGTCCATTGCGCGTACGGTCTTGCCATCCTCGTTCTGCTTCATATAGAATGCCTTGATCTCCTTAGGGTAGTTGATAAGGATAACGGGACGCTTGAAGTGCTCCTCAACGAGGTAGCGCTCGTGCTCCGACTGAAGGTCGCAGCCCCACTCGCATGGGAACTCGAACTTCTTGCCCGAAGCCTTCAAAATCTCGATACCCTCGGTGTAGTCGAGGCGTACGAAGTCGTTGTCCAACACGAACTGAAGACGCTCCAAGAGACCCTTGTCCCACATCTTGTTCATGAACTCGAGGTCCTCGCGGCAGTTCTCCATAGCGTAGCGGATGAGGTACTTGAGGAAGTCCTCAGCGAGATCCATATCGTCCTGCAACTCGTAGAACGCCATCTCAGGCTCGATCATCCAGAACTCTGCCAAGTGACGTGGAGTGTTAGAGTTCTCGGCGCGGAAGGTAGGACCGAATGTGTAAATCTGGCCGAGTGCCAATGCACCGAGCTCACCCTCGAGCTGACCAGATACTGTGAGGCTACAGTGCTTACCGAAGAAGTCCTGAGTGTAGTCTACAGTGCCATCCTCGTTGCGGGGAGGGTTCTGCATGTCGAGTGTCGATACGTTGAACATTGCACCAGCACCCTCGCAGTCTGAAGCTGTGATAAGTGGAGTGTGCAAGTAGTAGAAACCACGATCGTTGAAGTACTTGTGGATGGCGAATGCCATGGCGTGACGGATGCGGAGCACAGCACCAAAGGTGTTGGTACGTGGGCGCAAGTATGCGATGTCGCGCAAGAACTCCAATGAGTGACCCTTCTTCTGCAATGGGTAAGTCTCTGGGTCGGCAGTGCCATAGATCTCAATCTTTGACGCCTGCACCTCTACGCCCTGACCCTGGCCGAGTGATGCTACGAGTGTACCATCTACGCGCAAGCACGCACCAGTGGTTACGCCCTTAAGCTCTGCCTCGTCAATCTTTGTGAGGTCCACAACGACCTGAATATTGGCAACGCATGAACCATCGTTAAGTGCGATGAATGCTACGTTCTTGTTGCCACGCTTGGTTCTTACCCAACCCTTTACGGTAATCTCTCTGCCGTCGCCCTCCATCTTGAGGATCTCGGCGATTCGTGTAAGTTTCATAATTCTGTTGTATCTTATATTATTTTGTCTCTCCTTTGCGTTTGTTGCTATAACGCCACAATAGGTCACAAAATTACTAATTTTTTTATAAACGATTGCACTCTTCTCACTTTTTTGTACCTTTGTCGTAAATTATGACTATGAAAAACCGCTTTTTATACACGATTACGCTCCTTATCGGCGTAATTTTGCTCGGCGAGAGCCTATCGGCGCAGGCAATCGTTCGCCGAACAGAGTTCATCTGTTATGACAAACGCGACGACTCAAAGAGTGATATTCGCAAGAATAACGACAAATATATAGAGCTTCAGCCAACGCTCCAGTTTGAGGGTGAGGGCAGTGTGCGCGCAGTCTATGAGCAGCAGATTGAGGTGCCTGCGTCGTGGAACGACTACAACGCCTATCTCCACACCGAGAATGTGGGTGCCGATTACACAATCTTTGTCAATGGCACGCAGATAACATCCGCCATTGACCGCTTCACGCCCACCGACCTCTTCATCTCGCCATACCTCGACCAGGGTACTAACACCATTGCCGTTGTCGTTGTTGATGAGCCATATATGCAGCGTCTTGGCGAGGGTCTCGAGCAGCCTGTGCGCAAACAGTTCGACAACTGCTACATCTTTGCGCAGCGTCGCCTCGCCATCTATGATGTCAATGTGCGCCTGTTGCCCGACTCGTTGTCACGCTTTGCTGAGCTGCATCTCGACGTCGTTGTCGATAACTCATTCTCCACCGACGAGGTTATCGAGGTGGGTTACGACTTCTATGCCCCCGATGGCAAGCTGATGGAGTATAGCGTCAATGACCACAACATCGCGGGCTATTCGCGCGATACGATGCACGTAAAGCCCTATATCTACAACTCAAACCCCAATCGCTGGAGCCCCGCAAACCCCAAGCTCTACGACCTCACGCTCTATGTTAAGCGTAGCGGAATATTGTGGGAGTATATACCCATGAAGGTGGGATTTGCCGAGTATGGATATACCGAGTATGGTAGCATCACAGCCTTTGACAAACCATTGACACTCAAGAAGGAGCGATATAACGCTGCGGCTGACAGGGCTACTACCGAGCGCGAGATTAAGGCGCTCAAGCAGCGCGGCATCAACTGTCTCATGCCCGACTATCCACAGCCCCGTTGGTTCTACGATATCTGTGACCGTGTGGGCATATACGTCATCGACTGCGCAGCGCTTGCATCGCCTACCGATGCCGACAATCGCGCTGTGGGTGGCACTCCTGCGAATGCCCCCGAGCTGGTTGATGAGTATCTGCGTCGTGTGGAGACCATGTACCACCGCGCACAGAACCATGTCTGCATCATCGCCTTCTCTCTCGGCAAGGAGGCTGGCAATGGCTACAACATGTACAAGGCCTACGAGCTTCTGAAGTCGAAGGGTGACAGCCGCGCCATCATCTATGAGGATGCCGGTGGCGAGTGGAATACAGACCTTTAATATAATTAGTAATGAGTAATTAGTAATGAGTAATATTCTGGTTGCTTAATTCGAAGAGTTCTATGAATATAGAGTTGATTGTTGTTGGAAAGACCGATATGAAGGAGGTTGAGGCACTTGTTGCGATGTTCACCAAGCGTCTGAACCACTATGTGCGCTTTGCCATTACCACGATTGCTGATGTGCGCAACACCAAGAAGCTCTCCGAGTCGGAACAGAAGCGTCTCGAGGGCGAGGCTATCCTACGCCTTGTGAACGACTCCGACCATCTTATGCTCCTCGATGAGCATGGCCTTGAGCTTCGCTCTCTGGAGTTTGCCGAGCTTATACAGAAGCGAATGTCGGCAGGTACCAAGCGCCTCGTCTTTGTCATCGGTGGTCCCTACGGATTCTCGGATGCCGTCTATCAGCGTGCCAACAGCAAGCTCTCGCTCTCGAAGATGACCTTTTCGCACCAGATTGTGCGCGCCATCTTCACTGAGCAGCTATATAGAGCCTTCACAATTCTTAAGAACGAACCATACCATCATGAGTAGTTCGTGGTGATGCTGTATAGGGTGTTTAGGGAGATTAAGGAGTTTAAGGAAATTAAGGACGTTAAGGAGTCTAGGGAGTTTAAGGAAATTAGGGAGGTCAGAGAATCCCTAAATTCCCTAACCTCCCTAATTTCTTTAGTCTCTCCGACCTTTCTAATCCTGTCTCTACCCCTTAACCATAGCCAGTATCGCCTCGGCGAGTAACTCAGGCTCCTCATAGAAGCCCATGTGGCCCGAGTGCTCCATCCACAATACCTCTGCTGTGGGGTCGGCGGCAATCATCTCCTCGGCAACCTCCACGGGGATGTAGTAGTCGTGGCGACCAAAAATGAACATGTGGGGAATGCCGCTGTCACGCAGCTGCTCACCACGGCTCTTGCGCTCAATCATGCCTCCGAGAATGGCGATAACGCCCTCGTCCTCGGTGATGAGTATCAACTCGGCAATATCCTCGATGTAGTCCTTCAGTCGCTTGGCATTCTCGGGTGCGAAACCCGCATGTGGAACCAGGCGTGCAAGGGTGTTCTTCTTGCCTGCCTTGATAAGTTCAATCTCGCGGCGGCGGCGGTCGCACTTCTCCTGACTATCTGCCGAAGTTGTTGAGTGTAAGAGGATTATGTTTTCGATATTCTCTTTGTAGTTGTCCATCATGGCGAGTGCCACGTAGCCACCCATCGAGTGACCCACAATCGAATAGCGGTCGATGCCGAGCGCCTTCATGGTGTTGCCCACGCAGTCGGCGAGATACTCCATCGTATGCACCTCGCCCTCGATTGTCGAGATGCCATGACCTGGCAGGTCGAGAGTCACAACGCGCACATCCTTTTTGAGCAGATCCACGAATTCGTCCCACACAATCATAGACTCGAGATAGCCGTGCAGAAGCACAACACAACGGTCGCCGTGCTCGGTGTCGGCAACATGCATAGGGGTATCCCCCGCCATAATAAATTTCTCAATCATAGAGCCAATATCCTTATTGCATTATTTTGCTTGTACAATATTACAAAAAATAGGTGACAATCGCAAGCCGCGCACACAAAAAATGTTATTTATGCACCTCGAATTTTGAATGGCCCGAAATTATTTGTATCTTTGACCGAATATATAGTTAATAAAAGTCATTATGACCAACTTCGAGATTATCAAGTGTCATGGCTCGGGCAACGACTTCATAATGGTAGATACCACCCGCATGGCCAATGCAGATGTTGTTGACTGGTCGGCATTTGCACGCGTCGCCTGTGACCGCACAAACGGCATAGGCAGCGATGGTGTGCTCCTCGTTGTGCGCAACAATGAGGGCATCTATGGCATGGATATGCTCAACCCTGATGGCACTCACGCCGAGATGTGCGGAAATGGCATACGCTGCGTTGCGCGCCTTGCTGCCCAGCGTGGTTATCTTGATGCTGGCGTGCTCACTTCGGGAGGTCGCACATTTCCTACGCGCACTGCTGAGCCTATCGCCGAGGGTGTTGAGGCCTTCTCGGTGGATATACCCATAGGTACGTGGAGCAGTAGCTTCGCCTTCTTCGGTAGCGATGAGCAGTTCATTGGTAGGGTGATAGAAAATCTCGATGACAGATTGCGATTTACGGCACTCAATTTGGGTAATCCGCACATTGTGGCAGAGGTCGAGGGCATCGATATGGCGCTGTTGGAGCGCCTTGGCGAGCGCGTAAAGGTGCTTACCGAGGAGTTTCCTCATGGCGTGAATGTATCGCTATACAAGGTTTTGTCGCCTACGAGCATCTTTGTGGCTACATACGAGCGCGGCGCTGGCATCACGCTGTCGTGTGGTACGGCGATGACAGCCTCGGCAACAGCAGCAACACTCCTCAACTATGTGGAGGGAGGTCAGCGCATAGAGGTGTTCAACCGTGGAGGCAAGGTGGTGTGTGCAACTCGCATCGCTGATGGTGATATAGTGACTACACTCGAGGGTAACGCAACCTTTGAGTGGAGGGGTGAGGCACATTTTGATAATGAAACACTGCGCTACGACGTTGTTGAGCATACGTGCGAGGCGGAGTGTTGGCGTAAATTCGTAGAGAGCCTTAATTAGGTATTGGTTTGATTATGTTGAAAAGAGTACTCACATATATAACGTTTGTGTTGATGGTGGCGATGGCCGTCGGCTGTAATGTCACGCGTTCGCTCTCCGAGGGTGAGTACTTAGTCTCGAAGGTTAAGTTCGAGGAGGATAAATCTGTGCCACGCGATGAGCGTATCACGGTAAATAATGACGGCATCGAGACCTACGTAAGGCAGTCGCCAAACAAACGTTTTCTGGGTTTTAACTTCTTCGTGTGGGTCTACGAGAAGGCTAACCCCGAGAAGGATAACTGGTGGAACAACCTCAAACGCAGGATTGGCGAGGAGCCCGTAATACTGAATATGGATCTCACGGAGAAGTCGATAACCAACCTTGAGACCTATCTCCGCACCAAGGGCTACTTCAACTCGGAGGTTACATACCAGATTGACACCACGCGTCGTGCACACCGTGCAGAGGTGACCTATACAATTCGTCAGGGCGAGGCAACACGCATAGCGTCGCTCGACTACGAGTTTCGTGATAGCTCGTTGCGTAATATCGTGCTTGCTGACAGCGTGGGTTGCCTGCTTAAAAGTGGTGATGCTCTCGATATCACGTTGCTCGATGCAGAGCGTGACCGCATAGCAGCCTACCTCAACGACCGTGGCTACTTCGACTTTACGGTAAACAACATATCATACGATGTCGATACGCTGGGTCATCCCTATCGTGCCGATGTCCATATGATTATACGCCCTACGCTGACGGGTTACGATGAACGTGGAGTGCCCGAGTGGGAGGATAACGCCATCTACCGACTTCGCAATATCAACGTATATCCTACCTACGACCCCATGTTGCGCTCAACAACGGGATTTAAGCCTAGCGCTATCATAGATACTACATATCGTTCGGGTCTGACCATCATCCGTGACCTCGGTATGCGTCCACAGCTGCGCCCCTCTATTTTGCGACATACCATTCCGCTATATCCCAACTACATCTACAACTCGGAGCAGGTGACACACACCTATAACGAGCTTATGGCATTGGGCTTCTTCCGTAATGCCAAGATAGACTTCTCGCGTGTGGAGGGTGATGACTCATTCGTAACATATATGAATGTGAGTGGTAATGGTGATGCGGAGTTTACCACTACGAGTGAGCGATTTCTCGATTGCAATATCTACTGTACTCCGCAGCTCAAGCAGAGCATGAAGGTTGAGGTGGAGGCCTCATCAACGGCAACATTCTACGGCCTGAGTGCGACGCTCGGATATAGCAATCGCAACGTATTCCGTGGTGCGGAGTTATTCGATGTCTCTGCGCGATTTGGTTTTGAGTTTATGTATGCACGCGACGTCAAGAAACGTTCGGCAAATGAGGTTGGCATCACTGCGGGACTATCATTCCCTCGCTTTCTTGAGCCATTCCGCATAAAAACGGGTGCTAACATCACACAGCCCCGCACACGTCTCGAACTGGCGTTTGACTATCAGGACAGACCATACTACCAGCGTAATATCTTCACCACACGCTGGGCATACAGTTGGAACCATAAGGAGCGTTCGTCGTTCGTTCTGCGCCCCGTTGACATCAACTGGATTGATGTCAAGAGTGTCGATGAGGCCTTCCTCGCCGATATAGACAACCGCTATCTGCGTACATCGTTCGAGTCGCAGCTCACAGCGGGACTCTCGGCATCGTACACATATAATACACAGCGCTCCGATATGGATCGCAACGCTACGGTTGTGCGTGCTAACCTCGAGACCGCAGGTAACTTTATACAGGGCCTTGAGAGCCTCTTCTCGCACCATGCGCCTGGAAAAAATTACTACGAGATTTTGGGCGTGCGTTACTCTCAGTATGTGCGTGCGGAGCTTAGTGCCAGCCAGCGTATCGACCTTAGCCATAATATGGCACTCGCAGGTCGTTTGTATGGTGGTGTGGGCGTTACATACGGCAACTCGCAGGGTCGCTCAATCCCCTTTGACCGTATGTTCTATTGTGGTGGTGCAAACTCTATGCGTGGCTGGGTGCCTCGTACCCTCGGTCCAGGCAACAGACCCGAAGTGAGCGATACGACATACCCTGCTCAGGTGGGCGACCTGCGCTTAGAGGCAAACCTCGAGTTCCGCTTCCCTATATGGTGGATATTCAACGGCGCGCTCTTTGTTGATGCTGGTAATGTGTGGTATCTGCGCGATACTGAAGATAGCAATCCCGAGGAGGTATTCCACTTAGATAGTTTCTATAAGCAGCTCGGCTTGAATACAGGTCTCGGCCTGCGTATAGATGTTACGTTTGTCGTGTTGCGCATCGACGTAGGTATGCAGCTGCACAACCCTGGCCGCCCCGTTGGTGAGCGCTGGATACACGACCTTAAGTGGAAGAATATGGCTCTTAACTTCGGTGTGGGCTACCCATTCTAAACTATATAATCACGTCTACGATATGTCCAAGAGCAACTCTAACGTCAACTTTCCCGTGGACCTTGTCTACACGTGGGTGGATGGCAACGACCCTGCATGGCGCGAAAAGCGAAACAGATATATGCCCGAGCGCCCAGCAGATGGTCATGTGCCTAACCATATAAACGATGCGCGCTGGCGAGAGAACAACGAACTTATGTACTCCCTGCGATCGGTAGAGTTGTATGCTCCATGGGTAAGACATATCTATATAGTAACCGATGGTCAGTGCCCCGCGTGGCTCGATACGTCGCATCCAAAGATAAGGATTGTGGATCATAGCGAGATACTCCCCGCAGATGCTCTTCCCGTCTTCTCGTCGCACGCCATCGAGAGTTGTATATATCGCATTCCTGGCCTTGCCGAGCATTTTGTATATGGCAACGATGATACCTTCTTTGGTGCCCCCACGACGGCTGCGGACTTCTTTCGTGCCGACGGTACGCCCATAGTGCGTGTTAAGGGCGCGCGCTTTAAGCGTGAGAAGGCTCGCAATGGCGGTAACTATTACCGCGTATTATATCGCATGCAGTCACTCGTTGAGGAGCGCTGGGGTAGGCTTATATGCCATGAGCCGCATCATAACTTCGACGCCTACCGCAAGAGCGACTTCGAGAAGTGCGTTGCCTCAATGCCTGAGGAGTGGGCAGCAACGGCACATAGCCGCTTCAGAACGAATGATGATATGCAACGCTGCTTTGTTAGCTACTATGCTGTGGCTGCCGAGGGTGCAACACTGCGCAAGGTGAGCCGATATAACCGCATCACCAACCCTATAAGCCTCCTGCGCGCACTCATCACGGGTCGCTATGCTGCGGACTCGCGCTGGATAAAGCTCCACCTCAAGAGCTACGATGATGACTTCAATAAGTATAATCCCCTGATGTTCTGCATGAATGACAACGCCTCGACATCGGAGGCTGACTGCCGCCGTATGGTTGAGTTCCTCGAGAGCAAGTTCCCAACGAAGAGCAGCTTTGAGTTGTAGTGATATTGTTGCAGTTTAGGGCGTTGAGACCCTAAAAGTTTATATTTTTTGCTAAAATAGTTGGATATTCGCAAATTATCCTTATCTTTGCACCTCGGTTGGGTATAACTCAGTCGGTATGGTCTGATGGGTGAGTGGCTTAGCCAGTGGTCTGCAAAACCATTTACAGCGGTTCGAATCCGCTTCAG
>JAZTYW010000010.1:0-24487 GCA_045637085.1 Alistipes sp. | reverse complement strand
GCTCACAGAACGACATGGCTACGATCCGACTTGCATGACATAGAGCCGACTACATGATGATACTATACGCTGTCATTCTGAACGAAGTGAAGAATCTCGAGGTCTCCGTGGCGGTGGACGGTACTAGAAGCCTTGAGATCCTTCGTTACACTCAGGATGACATAGAGAGTGTGAGATTGCCACGAGCCTAACGGCTCTCGCAATGACACCCCCCCCCTGTCATTCTGAACGGAGTGAAGAATCTCCTCAAAGCCGACCAGCGACAACCCGCGTTGATAGCGCATAGCCAGCGAGGAGATCCTTCGTTACACTCAGGATGACATAGAGCCGACACGATGACACTACCCCATGTCATTCTGAACGAAGTGAAGAATCTCCTCAAAGCCGACAAGCGGCAACCCGCGTTGACAGCGCATAGCCAGCGAGGAGATCCTTCGTTTCACTCAGGATGACACCGAAGCCGACCGTGGCAACCCGCGATTTTTCCGCCCTGCGCGCTTTGATATTTCACTTTTTTTGCTTATATTTGCGAGAATTTATCGCGTGCGTGCGTTATAAGTATGTCCGCATGCGTGCGCAATAACCACCAAAAACAAAGTGTAAATAATTGTAAAACAACTGAATAAAAAACTATGGAAAACTTGCAGAAACTAATTGACACGATAGTCGAGGCCATCGACGATAAGAAGGGTAAGGGCATCGTTTCGCTCGATTTGTCGGGATTCGATGGCGCCATTTGCTCGCATTTTGTGGTCTGCCACGCCGATTCTACAACCCAGGTCGATGCCATCTCGGGCGGTATCGAGGATAAGGTATTCGAGGTTATGGGCGAGTGGCCCATGCGCGTGGAGGGCCGTCAGAACGCCTTCTGGGTGGCCATGGACTACAACGATGTCATCGTCCACATCTTCCAGACCGAGATGCGCGAGTACTACCGCTTGGAGGAGTTGTGGGCCGATGCGCCCATGAAGCGCTATGAGTTTGGCGAATAGTGAGTTACGGAAATAGTGTGTAACAAGAAAAGTGTGTAATAGAGAAAAATGGCGCAAACAAATAATCGCCCCACGCCAAGGCCACGCTTCAACTTCATGTGGTTTTGGGCTGTGGTTGCCATAGGCATCATCGCCTATGCGTTTCTTAGTGAGCCGTCGAGTGCCCCCCTCCGTGGCGACTGGCAGATGGTCGAGAGGTTGGTTGAGGGTGGCTCGGTCAAGCGCATCGAGGTCTTGGACCACGAGAATATGAGCGTCTACCTCCACAAGGAGCATGCCGACTCGTTGGCCAAGGAGGATGACTTCAAGGCTATGCCCCGCTCGGGTGCGCAGATTGTCTTTACCTCACACGGCGATGCTAAGCTCTTTAGTGAGCAGTTGGCCGCTGCCGAGGCTGTGGCTATGGAGCAAGACCCTGAGTATGAGGCCGTTAAGGTTGTGTGGAAGCGCACCGAGAAGGGCATCTGGGACCATATCTTAGGCTTCTTGCCATGGGTATTCTTCCTCGTGCTCATGATTTTCTTCTTCCGCTCGATGACTCGTGGCGCGGGAGGTGGTGCAGGTGGTGGCATCATGAATGTGGGCAAGGCGCGTGCGCAGATGTCGGACAAGAACAGCAAGGAGCGCGTGACATTCAAGGATGTCGCGGGCTTGGAGGAGGCTAAGGTCGAGATTATGGAGATTGTCGACTTCCTCAAGAACGCTAATAAATACAAAGAGTTGGGCGCGAAGATTCCCCGCGGTGCACTCCTCGCGGGCCCTCCAGGAACGGGTAAGACCCTTCTTGCCAAGGCCGTTGCGGGCGAGGCTAATGTCCCCTTCCTCTCGATTTCGGGCTCCGACTTCGTTGAGATGTTCGTGGGTGTGGGTGCCTCGCGTGTCCGCGACCTGTTCGAGCAGGCGAAGAAGGTGGCTCCATGTATCGTCTTCATCGACGAGATTGACGCCATCGGTCGTGCTCGCGGCAAGAACTCGGGCTTCTCGGGTAACGACGAGCGTGAGAATACGCTCAATCAGTTGCTTACGGAGATGGATGGCTTCCAGACCAATGCTGGCGTTATCGTCTTGGCGGCTACCAACCGCGTAGATATTCTTGATAAGGCGCTTATGCGTGCTGGTCGCTTCGACCGTCAGATTGAGGTGGGTCTTCCCGATGTCAAGGAGCGCAAGGAGATATTCGATGTGCACCTCAAGAAGTTGAAGCTCGACGATAAGCTCGACCGTGAGTTCTTGGCTAAGCAGACCCCCGGTTTCGCGGGTGCTGACATCGCTAACGTATGTAACGAGGCGGCGCTCATCGCTGCGCGTAACAACCACAAATATGTCATGCAGGAGGACTTCCTCGCGGCTATCGACCGCATCGTAGGCGGCTTGGAGCGCAGAAACATGCCTATGACCCCTGCGGAGCGTCGCTCTACGGCTATCCATGAGGTTGGCCACGCTACGGTTATGTGGCGCCTGAAGAACTGCGACCCCGTCTTGAAGGTGACTATCATCCCTCGTGGTCGCTCGCTTGGTGCTACATGGTATCTGCCCGAGGAGCGCGTGAACCACAATGTCGAGCACTTCATGCACAAGATGGCGGGCTTGCTTGGTGGTCGCATCGCGGAGCAGGAACTTATGGGTGTAACCTCTACGGGTGCTATCAGCGACCTTGAGCGCACGTCAAAGACTGCATATGCCATGGTTGCCTACTATGGTATGAGTCCAAAGGTGGGTAACATCAGCTACTACGACGCTACGGGTAGCCGTGATACCTTCACCAAGCCATTCTCGGAGCAGACGGCACAGATGATTGACGAGGAGGTGCGCCGCATTGTTGATGAGGTTGTTGCCCTTACGCGCGACATCATCCGCGAGGAGCGCGAGAATATCGAGCGTATTGCCGATGTTCTGCTGGAGAAGGAGACCATCTTTGCGGAGGACATCGAGGCGGTGTTGGGTAAGAGTGCCCAGCAGATTGCCAAGGATGCTGAGGAGGCAGCACAGCCCAAGGCTGAGGAGCAGACAGAGGGTGATGGTGCTACGGTAAAGAGTGCTGATGGCACAGATATTAAGTATGTAATTGAGCCTGCGGTGGAGGATGACGCTGCCAAGGGCGAGTAAATAGATGAAGCTATGAGTGATAAGATGCGAAATCTCGTTGTGCGTACGTTGAGTGGCGCGGTATTGTTGGGCATTGTGCTTGCTGCGGCCTATGGCGGCATGTATGCCTATGGAGTCTTTCTGTTGCTTATTGTCGTGGTCGGTATGTGGGAGTTCTACAACATCGCAGCGCTTACGGGAGCAACCCCACGCCGCACGCTCGGTCTCGCCTCAGGTGTCGTGCTCTTTGTCACCTGCTTCTTCATGTTTAGCGGTTACGTCGACTCCGAGACATCGTTCTACAGCGTCGATATGCTTATTGGCGGTGTGCTCTATTTCTCGGCACTCATCCCGCTATGCTTTATCATGGAGTTGTTCAACGACTCGGAGACACCCTTGCGCAATGTGGCAACCACACTCATGGGCATATTCTATGTTGCCTATCCAATGTCGATGATGCTCTTCATTCCGCTGCTCATCACGGGCGAGTGGGTTCCCGAGGCATTCCTCTTCTACCTCTTCATCGTGTGGGGTAACGATGTCTTTGCCTACCTCACGGGTGTGAGCATCGGCAAGCATAAGATGTGTCCCAGCATCTCGCCCAAGAAGTCGTGGGAGGGCTTCGTTGGTGGCATCGTGGGTGCGTTGGCTATGGGTGCCATTGGCTCTTATGTCGTTGGTGGTGGCCTCGGCATGTGGCTTGGTCTTGCGCTTGTTGTTGCCATCACGAGTGTCTTTGGCGACCTTGTAGAGTCGATGTTCAAGCGCGAGGCAGGCATCAAGGATTCGGGACGCATCATGCCTGGTCATGGCGGCGTGCTCGACCGTTTCGATGCACTGCTCATCTCGTCGCCCTTTGCCTTTGTCTATCTCATCGGCGCATCTTTCGTAATCGAAAACTACGTCTACTAACCTAAAACTATATACCTATGAAGATTAATAAGGAGGGTTATATCATCATATCCGTTACAGGTCTTATCTGTATCGGTGCATGGTTCCTTGCATACTTCTTTATCGATGCGTTGTCGTCGTATCTGTGGATTCTTGCAGCGTTGCTGGTTGTTTTTTGGGCCTTTGTTGCGGCCTTCTTCCGTCAGCCACGCCGTGTGCAGATTCACGATGACGAGTTGATATTCTCGCCCTGTGATGGCCGCGTTGTCGTTACGGAGCTTGTCAAGGATGATGAGTATCTCACTGAGGAGATGCTTCAGGTCTCTATCTTTATGTCCGTTACCAATGTCCACATGAACTGGTTGCCCGTGGGTGGCGAGGTGGAGTACACCAAGCACCACCATGGTCGTTTCCTCGTGGCATGGCATCCCAAGTCATCTACCGAGAATGAGCGTACTACGACTGTTGTGCGCCTCAAGGATGGTCGCAAGGTGCTGATGCGTCAGATTGCGGGCTTTGTTGCTCGCCGCATTGTCAACTACATGAAGGCTGGCAAGATGGTTGATCAGAATAGTGTCATGGGCTTCATCAAGTTCGGCTCGCGTGTCGATTTGCTGTTGCCCAAGGACTCGGAGTTGTTCGTGGAGATTGGCGACCCCGTTATCGGTTCGCAGACCCCCATTGCACGCCTTAGCCGCAAGAATAAGTAGTCTGTAAAAGTAGGGTATGAGCGCAACTACGGATAAGATATTCAAGGGCCTTGCTACGGTCATCATCATCGCCGCAGTCTTCGCTGTGGTTGGCTACTTGTGGCATATCGTGGTCTATATCACTGCCGCCGCCGTCTTTGCCATCCTTGGCCGTCCCTTTGTGCGCACCATCACACGCTTCAAACTCTTCGGGCGCAACGTGCCGCGCAGTGTTGCCGCCGCCGTTACGCTTGTAATCATCTGGATTATCGTTGGCGGTCTGCTTGCGCTGTTCATACCTTTAGTATATAATAAGCTCTACGAACTCTCGACGCTCGATTGGGAGCAGATTACGCAGATTGTGCGTCGCATGATTGTCGATGTCAAGGCGTTGCTCGAAAATCGCCTGCCCATCGATATGTCAAGCATCGACGTGATACTTAGGGATAAGTTCTTCGGCTTGTTCAGCCCCGACCTGTTTACGGGTGTTGCGGGCTACCTTGCCAATGCCGCCATCGCCTTCTTCTCTATCTCGTTCATCACCTTCTTCTTTATGCGCGAGGATGGACTCTTCTATAGAGGCGTTGCGCTCTTTTTCCCTGAGCGCTACCACGAGAATGTCTTTCGTGCTCTGGACTCCATCACGCAGTTGTTGAAGCGCTACTTCGGTGGTCTCTTGGGTGAGAGCCTTATCCTCACGACGGTCATCTCTGTTGTGTTGGCACTCTTTGGCATGAACCTCAGCGATGCCCTTGTCATAGGCTTGATTATGGGCGTTATGAATGTTGTCCCCTATGCAGGTCCATTTATCGGAGGTCTCATCTCTGTTGCTATGTCCACGCTTACGCCCATCGATGGCGCAATACTATACACCATGACTGTGGTGTTCTCAACGATAGTTGTCGTTAAGGTTATCGACGACTTCATCATCCAGCCCACGCTCTACTCGGAGCGTATTCAGGCGCACCCCTTGGAGGTGTTTCTTGTTATTCTTATTGCAGGATATATTGGTGGCGTGTGGGGTATGCTTTTGGCCATACCGCTCTACACCATTCTGCGAGTCTTTGCGCGCGAGTTCCTGTCGGAGTACAGCATTGTGCGCAAGCTAACTAATCAAATGACCAAATAGATTGATATGATTGATATTGTGGCGGTGGTGGTTCATGGCCGAAAGATTGGCCGAGCATTGGGCTTTCCTACGGCAAATATGAGCCTTGAGGCCTATCCCGATGTTGAGCGAGGCGTATATCGTTCGAGTGTTGAGATTAATGGCATGCGTTATCGTGCCATGTCAAACGTTGGCGTAAGACCCTCGGTGGGTGGCAAGGAGTTGCTCTTGGAGACTCATGTTATTGGCTTCACAGGCGACTTGTATGGACGCACGCTGCGTGTGACCTTGGAGGAGAAGTTGCGCGACGAGAAGCGTTTTTCGTCAATCAGTGACCTCAAGGAGCAGTTGCAGAGAGACTATCTCATCTGCGCCGAGAGATAGAATATCCACTTTTTGTATATGATTGTCAGGGCTAATTGCAAGATAAATCTTGGACTCTTCGTTACGCGCAAGCGCGAGGATGGCTACCACGAACTGGAGACTGTTATGCTCCCCGTGCGCGGACTCTACGATGTTGTGGAGGTCGAGCGCATGGCGGTTGAGGGTGTGCAGTTCGAGGGCTCGGGCATCGAGGTTGACTGCCCCGCGGAAAAGAACTTGTGTGTGCGTGCTGCGCGCTTGATGCAGGAGCGCTATGGCGTGGGCGGTGTAAGCATTAGGCTCGATAAGCGCGTGCCCTTTGGTGCAGGCCTGGGTGGCGGCTCGTCAGACGCTACGGCGGTTATCGTTGCCGTGAACGATGTGTTTGGCCTCAGTCTCGATAAGCCTACGTTGGCATCGTTGGCTGCGGAGTTGGGTAGCGACACGCCATTCTTTGTCTATAACACGCCGCAACTCTGCACGGGACGTGGCGAGATTATGTCCCCCGTGGATGTCGATTTGCGTGGTCTGTGGCTGGTGGTTGCGAAGCCCCTGAATGAGGGAGTATCTACGAAGGAGGCCTACTCGGGCATAAAGCCCAAGATGCCTGCGGAGAGCCTCACTCAGTTGCTAAGGAGGAATATTGGCGAGTGGCAGGGTAGCGTATTGAACGACTTTGAGCCTCATATCTTTGCTGCGCACCCCGCGATTGGGGCATTGAAGCAGAGGATGCTGGATGCGGGTGCTGTGTATGCCGCGATGTCGGGCTCAGGCTCTGCGGTCTTTGGGCTCTTCAATGAAAAACCAACGCTGGAACTCGGCTCAGACACATTCCTGCATATTGAGTATATAGAGTAAAAGAGAGGAGGACACCGTGATGGTGTCCTCCGCTTTTGTTTGAGAGAGACGAGAGAGACGAAAGAGACAGGAGGGACGATAGGGACGGGAGCGAAGACGCTATCAACGGTTGTCCGCAACTTTGTTTTGTCCCTAAACTCCCTAAACTCTCTAAGCTCTCTCTGCGCCCTCGTTAGAACGGCATGTCATCCACCACGCCCGCGCCTGCAGCGTATGATGGCTGTGGCTCCTCCATAAAGGGTGGCATGTTGCCAACGGGAGCAGCAGCACCTGCCGCCTGCACAGGCTGAACACGCCATGCGCGTACGTCGGTGTACCACTTACCCTGGTAGTTACGGCTCTCGATGTCGAACGACACGATGTATGTCTCGCCCACGCGGAGGTTTGCCACCTCCTGACCCTTGTTCATGAATGTCACTGCTATCTCCTTGCCATACTGCTTGTTAGGCTGTTCAAATACTACTGTTTGACGCTCCCATGTGCCGCGTGCCGACTGACCAGTCACCGCAGGGAGGATCTCCAATACTTTACCCTCAAAATCCATTTTTTTAGACTATTATAATTTATACTTTAATGTTTTCAGTTGTTGTTGTACGTCGTTGCGAGGCTTGGAACAAGCCGTGGCAATCTCTCGCTCTCAGTATGTCATGCTGAGCGAAGTCGAAGCATCTCCTCGCTGACTACACGCTATCAACGCGGGTTGTCGCTTGTCGGCTTCGAGGAGATTCTTCACTAAAGTTCAGAATGACAGCACACTACTAATCGCCAATCGCAATCGCCAATCGCAATCGCCAATCGTCAATTGCTAATTGCTAATTACTAATCGCCCCCTATGCCACCGAGCAAGGTATGCCCAACGCCTCCACACGCTCGGCAATAGCACGCAGGTCATCCTTCTCTACCTTAGTGATTGTCTGACATGGGGTGTCGCGGTCGAGCGAATATACCATAACCTGCTTGGGCTTAAGCTCCTCCACGACCTTCAACCATGCAGCAACCTCCTCCTCGGTGGTGTTGTCCACGGCGTTACCGAGGTACTCGCCACGCAGGAACATCGTCTGAAGGATGAAGTCGCCCTCGAACATCTTAAGTAGCTCCACGGTGCCGGCTACGGTGTAGTTGCCCTGAGGCTTGTTCATCAGCTGCACTGTGGCATCGAATGCCGAGTCGAGCTTTAGGATGTTGTTGTCCACACGCTTTAGCGCACGGCGCACATCCTCGCGGTGTATCTGCGTAGCGTTCGAGAGCACCGACACCTTGGCATTGGGGCAGTGCTTGTCGCGCAAGGCTATGGTATCCTCGATTATAGCCTCGAAGTCGGGGTGCATCGTAGGCTCGCCATTACCCGCGAATGTTATAACATCGGGAGGCGTACCCTCCTTGACCATTTTGCCGAGTGTCTCGTCGAGCATCTTGTACACATCCTCGCGTGCGTTGAAGCGGCGCTTGCCGGGGTGGTCAGCATTCCAGCCACACTCGCAGTAGATGCAGTCGAAGCTGCACAACTTCGACTCTATGGGCAATAGGTTGACACCCAACGAAATACCCAAGCGGCGTGAGCGCACAGGACCAAAGATTATGTTGTCGTATAGTGAAGTCATATTTTTATACAATTAGTAGGTTATAGGTTCTCCTCGGGCTTAATTTTTAGTGCCCTTGGCGCCACCGAGCTTCGCACCATGCTTAGCCTGATATGCAAAGATGTTCTCCGAGTAGCTTGTGGTCTTGAACTCCGAGTCGCGCTTGCGCTTGAATGCCACGGCGATGAGGCGGTCAACGAGCTCGTCAAACTTAATGCCCGTAGCCTCCCACAAGTAGAACGACAATGAGCCAGGGATGGTGTTAATCTCGTTTACGTAGATGTTGCCGTTGGCCTCGTCAATCATGAAGTCGATGCGCGATACGCCGTCGCACGCCAATACGCGGAAGGTCTGGCACGCAGTCTTGCGGATGAATGCCGTTACATCCTCGGGCAAGTTTGCAGGTATCTCACGCACGGTAGAGTGCATACCCTCAGATGGCTTGTTCTTGCCACCACCTAAGTATTTGTCCTCATAGCTGAGGATTTCGCCACTGCGCACGGGAGCCTCACATACCGAGGGCACGCAGTCGTAGTAGTCGCCCAAAACCGAGCAGTTTATCTCCTTGAGCTTCTCCACGAGGCACTCGACGATGATGCGCTTCGAGTACTTGATGGCGTTATCTACAGCCTCCACAAGCTCCTCGCGGTTGTGCACCGCCTTGATGCCCACTGATGAACCGAGGTTCGCGGGCTTCACGATAAGAGGGTAGTTCAGCGCCTCAGCACGCGCCACGCATGTCTCCTGCTCCGAGAGCCACTCCTTGTCCGAGAACCACATGTAGTCGATTACGGGGATGCCACTCTCCTTGAGAATCATCTTCATCGTAATCTTATCCATGCCATTTGCCGATGCCAAGGGGTTTGGGCAGGCGTAGGGTATGCCTGTCATCTCGATGAGGCCCTGGAACGAGCCATCCTCGCCCGATGTGCCGTGCAAGCAGGGGAGTATTACGTCGATTGTTGTCACCACGTCGCTACCGAAGAGTGGCTTACGCACCTTGTAGAGGTTGTTGTCGCCATAGATGGGGCGGAAATATACCTCCTCGACAGATGCGAGCAACGCCTTCATGTCGCGGTAGTTGTCCGTTGTTGTGAGCTTGTCACCAGTGTACCAGTGACCCTCCTTTGAGATGTAGATAGGCACGATGTTGTACTTCTCTGTGTTCATCGCTGCCATAGTCTGCGCTGCTGTGATTACCGAAATCTCGTTCTCCACAGAGCGACCACCAAATATTACACCTACATTGATTTTCATTGTCTTATATCGTTTTTAGTTATTACTCTATTTGAATGAGTCGGGCAGGTCGTTCTCATACAACACCACGTCTCCCACCTTCAGGCGTGGCTGAAGCTCCGCCATTGCCTCCTTGAACGAAGCCACCGTTGCCACACGCGCCATGTCGTAGCCGCCCTCGTTGAGTCCCGCGGTTATAGCCTCGCGGTTTACCTCGTTTACCACATAGACTGCATCGACATTCGATGCTGCGATGTCGCGGCCAAAGATGCGGTTGTTGTCATACTGCTTGGCACCCATCTCCACGAAGCCAGGTGTTACAACATATCGCGCTCCTGCGGTGTCGAAGCCACTCAGCACTTCGAGTGCCATGCGTGCACCCGTAGGGTTAGAGTTGTAGGCATCGTCGAGGATTGTGATACCACCATTGCGGCGCATGCTCAGGCGGTGCTCCACCTGCTCAATCTGCTTCACGCCACGACGACGCGCCTCCACGCTTACGCCCATGCGCTCCGCTATGGCAAGGGCTGCGGTGATATTGAGGATGTTGCCACGACCGAGGAGGTGTGTAGCATACTCCGTATCCTTCGCCGCGCCATGCTCAACTGCGAATGTTGTGCGCTGTGATGAGTAGATAATGTCCGTTGCGCGGTAGTCAGCTTCGCAACTATCTATTGCATAGGTGTTTACCTTTATGCCGTTAGCCTTTATGTGGTTGAGTGCCGCCTCCGAGTCGATGTTCACGATGCCGAAGCCACCCTCAGGAAGTGCATCTATAAGCTCAAACTTTGTGCGTGCCACATTATCCACCGAGCCGAAGGTCTCGAGGTGCATCTCGCCTACGGATGTCACGATGCCCATGTCGGGACATACGAGGTCGCATATCTCCTTGATGTCGCCACGCTGCTTGGCTCCCATCTCCACGATGAATACCTCGTGGTGGGGCTTTAGGTGCTCGCGCACGGTGCGCACAACGCCGAGTGTGGTGTTGAAGTTGCCGGGTGTCATCAGCACATTGTAGCGCTCTGACAATATGCGGTGAAGGAAGTGCTTTGTCGATGTCTTGCCGAAGCTGCCCGTGATACCTATGATGGTCAGGTGGGGCATAGAGCGTAGTATGCGCTTAGCGTCGTTGTAGTACCAGCGAGTAATAGCCGCCTCCATAGGCTTGTTTATGGCGTTGGCAAGGATTGTCCAGTAGTCCAACGCAAGGAGCATCATTGCCAGAAGTGTGTAACGAGGGGCAAAGATGTGCACAATGGCTACTATGGCAAATGTCATCACAAGGCGTGTGGCTATAAGACGCTTCACGCGCATGGTGTATGCCAACTTGATTTTGTACTTGATAGAAAACTCAGCCACGGTGATGGTTAGCATCCACGCTCCGAGAAAGAGCATCATGCCCCAGTGGGGTAGCAGAGTGAGGGCTACGCCACCTAATAGAGCTACCATGTTGGCACGCGAGAACCACTCGCCCGTAGAACGTAGCCAGCGGTTGTAGCGCTCTGTGCGGTATGAGTTCTGCTGAAACATCTGCACCGAGTAGCGCATGGTGGCAAAGAGGAAAACAAGCCAAACAACTGAGAATATATGTGTTGCTACCATAGTCTGTTACTCGATATTAAGGAATGATTTTAGCGATGCCGTCCATAGCGCGGGCTGCTCCAACATCGCAAAGTGGCCAGCACCCTTGGCAACTACCAATCCCGCGTTGGGCATCAGTCGCTCCATCTTGTGCGCATCTACGATAGGTGTTGCGGTGTCCTTGTCGCCCCAAAAGAGGAGTACGGGTGCAACGACCTTAGGCATATATTTCGTGAGGTCCTCGTTCACGCACTTCGAGAGTATGGCACGCATCATGGGCGTTGCGCGGTTGTAGTCCGATGATCCCGCCTTAGAACGACGCTGCTCGATTATCATAGCCGCCTTCTGCTTGCCGATAAGTATGGGCAGGGCACGCTTCATAAGTTTGAAGGTGTAGACCTTGCGGTAGTAGTTGAGTGAGCGCTTTGGCTTGACGCCCGCAGCATCTGTGAGCACCACACGTGCCACCTCGTTGCGCGAAGCGTAGAGTATCGACACACGACCACCAAAGGAGTGTCCCACAAGAGTTGGACGTACTACACCGAGCGATGATAGTAGTGCCTCGATAGAGCGTGTGTACTCCTCGACGCCCCACACTTCGTGTGGCTCGTTGCTATTGCCGAAGCCTGCAAAATCTACGGCTATGACTCGATAGTGTTGTTTAAGCATATCTGTTGTCGCCTGCCAGATGGTGTGGTCGCAACCCCAGCCATGCAGTAATACGACTGTATCACCCTCACCCTCAATGGTGTAGGCTAACTCTATGTTGTTGTATGTAAATCGCGCATCCATGACCCACAAAGGTAGCAAAAAAATGTCGAAAGAAAAAACTTTACCCTCCTAAAATTAAACGGAATTATATACTTAAGGCTCGACAATAGAACATCTACATTGCGATGAATTGCCGAACTCTGCAAATCTAAATATTTGCAATCCTCCCCAAAAAACCTCTGTTTGAAAATTAGGGGTTTGTTGTTGCCATTGGCAGGCGTGAGACATTTCAGCGAATAAACCTCGTCATTGCGAGGAATTGCATTAGATGTCTTTGCAAATACCCGATACCTTCCATGCAATTACGTGGCAATCTACCGTTTTTTTATTGTGTCTTACTGATACTGACAAATCATATTATCCAGCGTCCTTAAAAGAGTGGTAGATCCCCACGTCGGGGCATGGAGGGTGCATCACACACCTTACCCCTTGTGCTTGCCCCTCCTCGGGATGACGGTTTATTATATGCTGCATGAGTCGACAGCGAGGAGATCCTTCACTTCGTTCAGGATGACAGGGACGAGTATCATAAGCATTATCCACCGTCCTTAAAAGAGTGGTATATCCCCACGCTATTTTCAAATTAGTAATTCATTAATTAGAAATTAGTAATATCTTTCAATGACATAAACATTGCTAATTACTCATTAATTATCCCCTCCTCGGGATGACGGTTTATTATACGTGTGTAGCGGCGAGATATAAAGAAATAACCCCACGGAAAATCCGTGAGGTTATACTTTGCGGTTGAGTGCTTGAAGCACCATACCTAAATGGTGTTAGCTGAAGTTGCGGCGGGGGTTGACGTCGACAGCATTGGTCTCCATCTCATTCTGCAACGTGATCATATCTACGATATGTCCCGCGCACTCCGCGCCACCAATTTCAATAACCATATTCCACTGAATCTGCAACTGCACGATGCCGTTCATCAAAGCCAGGTGGCTGTTCACACGGTTGTTTGGTGCGAGCAGTATCACGCCGTCAACATCTGTGAACTCAGCATAGAACTGTGTGCCTATAAGTAGGTCATGCATCGTTGGCACGTACTTGATCACTATGTTCTCGGGAAGGCATCCCAAGCGTGACAACTCGTCTACCAATGATGGGAGATTGGAGTCGGCAAACTCGGCAAACTCATTTGCTACCAATACTCCAAATTTCATGCTACGTGCAGGCATAAAGTGCATCTTCGTGTGGTTAGGTATTAATTACTCCATGATGTACTTGCCCAATGCGATTGCAAGCTCAGGATACTTGGTTACGGCATCCTTGTAGATCTTCTGAGCCTTAGCCTTGTCACCCATAGCCTCATATACAAGACCGAGCTTGTGTGCGTTCTGGCCATAGATGTCAGCATTTGCGCTTGCTGCGAGAGCCTTCTCGAAGTTAGCTGCTGCTGTCTGGTAGTCCTTCTCCTCTACGGCGATGTCACCCTTGAGTGTGAGTGCCATAGCGTTCATGTGCTTGCCGAAGTCGCCCTCAACCTCCTCGAACTTCTCGATTGCGCTCTTTGCGTTAGCGAAGTCACCTGCGTTAAGGTATGCAGAAGCAGCCATGAAGTAGCTTGTGTTGCCCACTGCAGTCTCAGAGTACTGCTTTGCGATAGCCATGTAAGACTCTGCTGTTGTAGCGTAGTCTACGCTGAAGCTGTCAGCAGATGCGCTTGCAGCGCCAGAGTTGTTGAGCACCTCGAAGAACTTGATCTGTGCCTCCTCAGCGAGTGCCATAGCCTTCTTCTGAGCGACGTTGTTCCAGATGAAGATACCCATAGCAACAACAGTTACTGCTACAAGACCCCACATGAGCTTGTTACCATACTTGTCGAAGAACGACTCTACCTTACCCTTGCTCTCGATCAAAATGTCGGTCTCGGGTGTCTGTACTTTCTTTGTCATAAGTAGTTTTTATTTTTTAGAATTTATAATTTCGCAATTCAATCTACAAAAGTACACAAAAAGTTTTAATTTCATAGTGTTAATCATAAAAAATCGATATTTTTTGTTATCTTTGTCGAAAAGTACGCAACCATGAGACTGGACAGACTCTCGATAATAAACTTCAAGAACATCGAAAGCGAGGATATATCGCTCTCGGAGGGCATCAACTGTTTCGTTGGCGATAATGGCGCTGGCAAGACCAATATCCTCGATGCGGTGCACTATCTCTCTATGGCAAAGTCGATGCATACGATAACCGATGCGCAGTGCGTGCGCCACCAGGAGGATGGCTTTGTTGTCGATGGTCGCTTTACGCGCGATGATGGCCGTCCCGAGCAGGTTGTGTGTGGCTTCACCCGTCGCGGAGGCAAGACCCTCAAGCGCAACGGCAAGGAGTATGATCGTCTCTCGGAGCATGTGGGCAACATTCCCATTGTCGTTGTTTCGCCCGCCGATACGGCACTCATCAGTGACTCGGCGGAGGAGCGTCGCAAGTATCTCAACCGCTTCATATCGCAGATTGACCGCACCTATCTCGCGGCACTCATGCGCTATAACGCTGCTCTTCAGGAGCGTAACAAATTGCTCAAGACATCTCCTACGGAGGATATACTTCTTATATATGATGCAATGCTGACAGCGTCGGCGGAGGTGATATTCAAGAAGCGAAGCGAGACTGTCGAGGCGCTTATTCCTCTGGTTGCAGAGTTTTATGCAGCGCTCTCGGAGCAGCGTGAGGTGACAACGCTGGAGTATCGTTCGGAGTTGCAGACGGCATCGCTTGCCGATTTGTTGCTTGCCAATCGTCAAAAGGACTTCGTGAACGAGCATACCACATCGGGAATACACCGCGATGATGTGATTTTCAACATCGGTGAGCACCCACTGCGCAAGTTTGGTTCGCAGGGACAGCAGAAGTCCTTCCTTGTTGCGCTTAAGCTTGCCGAATATAGGCTGTTGGCGCGCCATGCTGAGTGCAAGCCTATACTACTGCTTGACGATCTCTTCGACAAGCTCGATATGCGTCGTGTTGCGCAGCTTCTGAAGCTTACGGGTGGCGATGACTTCGGTCAGATTTTGATTACGGATTGCAATAAACATCGCTTGCAGCGCACGTTGAGTGATGCGGGTGTGGAGTATCGACTCTTTAATATAAATAATGGTAAGGCAACGCTATGAGACGTACACAAACACGATTAATCGGAGATATACTCGAGGAGTTCTTCAAAAGACCATACGTAGCACGTAAAATCGCTGAGGGCAAGTTGCCGGAGTTCTGGCGTGAGATTGTTGGTGAGCATGTCGCTAATCTCACTAATGATGTGCGCCTCGAGCGAGGTATTCTCTATGTAAGTGTCAGCTCGAGTGTTGTGCGTAACGACCTGTTTTACAGACGAGACCAACTTGCGCAACTTATTAATCAGCGCGCTGGCTTGCAGCTTGTCAATGCTGTGATTATCAGATAAAACATTAAGGGGTTATCCGTAAAAGATAACCCCTTAACTATTCTATGTTGGTCTCTTACTCGAGCGTGTAAATCAGAGCCTCCATCTCGCGCATAAGGTTGCGCTGTGCCTCCTCGGGGGCGTAGAGTGCAAAGATGATGACTGTTGCTGTGCCTGTTTCGGGCTCGAAGACGGTGTATGCCGTAAATGAACCACCCATATAGTCGCGTGCTACCTCCCAGCAACCGCGCAACTCCAACATCTTTCTGTCGTTTACGTTTACAACATCCGCAACAACAGGGCGATACATATCTATCTGCATGTACGAGCCTGTCACATCCTTGCTCGCTATGGTGTTGAACTTGGCGTTGATGGCATCGACAATAGCCTTGCTCTCGGTTGCGATGTCGCTCTCGGGGTTGTACTCTGTCGAGAAGGCAAAGATATACTGAGCCTTGTTCTTGTAGTCGCGTATGTACCATGTCAGGCTCTCGTCTGCGGGGTTTGCCTTTGAGAAGCTGTGTGGGATGACCATGGCGTAGCCCGTGCTGTTTTTGAAGTCCTCCATAAGTTGCTTTGCCGACTTGCCCTTTGCCGCCTTTAGTGCCTCCTCACGCTCGCTTGCCGTCATCACCTCGCGCAACTCCGCAGTGTGGCTCTTGATGTAGTCGATTGCCTGCTCGGTGTTTGCGGCGGTAAGCGTTACGATAATCTGTGGGCGTGCGTAGATGTCTGACGTAACCTTGTATGATGGCTCCTCGGTTGTGGGTGCGAGTTTGATTACGAGGGTGATGCCATAGCGTCTGTCAGCATCCGTAGCCTTGTCCAATGAGACCTGCTTCACGATGTCGAAGTGTCCCTGTGGTCGTACAAGACCGGCGATATCCTCCTCCAAGAGGTCGCATACGGCCATAGAGAGGTCGCCTTTCCACGCCTCATCGTCGCAGATTACTACCACCTGATAGTCCTTACCCACGGTTGTCTTAGCATCGGGTGTTGACTCTACTCTGCAACCAGTCAGGGTTGCCAGCATAGCAATAGTTGTAATGATTGTTGCAATTTTTTTCATAGTTCATTCGTTATATGCACACTCTGTGCCGAGTGGCTCGAGTGGCGATTACATTATATATTAATAGATACAAAGGTAGTTATAATTTTCTATTTACGAAAAAAAAGAGTTACTTTTGCGAGTCGAAACAGTGATGAATAGTAGAAAGAGTAGATTATGCGCGTAAACCCAGGCAATATACTGAAATGGATGTTTCCGGACGTGGTGTGGCAGATGGATGACCCTTCGGGCATCTACCTGACCTTCGATGATGGTCCTACGCCTGGAGTTACGGAGTGGATACTCCAGACGCTGGATCGCTACGATGCCAAGGCTACGTTTTTTGTGCTCGGCAAGAATGTGGAGTTGTACCCCGACCTCTACAATATGATTCTTGAGCGCGGACATAAGGTGGGCAACCACACCTATTCGCACCAAAAGGGTCTTACCATGTCCACGGAGCGTTATATGGAGGATGTGGATCTTGCGGCAGACCTGGTGCATAGCGAACTCTTTCGTCCGCCCTATGCGCGCATCAAACGCTCACAGGTGATTGAGGTTGCTAAACGCTATCGTATCGTAATGTGGAATGTCCTTTCGCGCGACTACAACCGCAACCTCTCGCCCAAAAAGTGTCTGCGCGGCACTATCCGAGGCCTCAAGGGTGGCGATATAATCTCGCTGCACGACAGCGCAAAGTCGTTCCGTAATACGAGCTATGTCCTTCCGGCACTGCTTCGTGTGGCGCGCGAAAAGGGCTTAGAGTGTAAAATTTTGGAGTTATAACAGATGAAGATAATAGTAGCGATAACTGGTGCGAGTGGCTCGATATATGCACGCCAGTGCCTCGAGGTGCTTGCTTCACACCCCGCGGTGGAGCGCGTTGCGCTTATTCTGAGTGATCACGCTGAGGATGTCATGCGTGCTGAGGGTGTTGAGTTGCCCGTGTCGGAGCGCATAGTGCGTTTCGATAATGGCGATATGTGGGCATCGGTGGCGAGTGGCTCTGCTCGCTGGGATGCTATGCTTGTTGTGCCCGCATCGATGGGTACTGTGGCTCGTGTGGCATCGGGTATTTCACGAACACTCATAGAGCGTGCGGCAGATGTTATGCTCAAGGAGCGTCGTAGGTTAGTCTTCGTTGTGCGCGAGAGTCCCTATTCGCTTATCCACATGCGCAATATGACTACGCTCACCGAGGCGGGAGCCATTATCATGCCCGCTTCGCCATCGTTCTACTTCAATCCCTCCACTATCGAGGAGCTGTGTCTCACCATCTCGCTTCGTGCTCTTGAGATGATTGGTGTCGATACCGAGCATCGCGAGTGGGGAGAGTAGATAAAGTTTATAATGTTGGATAAAAATTTGGATATTTAGAATATATTTCCTATCTTTGCATAATAGCAAATTCTAAAACTAATATAACTATGGCAAATCTACGAGTATTGAAGAAGGAGATTGACTACCGTTTGGAGGAGTTCGTTTTCGATTGTGAGATGGCGGCTTTCGTGCAGCCTAATAAGGAGGATCAGATTGTAGAGCTTATGCAGAAGAGCCTCGAGCTCCGCAACGCGCTTTACTTCAAGGCTAACAACCCTGCTGAGCCTAAGAACCGCTCACTCGTTAAGAAGCACTACGCAGCATTGCGTCGTGATATGGTAGAGAGCTACGCTGCTCTTTTTGCTGATTTGAGCGCTGTCTGCCAGTAATTTGTTGTGATAAGCCGCAATCTGCGGCACATCACTAAAAGTAAATCACCCAAGGCTGTACGATTTAGTACTATCCTTGGGTGATTTCTTTTGTGATGCACCACATCTCACGACTTCTGACAACAAATTGGGTCGTGGTGCTAATCTATGTTTGCAATGCACCACTCTGACAAGAAATTAAGTACAACCTATCCGCATTTTTTTTGCCGAGCGTTGCATCTGGCCCCTTCTGACAAGAAATTCCTCGAAACCGTCGGGGCGCATCTGCGGCGCTTCAATAGTCAATATGTCATCCCGAGGAGCATAGCGACGTGGGGATCTCCTCGCTGACTACACACTATCAACGCGGGTTGTCGCTGGTCGGCTTCGAGGAGATTCTTCGTTACACTCAGAATGACAGCACAAAACATTATTACTAATTGCTCATTACTAATTACTCATTCTAAAAATACTCATCCCTATAGCGGTAGTCGTTTCTGAGCGACTCGAAGTGCTTGGGTGAGCGTTTCAGTGTCTCCGTTTCCGATACGATATCGCAATATCTCTCTATCGTTTCGCATAGTTCGTCCCAACTCAACAGACGTGGGGTAGTGGGCAACACCTCTGTGGGTCGCCACTCCGTAAGCGGTAGGTTGAAGTGTCGCGCTAAGGCGTTGATGCTCATTGATGTAGCATTTGCCTTTCCTTGCAGTGAGTAGCCCGCAATATGGGGTGTTGCAAGCATGGCCTGCTGTAATGTTTTGGGGTCGATGTGCGGCTCGCTCTCCCACACATCGAAGGCGTAGCGATGCGAACTATTTACCACTGCCATATTATCCACAACACCACCGCGCGATGCGTTTATTATAATGGCATCATGGGGCATCTCGGATAGAAGTTTTGTATCAACCATATGGCGCGTTGTGTCGTCAAGAGGTGTGTGTAGTGTAAGGATGTCTGCCTGTCGTGCCACATCCTCAAGAGGTAGGAAATCGCCACCCTCGCGCTCGTAGCGTGGAGGGTCGCACATCAATACGCGAAATCCCCAGTGGCGGGCATGCTCAACAACAAGCTTGCCAACATTGCCAACTCCAACAACGCCCAGTGTGTAGTCTGACGGGGTTTTGCCCTCCTGTTTAACAATGTGTTTGAGTGTTGCTGCCACCCATTGCAATACACCTCGAGCGTTGCATCCTGCTGCCGAGGCCACCTCGATGCCTGCGCTCTTGCAATAGGCCTCATCAATGTGGTCACGCCCAATGGTTGCTGTGGCTATGAAGCGTACTGCGGAGCCCTCAAGCAGCTCGCGGTTGCATCGTGTTCGTGTGCGCACAACGAGTGCGTCGGCATCGCGGACGACATCGCTGTTTATGGCTGTGCCGCTGCAATATACCACCTCGGAATATGGCTCCAAAACACCATGAATAAAGGGAATGGCACTATCTATGATTACTTTCATGCTGAGACGAGTAAATTTTTAGCAAATATAGGGATTTTCTATGAAAAAAATGTTACATTTGCATGATAATTTGGCATGCAGAAGATATAAATATTACAACTATGGAGAGCAAGAAGTTTGACCCCAATGGTGTGATACCCGACAACGGTAACTACTTTGGTATTCCGCTTGAGCCCGATGAGGCGGCCCTTGTGCTTATCTCTGCGCCCTGGGATTTGAGTCTCAAGGTGCGCAATGGTAGTTCCTATGCCCCCGATGCAATCATCGAGGCATCGCGCACTGTCGACTTCTTCGAGCCAATGGCACCCAATAGTTGGCGTAAGGGCATAGCCACGGTGCCCATCGACTACACCATTCAGGATATGTCGCACCGCTTGCGCTCGGATGCAGAACGCGTGGTCAAGGTCAATGACCGACAGGGTGGTACTCACTTCGACAACCTTGTCTATGAGCGTAGCTTGCGACGTGTGAACGAGGGCTTTGCAATGCTCAATGCCAATATCTATGAGCAGTCGAAGTGCTGGTTGCAGAGAGGTAAGATTGTCGGCCTTGTGGGTGGCGATCAGTCTGTGGCATACGGACATATACGCGCCGTTGCCGAGCACCACGGCTCTCTCGGAGTGCTGCATATCGATTCGAGCTGCAACCTTAAGAGCAGCCATCAGGGCTTTGAGTACTCACACGCTTCGGTCATGCACAACGTCTTGCGCGATGTGGCGCAGGTGGAGCGTCTTGTGGGCGTTGGTGTCAGAGCCTTCAGTCCCGAGGAGTGGGAGCGTGCCGAGCAGGACCAGCGCATAAAACTCTTCACGGGTCAATCTATCTGGAGCCGCCATTTTGAGGGTGTGCTGTGGTCCACAATCGTTGATGAGATTGTGGAGTCGCTACCCGAAAATGTATATGTGTCGCTCGATATCAACGGCTTGACCATCGAGTGCTCGCCTCACAACGGTATGGTAGTAGCGGGTGGCGTTCGCTTCCCTGAGGTTATCTACCTCTTGGGTAAGATTGTCGATTCGGGTCGCAAGATTGTAGGCTTCGACCTCTCGGAGGTAGTCCCTGATATGGACGACAAGACCGATGCTTCCATCGCATCACGCCTGCTATACAACCTATGTAGTATGGCGCTCAAAAACCACGATGCACCATTGGTGCTATAAGTCAGAATAAGGAGTCTAACCAATATATGTAAAGTAACCATGTCACTATTTACAAAGTTTGGAAGAATCAAGCGCAGTCACATCTTGTCGCAGCAAGGCAACAACTTCTTGCATGCACCCTGGGCAGGTGGCGTTGTGCTTATTGTGTGTGTTATCGTCGCCATGGTGTTGGCAAACCTACCCGCTACATCGGAGTTGTACCACACATTCTTGCATACGGACATGGGTATATACTTCTCTTCGGGGGCTGGAAAGATGTTGCTGTTCCCCAAGGAGTTCAGCATCGAGAAGTTCATCAATGATGGACTCATGGTCGTATTCTTCTTTACGGTGGGTCTTGAAATCAGACGTGAGATTTCGGATGGTCAGCTCTCCACACCAAAGAAGGCAATTCTGCCTATCATCGCTGCCCTCGGCGGTATGCTTGTGCCCGCGTGCATCTACACACTCTTCAATGCTGGTACCGCTGTGCAGAGTGGTTGGGGTATCCCCACAGCCACCGATATCGCCTTTGCTATTGGTATAATGTCGTTGTTGGGCAAGCGTGTGCCTATATCCCTCAAGGTATTCCTTACGGCGCTCGCTGTTGCCGATGACCTCGGTGCAATCCTCGTCATCGCACTCTTCTATGGTCAGACCCCCAATATGCTGTTGCTTGGCATCGCCATTGTCATCATGGTGGGCATATACTTCATGCGCCGTATGGGTGAGTTCCGCATCATTGCATACCTCATCCCCGCAGTTGTTGTGTGGGCGCTCTTCTACTATTCGGGTGTACATGCCACAATTTCGGGCGTGGCAATGGCTATGCTCATCCCCACACAGCCCCGATATAGCCGTTCGTACTATCTCCACAAGGCTGATATGATTGAGAGGTGTATCGTGGCAGCCGACAAACTGGAAGACAGGCATGAGGCGGAGGAGATGCGTATGTATCATTTGCGCCGCATGAAGCAGATTTCGGATGGTGCTACGGGCATGAGCCACCGCATGGAGCACCTGCTTATGCCATACGTTAACTTCATCATCATGCCAATCTTTGCCCTCGCAAATGCTGGTGTGCACATCACCTCTGCGTCATATTTCAACATCTTTGAGTATGCACCCGAGGTTGGCTCTATCGGCATGGGTATCTTCTTTGGCCTTGTCGTTGGCAAGCCATTGGGCATCTCGTTGTTCAGCTACATTGCCGTGAAACTCGGTTTGGCGGAGCGTCCACAGGGTGCAACATGGCGAATGCTTGTGGCCGTAGCCTGCCTGGGAGGTATTGGCTTTACAATGTCTATATTTGTCGATAACTTAGCGTTCGACAAAGAGACACACCAGCAGTTTATCGATATGGGTAAGATTGCCATATTGCTGGCCTCGACAACAGCCGCCATTTTAGGTTCGTTGATGATATATTTGGAGGCTCGCAAGGAGAATAAAACAGAATAAAAGATATATAGTAATGAGAAAGTTGCTTTTTGCAATTGCGCTGTTGCCATTCATGGTGGCATGTAGCGAGAAACCTGTGGTTCAGCCCACAGCACCCACAATGCAGAGTAGTGCTGACTCGATGTCATACGTTATGGGCATGAACATAGGTCGTAATCTTATAGGTGTGGACTCAATGCTCAACGTAGATATGGTATGTGAGGGTCTGCGCGACGCCTATAAGGGTGAGGCTCTTCTTAGTGACGAGGAGGCTCGCATGGCGTATATGAAGTATATGAACTACGATAACTACGAGCGTATCAAGTCCTTCGAAACCCAGTATCTGGAGGAGATACGTCGTAACAATCGTAAGTTTGTGGCTACTAACTCTGGTCTTACCTACAAGGTTGTAGAACTTGGAGACCTAAAGCGCGCGGTGCGCAATAACCGCGACACGATGCGCATCTGCTACCGTATGCTGAATATGGGTGGCGAGGTATTGGATACGACATATTATCGTGGTGACACACTGCGCATTGCTGCGGGTGCTGTGCCCAAGGGTTTGCTTGAGGCCACAAAACTTATCGGTAAGGGTGGTCACATCGAGGCATGGTTGCCATCGGCTCTTGGCTTTGGTGCCGAGGGTTGCGACTCGCTGGGTGTGAAGCCTAATACGATACTCTACTACGAGCTGTGGCTTGTGGATGTTGAAAAGAGATAAACTTTAACAATTAATTTATAGTATGAAGAAAATTTTTATTTTGGCCGCTTGTTTGGCTACTCTTGCTGCATGTAGCGAGTCCCCCAAGCCTGTGCTCTACTGCGAGAACCCTGTTTCTCGCCTCTACAATGACCCTAACGCAGAGATGGATACCCTCTCTTATGCTGCAGGTATGAACTTGGGTCTTGTTATCTCATTGCAGAATGCCGACTTCGAGCTCGACCCTGAGGCTATGATTGCTATCTTGGATAAGGAACTTCAGAAGAGCGCTGCCGATGAGGAGACTTTGGAGAAGTATAACGCATACCTCGAGGAGTACTCAAACGAGCGTGTTCGCAACTTTATGATGGCAAAGCAGGCAAATAGCCGTATCGTTACAGACTGCCCCGACACCTTGTCGCTCCCTGCACTCTACGATGAGACCTACACAAAGGAGCGTTTCGCCGAGGCATTTGGCGGTATGATGTCTAACGTAGTGCGCCAGCAGCAGCTCCCTGTAAACCTCCACTGGGTATATCAGGCTATCCGCGATGCTGCTAACGTGAAGACCAAGGAGGATATCAACAAGTTTATGCGCCTCGAGGAGCAGACACTCTTCACTGTGATGAGTGGATATATGCAGAAGGATCTTCCTGAGTACACTAAGGAGCTCGTAGCAGAGTGGTTTGAGCGCGTATCAGCGCAGGAGAATGTTGTTGCTATGCTCGATGCTAAGGAGAATAAGACAGGTGTTTACTATCGCATCAACCACGCTGGTGGCGATCGTAAGCCTGTGAACGACACTGACTCAATCGCAGTTAAGTATGCTGTTTACTCACGCAACGGTAAGCTCCTCGAGTCTAACGAGATGTTCGTTGACAACCTCAAGAAGCAGCGTGAGCAGATCTCAAACAACCAGATGATTCCCGACTCAATGCGTCAGAACTACCTCAAGCAGATTGACGCCGAGATTGAGAATAGCGTAATCCGCAAGCTCCCTCTCAACCGTTTCATGCAGAAGGATGTTCAGGAGGCTCTCAAGCTTGTTGGTAATGGTGGTAACATCACTCTTTGGATGGATGGCGCTAAGGCTTTGGGCTACCGTGCAAGCCGCATTATGCCCGCAAACGAGGCTGTTGCTATCAATGTTGAACTTCTCGACGTAAAGAGTGTAAAGCCTACACCCAAGCCTGTGACAAACAAGATTACCATTCCTTCAAATGGTAAGGAGAAGGTGGCTCCTCAGAGCAAGGCTGCTAATCGTCCTGCAGTGATGCCTGTAAAGAAGAAATAATTGAAATATCGCTCTTATGATAGGGTTGCTCCCAATATTGGTGCAGCCCTATTTTTTTGCGCCATTACCATTTTTCTCCTCCTCGGTATTGCTAAGAGTTCCACTCTCACTGTCATCCTGAGTATAACGAAGGATTCCCTCGTTGGCAACACACCATGTGCGTTGTCACTCGTCGGCTTC
>JAZTYW010000009.1:0-88595 GCA_045637085.1 Alistipes sp. | reverse complement strand
GCTACCGTAGTATTTCATGGCATCGTGCCAGGTCATACGGGGGAACTGCTCGGTCATGTCGATGCCGAGGATAGAACGGAACAGATGCTTTGACATGTCCTCGAAGAGTGAGATGACATCTTCCTGCTCTACGAACGACATCTCGCAGTCGATCTGTGTAAACTCGGGCTGACGGTCAGCGCGCAAGTCCTCATCGCGGAAGCAGCGTACAATCTGGAAGTAGCGGTCGTAGCCCGCAACCATAAGCAACTGCTTGAGTGTCTGTGGAGACTGTGGCAACGCATAGAACTGGTTAGGGTTCATGCGCGAAGGCACGATAAAGTCGCGTGCACCCTCTGGCGTTGACTTAATGAGATAAGGAGTCTCAATCTCAAGAAATCCCTCTTTGTCGAGGAACTGACGCACAGCCTGTGCCATGCGGTGACGGAGAATCATTGCACGCTGCAATGGTGGACGACGAAGGTCGAGGTAGCGATACTTCATACGCAAATCATCACCACCATCGCTCTCCTCCTCGATAGTGAATGGAGGTGTAACTGCGCGGTTGAGGATCTTGAGCTCGGTAGCCGAGATCTCAATGTCACCAGTAGCGATTTTTGAGTTCTTTGAAGAACGCTCGATAACCTTACCAGTCACCTGCAAGACATACTCACGACCTACCTCGGCAGCAACTGCCTTGACAGCCTCAGAAGAGTGCTCCTCAACGGTAATCTGTGTGATGCCATAACGGTCTCGGAGGTCGATAAATGCCATAGCACCAAGGTTACGCACCTTCTGCACCCAGCCTGAAAGTGTTACCTCCTGACCCACATTCTCGATGCGGAGTTCACCGCAATTATGTGTTCTGTACATAGTAAAATATTTATTAGTTTCGTGTATTCTCTTTTTTGTTATATCTTTGTAACCCACAAAGGTAATAATTTTTTCAATAACACACGAGTTTTATGAACGAAAATATTGCTAAAATAGAGCAAGAAGATGAAAAATATATGCGCATGGCACTAAACGAGGCTGAACGCGCGTTAGCAAAACAGGAGGTGCCCATTGGCGCAGTAGTGGTTGCGGGAGGCAGAATCATCGGTCGCGGTCATAATCTCGTGGAGACACTCATGGACGCTACGGCACACGCAGAGATGCAAGCCATCACCGCCGCGATGTCATCGCTCGGCGGCAAATACTTGAGTGACTGCACACTATACGTAACCGTTGAGCCATGCGTTATGTGTGGTGGCGCGCTGGCGTGGAGTCAGATTGGTCGTGTGGTCTATGGCGCCCCCGACCCCAAGCGCGGATACTCAACCTACTCGGAGCGCATAATGCACCCCAAAACAAAGGTCGTTGCAGGAGTGTTACAGGATGAGTGCGAGGCTATGATGAAGCGATTTTTTGCAGATTTACGCAAATAAGTGACCATAAAGCGTTTGTATTATTAAAAAAAGTAGTAACTTTGTGGTTGGTTTCGCCCGAAAATGGGCAACGACCACACGCATAATAGGAAAATATATAACAACAATTAATACTAACTATGAAAAAACTTATCATGACAGTTGTTGCCCTCATGGGCGCAACAGCGCTTTTCGCACAGACAGACGTAGTAGCAACATTCTCACAGGGCTTGGCTAACGCTAAGGCTGGTAACTTCACTGAGGCTATTGCACAGTTCGAGTCAGTAATCGAGGCTGGTTGGGATATCGACGAGCCAGATGCAAATCAGCTTAAGGCTATTCAGGGGTCAAAGAAGTTCATCGTTACATGCTACAACAAGATGGGTGTTGCTGCTGTAAACGCTAAGGAGTACGACGCAGCTATCGAGCACTTCACTAACGCTGCTAACTGCGCAGAGATCTACGAGGACCTCGCAGGCATGAACAAGAACAAGACTATGATTGGCCAGGTATATCAGGTACAGGGTGCTGACGCCTTCAACACTGGCGACTACGCAACTGCAATCGAGGTATTCTCAAAGGGTTATGAGGCTGACCCACGCAACACTGGAATGGCACTCAACCTCGCAGAGAGCTACTTCAAGAGCGATATGTACCAGGAGGGTATGAAGATCTGTACAAAGATTGCTGGCATGAACGCTGAGAAGTTCGCTGAGGCTATCGCAGAGGCACAGGCAAAGATGGATATGTACACCAACAACGAGGTTGCTAAGCTCCAGATGGCTAACGACTACGACGGCATCATCGCAATGGCTGAGCAGCTTGATGATGCAGCTATGGCAGCAAAGATCACTATGCAGGCATACTACGGCAAGAAGGACTTCGCAAAGATGGTTGAGGTTTCTGCTGCAGCTCTCGAGGCACAGACAACTGACGAGGGTCGTGGTGATATCTACTACCTCCTTGGTGTTGCATACAACGAGTTGGGTCAGTTCGAGCAGGCTATTGCAGCCATGAAGAACGTTACAGCAGGCGGTAGCGTAGCAAACGCAGCAGCTGTTATCGAGGCTCTCTCTGCTCAGATGAAGTAATCCACACAAGAGACATGGGGGAGGACAACACCTCCCTCAATGAAAAAAGATGGGATGTCCACGCGGACATCCCATTTTAGTTTGCATACACTATAAGCCGAGTTCTGTACTCCGCCTTGCGGCAGAGCCTCTATCATTTATCTACTACGGCAATCACTTGCCGTCTCTAGCAACCTACCCCCCGACATTGGACGAGCAACCCTTAATTGTCGGTATACATGGTCTTGCAACCCACGAGGCGTACTGCCGAGATGTATTGCTACCCTCGCGGTGGGCTCTTACCCCACCTTCTCACCCTTACCCCTTGCGAGGCGGTTATTTTCTTCTACGCTACTATATCCTCACGAATATCAAGCCGTTAACTTGCGCGGTGCTCTGTGTTGCTCGGACTTTCCTCCCCCACCCGAAGGTGGCAGCGATAGAGCGCGTATGCGGCTGCAAAGATAGTGAAAATTCGCTATTTGCAAACCCTCGGCCCATAAAATGATGCTTAGACTACTCCTCGACACCAAGTCGCCTTGCATTACGGTGCACATCCAAAAGCCTAAATCCCCACGACACCATAGCAACGCCATACGATACAAAGGCTATGGCTACAATCAGCACCACTGCCTCGACACCCAACGTCATGGGCATCCACAACACGGCAATAGCCACTATAAGTACCACTATCGAGTAGAAGATTATCCAGCCACTGCCACGCACGCGGTTGGCACGTAGGTCGAAGCCCTGAACAAGCATCGCAGCACCTCGATAGAGCAGCCATGCACCCAGGAGTATTGGCATCATAAAGATAGAGAGCAGCGTATTGAATACGAGCAGTATACCTATTATTATATCGATCACCGAGGCAAGGATTAGCCAGCCACTGCGTACATATCTGTTTGCGGACGAGAGACCTTGCACGAGGTTAAGCACTCCCGACAGCATAATGGCAAAGCCGAGCCACACAGCAATGGCATAGTAGCTCGAAACGGGGTTTACCATAACGATAAAGCCAACGGCGATAAAGACCACGCCTGCAATGAGCGAAAGCCACCAATGGCGTATAAGTCGCTCTGAATGTTCTGAATACTCATTTTTCATAGCTTTAGATTGTTTAAAGGTTGTTCGACAAATCAGCGAATAACTTATCGTTTCTGGGAGATTGCACATCTAACTGACCTGCGGCATCTCACACAACGCAAAAGACTCAACTGCAACATCCATGCAAAAGGTCAAACATATGCCAACCACACAGCGTTTGAATTTGGTAATTAACAATATAATTGTTACCTTTGTTGAATTGAATAACCATTAAACAAATCTATATGAGACAATTTATTACAAGCATCGCCATCGTTATGGCCGCAATGCTCACTCTCGCCACGCCCACAAACCTTGAGGCGCGTAGCTACAACGTCGTACCCGAGCCCGCATACGTTGATATTCAGCCAGAGGGCGACTACACTGTCACTGCAAAGACTCACATCATCGTGAATGATGACCTATGGAATACAGCCATGCTCTTTGCAGAGGATATGAAGGCATACTTCGGCACAAAAAAGCCTATGCACACAGCCAAGCGCGGCAAGGGCATCAAGGTGCAGACAGACATCTTTGTACCTGCTGAGGGTTACGAGATGACCATTGACGCGGATGGCATCCGTATTATCGGCGGCTCTGAGGCGGGTGTATACTACGGTCTCCAGACCTTGCGTCAGATTATCGTAACAAACAACGGTAACGTGCCCTACGGCTTCATTGCAGATGAGCCTACGTTCGCATATCGTGGTGCTCACCTCGATGTATCACGCCACTTCTTCTCTGTTGAGGATGTCAAGAACTACATTGACATCATCGCGGCACACAAACTCAATCGCCTGCACTGGCACCTCACCGACGACCAGGGCTGGCGCATCGAGATTAAGGCATACCCCGAGCTTACCGAGAAGGGCGCAATGCGTAAGGAGACTCTCGTAGGTCATGGCCTCAACCCCGTAGAGTGGGACGGCACACCCTACGGTGGATACTACACACAGGATGAGATTCGCGAGGTTGTAGCCTATGCTGCAAAGCGTCAGATCGTCATCATTCCTGAGATTGAGATGCCTGGTCACTCACAGGCTGCACTCCACGCACTCCCATGGTTGGGTTGCAACGAGCAGATTGTTGATGTGTGGACAACATGGGGTGTAACACCCGAGGTGTTGTGCGCAGGCAAGGAGACAACATACGAGTTCCTGGAGAAGGTCCTCGACGAGGTTATCGAGCTCTTCCCCTCGGAGCTTATACATATTGGTGGCGATGAGTGTCCCAAGGATCGATGGGTGGAGTGCGAGCACTGCCAGGCTATGATTAAGGCTCAGGGTCTCAAGTCGGAGGAGGAGCTTCAGGGCTACCTCGTAGCACGCATCGAGAAGTACCTCAACAGCAAGGGTCGTCGCATGATTGGCTGGGATGAGATTCTCGATGGTGGCGTGACACCTACTGCAACCGTAATGTCATGGCGTGGTGTAGGTGGCGGCATCTACGCTGCGGAGCGTGGCAACGACGTGGTAATGACCCCAATGCCTCTCTGCTATCTCAACTTCTATCAGACAGAGAGCCGCGAGGGTGAGGGTCTGCAGATTGGTGGCCACATCCCCTTCGAGAAGATCTACGCTTGGAATGTATTTGAGGGCATGAGCGATGCAGCACGCCCACATATCATTGGTGTTCAGCTCAACATGTGGAGCGAGTACCTCAAAAGCATGGATATGGTTGAGGTGATGCTCCTTCCACGCCTCGGTGCTATGTCGGAGGTACAGTGGGCACACGACCGCCGCGATGAGTCTACCATCCGCACCAAGATGGAGAACATGCGTAAGTTCTACGAGGCGTGCGGCTGGAATTGCGCACCCTACTACTTCGACGGTCGCAAGTAGTCACATAAACACTTAAAAACAACATGGGGCTGTCCAGCAAGTTGCGGACAGCCCCATTTCATTTGCAGGGAGCACATCATATACTGAGAGCACATAAATTACTTTGGGCGCACCATTGACCGACATACTGAAGCGTAGCATTGACTGATGGCGCAGCATTAATTGTAGGCACACCGTTGACTGATGACATACAACAAAAAGAATGCGAACGGGCATACACCCATTCGCATTCTCTGTGTTTAGCAACAGCAAGTGTTGCCTTTATCCATGCAACTATCGACGCTGACGACGCTGCTCACGATTAAGAGTCTCCTGCTGCTGACGCAACGCCTCCTCGTAACGCTCCTGGAACTTAGACTTCTTGCGAGGCTTTGAAGCATTGGCAAGAAGACGCTCACGCACCTTATCATCATTAACCGTGCGACGGATAGCAAACATGATAATCATGGTGAAGATCTGCGACAAGAAGTAGTAGTAGCAGAGACCTGATGAGAAGCTATTCATCACGCAGAGCATCATCAAAGGCATGAAGTAGACCATCATGAACTTCATCATGCCCGCACCAGGCTGCCCCGCAGTGGTTGCCGACTGCTGCTTGTATGTCATAAATGAGTAGCCGAAGAGCGAGAGGGTCATCAACAACGCAAAGAGGCTGACGTGGTCGCCATAGAATGGGATGTTGAAACCAAACTCAAGAACGCTATCATACGACGACAAGTCATTAGCCCAGAGGAAGCTCTCACCACGCAACTCGATACTTGCAGGCAAGAAACGGAACATAGCCCAAAGGATAGGCATCTGGATAAGCAATGGCAAACAACCACCCATAGGGCTGATGCCAGCCTTCTGATAGAGCTCCATTGTTGCCTGCTGCTTCTTCATAGCGTCATCAGGGTTAGGATACTTCTTGTTCAACTCCTCCAGCTCGGGACGCACAGCGCGCATCTTCGCAGTTGACATATAGCTCTTATAGGTCAATGGAAGGATGATCAACTTAACCATGATTGTAAGGATAAGGATGATGATACCAAAGCTCAAGCCATGACCCTTCAACCACTGGAATACGGGGATAGTAAGAATTCGGTTGATCCAACCAACGAGCGAACCGCCAAGAGGAATAAGCTCCTCAACGTGCTTCTCCTGGCCCGCGAGCTCCACACCCTTCATGATGGTGAAGTCGTTAGGACCATAGTAGAAGGCAAACTTATAGTTCTCCTGACCCTCGCTGTGAGGAATGATGATACGAGTATCGTAGTTCTTCACATAGTCAGCACCCTGCTTCTCCGATGTCTTGAAACCAAGACCTGCATGGATAGGATCCTTGGCAAGGAGCACAGATGAGAAGTACTGCTGCTTCAACGCTATCCAGCCGAGGTCGCGGTGATGCTCACGCTTGCCATCTACGGCAATCTGCTCCACCTCGTCATCTTCATTCTCGTAGAAGGCAACAGTAGTAGCATTGTTCTCTACCGTGAAGCTACGCTCATTCTTCATGCTCTTGTTACCCCAACGCATGATAATCTCCTCGCCATTCTCGAGGTACTTGTCGATACCATGCTGGTTGAACGCAAAGTCGATAAGGTGGTCGCGGCTTGCATCGCCAGTGTTATACATAGTATATACATACTCGATGTATGCCTCGGGATCTATCTGCAACTTCATGGTTACACGGTGAGCATTCTCAAGCTCATCGACCTTTGTATCAAAGAGATAATCATTGCTCTTCAACACGCCATTGCTACCCTCGCGGTGCAAGTCGATGCCGAATGATGCCGAGCCGGGAACCATCATCTTAACAGGCTCCGTGCGCTCGCCATCAGCATAACGCATATGCTTCTTAAGCGTAACATCCGAAATCTTACCACCACGGTTGTCAAACGTAACCGACATATAGTCGTTCTCAAGAGTCAACGGTGTTGACTCGCCGTTCAACGCCGTCAAAAGTGTCTCTCCATGCTGATTAACCTTTGCCAATACGGCATTTGCAAGGTTGATAGAGTCGCGCTGTGCCTTCTGCTCGGGGGTCATCGCTGCCTCCTTTGCGCGCTCCTCTTTAGCACGCTCCTGCTGCGCCTTTAATGCCTCCTCCTTCTTCTGCTGCTGCACCAAGGCAATCTCCTGCTGCTTCTCCAACTCACTTGCCTGATAAATGCCATAGCCTACAAAGAGGGCTACCATCAGCACAATACCGATAATCGTATTTGTATTCTTATTCATCTCGACTCCCCATTACGGGGTATAATTTAGTTTTTTTCGTCTCTATTAACGGATATACATTATAATATATTGTCTTTTGCCAGCACCCTACTACTGCTCGTCGCGATACTTGATAGCCTCCTCAACGAAGCGCACAAACAATGGGTGTGGTTTTGCAGCTGTAGAGTGGTACTCAGGATGGTACTGCGCACCTACGAACCAGCGGTGTGATGGAATCTCCACAACCTCAACCAAGCCTGTATCGGGGTTGATACCTGTAGCCTTCATACCCGCAGCCTCGAAATCAGCGAGGTATGTACTGTTAAACTCATAGCGGTGGCGGTGACGCTCGACAATATTCTCTGCACCATACGCCTCACGCACACGTGAGCCCTCAACCAAACGACATGGATAGCCACCAAGACGCATTGTACCACCATACGCCGTAACCTTCTTCTGCTCCTCCATAAGGTCGATAACCGCATGCTTGGTCTGTGCCATCTCGCTTGAGTTAGCATCCGACCAACCGAGGACGTTACGCGCAAACTCGATAACCGAGCACTGCATACCGAGACAGATACCGAAGAATGGAACATTGTTCTCGCGAGCATAGCGCACAGCAACCAACTTACCCTCGATACCACGGTTACCAAAGCCTGGAGCAACCATTACAGCCGACATCTTGCCGAGGTACTCACCAACATTATCGATAGTGAGGCGCTCAGAGTTTACGTAGTGCAACTTGACCTTTACACCATGAACAGCACCTGCGTGGATAAACGACTCGCTGATTGACTTGTATGCATCGGGCAACTCTGTGTACTTACCAACCAAAGCGATATCCACCTGGCTCTTTGGGTTCTTGATGCGCTCAACAAATGCCTCCCACTCTGTCAAGTCGGGCTCCTGGTTAGACTCCAAACCGAGTTTCTCCAAAAGCACGCCATCGAGGTTCTGCTTGCGCATACGCAATGGCACCTCATAGATTGTAGGAACATCGATAGACTGAACAACAGCCTCGGGAGCTACATTACAGAACAACGCAACCTTACGACGCAAGTCCTGGCTCAAGTCGTGCTCCGAACGCAAAACGAGGACATCGGGCTGCAAACCATAAGAGAGCAACTCCTTTACCGAGTGCTGCGTAGGCTTTGTCTTAAGCTCACCAGATGCCGCCATGTATGGGATGAGTGTGAGGTGTACCAAAACAGTATTCTGGTAGCCAAGTTGATAGCGCAACTGACGTACAGACTCAATAAATGGCAACGACTCGATATCGCCTACCGTACCACCAATCTCAGTGATGATAACATCATACTTCTTTGTGGCACCCAACAACTGCACACGACGCTTAATCTCGTCGGTGATGTGAGGGATAACCTGCACGGTCTTACCCAAAAACTCACCGCTACGCTCCTTCTCAATAACACACTGATAAATCTTACCTGTGGTTACGTTGTTGTTCTTGGTAGTCTCAATAGATGTAAAACGCTCATAGTGACCCAAGTCGAGGTCGGTCTCTGTACCATCCTCCGTAACGTAACACTCACCATGCTCGTATGGGTTAAGCGTGCCGGGGTCAACATTGATATATGGATCGAGCTTCTGGATTGTCACCGAGTAACCGCGCGCCTGCAACAAACGGGCGATAGATGCCGAAATGATACCCTTACCGAGTGAAGATGCAACACCACCGGTAACGAAAATGTACTTTGGTTTAGATAGTTTCATATCCTACATTTTTTTGTGAGCATATCGGCCGTAGGTTGCCCAACAACCAATATGCTCTATTCTCATTTAATAACTATTTTGTCTCCTTCTGTTTTGCCTCCTCATCGATAAGCTGAATCTTCTCGATAAGCTCCGACATATCACGCTTTGCACGTGCAATCTTCTCTCTTACATCAGCAATCAACGCCTCGGCATTCTTCGACTTCGAGAAGAAACCGATGTTGTTCTCCAACAAGGCGATATCCTGCTCCATCTGCTTAACCTTGTTGAACAAACGCTCACGCTCCGAACGCAACTGGTTGCTGCCCTTCATGTTCGACACACGCTCCTTAAAGCGGTTCATAGAGCGATCACGCTCCGACGAGCGCAACGTAGTGAACATAGCATCCACAACTGCCTTATACTCCTTCTGCAAAGCATCCTTCTGCTTGATGGGCACAAAACCAATCTGGCTCCAGCGGCGCTGGAACTCCTTGACCATATCAAAGCCACCTGCCTTGACATCCGCAGCCTTCATCTCTTCCAACAACGCCTGCTTTAGCTTGAGGTTCTGCTCATGCTCCGAGTCTACAGACGAGAAGTGCGACGCCTTGCGCTCGAAGAACTTGTCACACGCTGCGCGGAAACGCTTCCAGATAGCATCCGAATGGCGACGTGCCACGGGGCCTACCTGCTTCCAGCGCGCCTGAAGTGCGATAAGCTCATCGGTAGCGTGCTTCCAATCCTCCGATACAGACAATGCCTCAGCCTCGGCACACAACTCCTGCTTCAATGCGAAGTTGTGCTCCATCTCACTCTTCACGCCAGCGTAGAAGTTACGCTTAAGCTCGAAGAACTTGTCGCACGCTGTGCGGAAACGCTCATAGATGCGATTGTTATCCTTCTTTGGAGCGAAGCCAATAGTCTTCCACACCTTCTGTATCTCAAGCAACTCCTCCGATGCCTTATTCCAATCCTTGCGAGTGAGGATCTCACGGGTGAGCAAGGCCTCGGTCTTCTCGCAGAGCTCGCTCTTCAGAGCAAGATTCTTCATCTGCTCAGCCTTCAAGCCCTCGAAGTGCTCCTGATGACGCTTGTTGATGCGGCTCGAAGCCTCTTTGAAACGCTCCCACAACGACTCCTTGAACTCAATAGCTACGGGGCCTGTCTCACGCCACTCGTCGTGCAGCTTCTGCAACTTACGGAACGACTCTACCACCTGGGGATCGAGAGCCAACTCCTCAGCCTGCTCGCAGAGCGCCAACTTAGCCTCGTAGTTCTTCTTCAAATCAAGGTCACGCAACTCGCGGTCAATCTTGATATAGTTGTAGAAGTTTTCAACATAGAGGTTATAGGTCTCCCACACATCCTTGACATTCTGCTGTGGCACAAGTCCAGCCTCCTTCCAACGCTGCTGCAACTCTCTGAAGCGCGCAAAGGTCGTGTTGATAGCCTCGTCAGAATTGATAAGCTCCTTAAGCTCCTCAATGATTGCGAGCTTCACCTTAAGGTTCTCCTCCTTGTTTGCTTCGAGCATAGCGATGTGCTTGTCGCGCTCGTTGCGGTAGAGCGCAAAGAGCTCCTTGAAACGCACCTCATCAGCATCCACCGATGGAGTGAAGGCAGCCTCGTCGCCACCCGCCTCAACGAATGCACGTTTCTCGGCCTCCACCTTAGCACGGTGCTGCTTGTATAGTGCTATCTTAATGGCCTCAACCACGGGGCGTAGTGTATGTATTGGCTCCGACTCGATCTTTGCGGCAAAGAGCGCCACAAGCTCCGACTCGCTGAGTCCCGAGATGTCATCACTCACAGCGGGTGCCTCCTCCTCTTCGGTTGTAGCCTCACCCATATCGAGTCCCGCCTCATCGGCAGCCAACGCCGCCTCCTCATCGGCAAAGGCCTCGCTCATGGCCTGGTTAACAACCTCCTCATCGGGAGTCTCGGTAGTCTTTGTAGTCACGTTCTTCACGTCGGTAGTCATCTGCGCATCTTCGGCAATAGTGCCGACAGGCTCCTGGGGAGCCGTAAGGTTGATTTTTTCGGTAGCCATCGTATTCTTTGTTTTAAAGTTGATTTAGCGCGCATAGCACGCGCATTTATTCGTGCAAAGATAACAAATCTTTTTCAAAGAAAAAAGCACTTTTCGTTATTTATTACCCCCTTTTCCGCCACCCCACACATTCGCATTGGCGAATCCGTCCAATATTTAATCCTTTTGTCGTATATCAATATAACAACTTATACAATGTTATAGGCGATAAAAAAACATGCATTTCACAAGCACAAAAAACAGTAGAAAAAAATAATGAATTTTTTATTGGAAAATAGGTGCAATTTTCGTATCTTTGTTGAGTTTTAGTTGCGCACCAATCTCGCGGTGCAATGGACAAGCAAAAATACTTAACACAAAAAACATATCAAAATCATGGTAATTCTAGTTCTCAATTGCGGTAGTTCGTCGATTAAGTACCAGGTACTCGACGTTATGGAGCAGTCTCAGACTCTCTTGGCTAAAGGTCTCGTAGAGCGTATCGGTTTGGCAGAGGGTGACCTCACACACAAGCCACAGGGTAAGGATAAGTTTGAGCTTCACTGCCCCATTCCAGACCACACAACAGGTATCCGTCTCGTTCTCGACGCCCTCACAAACCCCGAGCACGGCGTTATCAAGTCTCTCGACGAGCTTAAGGCTGCTGGTCACCGCGTAGCACACGGTGGCGAGTTCTTCACAGACAGCTGCTTGGTAGACGATGAGGTTAAGGCAAAGATCGAGTCATTGTACTCTATCGCACCTTTGCACAACCCCGCAAACCTCGAGGGTATCCTCTCTATGGAGAAGGTTCTTCCAGGCATCAAGCAGGTAGCTGTGTTCGACACATCGTTCCACCACACTATCCCTGCAATCAACTACTTGTATGCTATTCCTTATGAGTACTACGAGAAGTATCGCGTTCGTAAGTATGGTTTCCACGGCACAAGCCACAAGTTCGTTGCTCGCGTAGGTGCTGAGATGTTCGGTCTCGACTTCGAGAACTCAAAGATTGTTACTTGCCACATCGGTAATGGTGCCTCTGTAACAGCTATCAAGAACGGCAAGTCTTTTGATACATCAATGGGCTTCTCACCACTTGATGGTCTTGTAATGGGTACACGCGCAGGTTCTATGGACGTTAGCGCCGCTACTTATGTTGCACAGAAGGAGGGTATGACATTGGCAGAGCTCGACAACATGCTCAACAAGAAGTCAGGTGTTCAGGGTCTTACAGGCATCTCAAGCGATATGCGTGATATCGACGCTGCATACGACCAGGGCAACGAGCGCGCTATCATCGCTCGCGACATGTATGGCAACCGCATCAAGAAGTTCGTAGGTGAGTACGCTGCTGAGATGGGCGGTGTTGACCTCGTAATCTTCACTGGTGGTGTTGGCGAGAACTCACCTGAGGTTCGTGAGTACGTTCTTCAGAACATGGAGTTCATGGGTCTCGAGTTCGACGCTGTACGCAACCGCGGCAAGCGTGGCACTGACTATGAGATCTCTAAGGAGGGTTCACGCGTTAAGGCTGCCGTTATCTGCACAGATGAGGAGCTCGTTATCGCAAAGGACACATACCGTCTCGTAAAGTAGTATATTAATAAATGAATGTAAAACTTAACAAATAAAATATCTAAAACTATGATTAAGCATTTGGATGAGCTCGTTGCTGCTGCGGTAGCACGTGGTAAGAAGAAGATGATTGTTGCATACGGTCAGGACACACACTCAATTGGTGCAACAGACATGGCTATCAAGGCTGGTCTTGCAGAGGTAACTTTGGTTGGTGACCCTGAGGAGATCAAGAAGTCTTGCGAGGCTGAGGGCGTTGATATCAACCAGTACACTATCATCCCAGAGTCAGAGGATGTAAAGGCTGTTGAGATCGCTGTTAAGGCTGTTCACAACGGTGAGTACGACGTTTTGATGAAGGGTGTTGTACCTACTGACAAGTACATGCGCGGTATCTTGAACAAGGAGTGGGGTTTGTTGCCCGCAGGCACTGTTTTGAGCCACGTTACTGTATTGGAGGTTCCTAAGTACCACAAACTTTTGGTTGTCAGCGACGTAGCAGTTCTTCCATGTCCTAACTTCGAGCAGAAGAAGCAGATCGCAAAGTACCTCATTCAGACTGCAAACAACCTCGGTATCGAGCAGCCTAAGGTAGCTTTGTTGGCACCAAGCGAGCAGTTGCTTCCTAAGGTAGTTAGCTCAGTAGAGGCTAAGGAGCTTTCTGACCTCGGTCAGGCAGGTGAGCTTGGCAACGCTTTGTTCCAGGGTCCTTTGGCACTCGACGTAGCTATCGACGAGGAGTCAGTTAAGATCAAGAAGCTTACAGGTCCTGTTGCAGGTGATGCAGACTGTATGTTGTTCCCTAACCTCGAGTCAGGTAACGTATTCTTCAAGGCTTGCTCTAAGTTCGGTGGTGCTGAGTTGGCAGCTATGGTTGCAGGTCCTACTGCTCCTTGCGTATTGACATCTCGTGGCGACTCAACTAAGACTAAGTTGTACTCTATCGCTTTGGCTTGCTTGTCAGCAAAATAATTTTAACTGATTAAACAGAACACAACCAATTATGGCATATAAAATTCTAACCATTAATCCTGGTTCAACATCTACTAAGGTGGCGTTGTTCCACGATATGGAGCAGGTGCAGACCGTAAAGTTGAGCCACTCAGCTGAGGAGATCGCACGCTTCGAGTCTGTAGCAGATCAGCTCGACTGGCGTTTGGAGATCATCATGGAGGCTCTCAAGAACGCAGGCATCAAGATCGAGGAGCTCGACGCTGTTATCGGCCGTGGTGGTCTTATGCGTCCAATCGAGGGTGGTGTTTACCGCGTTGGTGAGGCCATGATGGCAGACCTCAAGGCTCCCAAGCGCCAGCACGCCAGCAACCTCGGTGCTCTCATCGCACGCCGCATCGCTGATGTAGCAGGTGTTGAGGCATACATCGCTGACCCTGTTGTTGTTGACGAGCTTCAGGATATGGCTCGCGTGAGCGGTCTCAAGGAGTGCCCACGTCGCTCTATCTTCCACGCTTTGAACCAGAAGGCTATCGCTCGTCGCTATGCTAAGGAGGTAGGTCGTCCTTATGAGGATCTCAACCTCGTAGTTGTACACATGGGTGGCGGTATCTCTGTATCTGCACACTGCAAAGGTCGCGTAATCGACACCAACAACGCATTGGATGGTGACGGTCCTATTGCTCCCGAGCGCGCAGGTACTTTGCCCGCAGGCGACTTGGTTGACCTCTGCTTCTCAGGTAAGTATGAGAAGGGCGAGATCAAGAAGCTCTTGGCAGGTAAGGGTGGCTTGGTTGACCACGTAAACTGCAACAACGTTCAGGAGTTGAACGAGGTACGCGCAGCAGGTGGCGACCAGGAGGCACGCTTCATGCTCGACACTATGGCATACTCAGTAGCTAAGTTCATCGGCGAGATGGCAGTGGTATTGAAGGGTCAGGTTGACGCTATCCTTCTTACTGGTGGTATCGCATGGAACAACTGCGTAAACGATGTTATCATCGACTACTGTAAGTTCCTTGCACCTATCAAGATCTACCCTGGCGAGAACGAGCTCGAGTCATTGGCAGAGAACGCACTTCGCGTTTTGAAGGGCGAGACAGTCGCTAAAGAGTATTAGTCTACAATTAGTTAGATGAACATTTTGATTATCAACGGTGCGAACCTCAACCTATTGGGGCGTCGCCAACCCGAGATATACGGACGTGAGAGCTTCGAGGATTACCTCGGAGCTCTTCGCGCACGTTACTCGGCACATACCATCGACTACTACCAGTCGAACATCGAGGGCGAGATTGTAAACCGACTCCAGGAAGCAGATGGCCACTACGACGGCATCATCCTCAATGCGGGAGGTTATACACACACCTCGGTGGTTATTCGTGATGCTATCGCGGCAATCTCGGTGCCCGTCATCGAGGTGCATATCTCCTCAATCCTTGCGCGCGAGGAGTTCCGCCACGTATCACTCATCGCTCCCGTAGCCAAGGGCTCGATCATGGGCTTTGGCATGGAGTCCTACCGCTTGGCTGTGGAGCATATCATTGGTTAATGCGCGATGGCAGAGTCGAAGTTGGAACATAAGGTGGCAAAGGGCGTAGCGTGGAGTTTCACGGAGAAGCTCCTCTCTATGGTTGTGCAGATGGTGGTGAGCATCGTCGTAGCACGACAACTTGCCCCCGCCGACTTTGGCGTCATGGCAATCATGACCTTCTTCACCTCGGTGGCATTGGCTATTGTGGATAGTGGCTTCTCGCAGACACTCATCCGCAAGACAAGCCCCACGGACGAGGAGTACCACTCGGTACTTATATTTAATATAGTGGTATCGCTGGCGTTGTATGGCATTCTTACCGCCGCGGCATACCCTATTGCGGGTCTTTATGATTCACCTGAAATCTGGACGATAGCACCCGTCCTCTTCTTGGTGCTACCCATCAACTCGCTCTGCGTGGTGCAGACGGTTATGTACACGCGCGAATTCCGCTTCGCGCTCCTATCGAAGATTGTATTCGTCGCCTCGCTCATTAGCGGTGCGGTGGCTGTCGTTATGGCAATTATGGGGTGCGGAATATGGAGTCTTGTGGCACAGCGACTCCTTATGATGGGCATCAAGGCCGCGGCCTTCTGGTCTATACGCCGCTGGCACACCTCGGCACGCTTCAGCTTTACTGCTATCAAGGCTATGGCACCATTCAGCCTTCGCCTTCTCGCCACAGACCTCATTGCATCCATATATAATAATGTGGCGCAACTCTTTATAGGCAAGATGCACAACACATCTACGCTGGGATACTATTCTCAGGCACAGAAGCTCAAAGATCTGCCCGTGACATCTACGGTGCAAGCGGTGCAGGGCGTCACCTACCCCGCTCTATCGAAGATTAAGGATGACGCAACAAAGTTCGCTAAGGGCTACCTGCGCATAGAGCGCCTGCTCTCATTCGTGATATTCCCCATTATGCTAGGCTTCGTGGCTATTGCCCCAGATATGTTCATGCTGCTTTTGGGCGAGAAGTGGATGCCCTCGGTGCCCTATTTTGAGATTTTAGCACTCTCGGGACTGTTCTATCCGCTGGCTATTGTCTCGTATAATGTGTTGAAAACCAAGAGTGACGGCAGGGTTATCGTGCGCCTTGAAATCATCAAGCGCGTGATTATGACAGCCGTTTTGTGCTACACCATTCCGCAGAGTGTCGAGGCTATCGCCTGGGGTATGATGGCTATGGCAGCGATGGAGTTTCTGCTTAATACAGGCATGGCGATGCGCTATATGGAGACTACATTTGCCGCGCTTTTGCGCACCATCGCCCCCTCATTCGTTATTGGTGCATTGATGTTTTGCGCACTATATTTTATCGCACCTCATATCACCACCTTGCATATCGCGCTACGCCTCGCCACTATGATTGGCGCGGGTGGTGCTATCTACCTCCTCATGGCGTGGATATTCCGCCTACGCGCACTCGGTGAGGGCATATCTATATTGAAGGGTATGCTCGCTAAAAGTGAGTAAATCCCTTTAATTCTATCTCGGCGGGAGCGCCATTATCGAACCATTGCAACTCATTACCCTCTGTGATACGACCTATCGCCGTGAGCGCTGTGCCCGTAGCCGAGCGTAGCGACTCCGCCACCTCATTGAAGTGCTCGGGATCAACGGTCAGCAACAATTCGTAGTCCTCGCCACCCGTTGTTGCAAAGCGAATATCGTAGTCAGTGGGCACCTTCGACAACTCAATATCCGCGCCCACAGCCGACTGCTCCATAATGTGCTTAATATCCGAAGCTATGCCGTCCGAGACATCCATCATGGCGTGTACTGCCTCACATGCGCCCAATAATTTACCCTCCTCTATGCGCGCCTGAGCACGTCGGTGAATCTTCGCTGCCGCGGTATTGAGGTCACCAAACATTATATCGACAAGACCCTTAGACGATGCACCTAACTTACCCGTAACACAGATAAGGTCACCCACCTTGGCTGCCGAGCGACGCTTGATATTCGACTTCGGAGCGCGGCCTATGGCTACTACATTTATGCAGACCTTGTCGCGCGATGCGGTGGTATCGCCACCCACGAGTGCCACACCATACTTTGCGCAACCCTCGTAGAAGCCTCGCATGAAGCCCTCGACCCACTCGCCCTGCGTGGCCTCCGAGAGAGACAACGACAGGAGCACAGCGGTGGGCGTAGCACCCATCGCCGCAACATCGCTGAGGTTTACCATAAGTGATTTGTAGCCCACCTCCTCTGCAGACGATGCGCCACGCAGAAAGTGGACATCCTCAACGAGCATGTCGGTAGAGATAACAAGGGCATCGGTGCCCATATCAAGTACGGTGCAGTCGTCGCCAATAGGCTCAAAGCCATTGTGAGGCAACGCGCCAAAGGTCTTGGCTATGTCGTCAATAAAGGAAAATTCGCTCTTTTTCATAGTACAAAGATAGCGAAAAATCGCGGAATGGCAAGGGGGTATAGGGAGATTAGGGAGGTTAGGGAATTTAGAGAAGTTAAAGAAGTTAAGGAAATTAATGTTACGGTACATCCCCCCCCAAAACTCACTAACCTCCTTAAACTCCCTAATCTCTCTAATCTCCTTAAACTCCATAATCTCTCTAATCTCCTTAAACTCCCTAATCTCCTTAATCTCCTTAATCTCCTTAATCTCCCTACCCCAACGACAAAAATCCCCGAACGGACAACCATTCGGGGATTTGACTATGGTGGCGAAGTAGCGCCACTATCACAAGAGATTAGTTGAGCTGAACGCGTGTTGCCGCACGAACAGTATAAGTATAGGTCTTCTGTGGATCGAGACATACGACGCTGTCATTCATGAAAGCGATAAGCTCAACAAGGTCGTCGGCAGTCTCGTTGCTTGACCAGTAGTAGGTCTCAACGAAAGGCATACCGCCATTGTCAGTGAGGAGCTTATTGTATGCCGCTACGCTTGCGTTATCGAAGCGGTGTGTACCCTCTGAGATAGCATCCCACATCCACTGCAACTCCTGTGATGAAGGCATAAACCAGCCATCGCCATGTGCGATACACCACTGCGCTGCGGGGTACATATCGGGGCTTGTGCCATTACGAAGCATATCCTCAGTGTTCCAGTCGCCACGGCTCGCTACACAGTTACACCAAACATTCTCAGTAGACCACTGCAAGTCTGCCTCATCCATAGAGAAGAAGTATGCCCATGTGCGGTTCTGGTTGTCGGTCTTGATGGCGTATGCAACACCCTTAGCACCATTTACCTCGTAAATCTGGCCAATCTCGTATGCTGAAGAGATATTGGGATCGTAGGCATCAACGCTAATGGTATTAGAGCGCACGTTGTCGTAGAGAGCGTAGATGTTGTATGAGCCAGGTGTGGTTGTAGCAAACACGCCACCCTCGATTACATCGCCCGCTGTTGTGCGAATCTCGCAAGTAGCAGTTACATCCTCCTCGCCATACATCACCGTGAATGTTGCGCAGTCCTCGCCATCGGCCTGGATGCGGAGCTTCGAAGCCTCGATTGTAAGGCTCTTCTGCACAGGCGCCTCAGCAGCGGCAGCGTTTACAACGACCTGATTTGACTTAATATCGCCATACTTAGCCTCGAAGACGAACTCACCAGAGACATCAGTGCTGAAGGTGTTGCCCTCGAGCGCAGAGTTGAAGTTCATAACAACGATTGACGACTCAGCGGTCATATCCTCGCCATCAACAGTAACGGTAAAGGTTACCAAATCGTTGCCATCTGCCACAATCTCGCTCTTGTCGGCTGTGAGCACAACCTTTGACTCGGGCTCCTCGGTAGCAGTAGCCTTGATTGTTATTGCAGGAGATGTAGAGTTCTTGTATGAGGCAACAAAGCGGTACTCACCAGCCTGTGTAGTGGTGAACTTTGAGCCCTGAAGCACAGAGTTGTTATTGAGGCAGATAACCCAAGCGTCATCTGTCACAACGCCATCAACAGTAACCTCAAATGTTGTGCTATCGACACCATCAGCCAGGATCTCACTCTTGGTTGCGCTAATAACAACGTTGTACTCCTTATCTGCAGGCTGCTCAGTCTGGTCGCACGCAGTGAAGCCCACTGCGAGCGAGAGGAGAGCGAATATACTAAATAGCTTTTTCATAATCTTTCAAATGGTTAAGATTACTGCGCGTTGTCGAACATATCGGGAGTAACGCGAACAGCAAACTGTGTTGCAGTGTTCTCCTCGTTTAGCACCTCGAAGAAGAATACGTAGTCCTCCTTATCAACGCCAGGGAACGATACTGTAGCACCCTCAGCTGTCTTTGCAGCCTCGAGAGTTGTAGACTCAACAGATGTGCGGAACATGAAGAATGCCTGAATCTGTGACCAGTCGTTAGGATCCCAGTACTTAGCGAAGTCGTAGTTGTTCCAAAGCTGTGCACCTACCTTCATATCGATGGCATTTGCATCGGTCTTTACGAGGAACTGAATATCATACTTGAAGCCATTCTTTACGATTACGGGCTCCGATACCTCCAACGATGCAACAATGTCAGCTGATGGAGCCTTGGTCTTAAGCTCTACAGTAGCGTAGTTGTAGTCGTAAACTGTTGTGGGGTCTGAAGCCTCGGTATCCATGTAGAAGAGCACCAATACATACTCGGTGTTGTTGTTCAAAGGCTCGTAGTTAATAACAGTTGAAGAGCCTGTCTGACCGAGGTACTCCTTGATGAATGTACCGAAGTCGTAGCCCTGCTCAATAGCGATGTTGTTAAGACCGAAGTAGCTGCGCATAACGATGTTTGCCTTTGACTCCGAAGCCAAAGTCTGCTCGTATGAAGCCTTTGTCCAGATGTAGTAGCCCCAGAATGACTCCTCACCCTGTGAAGGTACCACATCTACAGAGAAACCAGTATGTGTAACCTGGAGGTTAGAGTATGTGAACAATGAGTTTGGATCAACAGCGGGTGCCTCAGGAGTAGTGAAGGCGTGGCGGAAGAGCTTAATCTCCTCCTCCTGGTTGTGTACAGCCTCCCAGTTCTCGAAGTTGAAGGCTACAGCGAGGTAGTCCATCTCGGCATTGAGACGGCAGTTGATAGTTGTCTCACCCTGAGTGATGTAGTCACCGCTGTTGGGGTTCTCGATGATGTACTCGAAAATCTGGTAGTCGTCGTTGTAGATACCGAAGGCGTCGAGCTCCATCTTTGTGATGACGCGGAAGTAGTAGCGGTTAGCCGATGAGTTAGGCGTTGCAGTTGCAACAGCCGATGTAGCCTCGATGTTTGAAACGTTAATCTCTACCTCGAACTCCTCGCTGGGGATAGGATCCTGTATGGGGAGGGTCTTGAGGCTATAGCGAGCAACCTTATCAGTAGCATTGATATCGAATGCTACGGCAACATACTCAGTGTCGGGAGTGAGGTTTGTTGAAGTAAGGGTCTTGTTGCCCTTTGTGAAGCTTACATCCTGAGCATCTGTGAACTTTGTGATGATTGCAGCGTCGTTCAAACCAGCGAGCTCCGCAGCCTCAGTAATTGCAGCGAAGTACAATGTCGCAGCATCAGAGGGGACAACCTGCACCTCAACAGATGAAGTTGTTGTCTTCACATTCTGGAATGTGAATGATACGCCAGTGTTGCCACCTTCAGGGTTGTTGTTCTCACAACCAACAGCGAAGAGTGCAACAAGTGCGACGCTCAAAACTGAAAAAAGTTTTCTCATGGTTAATTGGTTTTAGTTAGTTATTAATAATTTATTCTTTTTGTCTATGTTTCTATCCGTTATTCTTGTAAAGAATATTAGAAATTAGCGCAAATATAACTATATAATTGCAATTAGCAATAATTTTAGTGCCAAAACAGTCGTCATTCACAAAAATCGGACCTCCACAACCACGATAATGCGCACAACATGACATAATAAGCAACTTCGCCCGACGCATAAGCGCATCGAGCGAAGTTGTGAAATTTCGTTATTGCAAATCTATGTCGTGCCCCTACCAGTCGATAAACTCGCCTGAGCCCTTGAATGTTCCACGGATGGCGTTACCCATATCATCCACCATATCGATAGTGAACACATAGATAGACTCGCTCTCCTTCTCGACCTTAACCGAACCGCGAACAAGAGGTGCAAAATCGATATAACCAGCTGTCATATACCAGCTGTTCTGCTGCATATACTGACCACCCAAATCCTCAGCCGAACCAGGGATGAAGTGACCCTCCGTAGTGCCGTGAGTGTAGAAGCCACATACATCGCGGCTGCCCGCTGGCAACTGCAAGTCAATCTGGAACTGGTCACCACGCTCCTCGCCAGTCTCATAGTCAAGATACTCATACATATAGACCTGGCAAGTATTGCAGCCATTGTACATCAAATCACCCACAAATGCACCTACAAAGACACCATTTTCGATATTGAACGAGTGGTCACCAGTAAGCGTGCTGAGGCCTCCGGTAACACTTGCATTATAGACAGGAATTACAAGCGATCCGCTGTACTCCACACGGTGATTCTCGCCATTTGCAAGGGCTACGTTTGCCACAATCTTACCATCCTCAACGACAACCTCTGCATCTGCAAAACCTATCTCCTCCTGACGGTAGTTATCACCAACAGTGTAGTAGCTGTACATATAGTTTATCGCGCGGTCGCTAAGCTCGCCAGTCATCGAGAGGCTGTATGTGCCATTGGGGATTGTTGCCTCGGCATCATCCTTCGACACTACCTCCTTAGCGCAGAGGTCGAAGCAGTAGTACTTGGCACCATGCTTTAATGTGCCGTCGCTATTGAGTCCCTCCTTTGACAAGACTACGCGGTAGCTATGCACGCCCGCCTCGTTGTTGCAGTGGGTAAACATGCTGCCGTCGGTAGTCTTTGCCTCGAAGTTAACATCCACCTTAACATGCTGATAGATAGAAATCTCAGCCTTGGCATCACCATAACTCAAGAGAATTGTACCACGACGATCACCCGCCTCAGTATTCTTCATCGCCACAAACGACACCACGTTGTCCTTAATCTCTATGATACTCGCCCAACCAACGTTACTCTTGGCATCGAGTTTCAAATTTGCAGATGGGTTCTTAATAGAGTACTCAATCTCGTAGATACCCTCCTCGCTATCAAGCCACAGAGGGCTCTCAGTAGAGATAACAATCTCGGGCGTACCGCTGTTACCTCCAGGGGTCTCGACACTCTCGCCGCAGGCAAATGCAAACACTGCGACAGCAAACAGTAAAAACAATCTTTTCATTCTCATTTTTTTAGTAGTTTCAGTTTATGTAAAACCATTTTCTATGTATTTCACCTCACAAATATACAAATTTATCAACTAATGCAACTATTTTGGCAATTTAATATCATCATAAGGGCAGAATAAACCAAAATTATTCTTAAATCATTGTTCAATTTGAATAAATTTTACTAAATTTGCATTACCAATTTTATAATAAAAGAGAATAAGTTTGCATTTACCGTGAGAACAAAGAGTAATCCAGAGGCAAAACCCATGAATCCTAAAGCACAGCGATTGTCTATTATCCGCAAGATAATACGCTCGGAGTATATCTCTTCACAGGAGGAGCTTATCAAGCGTCTCGAGGAGTGTGGCGTGCTTGTCACACAGTCGACACTGTCGCGCGACTTGAAATATATGCACGTTGCCAAGGTGCCTCACAAGGATAAGGGATACATCTATATATTGCCCAACCAGACACATAACGACCATGTCGTATCGACAAATATTTCGGACAACATTACCGACATAGCCTTCTCGGGCAATATGTGTGTCATAAGCACCAAGCCTGGCTATGCAAGTGCCATCTCTGTGCCTATCGACAGCAAGGGTATCAGCGAGATTTTGGGTACTATCGCGGGCGACAACACCATCCTGCTCATCCTACGCGACGGCTTCGATATGGAGTCATTGATGGAGCAGTTGTACATGTTGTTCCCCTCGTTGAGAGCACTCTAATCGATAACTGACAAAATAGAACAACCACCTCAGACCGAGGTGGTTGTTTGTTTTTAGTAGGCAACGGGATTAGTCACGCATTCCTATTTCGCAGAAGGAGGTGGGCAGATGCAACACACGTCAAAAAAAAGCGGATGGACTGTACGTATTTCCCATCTGGCTATTGATTGAGAGGTCGCAGATAGCCCCTTTTCACATCAAATTATCCGAGGTAAGAGCGAAGAATGCTGCTACGTGTTGACTGACGGAGCTTGCGAATTGCCTTCTCCTTAATCTGACGCACACGCTCACGGGTAAGATCGAACTTCTCACCAATCTCCTCGAGAGTCATCTCCGAGCAACCAATACCGAAGAAGTAGCGAATGATATCCTGCTCACGCTCAGTGAGTATCTCGAGCGCACGATCAACCTCTGTTGCAAGTGACTCGTTGATTAGGCCACGGTCAGCATTTGGTGAGTCGGCATTTACAAGCACATCGAGGAGTGAGTTATCCTCACCATCGGCGAAGGGCGCATCCACAGAGATGTGGCGACCCGCAACACGGAGGGTATCAGTAACCTTCTCCTTTGGCAACTCGAGCTCGTTTGCAAGCTCCTCAGCAGATGGAGTACGCTCGTGCTCCTGCTCGAAGCGCGCAAATGCCTTGTTAATCTTATTGAGTGAACCCACCTGATTTAGTGGCAAGCGCACGATACGAGACTGCTCAGCAAGTGCCTGGAGGATTGACTGACGAATCCACCATACGGCATACGAGATAAACTTGAAACCACGAGTCTCATCGAACTTCTCGGCAGCCTTGATAAGACCGAGGTTACCCTCGTTGATAAGGTCTGGAAGGCTAAGGCCCTGGTTCTGATACTGCTTGGCTACAGAGACTACGAAACGGAGGTTTGCCTTAGTGAGCTTCTCCAACGCCTCTTTGTCTCCCTTCTTAATTCTTTGGGCGAGTTCTACCTCCTCCTCCACGGAGATGAGTTCCTCCTTGCCGATCTCCTGAAGATACTTATCCAACGACGCACTCTCACGGTTGGTGATCGACTTGGTAATCTTTAATTGACGCATAAAAATTCTATTCTCTTTACAACTTCTATTCCAAAACTTACACACATATACGCACGCACTACCCTTTTTGTTTCACACACAGACAAAAATATTACAAATGAGCCACCACTTTTAATCAATAAGGTCAATTTCCCGCCCAAATATTGCGCTAATTACAATAACTTTTGTATCTTTGCCAATTATTATATATAAATATATAACCTATGGCACACCGCAGTGGTTTTGTAAATATTATCGGCAACCCCAATGTGGGTAAGTCTACGCTGATGAATCAGCTCGTAGGCGAGAAGCTCTCAATCATAACCTCGAAGGCGCAGACTACGCGCCACCGCATCATGGGCATCGTCAATGGCGATGACTTCCAGATTGTCTACTCGGACACTCCAGGTATCCTCAAGCCCAACTACAAACTTCAGAAGAAGATGATGAAGTTCGTGCGCGGCGCAATTACCGATGCCGACGTGCTCCTCTATGTCACTGACACCGTGGAGGATAGCGACCGCTCGGCAGAGATCATCGAGAAGGTGCGCCTTTCGCAGATACCCACAATAGTGGTTATCAACAAGGTGGACCTCACAACACCCGAGAAGCTAACGGCACTCGTGGAGAAGTGGCAGGCGTTGTTGCCCGATGCCATTATCGCCCCCTGCTCGGCAAAGGAGAACTTCAACGTCGAGGGCGTATTCAACCTTATCCTCGAGCGTCTGCCCGAGGGCGAGGCCTTTTATCCAAAGGATACGCTTACGGACAAGACACTTCGCTTTTTTGCGTCGGAGATTATCCGCGAGAAGATACTCCTAAACTACGACAAGGAGATACCCTACTCTTGTGAGATTGCCATCGAGGCATACAAGGAGGAGCCTACCATCGACCGCATATCAGCAACCATCTACGTTGCACGCACATCGCAGAAGGGCATCGTAATTGGCCACAAGGGCGAGCGCCTCAAGAAGGTGGGTCAGGCGGCACGCCACGACCTCGAGGCCTTCCTCGGCAAAAAGGTGTTCCTTGAGTTGTATGTCAAGGTAAACGAGGATTGGCGTAACAACGAGAATCAGCTCAAGCGCTTCGGCTACGAACTTGACTAACAATAAAACTGAATTATATACTTTGAGCGTGTCAAATTCATAGTATCGTCATTGCGAGGCTTGAAACAAGCCGTGGCAATCTTCCGCTTTTTGCGAAATAGACTATAAAGGAGATTCCCACAGTCGCTGCGCTCCTTCGGAATGACGAGTTGTTTACAAGCTTAAATTATATGATTCCGTAATAAAAAACCATATCCAATCGTTTTCAGGGCATAATATACACCACGATGAGGAGATTAGTGTTCACCATAATCGCTGTATTGGCTGTTGTATGCGTGCTACCCCAAAGGGTAGAGGCGCAGTACAACCGCAACTACATCTATTGGATGGGACAGCAGAAGATGGTCAACAACAACTACCACGAGGCCATCGAGATTCTCAACGTGCTGCTTCGTCACGATGCCAACGACTTCGATGCTCACTTCCTGCGCGGCATTGCCAAGTATAACATGGACGACCTACTGGGTGCCGATGCCGACTTTACGCGTGCCGTAGAGCTCAATCCCGTATTTACCGGTGCATTCTACTACCGCGCCATAACACGCTCACGTCTGGGCAATTACGACGATGCGCTCAACGACTTTCAGCAAGCAATAGAGCTTCGTCCCGACCTTGCCGATCCCTACTACAGCCGAGGTGTCACGCTGCTTTTAAATCAGCAATTCAAAGATGCCATAGCCGACTTCGACCGCTACATACGTTTCGAGAAGAGAGATGTCGCCGCATATATCAATCGTGGCACGAGCTACCTCTACCTCAAGGATACGGCAAAGGCCTACGAGAACTACAACATCGCCATAAGCACCAACCGCGAAAACCCCGATGGCTACTACCGTCGTGGCTCACTCCTCATGGAGCAACACCGCTACGAGGAGGCATGTTCCGACTTCGACAAAGCGGTGGAGTGCGACAGCAGCTACATACCAGGATTCTTCAATCGTGCACTGGTACACAGCTACATGCACCGTCCAATGCTCTCGTTAAGCGACTTCGACCGCGTGCTGGAGCTTGACTCAACAAGCTCGCTCGGATACTTCAATCGCGCTATCGTGCGCACCGAGATTGGCGACTACAATCGTGCGCTTGAGGATTTTAATAGTGTGGCGCTTTACTCGCCAAATAACGTTCTCGTATATTACAACCGCGCACAGCTGCACATTCAGTTGGGCAACATCAATGCCGCAATCGATGACTACACACGCGCCATAGAGCTATATCCCGACTTTGCGAATGCCTACCTCGGACGTAGCGTCTTGCGTCGCTCGCAGCGTGATGTGCGTGGCGCAGAGAGCGACGAGCGCACGGCGCAGCGCAAGATTGCGGAGTACCGCACACGCCTAAAGGACTCGACATACTCGATATATGCCGACACGGCACACCGCTTCGACCAGCTGCTCTCGTTCGAGAGCCGACTCATGGAGCGCAACTTCGAGCGCATAGCATCCATATCATCGAGCGAGGACGACCTGATGCTTATCCCAATGTTCCGCTTCACGCTACTCGATGCAGACACCGTGGTAGTAGACCGTCGCGCCAAGCGTTTTGACACTCAGCGCATAAAGGACTTCCGCGCCAAGGTGGCTAATGACCGCATGCGCTTCGACTGTCGAGCTACGAACATCAATGCCGACACACTCCTTGCCATCGACCGCCGTCTTGCCGACGAGCTTCGCGCAACGAGCGAGCCTACGTGGGTAATGCACTTCGAGCGAGGTATAAGCCAGTCGCTAATCAAGCAGTACACCAACGCGGTGAACAGCTACACCGAGGCTATACACCTCAACCCCTCGAACCCATTCCTCTATATCAACCGCGCTACGACACGCGCCGAGATGATAGACTTTATATCGTCGATAGATAACTCATACCAGACCATATCGTTCGACTCTGACCCCGCGAAGCGCCTGCACAACAGCGGCACACGCACATACAGCTATGACGAGGCGATTGAGGATATGAACAAGGCGATAAAGCTATACCCCGACCTTGCCGAGGCATACTACAACCGTGGCAACCTCATGGCAATATCGGGCAAGCTCCCCGAGGCATACGACGACTACACACGCGCCATAGAGCGCAACCCCAACCTTGGCGAAGCGTACTACAACCGCGGCCTGGTGCAGATATTCATGAAGGATACGCGCAAGGGCTGCATGGATCTCTCGAAGGCGGGCGAACTTGGCATAGCCGCAGCATACGACATTCTGCGTCAGTTCCGTATTGCCGAGCACAGATAACTGAGATCCTAACGCACTGAAACAAAACAACAAACAATTTTATAAACCTAAAAAAAGTTATTATGACTCAAACAATTCAACGTAAACTCAACGACTCAGCACTCGCACGCTGGGCGGCGGTGATTCTCATCTCATTGATGATGTTCTTCGCCTACATGTTCGTGGACATCCTTTCACCTATGAAGGATAACCTTGAGACAGCATTGGGCTGGACAAGTACTACTTATGGTACCTATGGTGCTTCGGAGTACTTCCTCAACGTATTCTTCTTCTTCCTCATCTTCGCAGGTATCATCCTCGACAAGATGGGCATCCGCTTTACAGGTCTCTTGTCTGCATCATTGATGGTTATCGGTGCGGCTATCAAGTTCTACGCCGTTAGCGACATGTTCGCAGGTTCAAGCCTCGAGACTACACTCTCAAGCTGGGGCATCATGGGTCTTCCCGGCTCAGCGATGTTGGCATGCTTGGGCTTCATGATCTTCGGTTGCGGTTGCGAGATGGCAGGTACTACTGTTTCAAAGGCTATCGCTAAGTGGTTCAAGGGCAAGGAGATGGCTATGGCTATGGGTCTCGAGATGTCTATCGCACGTCTCGGTGTATTCGCTGCCATGTGGCTCTCACCCGTTGTTTACAAGATGGGCGGCAGCCAGGTATCGGCTCCCGTACTCTTCGGTGCAGTGCTCCTTATGATTGGTCTCATCTTCTACTTCGTATTCTGCGTTATGGATAAGAAGTTCGACAAGCAGCTTATGGCGGCTGGCGAGCTTTCTGAGGAGGCTTCAGAGGAGGAGTTCAAGTTCAGCGACCTTGGCAACATCTTCAAGAGCAAGATGTTCTGGTTGGTAGCTTTGATGTGCGTACTCTACTACTCTGCTATCTTCCCATTCCAGAAGTTTGCTCCCGACTTCCTCGCCAAGACTCTTGACGTTGATAGCGACACTGGTGCACAGCTCTTCAGCTGCTTCCCAATTCTCGCAATGTGCCTCACTCCATTCCTCGGTGGTTTCATCGATCGTAAGGGTAAGGCAGCGTCAATGCTTATGGTTGGTTCACTCATCATGATTGCTTGCCACTTGTGCTTCGCATTCTTGCTCCCCGCAGTGCCATCACAGGCTCTTGCAGTGGCAATCATCGCCATCCTCGGCGTATCATTCTCATTGGTTCCCGCAGCTTTGTGGCCATCGGTACCAAAGATTATCGACAACCGTATCCTCGGTTCTGCATACTGCGTAATCTTCTGGATTCAGAACATCGGTTTGCTCATCGTGCCTATCGTTATCGGTGCTGTTAACGACGCTACTGGCTCGTATGTGGCACCTATGATCATCTTCTCATCATTCGGTGTTGCAGCACTCTTCATCGGCATGTTGCTCAAGATTGAGGATAAGAAGAAGGGCTACGGCTTAGAGCTTCCTAACATCAAGGAGTAACCCTTGCTCACTAACATTTGTGGCTGTTCGACTCGCTCAGACAGCCTTTTTTATTGTCATTTGGTAGCAAGCAGAACTTTTTGTTAAAAAAATAACGCACCCCTATTGCTTGAGTGAGATTTTTTCATTAATTTTGTGCGCAACATAAACAAGAAGACTGTTGCACTCTTTTTTTAGCTGTGTAGCAGTCCTAAAAAACCTGATTGCTATGTCATTTTTAGATGAAAGAGTACAGACAACAGGTCTCACATTTGACGATGTGTTGCTCGTACCAGCCTATTCTGAGGTTCTACCTCGCGAGGTATCGACTGAGGGTCGTTTCTCTCGCAATATCAAACTAAACATTCCTATTGTGTCTGCCGCTATGGACACCGTAACCGAGGCTAACTTGGCGATTGCCTTGGCACGCGAGGGCGGTATCGGCGTTATCCACAAGAACATGTCTATCGCAGCACAGGCAGCGCACGTTCGTCGCGTTAAGCGTGCTGAGAGCGGCATGATCTACGACCCTGTGACTATCCTCAAGGATAACACCGTGGGCGACGCTTTGGCACTCATGCAGGAGAATAAGATCGGTGGCATCCCCGTTGTTGACGACAAGGGCATGCTTATCGGTATCGTAACAAACCGCGACCTCCGCTTCCAGAGCGACATGGATCGTAAGATCGAGGAGGTGATGACTAAGGAGAACATCGTGACTACTCACGAGACCGACCTTAAGAGCGCAGCAGAGGTGCTCCTCGCAAACAAGATCGAGAAGCTCCCCGTTGTTGACGACAACGGCAAGCTCGTGGGTCTTATCACCTACCGCGACATCACAAAGCTCAAGGATAACCCCAACGCTTGTAAGGACTCTAAGGGTCGTCTCCGCGTGGCTGCCGGCATCGGTATCACTCCCGACGCTATGGACCGCGTATCGGCACTCGTAGCCGAGGAGGTTGACGCCGTAGTTCTCGACTCGGCACACGGCCACACCAAGGGTGTTGTGGATCTCCTCCGCAAGATCAAGGAGACATTCCCTCACCTCGACGTTGTTTGTGGTAACATCGCAACTGCTGAGGCAGCGAAGTACCTCATCGAGAATGGTGCTGACGGCATCAAGGTGGGTATCGGCCCAGGCTCTATCTGTACTACACGTATCATCGCGGGCGTGGGTGTTCCACAGCTCTCAGCTATCTACGACGCTTCGACAGAGGCTAAGAAGGCGGGTGTGCCCATCATCGCTGACGGTGGCTTGCGCTACTCTGGCGATATCGTTAAGGCATTGGCTGCAGGCGGTAACTGCGTGATGGTAGGTTCTATGTTCGCAGGTACTGAGGAGTCACCCGGCGAGACCATCATCTACAACGGTCGTAAGTTCAAGGCATACCGAGGCATGGGCTCTATCGACGCTATGAAGGCAGGTTCGGCAGACCGTTACTTCCAGAAGGGCGAGGTTAACGTTATGAAGCTCGTACCCGAGGGTATCGTAGGTCGCGTGCCTTTCAAGGGTAAGCTCGCGGAGACTGTTTACCAGCTCGTAGGTGGTATTCGCGCGGGTATGGGTTACTGCGGTGCTAAGGATATTGAGACATTGCAGACAGCACGTTTCATCCGCATCACATCGAGCGGTGTAACGGAGAACCACCCCCACGATATTACTATCACCAGCGAGACACCTAATTACTCTCGCGGCGAGTAGGTTTGTTGTGATAAGATGCTATCTGCGGCAGATGTCGCAGATGGTGTCTTAACAGCAGTGAGTGGTTTGTTGTCAGAAGATGTTAGATGTGGCAGATGCTCGCAGACTGACAAAGCGGAGTTTACTGAAATGTAAATGAGCATTTGGCAGGCAAGGCAGATGACACAGATGACGTTTTATCGGCAGTGAGTGGTTTGTTGTCAGAAGATGTTAGATGTGGCAGATGCTCGAAGACTGACAAAGCGGAGTTTACTGAAATGTAAATGAGCATTTGGCAGGCAAGGCAGATGGCGCAGATGACCTCTTATCAGCAATGAGAGGTTTGTTGTCAGAAGATGTTAGATGTGACAGATGCTCGAAGACTGACAAAGCGGAGTTTACTGAAATGTAAATGAGCATTTGGCAGGCAAGGCAGATGGCGCAGATGGCATCTTATCACAACAAACAAAAGAAAATTTTTGTAAAAAATATATGACAGAGAAGATTTTAATCATCGATTTTGGATCGCAGTACACGCAGCTCATCGCGCGACGCATTCGCGAGATGCAGGTATATTGCGAAATCCACCCCTTCAACAACGTCCCCGCGCTCGACGAGTCGATTAAGGGCGTTGTGATGTCGGGATCGCCACGCTCTGTACGCGAGGAGGGTGCTCCACGCATCGACCTTGACGCAATCAAGGGTAAGCTACCCCTCTTGGGTGTATGCTACGGTGCGCAGTACCTCGCCCACTTCTTCGGAGGTAAGGTCGAGGCATCACCCAGCCGCGAGTACGGTCGCGCGCGCATGATAGTAAAGAATGGTGATGATCCCCTCATGGCGAAGCTCAGCCCATCGTCACAGGTGTGGATGTCACACGGCGATACTATCACCACAATCCCCGAGGGTTACAGCATCATCGCATCGACAGATGATGTACCCGTAGCTGCTTACCGCATCGAGGGTGAGCAGACATGGGGCATTCAGTTCCACCCCGAGGTGTACCACTCTGAGGAGGGCTTCACCATGATCGAGAACTTCGTGAAGGGCATCTGCGGCTGCTCAGGCTCATGGACTCCAGCAGGCTTTGTTGAGAGCACCGTGCAGGAGCTCAAGGAGAAGCTCGGCGACGACAAGGTTGTCCTCGGCCTCTCAGGTGGCGTTGACTCATCAGTTGCTGCACTTTTGTTGCATAAGGCTATTGGCCCTAACCTCTACTGTATCTTCGTAGACTCAGGCCTCTTGCGTAAGGATGAGTTCGCCGAGGTTATTGAGTCATACCGCGGTATGGGCCTCAATGTCAAGGGTGTAGATGCTTCAGAGAAGTTCCTTGGCGACTTGGCAGGTGTTACCGACCCCGAGGCTAAGCGTAAGATTATCGGCCGCGACTTCGTTGAGGTCTTCGAGGCTGAGGCTAAGCAGTTGCAGGGCGTTAAGTGGCTCGGTCAGGGTACCATCTACCCCGATGTTGTTGAGTCAGCACAAGTTAACGGCACAGCTGTGGTCATCAAGTCGCACCACAACGTGGGCGGTCTTCCCGAGAAGATGGGCTTGAAGGTTGTTGAGCCTTTGCGCCTCTTGTTCAAGGATGAGGTGCGCCGCGTAGGTCGCTCTATGGGCATGCCCGAGCGCCTTATCAGCCGTCACCCCTTCCCAGGTCCAGGCTTGGCTATCCGTATCTTGGGCGAGATCACACGCGAGAAGGTGGAGATCTTGCAGAACGTGGATAAGATCTATATCGACACATTGCGCGAGACAGGCTGGTACGACAAGATCTGGCAGGCAGGTGCTATCTTGTTGCCCGTGCAGTCGGTAGGCGTTATGGGCGATGAGCGTACCTATGAGCGCTGCGTGGCATTGCGTGCTGTGCAGTCTACCGACGGCATGACCGCCGACTGGGTACACATCCCCTACGAGATCTTGGCGCGCTTGTCGAACGAGATTATAAATAAGGTGCGCGGCGTAAACCGCGTAGTGTACGACATCTCGTCGAAGCCACCAGCAACAATCGAGTGGGAGTAGGCTTTTAGCGTGATAGCGGCGCATCAGCGACGCTTCAATCAAAGCCCTGAATGGAATGTACGCCAAGTACTATCCATCCAGGGCTTTTTCATGTCATCGCCACTGCTACACCACTCTGACGCTAAAAGGCATCTCGCTAATCAACACAAGCCTAACCCCTTCTGACATCAAACGAGGCGGACACCCATCCATCCAGAGCCTTTTCATGCCACCGCCACTGCTACACCACTCTGACGCTAAACAGGTCCTAATCAAATAATTTTCTGCATGGGATTCTTGCTTTTTACACTATATATTCTTGCAATGTCCCGCAAGAGTGTTGTTCGTTTCAGAAATTATTTTTAATTTTGTAGTGCTATTCGAATAGAGTAGCAGACATATTGAAAGTGTTTTCGCAGTCCTACTATGAAAATGTGGAAGTTTTCTAAACTGAAGGATGAACGAATAGCACTCATTTCTTGTATAGCTATGTGTGACTATGCACGCTCTGTGCATATACCCCATACTATCCAAGTGTGGGGCATTGTATCGTTTATTTCAGTTTGGGTCTTTCCACAACCTTCATAGTAATAAACGGAATCAACTCCACACTTTCTGTTTTTATAACCCATCGTCATAGGAGTTGAGACGGTAATATAGCTTGATACACAAACCTTATTAAACTAATATTACTATGAAAAAACTATTTACACTTACGACAATGTTCTTCGTATTGATCGTGTCATCATGTAGTTATGATGATACGGGCATTTGGAACAGTATCAACAACCTTGAACAACGCGTTGTAGAGTTGGAAAAGACTTGCAAGGAGATTAACTCTAATATCTCAGCAATGCAAGCTATCCTTACAGCACTGCAAAACAATGACTATGTAACCTCTATTGTTCAGGTTACAGAAAATGGCAAAACCATAGGATATACCATCAACTTTTCTAAGTCAGGCTCTGTCACTATTTACCATGGCGAGAATGGCAAGGATGGAGCAAATGGTGCTGATGGAAAGGATGGCGTAGACGGCAAGAATGGCTACACTCCTGTAATCGGTGTACGTCAGGACACAGATGGCATCTACTACTGGACTTTGGACGGAGAGTGGCTAACCGATGAAAATGGCAACAAGATAAAGGCTATCGGTACTGATGGTAAAGATGGCGTTAATGGCACTGATGGCAAGGATGGTGCTGATGGCAAAGATGGCGTTAATGGTGCTGACGGCAAGGATGGTGCCGATGGCATCACTCCCCAACTCAAGATTGAGAATGACTATTGGTATATCTCATACGACAATGGTGCAACCTGGACCATTCTTGACAAAGCAACTGGCGCAGATGGTAAAGATGGTGTAGATGGCGTTGACGGCGTTGACGGCAAGGATGGCGTTGACGGTGATAGTTTCTTCTCATCAGTTACATTTGATGACAAGTACATCTATTTGACCCTTTCAGACGGAACAGAGATTGTTGTTCCAATGGCTGATAGCTCTTCATTGGCAAATCTCAAGTCTGTAGTGTTCATTCCTCGATATAGCGATGGCAAGGCTACTATTTCAGTCTATAATAATGAAGCTGTTGCTGAGTTCGATGTTATGGTAGCACCTGCATCGTTGGCTTCTATCATTGCAGAGAACTATGAGTCAATGCTCACTATCTCTGCTGTTCAGACTGAAACTCGTGCGGCTAATCTTATCAATATGCCCGTTATATCATGTACATCAGATGATAATGGCATAATCAGCATTACTGCGTCCGCTAATAAGCTTGATTTAATGAAAGATAACTATGCTATATTGACTATTAGCGACGGAAAAAACAGTATTACATCGGAGAGTGTCGAGATGATGTTCTCAAATGAATATGTATCTGAATCAGCTGATTTTACGATCGAAGTAACCGATGTTGATACAATTAGCGCTGGCATCAAGATTACCCCATCAAAAGATTCCTTGTATTTCTGTTGGAGAGTTATGGAGTACGATGGAAAATCTACTTCTAAAGATATCATGCTCCGAATACTTGGATCGTATGTTCCAACATACAGAGGTATTCAGGACTATACAGGTGGTCCTGGTAGCCCATACAAATACAAGCTCGACGTTCCTGATACAGAATATTGTGTTATTGCATTCGGTTACATTAGTAATTATGGTGTCACTACTGATCCTGTGATGGTTACATTCCGCACATTGCCCGCTCCTGATGCTTCAGAGACTGAGTTCAACATGACAGCTTCGGCAGTAACTCCTTATAGCTTGAAGATTGGTGTAACATCATCAGTTGCTTCAACATACTACACTCCAGGTGTTTGCAAGCCTGAGGAGTACAATGAGGAGGTTCTTGTTTCAGAGGTAGAGGCTGGTATCGCTGAGATTCTCGAGATGCAGCAGACATACGATCCTAACATCACACTGTCTCAGGTATTGGGTATGTACTTCTACAAAGGCAACTACACTATCGATGCTTCAGGCATGCAGCCCGAGACAACTATCATGGGTTACATCTTCGCTATCGACCATAAGACTGGTAAGGTAGCTAAGGTTCAGACATTCGAGAACCTCGCAACTACTAGAAAGCCAGGTGATGTAACTCCTACTGTTGAGTTCATCGGTAACTACTCTGGTAACGATGAGAATGGTCAGGTACTCGGTGACGCTAATCTTACAAAGGGCAAGGCTATCAGCGTCTTCAAGTACTCTAACCTCGATGGTGCTCGCTCACTCTTCACTACTTTGCTCGGCGACAACCTCATGAACTACACTGATCCTGAGCTTTGGAAGATGGCTACTGGCTACTGGGATACTTGCTCAATGTCACAGCCTTATGGCTTCTATGTAACTGACTGGAATTACGAGCACACAGCTTTGGCATACGCAGTAGATTCAGCTACTGGTCAGCCTGGTGGTATCGGTCGCGCAACAACAAAACCTACTATCAATAACAAGAACGATATTCAGGAGCTTATCGACCTCGTTAATGAGCTCAACGCTGCTCAGAAGTCAAGTTTCTCTGTGCCTCAGTCAATCGTTGTAAGCGAGGGTATCTCACTCTCTGCTGTTAAGGTTGAGCCAGAGAATAATGTATCGATTCATACAAAGTAGTTAAAACTGCGACAAGGCTTCTCTTATAGCAGTGCATTAGCTGCATATACACGCAAATAACCCATCCGAGGATGTACGTCAATGTACTATCCTCGAGTGGGTTATTTGTGTTGCTCCACTACCACACCACTCTGACGCTAAAGCAGTCACGCTTGCATACGTCGTTTCGCCAAACATTATCAAATCTGGTCTACATTTTGTCATTTGTGAATAATTTTGTAACTTTGGCGGTTGCTAAGTAATTAATAGCCTCAACAAGCGTTATTATAAATAACAAACATTCAACGCTAAAAATGAACTATCTGAAAATTGCTTTATACGGATTGCTCGCAATGTTCGAGCGTCGTCCTATATTCACAATGTGTCTGCTCGCACTAATCATCCTGCCCCCGATTTTCTTCGAGTGGGTACGCTGGTTCATGCTCGGCATGCTCATATTCATCGTTATCGTTGCCCTCGTGGTAAGAAACAAAATGCGTAAAATGCGCAGTCAGTTCGAACAGCAGTATCGCGACGCCATGGGCGGCAATGCGGGTGCTGGTTTCTCGGGCTTCGGAGGTGCTGGCAACGCCGCAGGAGCAGGATTCTCGGGATTCAACTTTGCACAGGGCATGCGTCTTGAGGACTTCGTGCAGCAGATGCAGCAGCAGGCAGATGCCCGTCAGGCACAGCAGTACACATCGTCAAAGACAACATCGACAAAGACCACAAAGCCCAACAACAACGATGGCGAGTATGTTGACTTTGAGGAGATTGAGTAACAAGAAACACAAACGCACAACTATAGACTATGATTAAACTACTGGAGAGCATAGGTCGCTATGTCATGCTTCTGGGCAAGGTGTTCTCGCGCCCCGAGAAGATGAGCATATACCTACGTCGCGTGGCTTTCGAGATTGAGGCCCTCGGTTTCAACTCCATATCGCTCACAGCAATCATCTCGACATTCATCGGTGCCGTAATGGCGCTTCAGATGGCCATTACGCTTGAGTCGCCATTCATTCCTCAGTTCATGATTGGATATGCCACTCGTGAGGTTATGGTGCTGGAGTTCTCATCTACCGTACTCGCACTAATCCTCTCGGGTAAGATTGGCTCTAACATTGCATCCGAGATTGGCACAATGCGCATCACCGAGCAGATTGACGCACTCGAAATCATGGGTGTGAACTCTGCGTCGTACCTCATCCTGCCCAAGATTGTGGCAACGGTCATCTTCTTCCCACTGCTTACGTTGTTCAGCATCGTCGTGGGTATTATCGGTGGCTACGCATTGGCGGTACTTACAGGCATAATGCTCCCTGGAGACTACATCCAGGGTCTATTCTACTACTTTGAGCCATTTGCAATTACCTACGCGCTGGTTAAAGGCTCCGTATTTGCATTTATCATCACCTCAATCTCGGCATACTGCGGCTACTACGCCAAGGGTAACTCACTCGAGGTTGGTCGTGCCTCAACACGTGCCGTAGTATCAAGTTCGGTGGCAATCATGGTATTCAACCTCATTCTAACACAAATTATGCGCGCATGATACGAGCAGACCACATATTCAAGACCTTCGAGGGTCGCACCGTGCTCAACGACATAAGCGTTGACTTCGAAACCGGAAAGACAAACCTTATCATCGGTCGCAGTGGCTCGGGTAAGACAGTGCTCCTCAAATCACTCGTGGGACTCCACGACGTAGACGCTGGCAAGATATTCTATGACGATGTGTGCTACACAGACCTCAACTTCCGCGAGCGCAAGGAGATACGTAAGGATGTGGGCATGATCTTCCAGGGTGGTGCTCTATTGGACTCATCTACCGTGCGCGAAAACGTACGTCTGCCACTGGACCTCTTTACCACAATGTCGGAGGGTGAGAAACGTGACCGCGTGACCTTCTGCCTCGAGCGCGTTCGTCTGATGGGTGCCGACCACCTCTACCCCTCGGAGCTTAGTGGCGGTATGGTCAAGCGTGTGGCTATTGCGCGCGCCATAGTGCTCAACCCACGCTACCTCTTCTGCGATGAGCCCAACTCGGGTCTCGACCCACAGACATCGGTAGTTATCGACAACCTTATTTACGACATCACCAAGGAGTTTAACATCACAACGATAATCAACACGCACGACATGAACTCGGTGATGGAGATTGGTGAAAAGATTGTATATATCCACGAAGGAAACAAGTGGTGGGAGGGCACAAAGGATGATATTCTTCTCTCGGAGAACCCTGAGCTCAACGACTTTGTCTTCGCCTCAGCGATGGCTAAACGTGCTAAAAATGTATCACGATAGCCATATAATTACCCAAATGGCGAAAAAAGCGACAATACGACTCTAATATAATTGAGTTTTTCTTTGTTTCTTCGCACAAAAGTTTTTAACTTTGTGATTGTATTTATAAATTACGATTACTATTAACTATTAATTTAATATTTATTGACTATGTCACAGATTAAGATTGGTATCAACGGTTTCGGTCGTATCGGCCGTATGGTATTCCGCGCTGCTTGCTCTCAGGCAGACAAGTTCCAGGTTGTAGGTATTAACGACCTTTGCCCAGTTGACTACTTGGCTTACATGCTCAAGTATGACACTATGCACGGCAAGTTCGAGGGTACTGTTGACTACTGCGAGGAGAAGAACCTCCTTATCGTAAACGGCAACCCTATCCGCGTAACTGCAGAGAAGGATCCCGCACAGTTGAAGTGGAACGAGGTTGAGGCAGAGTATGTTGTTGAGTCAACAGGTTTGTTCCTCACAGCTGAGAAGGCTCAGGCTCACATCGAGGCTGGTGCTAAGTATGTAGTTATGTCAGCTCCTTCAAAGGATGACACCCCAATGTTCGTATGCGGTGTTAACACATCTGAGTACGCTGGCCAGAAGATCGTTTCTAACGCTTCATGTACTACAAACTGCTTGCCTCCTATCGCTAAGGTTTTGAACGACAACTTCGGTCTCGTAAACGGTCTTATGACTACTGTTCACTCTGTAACTGCTACACAGAAGACTGTTGATGGTCCATCATTGAAGGACTGGCGTGGTGGTCGCGCAGCTTGCGGCAACATCATCCCATCATCTACAGGTGCTGCTAAGGCTGTAGGTAAGGTTATCCCAGCATTGAAGGGCAAGCTTACTGGTATGTCTATGCGTGTTCCTACTTTGGACGTATCTGTTGTTGACCTTACTGTAAACCTCGAGAAGCCTGCTACTTACGAGGAGGTATGTGCTGCAATGAAGAAGGCATCTGAGGGTGAGTTCAAGGGTATCCTTGGTTACACTGACGAGGCTGTTGTATCTTCAGACTTCCTTGGCGACGCTCGCACTTCAATCTTCGATGCTACTGCTGGTATCGCTATCAACGAGACATTCATGAAGGTTGTTTCTTGGTATGACAACGAGTGGGGTTACTCTAACAAGGTGCTTGACCTTATCTCTGTTATGAAGGCTTACAACAAGTAATAATTTGTTGTGATAAGGGGTCATTCTTGACCTCTCAATCAAAGCCACCAATGGGACGTACACTAAGTACTACCCATCGGTGGCTTTTTCATGTCGATGCCAAGCCTAACCCCTTCTGACAACAAATTGCGGGGAGGCATGCTTGGGTAGGAGTTACATAAATTAAATACGATTGGCGATGACCGTAGGCTCGCCACAAATAGTTACCCCATTTACCACATCAACTCACCATACCCATCACAAAAATGGCGCGACACCATTAGATGTCACGCCACACGATTTATCACTCACTACCCTATTTTCTCATATAGTTGGCTTTGATGTAGTCCATAACCTTGAAGCGTGTGGGCTGCTTATCGCCATTGAGGAATACAAGATCCGTATGAATTTGGAGTGCCTCGCCACGAATAACGAAGTCGCGGATAAACTGCATTATAATATCACACTCATAGATAAATGGAATGCCCGCCATGCGGTGGTCCATATACTCTGCCGAGTAGAACCAATATGGGGAATCGAGCCTCTCGAGCTGCTTGACAATATAGGCCGAGCCATAGAAGCCAACGCCAAACATCGAGGCATGGTCGTAGGGGACATTTCTATCCGACGTGCCATGGAAAAGCAACATCGGTGCAGGCTGAGAGGCAAACTTGGGCTTTCCATCAGTGGAGAAGATGGCTCCCGCACACGACACGACACCCGCATATCTGAAACCCTCGGGCAGCACCTTGGCACGCCAAGCACCGTGACACCTCATCCACTCTGCCTGCACAGCAGTGATGGCACCCGCACTCGAGCCACTGAGCATAATCTTCGTGGTGTCCACCGCCCACTCCTCAGCGTTGGCAATAACGAAGTTGGTGGCGCAATACATATCCTCAACAGCCATATTCACGGCATTATCGAAAATATCAATCATGGCGACCATACCACCATCGGCATTAAGGTTTTTGAGTCCCAGGCGGTAGTCTATCGACACCACAACGATACCCTCGCGCGCGAGGCGATCAAAAAAGATAGAGTAATACTCGTGGTTGCGCACGCCCTTGACAAAGCCACCACCAAAGGCAAAGATCATACATGGACGCGGAGCATCAGCCTCGGCATCCAGCATATACCTGTCGAGATACAGCGCCTCACCGTTATGCGTAGCATAGTGAAACGTATCACACACCACCTCCTGTGCCGAAAGCATAAAGCAGCTCTGCATCAGCACCACAATAGCAAGAAATAGTTTTTTCATAATAGGAATTTAATAACGCTATTTATTCCATTCGCCAATCTCCATATTCTTGATCTCGCCAGCCTCGATGTCGAACCTCACAGCCGTGCGCACACGATGTATGCCATAGATGCCCGCACCTCCGGGGTTAATATGCAGAAGATCGTAGATGGGGTCATAGATAACCTTGAGGATGTGCGAATGTCCCGACACGAAGATTTTTGGGCGAGCACCATGTATAAGTTGCAGTGCCTTAGGTGAGTAGTTACGCGGATAGCCTCCGATGTGCATCATCAGCACCTTGCAGCCATCCACCTCAAAGCAGTTGCTCTCGTGATAGATGCGGCGCATAACGCCACCGTCGATATTGCCATACACGGCACGCAGAGGCTTGAATGCCGCAATGGCATCTGCCGTCTCCAGCGAGCCGAAATCACCCGCATGCCATACCTCATCACATGGCGCAAGAAACTCTTTGAGCACATCATCAAAGACTCCGTGTGTATCTGAAATTACTCCAATTTTCATGCCACTATACAATATACGCAATATACGACCCAACACATCAGGTCATCACTACAAAGGTACGAAAAAAAGCGGTTAAGCAACGACTGTGCAGAGAATAAATATCAGAATTAGGTCAAATTGGTTAAAAATTACTACCTTTGCTAAACATATCACTACTACCCCAGATGGCAAACATTAGTAAACGAATAGGATATATTGATGCACTGCGTGGCTTCACCATGATTTTGGTCGTATTTAGCCACATATACTTGGACAATACATCGCTCGTAAACCAGTTTTTTATCAATTTCCGCATGCCGCTTTTCTTCTTTATCAGCGGTTTTATCTCGTTCCGCCGCGAGCAGTCATGGAGCACATCCGACACCCTCTCGCGCCTCGGAAGCAAGGTGCGCACGATGATAATCCCCGCATTTGTCATCGGCATGCTCTTCACGCTCGTCCATGGCGAGGTGCCCATAACGGAGTTCTTCACGCGCCCAACTAAGATGGGTTACTGGTTCACGTTCGCACTCTTCAACATGCTGGTAATCTACTATTCGGCACGACACATCAACGCACGCCGCGGCACCGCGCTGGAGCTCTTTACCAAGCGACTGTTTACCATTGCCATCATCTGCTTCTTTGCCCTCTCCGACCTTTCGGCACTTGGCTATGTAGATACCACTCTTACACTGAGCATGACCTTCAAATACTTCCACTACTTCGCCTTTGGAGCTATGTGCAGCTGCCGCCGCGAATGGTTTGAGCGCACGCTTGACAACAGCGCAAAGATGGGCATTGTGGTTATAGGTCTATTCACATTGTCGTGGTGGATAATAGCTCTCAACAACAACATGGATTTAGCAACCAGCTACCTCGCACACAAGCATGTGGTCATCATAAGCGCACTCATAAGGGCAATTATTGGCTACTTCGGAATACTCACCGTCTTTGGTCTCTTCCGTCGTTACAGTGAGTTCTTCGGTGAGAACAGATACATCGGCAAGCCATTGCAATTTGTTGGCCGAAACACGCTCGACATCTACCTGTTGCACTACTTTGTGCTGCTTAATATGCCGATCGTATTGCGCCCATACATTGCCGACACGTCCAACATATTTACACCCCTTGTTGTGGGACTCACCGTAGCAGTGTTGGTTGTGGCAATATCATTGCTAATATCGCGCATCATACGCCTTAGTGACCACCTGGCATACTACCTCCTCGGAGCACGAAACATTACAAACATCAAATAACAATAACCCATAATACTATGAAAACACGCTTATTAACCCTTGCAGTTCTGTTTATTGCGAGCATAACAACACTCCACGCACAACAAAACCTATGGCAAAAGGATGCCGACGTATCACCCGAGATAAACGCCGACAACAGCGTCACCATACGCCTATACGCCCCTAATGCAGAGTGCGTAAAACTCGTTAGTGACTGCGTAGAGGGCGACGCCGAAATGACACGCCACGAGAACGGCGTGTGGGAGTACACCTCTGAGCCACTTGCATCGGAGTTGTACTGCTACTGGTTCAATGTCGATGGCATTGACCATGTCAACGACCCAATGAATAGCTATGTCATGCGTGACGTGGGTTCACAGATGAACTACTTTATCATACCTGGCGAGCGTGGCGACCTCTATGCCGCACAAAATGTACCCCACGGCACCATGGCAAAGGTGTGGGCCGAGGTTAGCGATGGCAGAGAGCGCCGCATGACAATCTACACCCCCGCGGGCTACGAGGAGGGCAAGGGTCGCTACCCTGTTCTCTACCTCCTTCACGGCATGGGCGGTGACGAGGATGCATGGTCGGCTACGGGTCGCGTGGCAGAGATAATGGACAATCTTATCGCTGCGGGCAAGGCCGAGCCTATGATTGTGGTTATGACAAACGGCTGCACACAGCATGTCGCAGCGCCAGGATACTCACATGAGGGTATGTGGCGACCATATATGAGTGGCTCTATGGATGGTTCGTTCGAGACGATGTTCCCCTCGATTGTCGAGTGGGTGGATGACCACTACCGCACAAAGGCAAAGAGGGCTTATCGCGCTATTGCAGGTCTCTCGATGGGTGGTTTCCACTCGATGCAGATATCAAAGGAGTACCCCACTATGTTCGATTATGTTGGCCTCTTCTCTGCGGCTATCTTCCGCGGCAAGGAGAATATAGCAACATACGCCGACCTCGACGCCAAGCTCGCACGCCAGTTTGAGCAGGGCATGGCGCTGTATTGGATAGCTATCGGCAAGGATGACTTCCTCTACGATGAGAATGTGCGCTACCGCGAGCTTCTCGATAAGGCGGGCTACCCCTACACCTATCGCGAGAGCGATGGAGGACACATCTGGCGAAATTGGCGCATCTATCTCGGAGAGTTTGCGCAGATGCTCTTCAAGTAGCGATATAATTTATTCACAAACTATTCTATCCGGCTAAATTTTTGGTCGGATAGAATTTATTTTGTACTTTTGCACCATCTTATATACATAAGGTATATTTTGTTATTAAGCTAAAAAATCATATAATATTACAAATTAAAAAACTATGAAGATTAACAATTCAATGGAGTACACAGCTCCTGCGTTGGAGGTTATCACAACGCTTGTGGAGCAGGGCTTTACGGCGAGCTTTGGTAATGAAGGAGAGGCCGGTGACGATTTCGACATTAACGACAATGGCGAATTCTAAATCTATGATGGCTATGAAGAAGATGTTTAGAAATTTGATGCTCGTTGCAGTAGCTGCAATGGGCCTTGCCTCATGTCAGAATGAGAGTATCCAGGAGATTACTCGTCCCCAGGAGGTCGCAATGACCATCATTGCAGAGGCTGACGACACTCGTACCGTTATCGACGAGGCAAACAGCAGAGTTAACTGGAGCGAGGGCGACGCACTCAAGGTTATCGAGAACTCGGCGACATATCGCACAACAACAGCTATCAACATTGATAGCAATGGTAAGGCTCAGTTTACTGTAGCTTTCCCCGCAAATACATCTGATGCATCATTCACATACAACGCTATCTACCCTGAAGATGCAGTTGTGGAGGATGATGCAGATAAGGTTGATGCTGCAAAGATTAAGGTTATTGTTAAGGATCAGCAGATGCCTACCGCAACATCTTTCGACCCTGCGGCAGACATTCTTGTATCGAAGCAAATCGAGACTGAGGCACAGCCTACGGAGCTCAATATGCAGTTCAAGCGCTTGGTTGCTCTTGGTAAGATGACATTAAATAACCTTCCAGCAGATGCAGCTATTGAGAAGGTTATCTTTACTGCTGGCACTGATGATGTATTGGCAGGTCGTAACTATGTTAATGCAACTACTGGTGAGGTTTCGCAGTATGGCTACCATGGCAAGACAAACGTTCTTACTATCAGCTACGATGAGCCTATCGCTACACGCGACATCTATTTTGCATGTAACCCATTCGAGATGGAGGCTGGCGAAACATTCAAGGTGAAGGCTGTTTGCGGTGCTAAGTCTTATACTCGTGAGGTGGAGATTCCTGCAGATCGCTCTTTGAAGTTCACTGAGGGCAACCTGGGCACATTCTCAGTAAATATGACAAATGCTACAGTTGAGACTAATGTTGCATTTGCTGAGGGTGAGTATGTTGTTATCGCAAAGAATGGCTCTAAGTACTATGCTATGAAGGGCGTTAAGGGTAGCGGTGACTTCATGTCTTATGCTCAGGTAGAATATGATGGCACAGCAACCACCTTTACAACTGATGACGAGACATTGGTTTGGACTATCGCAGCGGCAGATGGTGGTTTCACACTTCAGAATAATGAGGGTAAATATCTCTACTGGAAATCAAACAACAATGCTTACTTAGGCAATGCTCAGACATTGACAATCACTCCTATTGATGGCACTACACAGCAGTATAACATTGGAGTTAAGTCAAATCCAGAGCGTATCCTTGGTTATAACAAGAACTCTGGTCAGGAGCGCTTTGCTTTCTACAAGGGCACACAGGTTCATGATCTTTACCTTGTTCCCGTTGTCGAGAACAATGCTCCTTACTTTACCGTAACTCCTACAGAGTATACATTCTCTGCTGGTGGTGGTGAGGCCGAGTTTGAGATAACAGCTATGAATGGCTTTAATGCAGAGATGACTGCCACAACCGATGCTGAATGGTTGACACTCCTTTCTGATGACAACATCGTCTGTGCAGAAGCTGCGATGAATGAGGGCGCAGCACGTAGCGCAACAATCACCTTCTCGGCTGAGGGTTGCAATAGCGTTGAGGTAACCGTAAAGCAGGAGGCTGCCGAGAACTCAGGTGAGGAGGATGATGACACTATGACTATTGCAAAATTCCTTGATCTTAAGGATACTGCAACCGAGTACACATTGACTGGTAAGATTACAAATGTTGTTAATACAACATATGGTAACTTCGACCTTACTGATGCAACAGGCACTGTATATGTATATGGTCTTTTGACTCCCGATGGCACAGCACAGAAGCAGTGGGCAGAAGCTGGCCTTAAGCAGGGTGACATCATCACTATCAAGGGTAAGTATAATGTTTACAACGACAGCCCACAGATTAAGAACGCTGTATATGTTTCACACAAGAGTATTAATGTAGACAAGAGCACACTTGAGTTTGCAGCTGAGGGTGGTTCATTGGATGTTACAGCAACATTGGTAAATGCTACTGATGCTATCTCTGTAAGCGTCGACAACCCACACTTCACAGTTGCTTTGAAGTCGGGTACAACATACACTATCACAGCCCCTGCTAACGAGACTGAGGAGGATATCTATGCGAACCTCACATTCACTGCAGGTGAGTTGTCAGCGGTAGTTGCTATCGCCCAGGAGAAAAAGGTATCAGCAGATGAGATTGCTGGTGGTCGTGATGACTTTAATACTGTAAGTGCAAACAGCAGTTATGCTGCACGTACCACAACTGCTGGATGGAAGGGTGCAAACTGTGCAGTAATGCAGGGTGGAACATCTGACAACAACCCAACATTCAATTTCATTGGTTCAACAAATACTACACGTGCATTTACGATGAACGGTAAGACCTCTGCGAAGGGTTCGATTACATCACCAACTTTGACTACTGGTTGCGGTAAGCTCTCTTTGAAGTATGGCCACGCATTCTCTGAGGCAAATGGTGTTGACTTCACCATTACCATCAAGCAGAATGGTTCTGCAGTACAAACTTATCGAGTTGACGTAAATAGCATTACTCAGAAGAAAGTTTACACTTGGGAGCAGGATGTTAATGTTGCAGGTGATTTTGTAATTGAGATTACAAATAACTCACCAAGCAACAACTCATCTAGCAACAAGGACCGCGTATCTATTTGGGATATTGAGTGGACTGGTTACGCTGAGTGAACTGAGGGCGGTGACACGGGAGGTGAGGTAACACCTCCCACACCAGACCCTACCCCGGGAACTGGCGACGACACAACCGAGGGCGGAGAGGCATCGGAGAGCTGGTTGGAGCTACCAGCCATGCGCACCGACAATGCCTACCCCAATGCTGCTGAGTACAAGATATACTACAACAGCGAGCGTAACTACACCCACTACTACGACACGGATACCTATACAACTCTTTGGGTTGCATACCCCTTGGAGAGTAAGCATATGGGCTCATTGAGTAGACCCAGCAACTGGAACTACAACCCCTATATCGATGAGGAGGATCAGGTAAACCTAAACAACACATATCAGGGCGACACATACCGCCGCGGACACCTCATCCCAAATGCTTCGCGCAATGGTATTAAGGGCATGCAGTTGCAGACCTTCTACTTCACCAACTCTGTGCCTCAGGTACAGACACGCTTCAACGATGGCATCTGGAACTCACTGGAGCAAGCAGTGCAGAGCATTGGCGAGAGTGAGAAGATATATGTGACCACAGGTGTAGCCTTTGAGAAGGTTGGTGAGAACAAGAGCGTATCTTACATCAAGTCAAATAGTGACACAAAGAGTGTACCCATCCCTAACTACTTCTACAAAGTAGTGCTAAAGGTCAAGACCAACAGTTCAGGCACTGTAACATCTGCATCGACCATAGGTTTTTGGTTTGAGAATAAGGAGTATTCTGACTCTTACACCAACTACACGGTTACGGTAGATCAGATTGAGGCGTGGACAGGCTTCGACTTCTTTGTCAACCTCCCCGACTCGGTGGAGAAATCGGCAGAGCAGAATAGTTCGTGGAACAGCTTTAAAAGCTGGTAGAGGGGAGATTAGAGAGATTGAGGAAGTTAGAGAATTTAAGGAGTTTAGGGAAATTAGGGAGTTTAGTGATGATATTTGGTCACTAAATTCCCTAATTTCATTAATTTCCCTAACAATCACAACCGATTTGGAGTCAGAAGGCTGCAGATACAACGCTCGGCAAAAAAAATGTGGATAGGCTGTACTATAGCGTACTGCCTATTCACATTCTCTTTTGTTAGCGGCAGTAGATGTCTGCCTTATCACTCCAAATCTACCAATGGGGGGTGATGGAGAGGAATATCTCAAAATTAATACCCGGCATGGGGCGCGAGAGCACCGACAGATACTCCTCGTTAAAGAGATTATTCACAGCACCTTTGACAGATATATCTGCCCACTTAAATGTAAATGCCTTCTCAAGAGAGATATTGGACATAAAGTAGGGAGGGAGCTTGCCTGTGAGTGTGTAGTCGTTGGAAGACATGGTAAATCGCTCGGAGTAGTAGCACCACTTATAGAGGAAAGACCATGAGCGCCATGTGAGGCGACCAGTGACGGTGGATGACAGCTCGGGGACATAGGGGAGCTGCTTACCTACCGACTGGTCGGCGGGTGTACGGGGCTCGCCCACATTTATTGAGGGTGTCCACGAGAGGGTGCCGTTCAGTCCGAGCTGCCACTCCTTTGCAAGAGCGACATTAAGGTCCCCCTTGAGCTCTACGCCGTAGGCGTGCACATCTTTGATGTTCTCGGGCGAGAAGAAGCCCTTGGGCGTAGGCAGCCATATAATCCAGTCCTTGATGAATGACTCGAACCAGTTTGCCGAACCTGTGAGCGAGTATATACCCTCCTTACCCACGGCAAATGAGATACCTGCGTCGTATGTCCATCCCGACTCCTTGCGTAGATCGGGATTACCGCCAGGGAGGAAGTAGAGATCGTTGAGCGAGGGAAAGCGGAAGTTACGCGATACGGAGGCCTTAGCGATGACGTTACCCCTCTTAGATACCACGCCGTCGACAAATAGCGCGGGAATTATGGGTGTCCACTCGCGGCCGAACATCTCCTCACGGATAACGAGCGATATGCCAAAGCGGTCTATGGGGCGCCACTTGGCAGAAAGCGAGCCTGAGAGCTCAGGGCGTCCCTTGCGATAACCCACAATGGCCTTATTGCCATCCTGACGCACGATATTCTTATCCTCACTCTCCACGATATGCTGGTGCAGCGAGAGGTTGGCCGTGAAGAGCCACTTGCTGCCGATGTAGTACTCGCCATCGAGCTGACCATAGAAGGTGTTGATGCGGCTACGCGAGCGCGTCATGTGCGCCATTGTGCCATTGCCCACATCTCGCTTATAATCGTATGCCATCCATGTGTATATATAGCCACCCTTTGCACCGAGTTTCCAGTTGCTGCGCAGATGATCCCACGAGAGCACGCTGCGGAAGGTGTTTTCACGCTGACGATTATCGAAGTCCGTTGCGTCGCCATGGTCCACGGTGAGCATCGCAAGCTCGCGGTTAGAGTCTATGTACCACGCATTAAGACCAAAACGGTCTCCCCTGCCCGTATTGTAATATACCTCCTGCAAGATGTGTAAGTCCTTGTATGAACCACTGCGGTTGCGTTCGATGGGATAGTACTGATCTATGATGTTCATATCCTCATCGTAGATGTTTATCTTCTTGTCGTGGTTGCGGAATTTGTAGTCGTTGGGTGACGACGAATATACGGCACGCGTAGATACCTGCCAGTGGTCATTGCCGTATGTCAGACGCAGAAACTCATCGAAGGTCTTGAACGAACCGACACCCTGCACATACTGCAAACCGAAGCCCTTGGCCTGCGCGGGCTTCGTGGAGAGCTTCACGGCACCTCCAAGGCCTCCACCCGTCTCGTTTACCGAGGATGTGCCATGCAGCAACGAGGCATCATCGATGAAGTATGATGGTATCATCGAGAAGTCGGTCATGCCGAGCATCGGGTTGTTTATCTTCATGCCATTCCACGACACCTGCGTATGCGAAGGCGACGTGCCACGAAAGGCTACGGTAGAGAGCGTAGCACGGCCATAACTCTTGACGAAAATTGCGCTGTTGAACGTAAGGACATCGGCCATGGAGAGCGCAATATTCTCCTTGAGTGCCAGCGTATCGAACTTTGTCTGCTGCGTGCCTATCTCCTTGATTGGGCGATTACCATATACCGAGACCTCGGGAATGCGCAGACCCTTACGCGCCCAATCCTTAGTATCGTAATCCTCCTGTGCCACAGCGAGATATGGCAATAGCAAAACGGAAAGTATTAGCAGTAATCTTCTCATAGTCGCAAGGATTATTTCCAGCAGAATGCGCCAGGGATGATGCCGACATAGAAGCTGTCGAGGAGCTCCCTATCCTTCGAGTAGCGATATACCATGCCCTGCTGCACATAGTCGATGGCATCGGCAATATAGACATCGCCCGTGCGGGGACATACAGTAAGACCATAGTACAACGTGCCGTTGTAGGGCAGGAAGGGGCGCACGGGGACGCGGTCAGCCGTAACGTCCATCTCCCACACATCGTCGTTGAGCCAATAGATTTTATCCTTTGTGCCGTTGAGCTGCACCTCCGAGGGCCAGTCGCCGAAGCTGAACTTGAACTGCTGCTCGATGGTAAAGGTCTCGGCATCTATGCGGTAGAGCGAGGGTGCCTCGTGTCCGTATGGCGAGCCCTCGTAGCCACCATCAGTGACGGTCCATAGTTTGTTGTTGCAGTCCATAGCAAGCGAGGTGGGCTGTATGCCCACGACAAGCTCATCGACTACTTGGTCGGTTTCGGTGTCAATCTTGATAATGCGGTTCTGATAGGACCAGCAGTTGACAAAGAGATACTTACCATACTGCACCATCTGCTCCGTAGAGCCCTGCTCCATGGTCATATTCGGTATCTCGATGTAGCCCGTAACCTCGTAGCGCTTTGGGTTGACGATAAAGATGCGGTTGTCCCAAATCTGCGTAATGTAGGCCTTGTCGTCCGAGACGAAGTGTATGTAGCGTGGAGATGTGAGGTTAGTGATGCGTCCCACCTCCTTGAAGGTGTTGATGTCGATGGCGAAGACCACATGCGAGTTGTTCACCACCACCCAGCCTATGCCATCGCGGATAATCATTGACTGCGCCACATCGCCGAGTTTCATGGCGTTAGAGCGGTAGAAGACCTCGTTCTGCACCCTCTTTGTCGCGGGGTCATAGTATGAGAGTGTGGCGTTGCCATACTGAAAGTTACCCTCATTGCAGATAAATAGTCCCTCGCCCGAGGCCGACATATCGAAATCCTCCTCGATGCCATACTCCCACTTCATGCACGATGTGGCAGCAAGGAGCAAAAGGGCTAACGCCAACCTAACATATCTCGTTTTCATGCTACTTCTTCATGTTATAATCGTAGAAACCACACACCTCGGTAGATAGTTCACCCAACCAGCCACTCTTGGCATTGACACCCACCTGCACCTTCACAAAGTCGATGTAATCGAGGTGGATAGGCTCGCCGTCACAATCTATGGCATTCGATATTTTGAAGTGGTTGGCATTGACCTCGCCCTCGGCATTATCCTCATCAGTGAGGCGGTCCACAGGGCTAAAGTTATCAGCGTAGCCCCAGTCGTACTTGTCATTTACCCAGTATGAGCCATTACCCGAAGCATCATAGTTGCGAGGCTCGAGACATGTGCCTGTGAGAGTGTAGCTATCCTCCTCAATCCAAAGGGGATAGTAGTAGTCCTGACGGTGGAACTGCTTGAGGTAGTCAACCTCGCCGCTGTTGCCGAGGTTGTCGGTCCACTGCACTGGCATGCCCGCACCACTTGGGCGATAATATGTCACTGCGTAGTTCTGAATGGTTGTCGCCTTGCCCGTCTCCGAGCCCGCCAACTCATACCATGTATCGTTAGGCTCGCCATCTCCATTCTCATCCTGCATAACCCACACGATGCCGGGCTCCGATGAGCCCGCAAAGGAGTTGCCGAGGATGGCAAGGTCGTAGTCGCCAGAGTTGACAACGCTGTGGTCAAAGCCCACAACGATATAGCCACCGAAGCCACCAAGTGATACCCAGTTGGGATATGGGTTGCCACTATTGTCCACCTCGCTCATGCGTGCCTCGGCGTATGCTATGGCTGCCTCGCGCGTTGTCTGCGTGCCGTCGAAGCCACCCGTTTTAAGCTCGTTGATAAACTGTCCAGGGGCGGGAGTGTACTCAAAGACCCTGTTCCAATCCGCTTTGGATGAGATAGTTACCGCACGACGATAGATACCCTCCTCGAACACTTCAACTACGAACTTGTGAGTAAGAGATACCTCGCCCTCACCACGCTCCGCAGTCGCTGTTGCTGTGATATGATACTCGCCAGCGCTCTCTGCAACAAACGTAAGGCTCGACTCCTCGGAGATAACCTCCTCAGTACCCTCAACGCTCCAGGCATAGGCTACGCCCTTCACCTCGCTTATAGCAGAGGGTGCAATGCGCAACTTTCTGCCAACAACGGTGTGGTAGGCCTCGCGGTCGAACTCCCAGACGAAGGGCATATCCTCGGGATTTACCACCTCAATAGTCATAGTGTCGCTATGAGCGCCATCTTCGTTCGAGGCAGTTGCCACAACGGTATAAGTACCCAATGCATCCGACTCAAAGGTATAAGAAAAATCCTCGCTAACGACCTCATCGTTGATGCTCCACGAGAAGGTTGTGGGGAGCGATGTCTTGCGCACCGAGGCACTAAGTTTCACATCCGTGCCCATAGCCACGGTGACGTTCTCGTTACCCGCAATAGTGACCATAGGTATCTCCAATTCAACCACATCGACACGAATCTCCTCGCTATCGGAGCCTGTGCTGGCAGTCACGGTAAGCAGGATGTAGTACTCACCCACGCTCTCGCGCGAAAAGGCGAGCGACGCATCGTTGCCAATGAGCTGTCCATCCATCTTCCAGCTGTATGTAGCACCTTCGGCATTCTCATACGATGGGGCGATAATCACCTCGCGACCCACCTTGACGGTATAGACGCCCGAGTCGCTATCGAGGTATATCTTTGGGGGCAAAGAGGCCGTAATCTCCTCGTCGATATTACACGACGAGGTGACTACAACCAACACACTTAAAATAATAAAACTTAAAACTCTTTTCATATCTTATTTATCAAATCTCACTGCTATATCGTCGTAGGCGAAGTAGCCCGGGATGGTAAAGCCATAGCGACCACCCATCTCATCGGAGTAGTGGAAGTTGAAGCGCACCTTGGCAACAGCACCCAACGATGACAAATTCCACTTCTGCCAATCTACAACCACATCCTCGCCCTGCACAAGGTAGAACTCCGCCTCGCTGACAGGCTCAGCATAGGCATCAGCATCGACATCATCGAAGCCCTGAGCCACAATCTTCATCCACGCATCCTCTGTCAGACCAGTCCAGTTGCCACCGAAGCTGTTACCCGCCTCGCTCTTAACACCCATATAGAGCTGATTGAGCGTGTAGTTGGTGTTTGTGATGTACATATGGTCTATCACGCGAGCCTCGCCATCGGCAAAGATAAGCTCTGGCAGGTTCTCCACATACGAGAAGAAATCTTTGTAGCCATAGTGCACCACAAAGTTGTCGCCCGAGTGTGGTGCTACGGGAATCATCATCTGGAGGTTGAACCAGCCAAGCATAGCGTCGTTGCCTGCATTCTCCGCGACATAGTCCTCACCATAGTACTTCGCAATGTGCGCATCACGATCCTCATCGGTAAAACCCTCGCCCCAGTAGTTCGAGATGGCGTGGCCACCACCCCAGAAGCAGTATGCGTAGTTGTCGGGGAAGGTGTGCTCAAGTTCGGTGTTACCCTCATCCCACCATGTGTACATCGCCGACATAAAGTCTCCATAGGTAAGTGGACCGCCATACTGTGGGTCGTCCACAAGGTCGCTCCATGTTGTGATATCAACACCCGCGTAGTCTAAGGTATACGGCTCAAAACGTGCATCCTCATCCTCGAAGGTCAAGATGCGCAACTCGTAGGGGAGCTCTGGTTCTGCTGGTTTCAAATCGCTCTTATTGATTGTTGTTGCAATGCGCTGTGTTGCACCACTCTCAAAATTCTTGGATGGAGTCTTCACCTCGGTAAAGGTACTCTCATCCTCAAAGGTATAGGTAACGGTAAGCGTTGTACCGGCAACCTCGGCAGGAAGCACAACCATAGCAGCCATAACTCCCTCATTTACAGACCGTAATTCACGCCCATCCTCAAAGTTGAGCGTAATAGTCGAACTGCCATTTGTGATTGTGTCATCCCAATCGCCATCTGCAAAGTTGTAGATACGCTCTCCAGCAATCTCCACACCCTCAGTGGCAAGTGTAATAGAGCGAAGCTTGGGCATATCCACATCGTCACTCTTGGTATCAAACCAAACATAAGCACTCTTATGCTCCAAATAGAAGGTGTTGTACTCATCAAGCGTCGCATAGCCGAAGTCACCATCGTTACCAAGGTTGCCATCTGCGCTCTGCTGCGAAAGCACATGTGCACTCTTAGCCTGACCAGTCATATTGTAGAATATGTGACCCGAGCCAATTACCGCAGTACCTCCTTTGAATACAAAGTGTGCCAAGATTGCATCCTCCGCAAGGAGAGAACTTTTATTATTTCCCAACCAAATATAATCACCCTTTGTCCATGTATAGGGAATCTCGTTTGCTCCAGGCACACCAAATGCAGTGCGTGTCTCGCCACTGCTATAACCTGTAACCACCAATGTATCGGTATCTACAGGCACAGAAACCTCAACATTAACACTCTCACACGATGCAAATGCAACAACCGCTGCTATTAGCATTAAAACTTTTAAGTTTTTCATAATACTCATAACATTAGATTGTTCTACATATCCTCCCATGGTGAGGGTTCATGATTGTTCGAGAGAGAGAATCCCCCCTCCACCTCTACGCATATCACCTCCATCGAGGGCTTCACGTAGTTGCGCAATGCGCCAAGACTTGATTTTGTCTCCATAATGTTGTGTAAATTAAAGGTTTGTGAATAGTCATTCTCCGTAACATACACAACGAGACTATGCCATATAGAGCCCACGACGGTATATAGTCTATGCACCATATACCGACCCATGCATATACAATATGCCCCATTAGTCGCTCTACAAATCATATTTCACTCGATAAAAAAATCAAGTCGCAGACCAGCCCATTCGCCGCAGGCACAATCTCGTTATAAACGCTTGGCAGGTCTTCTGACTTGTTCTGCTCTACGATGCCTTCCCAAGGATAACATCCTCAGTGACAATGTGATGTCGTAGAGTCTTCTTAGAACTCACAGCAGCGGGAACTGTATGGGAATCTCACCCATTTCCCTTTTAATCTCCATTGGGCAGCGTGCCCAAGAGAACCAATGCTGGTGCAAAGATACGAAAAAAGTTGATGCAACAACAAATTACACCAACTTTTTTTTAATACCTATACAAAACACATCCTCTGCCACTTGCCACTCGAGGCGGGGGTTACCTCCCTCTCGACAATGCCCGTGAGCACATCGGCGGCATCATCGTGGCGATTAGACCTAAACAATCGGCGGAACGTTGTTAGGTGGGCATAGAACTCAGGCCATCGCTGCACCCAGTCGCGTGGCATGCGTATGGTGTGGAGCACCGTGGCAGAGTTGGAGAGAATGCGCGCCTCCTTGTTACCACTCTGGTGAAACCACTCTATGCGCACCTTAGGTTCGAGGCGTTGCAAGGCGCGAGCAAAACCCCTGCCGCCATTGTTACTCTCCACCGCTGCACGCAGCGTGTTGTTCGAGCGAAACATTGCCGACACAAGACGCTCGGTATGCTCCATAGACTCGCGCGAGTAGACCACATCCGTTACATATATCACGCCATCAGTATCAACAACATAGGCAACAGCACATAGGTAGTCGTCACCCATATCTGCCGTATCGACATAGGCGGCGCGTGCCACGACATCGCGCGGAAGCATCTCATACTCACGAAAGTTATCGCCATACAGAAGTCCCTCCTTGGTCGAGGGGTGTCCCTGATACATAGCCTCAAAGCGTACGGGGTCGAGGCGGCGCTTGGCAAGGAGCAACTCCCTACTCTGCTGCTCGGGCCACAGCGCCTCACCCTCGGCGCGTGGGTCTATCTCCGTGGGCGGAGAAGCCTTGAGAGCCTCGAAGTTAAGCACCAGCCATGTATTCTCATCCACCTCATCGATGTCCTTGAGTGAGCGCAACTCACGGCATGGCTCCGTCTGCATAAGCGTGCCTATGAGATCCTCCTCGTGCCAGCGCGTGAACACTATAAGTTCGCGCGACGTGTTATGCATGCGCGTACGCACGACGGAGGTGTACCACTCCCAGCAATTCTCTCGCACAACGGGCGACTGCGCCTCCATGGCATCCTTATAGAGGTCATCGAGAATGAAACAATCGACACGATTTCCCGTAAGCGAGCCCTCACGACCCACGCTTATAAGTTCACCCTTGTGGTCGATAATCTCAACCTCATCCGAAGTGCGTATGTAGCCCGCGGGCTTAGTGCCGCGCTTAATTGTCGTCTCGGGGAATAGTTCGGCATACTCCCTCGACTCGATGATACGCTGCACGCGACGGTTGAACTTCGAGGCAAGAGTGCCCGAATAGGAGGCAATAGCAATACGCATATCGGGGTCGATACCAAGCATATAGGCAGGTAGCAATGTCGTGGCACCCACACTCTTACCATGCTGCGGCGGAACTGAAACAATCAGTTTTGGGATGCGCCCCTCGGCAAAGGCTTCAAGGATAGCATAGTAGGTTCGATGAAATGGCGTCAACTCCAAAAAGGGGTAGACCTGCTGTGCAAAGTCGATGAACGACACTGTATTACGATTATCTATACTCATAGGCCAAGAGTTACAAGTTCACGTATTGCATCATCTCACCAAACGAAAAATCGTTACTCTTCACCTCCTCGCCTTCGGTGGTGCGTAACTCCCACCATACAGGTGATAGGGATGTTATATGTCTTGCATTGCGCCTGTCACGATAGACAACAACAGTGCATATCAAACGACATTCTACGTCGCCATCATTAACTGTGACCGCCCCTGCAAAGAAGTCACGGGTGCCAATTTGCTCTAAAAGCAGCGTGGCCAACTCAAGATAAAGTGTAGGTGTAATTTCGTACATAATTGAAAATTTAGGGTTTATTGATTAAATTTATGGTGCAAAATTTGTAATTAAAAATAAATTAATTAACTTTGTGGTGCAAAGATAAGTTCAAATTATTATCTTGTCAAGAGTTTAATTCAAATTTTTAATATAGATATTTTTTATATGGATACAATGGGCGGGCGCATCAGACTTATGCGCAAACAACTAAACTTAACACAAGAGCAAATGGCTCAGCGACTTGGAGTGGGCAAGGCAGCACTTTCAATGATCGAAACAGGCAAGGCCCGCCTATCGTCACGCAACAAGAATATCTTAGTTCAAGATTTTAACGCCAACCCAGAATGGATAGAGACGGGTCGCGGCAAGATGTTCAATGCCGAGCCAAATCTCACACCTCTGAACATACACTCCGACCGCGCGTTGCCATTGCAGAGCGTGCCGCTATACTCGATTGAGGGTACAGCGGGCCTTGTGCCTCTTTTCGCTGAGGAGAAGACATTTGAGCCAGTGAACTACATCCACATCCCCAATCTCCCCAAGTGCGATGGCGCAATATATGTTGTTGGTGATTCGATGTACCCACTGCTAAAGAGTGGCGATATTGTTCTTTACAAACAGCTTAACGACGTGCGCGACGTATTTTGGGGTGATATGTATCTGCTCTCTATCGACATCGATGGCGAGGAGTATATCACCGTTAAGTATGTACAGAAGTCTGACCACGAGGGCTATGTACGCCTTGTAAGTCAAAACCAGCACCATGCAGATAAGGAGGTTGAGATTAGCCGCATCCGCGCCATCGCCCTTATCAAAGCCTCTATACGCATGCACACAATAGGATAGCTGAGACACCCATAAACAAACAAGAGACCGAAGAGATGACGTACATTATCTTTTCGGCCCCTTGTTTGCATGGGACGTGTTATTGGTTGCGATGCTTGCATCAGCAAACCATACACACCTACGACAGTAGTGCACCGCACTACACATTGCAAACGCACACAACAAAAACAAAAAAACGACCCTCGAATGAGAGTCGTTGTAGTTGGGCTACCTGGATTCGAATTTTGCTTGCAAAATAGAGCCGATACATTATAAAAAAGGCGCAGACCATAGGTCGAGCAATAAACCACTATCATATCGGCTCAACCAACACAAAGTGAGAATCAGGTGGCACAGCACCAAAACGACATGCATAGGGGGTATCATGTTTGCAATAGGTGCAACGGAGTTGCGGCGTAGGTGTGTATGGTTTGCTGATGCAAGCATCGCAACCATTCACACCTACGACAGTAGTGCACCGCACTACACATTGCAAACGCACACAACAAAAACAAAAAAACGACCCTCGAATGAGAGTCGTTATAGTTGGGCTACCTGGATTCGAACCAAGAATGACAGGACCAGAATCTGTAGTGTTACCATTACACCATAGCCCATTGTTTGTTTTTGACGGTGCAAAAGTAGAATATTTTTTTTAAACTGCAAAGAAAAAGTGAAAAAAAATTCATATCTTTGTTAAAAATTTTTCAGAGTATATAATTTTAAAAAATAAAACACACTGATTATGAGATCAATAAAGACACGATTGATCATTATGAACTTTTTGCAATTTGCAGTATGGGGTTCATATCTAACATCTATGGGAGGCTATCTCTTTGCCAAAGGAGAGGGCGATATGATTGGCTGGTTCTACGCCATGCAGGGTATTGTCTCTATGTTCATGCCCGCAATCATGGGTATCATTGCCGATAAGTGGATGCCCGCACAGCGTCTGCTCGGTCTATGCCACGCCGTTGCCGCAATATTCATCGCCGCAGCGGGTTACTTTGCCGAGAGCAACATGATTGCTCCCATGTTTGCACTCTACTCTATAAGTGTTGCATTCTACATGCCGACACTCGCACTCTCAAACTCTGTGGCATACACATCGCTTGAGATTGGCGGCTACGACACAGTAAAGGCCTTTCCTCCAATTCGTGTATTTGGCACCGTAGGTTTTATCGTGGCTATGCTCATATGCGACTTCGCGGGCTTCCAGGCCAGCCACACTCAGTTCTACCAGTGTGCACTCATTGGCGTTGCCATGTCGCTCTTCACACTGCTTCTCCCCAACTGTCCTGTAAGCAATAGTGTGGGCAACAAGAGCCTTATGCAGCGTCTCGGCCTTGATGCCTTCAAGCTGTTTAAGAGCAAGCAGATGGCCATGTTCTTCATCTTCTCGATGCTACTTGGCGTATCATTGCAGATTACCAATGGTTTTGCCAATGGTTTTATCACATCGTTCAAGAACCTCCCAGAGTTTGCAAATACCTTTGGTGCAAACCACGCAAATGCACTTATCTCACTCTCACAGGTATCTGAGACATTATGCATTCTGCTTATTCCAATCTGCCTTAAGCGACTTGGCATCAAGTGGGTTATGCTCATTGCCATGTTCGCATGGGTATTGCGCTTCGGCCTCTTTGGCTTAGGCAACCCCGGTGATGGTCTATGGATGTTCATCCTCTCGATGATTGTCTATGGCGTGGCCTTCGACTTCTTCAACATCTCGGGCTCACTCTTTGTGAACGAGAACACCAGCGGCGAGATGCGCTCTTCGGCACAGGGTCTCTTTATGATTATGACAAACGGCATCGGCGCTACGGTGGGCACACTCAGCGCACAGGCCGTTGTAAACAGATTCGTACCCGCGGCAGTGGAGAATGTCGACAAGGTAGTGCTTAATGGAAATGCTATTGCCGAGGGCTGGAGCGAGACATGGCTAATCTTTGCTGGCTATGCCTTGGTTGTCGCACTCCTCTTCTGGGCACTCTTCAAGTATAAGCACAACCCCGACAAGATGGTCGATATCAAGCATTAATAATATGTATAGGAGGGTGTTCAGACACCCTCCAACCTTATATACTATGGCACTACAACCTTTGGCCGAGCGTCTGCGTCCACAGAACCTCGACGAGTACATAGGACAAAAGCACCTCGTAGGTGAGAACGGCGTGTTCCGCAAGTTCATCGCCACGGGCAGCGTACCCTCATTCATTCTGTGGGGCCCTCCCGGTGTTGGCAAGACCACGCTTGCGAAGATTATCGCCAATACCCTCGACCGTCCCTTCTACACCCTCTCTGCTGTCACGTCGGGCGTAAAGGAGGTGCGTGAGGTTATTGACAAGGCGAAGAACCAGCACCTATTCAACGCTCGCCCCGCCTTTTTGTTTATCGACGAGATCCACCGCTTCAACAAGTCACAGCAAGATTCACTGCTTGGCGCTGTTGAGCAAGGTATCGTAACACTTATTGGTGCTACCACAGAAAACCCCTCGTTCGAGGTTATATCACCACTCTTGAGCCGCTGTCAGGTCTATGTGCTTAAGCCAATGGAGGATAGCGAATTGCAGACCCTCCTCGATCGTGCGCTTACAACCGACGTTGAGCTTCAGAAGCGACATATAGAGGTTAAGGAGAGCGAGGCATTATTCCGTTTTTCGGGAGGCGATGCCCGCAAGTTATTGAACATCCTCGACATCATCGTGAGCGCTTCGGATGGCGAGATCGTAATCACCGACAGCTACGTCACGGAGTGTCTGCAACAGAACATAGCCCTCTACGACAAGTCGGGCGAGCAGCACTACGACGTCATCTCGGCATTTATCAAGTCGGTGCGTGGCAGCGACCCTAATGCAGCGATCTACTACCTTGCCCGTATGCTCGCGGGAGGCGAGGAGCCACGCTTCATAGCGCGCCGCCTTGTGATTTTGGCATCGGAGGATGTGGGACTCGCAAATCCCAATGCACTGCTTTTGGCAAATGCCTGCTTCGACACGGTGCATAAGATTGGCATGCCTGAGGCGCGCATCACGCTTGCCGAGACCACGATATATCTCGCCACAAGCCCAAAGAGCAACTCGGCATACGCCGCTATAAACAAGGCACTGGCGATGGTAAACCACGATACCACAAACCGTCCCGTGCCACTGCATCTGCGCAACGCCCCAACAAAACTTATGGGCGACATGGGCTATGGTGCCGATTATAAGTATGCCCACGACTATGCAGGCAACTTCGTGCGTCAGGAATTTCTACCTGACTCGCTCTCAGGCACACGCTTCTACACCCCCAACGAGCAGAATGCCCAGGAGGCAAAGATTGCCGAGCGCATGCGCGCACTCTGGGGTGACAAATATGAGAAATAGACTACTAACTACGTAATACCTAAAACAATGAGAAAGATAGCAACTACCCTATTATTGATGGTATCAGCACTATGCTATACCCACGCAGCAAATCCCGAATATGTAGTTATCGCATCGGAGAACGTCAACCAAGACAAGGCGTGGCGCGAGGTCGTCAATAAATTAGCCACGAAGCACGATGCAGAGGTTCTTCTATTTGCGGAGTCGCCCTGCGAGACCAAGGAGAGCCTCAAGAAGATGAAGCCTCGCTATGTGGCTGTTGTGGACATGCCCGAGAACATCGGTCGCGACTACGTTATAGAGTTCCACCACACGAGCCGCGATATTGACAGCGATATATATGCCGACTTCATGTGGGGCATTATCACTGGCTACGATGCCGAGGCGGCAATGCGCATGGTGAACAACAGCACAGAGCCCCTTGTGGTTAAGGATGCCGTTGCCACAATCATGGAGCTCAACAGTGCAAAGTGGTTCGACAACTACGCATGGATTGACGACCACACCAAGGGTCTATGGGGCGAGAAGCGCGGCTTCGATGGCGAGATTACCACCGGCATGGTAGCACCCGAGGAGGTGTTGCCAAAGTTTACAGAGCTATATGCCGCGTATGACCCCGATCTTATAGTAACTGCGGCGCACGCCACACAGCAGAACCTCGAGATGCCCTACTCGTTGGGTAACCTCAAGCCTCGTGATGGCAAGCTATATGCCGAGGATAGATTTACTGGCGAGAAGTGGGACTTGAAGGAATCGGGCAAACGCCGCGTATATACGGCTGTGGGCAACTGCCTTATCGGCGATATGAACAACACCAAGGAGAGCATGGCTGCCGCATGGATGAATGGCTCGAATGCCGCCACGACGTTAGGCTACGTCGTTACCACATGGCATGGTCGCAATGGCTGGGGAGCACTCAAATATTGGGTATCGAACCCCGAGCGTTACACTCTCGCCGAGGCGGTATATATCAACCAGCAAGACCTTGTGCACCAGCACAATGAGTGGACTCCCGCACTCCTCAATGAGCGTTATAACTTCTGTGATGAGTTTATGGAGGAGCTCACGACTGCCGCAGGCCGTGTCGCAGAGGTTACAGGACGCGAGATAGACCTCGAGAACGCCCAGGACTGGGATATGATAGGCTTCTGGCATGACCGCGACGTTGTGGTATATTATGGCGACCCCAAGTGGGAGGTGCGCCTCCAGAGCGCTGGTGAGCAGGACTACACCGTGACATCTGAGCGTAAGGGTAAGCGCTATATCGTGACCATCACCACGGGTGAGAACTTCAGCATGGAGAAGATGCGTGGCGACAAGTTCAAGCAGGAGCACGTCCTCGACTTGCCCTTTAGCTATATCTTCCCCGAGCGCTTGAACAACCCTCAGCTTGTCGGCAACAAGTGGGGCAAGGCCGTTATTGACGAGAACTTCATGTTGCTCTACGACGTGGAGTTCGCGCCATCGTCAACCTACGAGATTGTCATCAAGACGAAGTAGCTACTCGTTCAGATATATCAGTGACCCCAGGAGTATTAAACAACTTCTGGGGTCACTCTGTTATTGTGAGGTCACGCACCCACATTATTCCCAAGCTTTTCGCGCCAGGGTATTGCTTATCCGAATATTTTTTGCTATATTTGTAGTGTGTAGATATGATGTTTATGAGATTGTTAAGCCTTATAGTATTGCTATTGATGTCGGTTGGTTGTAGCACCGATGAGCAGACATTGCAACTTATTGAGCAGGCCGAGAGCGTGATGATTGAGCATCCCGACTCGGCACTGAATATCATTCGCTCGGTGGATGCGGAGAGCATCCGCGGCGAGGAGGATATGGCACACTATCGCCTTGCAATGGCGGAGGCTATGTATCACAACTATATGGATGAAGGTCTCGACAGCCTCACAACACTTTTTTATGACTACTATCTTGCGAGTGATGACCACGCCAAGCGTGCCCGCGCACTATATCAGCATGCTTATGTGATGCATCAAAAAGGGAATATTGCAGATGCAGTTTTTGCTCTTCGTGAAGCAGAAAAATCAGTTAACGATACTAAGAATTATCGTTTAGCAGGTCTTGTGCATCAAGTAAAAGGTGATTTATATAATTCACAATTTTTATTTAGTGATGCCTTAGCATCTTATGAGCTTGCCTATCAGTATTTTAATCGTATAGACCTATCTTCTCATGGTGCATATGCAGTGTACTCAATAGGTGCGATGTATTCTAAATTAAAGAATTATCAAGATGCCATATATCATTTACAGAGAGCAGAGAAGTTGGCTATTGACCTAAATGACCTGTATTTATTATACACAGCGAGAATGGAGTTGTGCTTAGTATATCTACAACAAGGTTTATATGAAAATGTAGAAAGCATCTTGCAGTCTGTATCAACATCGGAATTTCAAAAATTTGTAAATTGCAAATTTTATTGTGCAAAAGCAATTGTATCAGCTTTTAACAAAGATTATCAATTAGCAGAAGAATATATTAAAGTTGCAGGTGAGTCTATTATAACATCTGAAATGTATGTAGATTATTCACGTTATGTTGTTCTTATATTAAAAGAGGATTATTATAATGCTCATCTATTGTATAAGAATATGATAAAGAATCAGAATACAAATGTCTATCACCTTATAACTGATTCACCGTTGCATTATTATCTACAGCTTCTTGAGAGTGACATCCATCATGAGAAGGAAATCAATAAGAAAAATGAAATTATTAATAACCTTATTTATATTCTCATCGCTACAGTTTTTATATCATTTATACTTTATGTTTATAGCAACAACAAGCGTAAGAGGCAACATATTGTAAGCCTGATAGCACAAGTTGAGAGTGTACAGAACGAGTTGTTTTATAAAAGTGAAAAAATTAAGTCGTTATCTGCTATGGCGGAAGAAAAGAGATGTGCAGTTGTAAAAATGCAACATCAGCTCAATGTAAACATTTGTCGTGGTTTGCAAAATATTAATAGTTTACTTGATGCTTACTATACTGATAATACTAAGTCTCTCAAGCAGCGTGAGATAATTGCCACTATTGATAGATATGTGGAAAACTTTGCCGAGAACCCAGATGGATATCTTGCTGTTGAGCAATTTGTAAATCTGTATCGAGATAACATTATGGAATTGCTGCGTATTGAACTCCCCATGCTTAAAGAGAGTGATTATCGTTTGTTGTGTCTTGTCTACGCCGATTTTTCGTCTAATGCTATATGTATGTTTATGTCATATGATAAAAATAAGCTATATAAGCAAAAGAGTAAGTTGAAGAGTATAATCATGCAGTCTGGCTGCGAGCACATGTCTATTTTTCTAAAATATTTATAGTAGAATATTGATTATCAGCACATTATATTATTTTCTTCCACGGTAAATATATAACTATCTGATTATCAAGTATTTATACTAAAGATTATTCCTTTAAATCTTCCATACATACAACATATTGATAATCAGCGACTTCGAAATCACGCTTGGAAGATTTTTCACATTGTATTATTTGGAATAAAGAGACCTAGGCTGTAATTTTGTATGTAGTAAATTAACACACAAACATTATTACAGTTTTATGAGAAATCTATTTATTTTGCTTTTTGCCATTACATCACAGTATATGGTAATTGCGCAACAGCCCCAACAAACTCCTATATCAGGAGAGGAAATTCCATTAACAACTACAACTATTAAGAAACCGCGCACTATCGTAGACGTAGTTGTCCAAGCATTCAACATGCATGATAGTGTTACTATTTTGTTCAATGAACACCATAGTGACGCAGATATTGTAGTTACTAATACTACTACTGGTGAGTCGTGGTATGATAGCGTGAATGGTGTTGGTGCTACATCAATTGCGTTGTCAGGCGATGAGGGCTACTACGAGATTTATATCTACACTGATTGTGGTGATTACACTGGTACATTTATAATATAGTATTGCAATATGTAGAGAATTTTTTATCAAACCTAAACTAATAAACCTATGAAACGATTATTACTAACATTGGCAGCGGTAGCAGTAGCTGTTACCTCGTGTCAGAAGGATGTGGTCTACAATGACGTGCCTGAACAGAATCAGAGTGTAGAGATAGCAAACTCTAACACACGAAGCTATGAGGAGGCACTCGCAATTGCTGAGGATGCGCTAACATTGTTGGAGGGTGACGAGACGCGCTCGGCAACAAAGCGTGTAATTAAGCGCAACGAGGGTCAGACTGTTATGCGCCCTGTAACGCGCGGCAGCGAGACGAGTGAAGAGCCTATTATGTATGTCTTCAACAACGAGGACAATCAAGGTTTTACAGTTGTTGCGGCAGATAAGTCAAAAGAACCTCTAATTGCAGTAACGGAACTCGGTAGTTATATGCATGGCGAGCCAACAGGTGTCGAGGCATTCGATGCATATATGGAGAGAGTTGCTAAAAGTATCACAATTCCAACACCTACTTTACCAGATATACCATTAGACCCAAGTCCTTTTTATTTAATGGATACTATTCGATACGAGTGTACAAGCATTGGTCCACTATTAAAAACTAAGTGGGGACAGAGGGGTGTATATGCAAGAGAGACTATGTGGGGTCAGATTGGATGTGGCCCTGTTGCCATTGCTCAGATTATGGCATATCATCGTCATCCTCGCACTTTGCAGTTGACATATAAAAATCCAAGCTCTACAATTATACTAAATTGGACAAATATTTTGAAACATTCCATCGGTGAAGGTGTGAATGTTGGCCCATTTATCATGCATTATGATTGCGATTGTGGTTGTGACTATGTTGGCATGGCTCAACTTCTAAGAGAAGTGGGTGAAAGAGCAGACATAAATTATGGATATGATCCAGATTATGGTGGAGTTAATGTTAGTATGGACCCAGAAAAAGCACGTGATGTTTTAAGAGAGCTCGGTTACAATGCTACAAAGTTTGTGGCAGACTTTCCTGGTTATCAATTTTATTTTACAGAAATGATTGCTGATTTGCAAGAGTCACGTCCTGTATTGATTGCTGGAGAGGATTCGACGATGGATAAGGGACATATGTGGGTAGCGGATGGCTATTATTACATAGACTCTGAAATTGATTACTATGAAAAGATTCTCAACTATAATCCATCGATAAATAACTACGAACCAAAGTACATATATGACCGTACAATAATTACACAAAAGGAGTTGGTGCATTTCAACTGGGGTTGGAATGGTAACTGTAATGGTTGGTTTGCAATAGATTATTTTGTTTCAGATGATGCTGACCATTATGATGATGTCAATGCTGATAATAGTTATGAATCAAACTTTGGAGAAAATACCATGCTAATCTATGATATTTTGCCCAGCATACATATATAAAATCAAAAAAAATAACTAACTTTGTACTAAACTTCTAATTATTTACGACTATGAAAAAGTTTTATTCAATTCTTGCACTATTGTGTGTAGCGTTGGTGGCGTGCGAGAGTGCTACGAACGAAGCAACACGCATAGCAAAGGTCGACAAGGAGACCATTACATTGGAAAAACTCATTGCTGAGCAGAACGGAGAGTTTGATGATGAGGAACTTTTAGAGATGCTCTTTGAGAATTCGTTAGTGTTGGATCGCATGTATACGACGAACGACAAGGGCGAATGGGAGTTTCATTGGGAGCATGATCCCGATAAAAACAACTACAATAGCAGGACACACTTCCTATTCAGTGAAAATACGTTCACACTGAATTGGGTATATAACGAATCGAAAATCCGTCGATTTGATGATATTTACACTTTCCAAGATTACGAATATAGCTACGACGCTGATACAAATGTATTGACTACATATTGTACTTTCGATGGTAAAAGTATTAGTGTGGGCGAGAAGCATGAAGCCGTAGTTGTCTATTTCGACACCAACATCGTTGTACTCGAGGGCTATATCGTGGGTAATGATATGAGCCTTGGTACAATGTGGCGAACAGTAATGAAGTTTGATACCAATACGCGAGATAACATTATCTGCGTAGATAAATATTTGGAGGAGCCTCAGGATGTCGATAGCGAGGCTATCTTTGCGAAGATGGAGAACTACGAGATGAGAATATACAAGATGGTTATATACAATGATAACTCCAATCAGTGGAATGATGGTTTCGTCGTTGGCGATTTCATAAATGGCTTTAGATTGAAGGATGACAACATCGAATTCCGCTCATTACAATTGATGGTCGAGAATGATGGACTTGACCAGAATCGCGATGTTTTCTGGGAGCGCCCAGTGGTGCGCGATGTTGAGAACGATGCGCTTTACTCTAAATTCGAGGTGCCAGAAGTTGGTATTCAGGAGAGTACTTTCAAGGTTATCTTTGATAATGGCGAATATGTAATGTGGCGATATGACATTGTATATAACCATTTCGATAAGGAGCCAACGGAGGAGCACTATATCCTTATTTGTACGTACAATTAGAGCACTGAGTGTAATGCTCATGACATAAAACAATTGTTAACAGCCCGGCCTTTGCGGTCGGGCTGCTTTGTTGCTGATTATGTGACCTCAGAAGTAGTTTCAACTTTTATAGGGTCACTATCATTTACCACACCCCGCACATCATTTTACTTTTTTACCACCCAATGTCATAATTTATGACAAAATGTCACTATATTTGCATGATTTTGGCATACGCGCCGCTTTGGCACGGTGATTGCCGCGACATACAACCAAACAGAAAATATTATTAAAAACATAAAACGAAGACTAAAACTATGGCAGTAAAACCGCTTTCAGATCGCGTATTGGTTAAGCCCAATCCCGCAGAGGAGAAGACCGCAGGTGGTCTCTTCATCCCCGACACAGCAAAGGAGAAGCCCTTGATGGGTAAGGTTGTGGCAGCAGGCCCCGGCACCGCAGACATCACTATGGAGGTTAAGGTTGGCGACACCGTTATGTATGGCAAGTACGCTGGCACAGAGCTCCACTACGAGGGTGAGGACTACCTCGTCATGAAGCAGGCAGACATTATTGCAGTTATCGACTAACAATAGCAATTAGTAATTAGTAATAAAATTTATAAGACCGACAAATATGGCTAAGGAAATCAAATATAATGTAGAGGCTCGTGAGCTTTTGAAGGAGGGCGTTGACGCACTATGCAACGCCGTGAAGGTAACCCTCGGACCTAAGGGTCGCAACGTGATCATCGACAAGAAGTTCGGTGCTCCACACGTAACAAAGGACGGTGTTACCGTTGCCAAGGAGGTGGAGCTCGAGGATACATTTGCGAACATGGGTGCACAGATGGTGCGCGAGGTAGCATCAAAAACTAACGACGACGCTGGTGATGGTACTACAACTGCTACTGTTCTTGCGCAGTCACTCATCTCTGTAGGTATCAAGAACGTAACAGCGGGTGCCAACCCCATGGACCTCAAGCGCGGTATCGACGCTGCAGTAGCAAAGGTTGTTGAGTCGCTCAAGGCACAGAGCCAGGTTGTTGGCTCCGACATCGACAAGATTGAGCAGGTTGCGACAATCTCTGCTAACAACGACTCAAAGATTGGTAAGCTCATCGCTGAGGCTATGGCTAAGGTGAACAACGAGGGCGTTATCACCGTTGAGGAGGCCAAGGGCACCGAGACTCACGTAGATGTAGTTGAGGGTATGCAGTTCGACCGCGGTTACATCTCTGCATACTTCATCACCGACACCGAGAAGATGGAGGCACAGCTCGACAAGCCATATATCCTTATCACCGACAAGAAGATTTCGACAATGAAGGAGATTATGGGCATCCTTGAGCCCGTGGCACAGAGCGGTCGCTCACTCCTTATCATCGCTGAGGATGTCGATGGCGAGGCTTTGTCAGCACTCGTAGTAAACAAGCTCCGTGGCACATTGAAGATTGCTGCATGTAAGGCTCCAGGCTTCGGTGATCGCCGTAAGGAGATCCTCGAGGATATCGCAACACTCACTGGCGGTACCGTAATCTCTACTGATAAGGGCATGAAGATTGAGGATGCAGGTCTCGAGGCTTTGGGTACTGCCGACAAGGTTACGCTCAACAAGGAGAACACAACTATCGTTGATGGCGCAGGTTCAAAGGAGGCTATCGCAGCTCGCGTACAGCAGATTCGCGCATCTATCGAGAATGCTACATCGGACTACGACCGCGAGAAGTTGCAGGAGCGCTTGGCTAAGTTGGCTGGTGGCGTTGCAGTTCTCTACGTAGGTGCTGCTACCGAGGTTGAGATGAAGCAGAAGAAGGACCGCGTAGACGATGCTTTGGCTGCTACACGCGCCGCAGTTGAGGAGGGTATCGTTCCTGGTGGTGGTGTTGCATACATCCGCGCCGTTGAGTGCCTCGAGGGCATGAAGGGCGAGAACGACGACCAGACAACTGGTATCCAGATTGTTAAGCGCGCTATCGAGGAGCCTTTGCGTCAGATCGTGGCTAACGCAGGTGGCGAGGGTTCAGTTGTTGTGAACAAGGTTAAGGAGGGCAAGGGCGCCTTCGGTTACAACGCTCGCGACGACCGCTACGAGGATATGCTCGCTGCGGGTATCATCGACCCAACAAAGGTATCGCGCGTGGCTTTGGAGAACGCTGCATCAATTGCTTCTATGTTCCTCACTACAGAGTGCGTATTGGCTAACAAGGCAGAGGAGAGTCCTCTCTCAACTATTGCAAGCGCAGGTGGTGGCATGGGCGGCATGATGTAATCCCAATAAATATCAATGTTTAGGGCTGTCCTTTCGGGACAGCCCTAAATTATTTGTTGTCAACACCACTTGAAACATTGCGGTATCCGTAACCTACAGGGTAATCGAAATATTTTCGCCTGACCACTGGTTAACCTCCGCGCGCTTGTGGCACACCTGCTCCGCACCGTGCAAAACAGTAATATCCATCTCGAAGGGTTTTGCCTCCGCCACGTCCGTAGTCATCGGAAGCGTGTGGGGCATAATATATATATATAAGGTAAGGGCATCTGCCTCTACACTTTTTAGCTCAATGCGACGATTGGAGTTGTAGCCTCGTGGGGCCTCTCGCAACTCGGCACCTACAGGGGCAATCTCCGAGGCATGTTTCAAAAACTCAACCTCTCTGCCCTCTCGCTGAACACTACATAAAACGGCAATGTTATAACGCCAAAGTTCAGCAAAATTGCTATCTATTACAATGGTAAAATGATGCATACAGAAAAAAAATATTATAAAACTTTGCTACAAAAATAGTAATAATTTGCAGATTTATGTTTTTTATCGTAAATTTGCAGACTATTTGTGCTGAAATGGAGCAAATTGGATTGTATACAATAGCCTATAAGGGGCTTAAGAATGGTGAGCACACCTTTGATTTTCAGGTAGATAACGCACTTTTTGAGGCATTTGAGGCCGAGGAGATCAAGGGCGGTGACTGTAAAGTGCGTGCGACCCTCGTGCGCAGCGAGTCGATGTTGGAGCTAAATATCACCATCGAAGGTGAAGTTATTTGCGAATGCGACCGCTGTCTTGAGGATTGCCCAATAGCTATTGACTATGAGGGAGACCTCGTGGTTAAGTTCTCAGATGAGACCGACTACTACGATGGCGATGTGATGTGGATATCACCTGCCGACGATATGGTTGACCTCACACAGTACATCTACGAGAGCATCGTACTCTCACTTCCCTACAGCCGTGTGCATGAGGATGGTGAGTGCAACCCCGAGATGTTGGCATCGTTTACCGAGATTTCGGAGGAGGAGCTCGAAGCACTCGAGGCAAAGGCCGAGGAGAACGACACCATAGGCTTGGACGATTACAACAAGTCGGTGCTTGAGGCTCTAAAGAGCAAGATGCAGAAGGAGTAAACAAAGAAAATATAGGGTTCGAGTGATAGCTTATCCGTCGGGTTATTACAAGAACAAAAGAAACATAAATACTTAAAAATTATATTTTAACATGGCACATCCTAAACACAAAGTCTCTTCAACACGTCGAGACAAGAGAAGAACTCACTACAAGGCTGTAGTTCCCACTGTAGTAAACTGCTCAAACTGCGGTTCAGCAGTACTCTACCACCGCGTATGCCCCGAGTGCGGCTTCTACCGCGGTAAGCTCGCTATCGAGAAGAAGGCAGCTGAGTAGTCTTCACAGTTAACTAAAAGGAGCAATACCGCATAGTCGGCGTTGCTCCTTTTGCTATTCTAACCTAACACTTCACAACTATGATTAGAATCGGTATTGATGCCATGGGCGGCGACTTCGCTCCCGAGGTAGCAATTGAGGGTGCCGTAATGTCACTCAAGCTACTAAACAAGGAGAGTCGCATCGTGTTGTATGGTGACGAGACTCGCATACGCGAGCTCATCAAGAAGCATGGTGCAAACGAGAGCGACTTCGACATCGTGGCTACAACTCAGGTTATCGAGATGGGTGACCACCCAGCTAAGGCCTTCATCGCCAAGCGCGACTCGAGCATGACACGCGGCTTCAACGACCTCGCAGAGGGCAAGATTGATGGCTTCGCAAGTGCTGGTTCAACAGGTGCAATGATGGTAGGCTCGATGCAGGTTATCAAGCCCATCGAGGGTGTCATACGCCCCGTGCTCGCAACGCTCATTCCCACAATATCTACCGAGAAGGGTATTCAGCGCGCCGTGCTTATGGACGTGGGTCTCAACGTAGACGCAAAGCCCGAGGTATTGGCACAGTATGGTTTGCTTGGCTCTATCTACGCCAAGTCGGCACTCAACATGAAGAATCCTCGTGTTGCATTGCTCAACATCGGCGAGGAGGAGGGCAAGGGTAATGCCCAAGCCAAGGCTACGTATGACCTCATGAAGGCTGACAAGCGTTACAACTTCGTGGGTAACGTCGAGGCATCGTACATCTTCACTGGCAAGATTGGTGATGTTGTGGTTGCAGATGCCTTCGTTGGCAACAGCCTTCTCAAGATGGCAGAGGCACTATACCGCATCAACTTCCGCCTCGGTGGTGGCAAGCCACGCCTCAAACTATGGCTTCGTCCTATCCTCGGTCGTATTATTCCTAAACTCTACTGGCAGTACGACTTCTGGGACAGCATGAACGCCGAGAGCGTAGGTGGTCTTCAGGTTATGGGTATCAACGCCCCCGTGATGATTGGTCATGGCAGCTCTTCGGCACGTGCCATCTGCAGCATGATTCTCTCTATGGAGCGCGATATCAAGAGTAACTTCCCTGCAAAGTTGCGCGAGGCACTCAAGGAGACACAAACAAATACCGAAGCATAATTTCAAACACAGAAAGACTATTGCCTCTCGGGTGATAGTCTTTTTTATTTAATAAACAGGCTATGAAAATCAAGAGTTTACTTATGTTACTCCTCGCCTTCACGCTTGTTGCTACGGCGTGTGAGGAGATCAAAAATCCACAGAACCCAGACAACACAGAGGAACCCGACACTCCAAATAACGATGACGAGGGCGGCAATAAGGAAGACGAAGGTGGCAACAATGACGAGGGTGGCAATGAGGATGACCAGAACAAGGAGGAGGATAACTCATGGATTGACAATCCTACACCTATGCCCGAGGCTACATACGTCTTGAATGACCACATCTCGGTGATGAGTCTCGTAACCTATGCTGACGGTCTGCGCAACGACTACATCACCTTCTACGATGAGGCTACGGGTTATGCTGTCTACACCGACATCTACACTGCCGATAGCAACACCATGCTCCCCACGGGCAGATACATCCTCTCCAACGACATGGTGAACACCGTTTACTACGAGTGGAGTTACTTCACGCCCTACACCAACAGCGACCTCTATCGCTTTACGGAGGGCTGGCTTGAGGTTATTGCCGATGGTGAGCACTCATCGGGCTACCCATACCACAAGATTCGCGGTTACTTCGTAATGGAGAGCGAGGAGAGTGTATCAGTGGAGTTCGAGGGCACGATAATCGAACAGAAGTAAAAGTAAAATTACTATTGATACATTATACGAAATGGGGGAATTTAAAAGAATCGCAATAGTTATAACTGCAACCATCGGACTTTATGCCTGCGAAACAGGTCTTTTTGGGAAAGTCGGAAATGGAGTGTCTGTAAATCAGGAAATTGAAGTCGGAGATTTCGACAGGATTTCTGTATGCAGCTATATAGACGTTTACTACACCCAGACCCCTGACCAGCAGAGCGTCACCCTTACGTGCGATGAGAATCTCGTTGAGTATTACAAAATCGAGGTGAAGAATGGTGAGCTTATTGTGGATTGCAAGCGTGCCTTTTATAATAAGATTGACACATACGTAACAGTCTGCTCTCCAGCAATTAAGGGTGTAAAGCTTAGTGGTTCTGGCGACCTCTATATTGACGAAGCATTGACAACCGACGATAGCTTCACTATAGAGAGTAGCGGAAGCGGTGATGCTGAAATTGCAGATATAACAGCCTCTTCAGCCACAGTCAGTCTAACAGGAAGCGGTGATACTGAAATAGGCAAGATGACTGTTTCATCAGCCAAATTCAAGACCAGCGGTAGCGGAGATATAGAGGCTAATGAGGTGACAGCAGAGAGCATATCCGTAAAGACAACAGGCAGTGGCGACTGCTACCTCGACTGCAAGGACTCTGGCACCCTCTCCGTAGAAATCTCTGGAAGTGGCGATGTCAGCATCAGCGGCACAGCAAGAGCCATAGTCGATATCTCCCTGACTGGTAGCGGTGACTTCGATATGTCAGGCCTCGTCCTTTCAGGAGAATAATCTTCCTCATTGGACCAACTATATAGATACATCAAAAAATGGGGCTGACTAAAAAGTAACTTAGCCAGCCCCCATAACCTAAGAGAGTGAATAAAAAGATGTAGTTTTAGGCTTGCGAAGCCCGAAAAAGCGGAGTTTACTGAGCGTAAATGAGCATTTTGAGGGCAAGCGTAACGACAAAATACACTTCTTATTCACTCTCATTTTGCGACTTTATATTACCTACTCCTTAACAACCTTCGAGAGCTCGATGTCGAAGTCCGACAACACGTTCATATAGTTGATGAACGCCTCGTAAGCCGAGCCATAGGGGTTAAAGTATGAGTGTACGTCACCATCAGAGAACCACTTTGTTGCCATATAGTAGAAGTGGTCAGAGTTCTGCATGAAGTGCCATACATACTCGAAGTCCTTGTTCTTAGCCTTCTTAACCTTTGGAGCCAAAGCATACAACTTTGCAAATGCCTCATTCTGAAGGTCGTTACCAAGCCATGCAGTAACGTCGCGCTCCTCATCAGCCCATGACATAGCATAGGGGCTATGCAACACAGCTACGGGCTGCAACTTCTTAGAAGCCTCGCTAACGGTAGCGAACTCCACCTCGCCAGTAGCTAACATTGCTGCGGGCAATGCCTTGAAGAAGTCGAAGATGCCAGTAGATGCCTTCTGGTGCTCACCGAATGTCTCGTAGTCCATGAAGAGGTTTACAACATCACCTGTTTCTGCTGCTACCCAGCCTGCGAACTTATCCGCAGTGAGTGGCCACTCATTCCAACCCTCGTTGCAAAAACGGAAGGCAATGTCATCAGAGAGTTTGTAGTTGCGCAACAAGAGACGAAGCTTGTTGTCGTTAGCATCTGTATAGACGAAGTTAGGCGACTTCCAGCCGAGGATGTGCTTTGCACCCTCTGCCAACATTGTCTTGAAGCCGAGGTCCTCAACCATCTTTGCGATGTTGTCAGAATAGATAAGCTCTGTGTTGCGGAACGCCGCAGGCTTAACACCAAACTCCTCTTTAAGCATCTTCGAGTGGAGCTTAACCTCGTTCTTGAACTCATCTGCCGAAGCCAACGATGAGAGTGAGTGAGAGTATGTCTCACCGAGGAACTCAACACAACCTGTCTCAGCCAACTTCTTGAACGACTCCAACACCTCAGGTGCATAAGCCTTAAACTGCTCTACAGCAGAGCCTGTAACAGAGAACGACACCTTGAAAGCACCCTTATTCTCATTGATAAGGCTCAACAACAAGGCATTCATAGGCAAGTAACACTCGCGAGCAATCTTCTGCATGATAGCACGATTGGTAAAGTCGTCGAGGTAGTTGTGGTCGTTGCCCATGTTGAAGAAACGATATGTCTTCAAACGCCAGGGCTGGTGTACCTGAAAATATAAACAAACTGTCTTCATATATATACTCGTTTTTTATTTATTACACTTGTCGATGGCCTGCTGATAGACATCCTTAATCTTTGTTGCGGCATTCACCCACTTGAGGCTATTAACCTCCTCCATACCCTTCTCCGAGAACATCTTGGCAAGAGCAGGATAGCTGATAAGGCCGTAGATAGCATCCGCCATAGCATCAACATCCCAGTAATTTACCTTGATTGCATAGTCCAAAACCTCGGCTACACCACTCTGATGCGAGATGATTGTAGGCACATTAGAACGCATAGCCTCCAAAGGCGAGATACCGAATGGCTCCGATACCGATGGCATGATATATACGTCCGACAGCTGGAACATCTTCTGCACGTCGTCACCCTTCAAGAAGCCTGTGAAGTGGAAGCGGTCAGAGATGCCGAGCTGCGCAGCACGACGGATACAGTGGTTCATCATATCGCCCGAACCCGCCATCACGAAACGCACGTTTGGCACACGGTTAAGCACCTTAGCCGCAGCCTCGATAAAGTAGTCGGGACCCTTCTGGAAGGTGATACGACCGAGGAAGGTAACAATCTTATCTGACACACCACGCTTTGGAAGTGGATTATCGTTCTCGGCGAACTGCACAGCATTGTGTACCGCAACAACCTTCTCTGGCTCGATGTTATACTTATTGATTACGATGTTACGAGTGAGGTTAGACACTGCGATAACCATATCTGCCGCAGCCATACCTGCTCGCTCAATCTCATAGACGCGCGTATCGATGTTGTCACTCGACGAACGGTCGAACGACGTAGCGTGCATGTGCACAACAAGGGGTTTGCCCGATACCTGCTTCGCAGCAATACCAGCAAAGTAGGTCAACCAATCGTGCGCATGGATGACGTCGAACTGACCCTCAAGCTGGCGTGCCACCTCGGCAGCAACAACAGCATAACGAGCAACCTCCTCCATGATGTTGGCACCATACTTACCCGAGAATGTATAGCGCTGTGTCCAGCTATCACCCTTACGCTCCCAGAACTTCTTGCCCGTACGCTCATAACCCTCGCGATATGTAGCCCACTCCTCTGGAGAGATATATGGGACCATATTCGAGTCGATATGGATGAACGAAATCTTACTCATTATATCTTCCGAACCTTCGACACTTGCGTCGCAATAGCGTGCCTCGATATCGCTGGCATTGACAACCTTAACAAAGCTTTGATCCTCGTCACCCGACGCCTTGGGCATCACGAAGATGACCTCCACATCGTTGCGAGCCAGACCCTGTGTCATACCATAGCAGGCGGTACCCAAACCACCAGCGATATGGGGAGGGAACTCCCAACCGAACATTAAGACTCTCATACTATATATATTTTTTACGTTTTACTCCTTTACACTCTTGCGAACACACTTGCGCTTTGGCTTCGCCTCTGCACCCTCTGCCGCCGCAGCCTTCTTTGCACACGCCTTGCGCTTGGGTGTCTTGGGCGCATACTTCGAGACAAGGTAGTTGATATACAACAAACCACCCACTGATGTAGCATGCGATACCGAACCACGTGGATTGTGTGGAGGATCGCCCTCAAAACGCTCCGAGATAGAGCCTACGCACTTGGTCTGAAGCTCTGCATCGAATGCCTCAAGCAACTTCTTAGCCTCGGCTACATACTTCTCACCACCAAGGTCGAAACATGCCTTTACATAGAATACCAATGGCCATACCCATGCGGAACCATTGCGTGATGCGAGATCCTGTGAGCGCTGGTCCTCATTATAGTTCGACTTGTAGTGGACATTACGTGGTGACAACGTACGCAAGCCGCGTGGTGTGAGCAAGTGCTGACGGATAGTCTGCAATGTACGCACCAACTGCTCATCGTTGAGCATTCTGTAGTCCAAGCCACAAGCAACAGCCATATTGCAACGGATATACTTGTTCTGCTCGTCATAGTTCACATAGTCGGCAAGGTAACCCTCCTCTGCCAACCAGAACTTTTCGATAAATGCGCTCTTTGTGCGCTCGGGAACGTTCTTCCACTCCTTGACAAACTCCTTGTCGCCATGCTTCTTTGCCAAAGCGAGAGTGTACGACACAGCATTGTACCACAACGCCTGAAGCTCTACGGGGTAGCCACGACGAGGCGTAAGAGCATGACCATCAACGATAGTACCCATCCATGTCAATGGACGGTCTGCCCATGCCCATACAAGACCATTGTCATGCAGACGTATATCCTCATAGAAACCTGCGCGATATGCCTCAAGGATGCCCTTCATAACATCGCCATACTTCTCCCAAATCTCGCGCTGCGCAACATGACCCTCCAACTTCTGGAGAGTGTAGTAGAACCAAAGTGGAGCATCCACCGCTGCGGGCACATATCTACCCTCAAGCAGGCCACTCTCCTTGATGTCGCGCACAGCCGTATCGAGCACCTCGATACACTCCTCTGTACGACCCTGCGCAAGCGTGATGCCTGGCAAAGCCATGAATGTATCCTCCATAAATGGGCCAAACCATGGGTAGCCAGCCACAACCTCGGTGCGGTTACCTGGGCGACGGATGACAAACTGACGCGCCGAGTGCTCAAGGCAGCTCAAGAAGTCAATCTTGTGTGTACGGTGTGACAACGCATCGGCATATACTGCAGAGATAGTCTCGGGCGATGCCATAAGGTCTGTCGCAGCAGAGAAGATTACGCTCTCACCCTTCTTGATGCTAAACTCGAAATATCCAGGCGTGAGCAGATCCTCATGACCCTCATAACCACGAGCAAGCTCCTTACGATACTCGAAATTGTAGTACCAGTCGGGGGCAGCCACAAACTCAGACTCCTCCTTGCTCAACTGCATATTGAGCCATGGGAAGCCATCATACAAGCGACACTTAACGCCGTATGGAATGGGGTACGCGCGACCATCAGCATCCATATTTGCCTTCGACAAAGCGTGCTTGTCGCGGAATGCCAACAATGGACGGAGACGCAATGTGGTATCAGAGTGAGCATCAACGAGCGTATATCTGATCATAAGCTGTGTGCGGTTGTGAATCCACAACAACTCCTTCTTCAGGATTACGCCACCAACACGATAGGTAATTGTTGGTGTGGGCGTATACTCGAAGTCGGTGATATACTTGTGTCCACGAGGCTCATACGCACCTTCGAAACGGTGAAGGGCGAGGTTAAACGACTGGTCGTGCTGAATGACAGTCTCGTCGAGCGACGACAACAATACATAAGTGCGGTCGCTCTCATCTATGGGTGCAACCATCAAACCGTGGTACTTGCGTGTGTTGCAACCTACAATGGTAGTACTCATGTAGCCACCACGACGATCAGTAGCGAGCATCTCTCTGTCAAGAGCATACTCGAGGTTACCCAACTCACGCTTGTCAAATTTTAATCCTGACATAGTATGTATATATTTGTTAGTTTACATTTACGCACACATTCAACCACAACAACCTCACTATCAGGTTGATAGCTAAAATATAAGGGAGTAATTGACAATAATCTGCAATTTTTGCACTATAAAATTAAGCAAATATTTTCTAAATGCCAAAATTTTTATGCAAAAAACGACTCTATCACCGCATCTGAAACCAGGAAGTGCTCTGGCGCAATCGACAATTGCTCACCCTCGCACACCACTACTCCACTCTCTATCCACATCTTTGCCGCCCCTCCGATGCGCTCCGCATGCGCCCTGCCGAAACAGCGCTCGATTTGGCCAAGGTCTATGCCCTCAATCCTGCGCAACGAGGTCATGACATACTCATTAAGGTGGTCCACAACGCTCAGTGTCTCACTCTCGTAATGCACCACACCCTCGGCATACTCCTTTGCCGTTGACGTACACCACGTGCGATTATTCTCCGCAAAAGAGTGCGCTCCCGGGCCAATGCCCAGATATGCCACACCCTGCCAATATGCCGAGTTATGGCGCGCACGACACCCTTTGCGAGCATAGTTCGACACCTCATAGTGTTCATACCCTGCCGCTGTAAGCATATCATGCACCACATGATACTCAGCCTCGGATGTCTCATCATCAATGGGCTGATACTCACCCCTATGCACCATAAGACCGAGTTTCGTACGCTCCTCTATTGTAAGATGATAGGCCGATATATGTCCCACATCCAAACGTATTGCCTCCTCGAGCGTATGGCGCAACGACTCACCTCCATAGCCAGCAATACCGAATATTATATCTATGGATATGTTTGTTATCCCTGCACGTTTAAGTCGCAACACAGCATCAGCAGCCTCCTCGGCCGTGTGTCGGCGATTCATCAGCCTCAACGCGCTATCATCAAAGGACTGAATACCCAGACTCACACGATTTACACTCGTAGCAGCCAACGCCGCAACATACTCCTCCGTTAGGTCATCGGGATTAGCCTCGATGGTTATCTCCTCGACCTCCGAGCAGTCGAACAATTCGCGTGCATGCTCAATAAATCGTTCAATCTCCGAGGGGTGCAACAGCGATGGAGTGCCGCCACCAAAATAAATGGAGGATAGTTTGCACTCTTTGGTATAATTACTGCGTTTGTCCAGCTCACGGTGCATACCCTCAACAACTGCGGGAATAAGCGTCAGTGCGCCCACTTTGTAGAAGTCGCAGTAGGAGCATATACGCTTGCAGAATGGAATATGAAAATAGAGTGTTGCCATACAAGCTTCAAAGTTACAAAAAAAACAGCATACCCGATACACAAGTCGCAAAAATCACTATCTTTGCACTAATATAAACACTTTTTTGGACAACATGAAATCGATTAAAGAGTTATATCGCATAGGCACAGGTCCTTCAAGCAGCCATACTATGGCACCACGCCGAGCAGCGGAGATGTTCCAGCACCGCAATCCCGAGTGCAGAATGTTCCGCGTAACACTATATGGCAGTCTCGCAGCAACAGGCAAGGGTCACCTTACCGACCAAGCTATATTCGACACCCTGCGCCCACATGGCGAAGTGGAGCTCATCTGGGAGCCATCCGTATTCAAGCCCTTTCATCCCAATGGCATGCGCTTTGAGGCGCTCGACGCCAACAACAACGTAACAGACGACTGGACCGTATATAGCGTAGGTGGTGGTGCACTCGCTGAGGAGAACAGCACCCCCATCGAGAGTGCAGACATCTATCCCCTCACCAAGCTCACCGACATCCTTCACTGGTGTCGCGATAATGGTCGCACATTCTGGGAGTATGTCGAGATGCACGAGGGCCCAGACCTCTGGGTATTCCTCTCTAAGGTATGGCGCGTAATGCGCGAGGCTGTGGAGCGTGGCATCGAGACAGACGGTGTGATACCTGGTCCACTCAACCTTGCCCGTCGAGCTATGCGCTACAACGTGCGCGCTTCGGGCTATAGCCAGAGCCTTAAATCGCGCGGCCTTATCTTCTCATACGCCTTGGCGGTGAGCGAGGAGAATGCATCGGGAGGTCGTATCGTAACAGCACCCACATGTGGCTCTTCGGGCGTACTACCCGCCGTGCTGTACCACTTGTGGAAGACTCGCGAGTTCTCCGAGACACGCATCTGTCGCGCTTTGGCAACTGCTGGTCTTATTGGTAACATCGTTAAGGAGAACGCCTCTATCTCTGGTGCCGAGGTAGGTTGTCAGGGAGAGGTAGGCGTAGCGTGTGCTATGGCAGCAGCGGCAGCCAACCAGCTCTTTGGTGGTTCTCCCGCACAGATTGAGTATGCCGCAGAGATGGGTCTTGAGCACCACCTCGGCATGACGTGCGACCCCATCTGCGGTCTTGTGCAGATACCATGTATCGAGCGTAACGCCTATGCCGCAGCACGTGCCTTGGATGCCAACCTCTACTCGATGTACACAGACGGACACCACCGCGTGTCATTCGACCGTGTGGTGGAGGTGATGAAGCAGACGGGCCACGACCTACCATCCATCTACAAGGAGACGGGCGAAGGCGGTCTTGCCAAGGACTTCTTCTAACAGTAAATTAAAAAGATTAAGGAATTTAGGGAATTTAGGGAATTTAAGGAGTTTAGGGAGTTTTAGTGAAATTACGCACTAAAACTCCCTGACCTTTCTATATCTCTAAATTACCTTGAAAAATTTATCGACTATCGCCATAACACGCCGATAGACCATATCGCATGCGGCACACACCTTATATACAACATCGAGCCTACCTCGCCAGCGCGCCACCCTACCCCGTATAGACCAGTGATAAACCGCCACAGCGACAACCACGTAGACCACACCCACGACCATGAGGGCGCTTGAGAGAGGCAGCAGCACCTCCCACAACCATACCACAACAGCTGCGCTGAGGAGCATAGCCCCGAGCAGCGCAGCAAGAAAAAAGATGATTAACATCACCATAACTGCTTAGTCATAGGTTCGCTATTGGCGTGACTCGCTCATTTCGTGTTCACCCTTGCACTTGCACAAGTCATCGTGGATGCGACGAGCTGTGTCATCAAAGGCCTCATGAATCTTGCCTCGGAGTTCCTTGCCAGACTGAGGAGTTAAAAGCATAGCAACGGCTGCACCAACCAAAGCACCACCTAATGCTGAAAAGATGCACATTGACGTGTTTTTCATAGTTGTAAATTTTAAATGTTGTACACCTCAACAATCTGCAAACCATAGACCAATCACCTCTCCGACTGCAACATTTTCAATCTATATTTAACATCTTTTTAACAGCCGAAACACCTACCATTGCCGCAATTTAGTTATCTTTGCCCCGTGGATATGAGATACGACATAGTAGCCTTCACGGGCCATCGCACCTACAACAACTCCCACGATGAACTTCTTGGGGCAACAATCCTCGAACTCTACAACAAGGGGGCGCGCCACTTTCGTATCGGTATGGCAGAGGGCTTCGACCTTGCAGCAGGCAGCATACTAACCGACATGATGCAAACTCTCAGCGACATAGTCATTGAGGCGTGCATACCATGGCCCTCGTTCGACAGCCGCCTCAGTGCCCATGAGCGCTCTACATATCAAAAAATATTGCAACACGCCACCATCGTGCGCTACTCCGACAACGCATATCACCCCGCCATTTTCCGTCACCGCAACGATATGCTTGTTGAGAATGCCAGCATTGTGGTTGCATGGTGGAGTGGTGCTAAAGGCGGAACGGAATACACGCTAAAAAAAGCAAGAAAGCTCGGTATATACACCATAAATCTACACCCTAAAGAGCAGTTACAACTATCATTTAACGATTGATTATCAGTAATATAGTCAAAATATCAAAAAGAGTTCAACTGAATTTTAGGTATTTATACTAACATCGAATTATTTTAAAGTTAATATTTTTGTCCCACGTTTAATGAAAGAAACTATGAAAATTAAACATCTACTCCTTGCACTTGTAACATTATGCGCTAGCACTGTGGTTGAGGCACAGACAACCGGTGAAAAAATTAAGGCATTTGCCGATGAGCACCTTAAACTTACTGGTTATCTTCAGGGCGGCTTCCGCGTTGATGAGAATGCAGATCCATCAAACACATTCTATCTTCACCGTGCGCGCTTGAGCCTCACAGGCGATGCTGCTGAGGAGAAGATCGACTATCGCTTGCAGGTGGACATGGCTGGCTCACCAAAGATTTGTGACCTCTACTTCCGTTATAAGCCATTGAAGGGTCTCAACATGCAGTTGGGTCAGTTCAAGATTCCATTCTCATACGAGAACGAGAACTGCGGCCCTACAACCGTGGAGTTCATCGACTACTCTTACATCACCACCTACCTTGCGCGTAATAATAATAAGTATGATGGCATCGGTGGTGCCGGTGGTCGCGACATGGGTTTCCAGCTCTATGGTAGTTTCATCGAGAATGAGAACGGCTACAGCATCATCAACTACAACATTGGTGTATTCAACGGTTCGGGCATCAACGTCAAGGACCACAACTCATCAAAGGACTTCATCGCACGCCTTATCATCAAGCCTTTCAAGGGTTTTGCTGTGACTGGCTCATATATGTATGCCGAGACTAAGTTCAATGGCGACAACTTCATGAAGAGTCCTCGTTGGGCTGTGGGCGCTCTCTACAACTCACGCCACTGGGTAGCACGCTCGGAGTATGCCGAGGCAGACTTCAGCGGCAACCTCACACGCGCCTTCTACGTATTGGGTGGCTACCACTTCGAGAAGCCATGGAGCATCTTTGCACGCTACGAGTTCATCACCGACGACTACAGACTGCTTGACGAGCAGCGCGTACAGCTTGGCATGGCATACAAGCCCTTCAAGTTCCTGCGCATACAGAGCAACCTATCGTACACAATGCCATACTTAGGCTTAGACAACAACGACGCGATGGGATTCAACTTGCTGGTAACAGCAATGTTCTAACGCCGCTTTAACATTAATTAACGCTATATGAAAAGATTCCTTACTGAGGATTGGGTCGTAACATTTTTAAGTATTCCACTCCTCGCAATTGCACTCCTTGCAAGCAGCCTCAACGGAGGCCCCAAAATTCCAGATACGCTTATAACAACAGAAGCGTGGATAAACATAGGACAATTTTTCATAATAGCGTTAGTGATGCTATTCGTGGGTAACCGACTGCTTGGTCGCCCCATGCGCGGACTCCTCGTCTCGTTCATCGTCATCTTCGCTATCGCCGTACTGGCGCAGTGGGTTGCAAAACTCGAGTGGGTGAAGTTCTACGGCTTCGAGGCGGTATTCTTCTCGGTACTCTTCGGACTCATCATCCGCAACCTCTTCCGCGTACCCGAGTGGCTCAAGCCCGCCATTCAGGGTGAGTTTTTCATCAAGATTGGCGTTGTATGCCTCGGCGCTACGGTACTCTTTTCCGATGTTATGAAGTCGGGCTTCGCGGGACTCATTCAGGCGGTGTTGGTTGTGAGCATCGTGTGGTTCTTCGCCTACATGCTCGCCCGCAAGTTCAGAGTTGAGCGCGCTACGGCGATGACCCTCGCAAGTGGTTGTTCCATTTGTGGCGTATCGGCATGTATCACTGCCGCAGGCGTGGCAGGCACAGACAAAAAGTCACTGTCGTATATCAGTTCCGTGGTGCTTATCATCGTTGTGCCGATGATCTATCTTATGCCATGGCTGGCAGAGATGATTGTACCGATGCTTAGCGACGACCCCATCGTACAACAGGAGATTACAGGTGCGTGGATTGGTGGTACTATCGACACCACTTCGGGTGTGGGTGCATCCTCTGAGATGGCTGGCGAGATAGCGCAGAAGACGGCTATCGTGGTCAAGGCTACACAGAATGTGCTTATAGGCGTTGTTGCATTCTTCATCGCCCTCTACCTCTCGACGCGCAATGCTGATGGTGGCTTCAGCCGCCCCTCGTTTGGCATCGTATGGGAGAAATTCCCGAAGTTCATCCTGGGTTTTGTTGTCGCTTCTGCGATATTCAGCATCCTACATAGCAACGATATGCTCACCCTCAACAGCAGCGGCAAGATTATGGAGACCTCGCTCGCGAAGAATTTTTCAACATTCTTCTTCTCGTTGTCGTTTGTCTGCATCGGCATGGACACACGCCTTAAGGATATCGTGTCGCGCGAGAACCGCCGTGTACTATGGTCGTTTGTCGGCGCACAGCTCTTTAATATCGTTGTCACACTCTTCATAGCATGGCTGATGTTCGGCATCGTCAAGCCCGCAGTGTGGGGATAGCATAATGAGTGACAAAAGAAAAAGGAACTACCGCAGTAGTTCCTTTTTTTACACCCTTAATTTATCAATTAAGGTAGGTAGTAGTAAACATTGTCGTAGTAGTCAACATCTACCGCTGTGCGTAGAAGCGTGCCATCGGGGGCATAGTCGAGGTAGATGTCGGTAAGCAGACCGTTGATGACTACTGTGGCCTCGATAAAGTAGATGGTGTCGCCTGTATTGCGCTCCAGACGCTCTACATCATCAACAGGTGTCTGCGAGCCATACTGACTCTCGAAGGATGTGCGCACGGCAGAGGGCAGATCGTTATAGCCGATATCGAACTTGGACATCACCCACTCGCCACCCTTGGTGTACCACGCCTCGCAATCGCCTCGCTCGCCAGGAATATTGAACTCTGCAACCGCATAACCATGCTTACGCTCCCACTCTACATCCACGGCCGTGGGATACTGATCGTAGAAGGCATTGCGCATGGATGTCGGTGCATCGTAATCATCGCAGGCAACAAAGCCTAACGATGCAATAAACGCAATTGCTGCAAATAGAATCTTTCTCATAACCCATTCTCTCTTTTAACCTATTATTACCTAATCGTCGACCCTCATCAGACGATAGCTATTATCGAACATAAGCTCGAGGCCACCTGTAACCTGCACCTCCCAGCCATTACGCTCCTTGCTTATCTCATGGATATGACTCGATGGATAGTGGCGATTGACATAGTTGGCAATCTTGTCAGGCACGACACTCTCGGGCACCGCAGCATTGTGGCAGTCGATATCTGTCCACTCGCCCTTATGGTCAAATTCAATCTTCGTGCCACTGGTCATCACAACAGTATACTCCGAGAGAGCAAGATCCTTATCCTCGACAGTATAAGATGGCTGCTCAGTGGGGAAGTGCTTTGAAATGAAGTGACGCGCGGCCTCGGGCAACTGATCGTAACGGATTGTTCGCTCATCATCATAAATCGAAAATGCCGATGCTAAGGCGGTTGACATAGCAAAAAGTGTCGCTGCTATAATTACTGATAACTTTCTCATGGTTTTAAATAGTTTTAAGTTGTTATTTATTACATCTGTTTACACGGCAAATATAATGCAAAATATTCAAAAAATTGCAGAAAATACCCAAAATTAACACACTTTTTATCCATAAAGATTACTTTTTTCTGCAAATTGGCAGATTTTATCATTAAATAGGCATCGCGATAACAGATGGAATATCAATTTTCGAAAGCATTTTAGTTTACTGCCCAATACATTCATTGATGAGTTGTCGTCATTCGCCAAATCTTTGGCTCGCCATCGAGATTTTTTTTGTCGATGATACTATATTTTCAAAAAAATAGTTATATCTTTGTGTGATTTACTTATCTGGAATAAGGCCGTATGACAAACAGAAAATATACACTTTTAGAGGTAAAGGCGGGCTGTAAGCATCTGGAAAGGGAGTTTTTAAACCTTCCGAAGATGATTTATAAGGGAAACCCCAACTGGGTTTGCCCCTTCGACTCTTCTATAAAAGCTGTATTCGACCCCACTAAAAACAGGCTCTTTAACGATGGAGAGGCTATCCGCTGGGTGGCACACAACGCCGAGGGCGAGTGCGTGGGTCGCATCGCGGCATTCTACGACAAGACACACGCCTATGGCTACGAGCAGCCTACGGGTGGATGCGGCTTCTTCGAGGCTATCAACGACCAGGAGCTTGCCAACACGCTCTTCGATGCTGCACGCGACTGGCTCAAGGAGCGCGGCATGGAGGCGATGGATGGCCCCGTCAACTTCGGCTCGCGCGACGCATGGTGGGGACTACTCGTTGAGGGATATGAATATCAGCCACTCTTTGAGAACCCATACCACCTACCCTACTACAAAGAGCTGTTCGAGAACTACGGCTTCCAGAACTACTTTAACCAAAACACCTACGTCTGGAATATCGACGACGACGACGTAAACGAGGTTGTCCACGAGCGCGTGAAGCGTCTGATGTCAACTCCTGGCTACCACTTTGCCCCCATCGGCAACGAGGACCTCTACTCGGCAGTGGATAAGGTGCGCACCATATATAATAAGGCATGGGCACTCTTCACGGGTGTGCAGCCCATGACCACGGAGGAGGGTCGCAAGATGGCAGATACCATGCGTCCCATCATCGACCGCAACCTTATATGGTTTGCCTACTTCAACGACGAGCCCATCGGCTTCTTCATCATGGTGCCCGACCTTAACCGCCTTATCGGTAAGTTCAACGGCAAGTTTGGCATCATAAACAAGCTACGCATGATGTGGGATTTGAAGGTGCGCAAAAAGAGTGACCGTATCTTTGGCATCGTCTTTGGCATCACCCCCGAGTTTCAGGGTAAGGGCGTGGAGTCTGGCATGATGAAGGCGATGCTCGACGGCTACATTCGCACCTCAAAGAATGAATATCGCTCGGTGGAGTTAGCGTGGATTGGTGACTTCAACCCTGTGATGAACCGCATGGTGGAGCGCTACATCTGCGCACATAAGCACAAGATGCACACCACCTACCGCTATCTCTTCGACCGCACGAAGGAGTTTACGCGCTGTCCCAAGGTGGGCTTCAAGCCCCGCCCCAAAGTCGAGGATGAGGCAAAAAGCGAGAAAGCATAGCAGAACCTAAAACAAAACGAGAATAAATTCAAACAATCTAAAACCTATAAACCAATGAAAACTACAGCATTTACAAAGTACCATATTGCTAATGGTGCTAAGATGGCAGAGTTCGCAGGCTACAACATGCCTATCGAGTTCTCAGGTATCAACGATGAGCACATCAACGTTCGCGAGAAGTGTGGCGTATTCGACGTTAGCCACATGGGTGAGATCTGGGTTAAGGGTCCACGCGCAACAGAGTTCTTGCAGCGCATCACCACAAACAACGTATGCGACCTCTACGACGGTAAGGTGCAGTACACAACAATGCCTAACGGCAAGGGTGGTATCGTTGATGATGTGTTGGTATATCGCCTCAACGAGGAGAAGTATATGCTCTGTGTTAACGCTGCAAACATCGAGAAGGACTGGAACCACATCTGCGAGCAGGGTAAGGAGTATGGCATGAAGGCTGGCGAGGAGCTTGAGAATGGCTCTGACAAGACCGCACAGCTCGCTATCCAGGGTCCTTTGGCTATGAAGCTCGTGCAGAAGATGACCGAGGAGCAGGTCGAGGATATGGAGTACTACACATTCAAGCTCTGCAAAGTTGCAGGCTGCGACGTAATCCTCTCAACTACTGGTTATACAGGCTCTGGCGGTTGCGAGATCTACATGTACAACGAGGATGCTGACACCATCTGGGAGGCTATGTGGAAGGTAGGCGAGGAGTTCGGCTTGAAGAACATCGGCCTCGGCGCACGCGACACACTCCGCCTCGAGAAGGGCTTCTGCCTCTATGGTAACGACATCGACGACACTACATCTCCTATCGAGGCAGGTCTCAACTGGCTTACAAAGTTCGTAGAGAACAAGCCATTCATCGACCGTGAGCTCATGGAGCGTCAGAAGAAGGAGGGTGTTACACGCAAGCTCGTAGGCTTCAAGCTTATCGACCGCGGTGTACCTCGCCACGAGTATGAGTTGGCAGACCTCGAGGGCAATGTCATCGGTCATGTTACATCTGGTACTATGTCACCTTGCTTGAAGGTGGGCATCGGTATGGGTTACGTTAAGCCTGAGTTCGCAAAGGCAGGCACACAGATCGCTGTTGTTGTGCGCGGTCGCTTGTTGAAGGCTGAGGTGGTACGTCTTCCATTCGTATAACCTATAAAAATACGGGTATTCTGCGCTTTTTCGGGCGAAGAGTACCCGTTTTCTCTATTTTTGCAAAATTTTTCATCAAAGGTGGACATAATTAGAATTATTTGTCTATCTTTGTATGACTATTTGCAGGAAATAGCACGCAAACAGAGAAACACAATAAAGTTAATCATTTTATAATAACCTTTTAACTTAACTAAAACTATGGATGTAAAAGTTATTATGGCCAATTTGGAGGCCAAGCACCCCGGTGAGGCTGAGTACTTGCAGGCGGTTCAGGAGGTATTGGAGTCTATCGAGGAGGTA
>JAZTYW010000008.1:0-49795 GCA_045637085.1 Alistipes sp. | reverse complement strand
GAGTTCAACATCGACGATGCGGATTAGGTCACAATCAAACTCTCCCCAAAGCTGCACCATATAGTCGTAGGCGGCAATAAGCTCGTCCAACTCCTTACGGAAGGCTAATGCGGAGTCCTTCGCACGCTTAACCTCCGAACGCAATGCACTCTCCTTACTCTTGATGGTAGGTAGGGCATTCTTTCGGATTTTGAGCTGCTTGTTCAGCTCACCGAGCGAGGTCTTGTTATACTGAAATTTGATTGCCATAAGCTATTTTTATGCTTTCCAATATTTATCTGAGAGCTCCTGCTTGATGCTAACCTCACCCTTGTTGAAGTACTTAGCGAAGAGTGTCCAAGCGGTGTCAAGCATCTGCTCAATCTCGATGTTTACGTCGATAGAGAGCAACTTCTCTGAGTAGTCGTGAGCAAACTTCAATGCACGCTCATCGTAGTCCGAGAGGTCGAAACCGTTCTCCAACTTTGTCTTTGCGTTAGCAGCATCAGCATACAAACGTACGCAGGCATTCATAACCTGTGGGTGATCCTCACGAGTCTTCTTACCGATTACCAACTGCTTCAAACGTGACAACGAACGGAATGGGTCAACGATAACCTTACCAGTGTCTGAGTCGTTACGCAAGAAGAGCTGACCCTCGGTGATGTAACCAGTGTTATCTGGAATAGCGTGAGTAATGTCACCACCAGAGAGAGTTGTAACGGCGATAATGGTAATAGAACCACCATTAGGCAACTGAACGGCCTTCTCGTAGATCTTTGCCAAGTCTGAGTAGAGTGAACCAGGCATAGAGTCCTTCGAAGGAATCTGGTCCATACGGTTCGAAACGATAGCCAAAGCATCGGCATAAAGGGTCATATCGGTCAACAATACCAACACCTTCTCACCCTTGTCAACTGCGAAGTACTCCGCAGCGGTCAATGCCATATCGGGCACCAAAAGACGCTCAACAGGAGGATTATCTGTAGTGTTCACGAACGATACGATACGGTCCAAAGCACCTGCGTTCTCGAAGACGTGCTTAAAATAGAGGAAGTCGTCGTTAGTAAGACCCATACCACCCAAGATAATCTTGTCAGCCTTTGCACGGAGTGCTACGTTCGCCATAACGGCGTTGTAGGGCTGATCAGGGTCAGCGAAGAATGGAATCTTCTGACCAGACACGATGGTGTTGTTAAGGTCGATACCCGCGATACCAGTAGCGATAAGCTCCGAAGGCTGAATACGACGGAAGGGGTTTACGGTAGGACCGCCAATCTCGCGTGCCTCACCCTCAATCTGCTCACCACCCTCAAGTGGCTCGCCATAGGCGTTGAAGAAGCGACCCGCCAAGGCGTCTGATACGCGCAATACGGGAGGCTCACCGTGGAATACTACCTCAGAGTTAGTTGCAAGACCCTCGGTACCTGCAAACACCTGAAGCGTAACCTTGTCGCCCATAATCTTTACCACCTGAGCCAAGCGACCACCTACGGTAGCAAGCTCATCGTTACCTACGCCCGTAGCACGGAGCGTGATGGTAGCCTTGGTGATATTGTCAATCTTTGTATATACTTTCTGAAATGCTCGTGTTGTCATAGCTTCTCTTATTTTGCAAGTTTCTCATTTACGAGGTTCTCAATCTTGAGCTTAAAGTCGTCAAACTGCTCTGACTTCCACTCCGAGTAGTTCATCTGACGGAACAAGTAGATAAGCTCCTTGAAGAACTTAGAACACTCCTCGAAGTCTGCCAACTCGTATGAATTGCGGCAGATGCCGAGTACCATCTTGTACATCATCTGCTGACGCTCGATAGGACAGTTAGCATCGATAGAGTCGAAGGCATCCTGCTGCAAGATTACAGAGTCAACCAACTCACTCTTCCAGAAACGCTCGTGGTACTCAACAGGCACACCGTCATCACCCAAGATGTTGATCTGGTCGTTTGCCTCCTTACCACGCTGCACGATAGTCTTACCCTCGTACACAGCATCTACCCAGTTCTTCTCGATGTGCTCATCCAAGTACTCACGTACCTCGGGATACTCCAAATACTTAGAGTAAGAGTCGAGTGGATCGATAGCAGGATAACGCTTAGAGTCGGCACGGCTCTGTGACAATGGGTAGAAGCAACGTGCAGCCTTCTTTGTAGACTCGGTAACAGGCTCCTTGAGGTTACCACCCGCAGGTGATACGGTACCGAGGAATGTTACTGAACCAGTAACGCCATTGTTCAACTTAACGAGACCTGCGCGAGCATAGAAGTTAGAGATAACGGCAGAAAGGTCCATAGGGAAGGCATCCTGACCTGGAAGCTCCTCCAAACGGTTAGACATCTCACGGAGTGCCTGTGCCCAACGTGATGTAGAGTCCGCCATTACCAAAACCTTCAATCCCATCGAACGGTAGTACTCACCGATGGTCATACCTGTATATACTGACGCCTCACGCGCAGCAACAGGCATGTTCGAAGTGTTACATATAATAATGGTACGCTCCATAAGTTTGTGGCCTGTACGTGGGTCAACCAACTCGGGGAACTCAGCGAAGATCTCCACAACCTCGTTAGCACGCTCACCGCATGCTACGATGATGATAACGTCAGCCTCCGCCTGCTTAGAGATAGCGTGCTGAAGCACGGTCTTACCCGCACCGAAGGGACCAGGGATAAAGCCTGTACCACCCTCAGCCAATGGGTTGAATGTGTCGATAGCACGAACACCTGTCTCCATCACGCGTGAAGGACGTGGCTTCTCGGTAAAGCAGCGGATAGCCTGCTTAACGGGCCACTTCTGCACCATTGTGATGTTATACTCGTTGCCATCAGCATCCGTTACCACTGCGATAGTATCTGTTACCTTATACGTACCAGCAGCAACAACGCTCTTTACAGTGTAGTTGCCCTGCATTACGAAAGGAACCATAATCTTGTGCAATACCCACTGCTCCTTAACCTCACCGAGCCAGTCACCAGCAGTAACCTTGTCACCAGCCTTAGCAAGTGGCTTGAAATCCCACTTAGCATCGAAGTCGATAGGGTCAGTAATAGAACCACGGTTGATGAACAAGCCGTCCATCTTCTCCAAGTCGTTCTGCAAACCGTCGTAGTTACGCGACAAAAGACCAGGAGCAAGTGTAGCCTCGAGCATGTGACCCTCGAACTCCACCTTGTCACCAATCTTCAAACCGCGTGTAGAGTCGTATACCTGTACATAGGCCTCGTCGCCTACGACCTTGATGACCTCAGCCATCATGCGGACATCACCGCAATACACATGGCATATCTCATTCTGACCCACCGGACCGTCAACCTTGGCGATAACGATGTTCGAGATAATACCATTTACACGTCCTAATGTTTTCATTCGTTTATGTAGTTTTATTGTTTATTCACAAGCTCTTTGGCGTCAAGCTCCTTAATCAAGCGGTTGAGCATCTCGCGACCCACCTCAGGTGAGAGCATTGTCCAACGTGCTACGATATTTACCTTGACAAGATATGAGAGGATGAAGTTGATGTTGAAGAAGTCAAAAACGGTGATAGACTCAGCCTCCGCCCAGCGGATAGCATCAATCTTACGCTCCTTCTCAACAATATTCTTCTCGTCGCTAACGGCAGCAATCACCGAGTCTATGTATGGCAACTCACCACGCAAACCGAAGTCTGCTGCTGATGAGCGCTTCAACTGCTCGACAACATCGCCATCGCCAACAACAACATCAGCTACCGTACGGTCCGCCTCACGGGCAGCAATAGCAGCAGCGATATTACGCAAGTTGCGGTCGAAGCTACCCCATGCCTTGAGGAATGAGAACTTCGAAGCCGCCAAATCGCGGTAGTAGGCCTCAAATATTGCTCGCTCAAAACTCTCGTCGAGAACAATCTCCTCGTCGCGGTTTTCGTCGTCAACCTCCACATAGTTCTGCACGGTCTTTGCTACATGAGTAGGCAACAATGCATAGTTGCGCTCATCAAGCACCTCGGCAATCTGCTCTGCGGTGAGGTTACCAAGCTGGTTGTGACGCTCACGCTTGGCACGGCGGGCAATAATATTTTCGCAATCGTAGTAGGCGTACAACAAACGCACAGCCTCACGATCGCTTGTCGTAAGCTCATCAACTATCTCGTCGATGATCTCGCGGACATCGAAACCTTTGGTATCAGAGTCGAGCGTCCACTCGCGCAACCCGGCAACCAAATAGTAATACTCCGTAGAGAACATAGCCTACTTATAGAGCATGTTAGACACCTTCTCGCGGAGATACTCCTTCAAAAGAGCATCGAAGCTCTCGTCTGTGAACGAGATGTAGTAACCACCCTTCTTTTCGCCGAGCTTGAAGCCAGTCTTCACCTCCTTAGAGTAGCCAACCTCTACACCTGCCTTGAGAAGCTCCGCCGCACTCTTCTGCATCGCAGCATCCAACTCTGCGCGCTTCTCCTCGGGCAACAACGCCTTGAGTGATACATCAGCAGTGTTAGCATTCCAGTTCTGTGCTACAGCCAAGAGCATATCCTTAACAAATGCAGCGTCCATGGTAGCAGCCTTAACAGCAGCACCTGTAGACTTCATGATAACAGCCTCAGCAAGCTCGGTCTTGATTTTAGACACAGCCTGACGACCTGCGAGTGTAATCTCGGTCATTGCATTCTTTGCCACATCCTCAGCGCGCAACTCTGCTGCCTTGTTGATAGCCTCAGCCTCAGCACGAGCATCAGCCAAGATTTTTGCAGCCTGCTCCTTCGCCTCGGCTACAAGACGCTCAGCCTCCGAACGACCCTTCTCCAAGCCATCGTTGTAGAGCTTTTGTGTAAGCTCCTGAAGTTTGTTGTTCTCCATAGTCATTAGTGTTTTTAAGTTTTATATAATTTTATACTTTTTATCAATTTTCATCGTAGCGACATTATTATCCTCGCTAAAAATCTCACAAATATATAACATATTTTTCTAAACTCAAGCACCTACCACCAACTTTTTATTGGCAATTTATGCATATTTTATCAATATTTAGAAATAATTGCACAATTCGAAATAGATTTCTATCTCCAACTATTATGAGAAATCAAAAACAAAAGCCAATCTAATTATTTTGCTTAGATTGGCCTTTGTTTATCACTTAGGGTGTAGCTGTGGCTAAAAGTCGTAACCTACAATATAATCTTTATAATTACCCCAATACTCATCCGCTTTGTATGTGTCAACCGATGATGTAGGCACATAGATTGTCACGGTATTCGACAAGAATGCTTTCCATCTATTTTTGTTATCAACAATTGCTGTAGGAGGTGTTGCGGGTTTGCAATATACCTCAAGATTAACGCCATAAGTAGCAAAGCATTCACTTCCCATTTCAGTAACGCTCTCTGGAATGGTGACACTCTGTAGTTTTCCACAAAATCCAAATGCCAAATATTCGATGCGAGTTACACCTTCGGGGATTATAACATTTTCCAACTCACCACACTCTCCAAATGCTGTATCTCCAATAGTCGTGACATTGTCGGGTATCTCATACGATGTGATACCATGCGGTGCAAATGCCACCAACTTATTCTCTATAATCAGAGCTCGCCCATCTTCTGTGGCATGTGCTCCGCTAAATTTTTCAAGTGAACAACATCCCGTAAAAGCACATCGTTCAATCTCCTCTACGCCATCTGGTATATCTACCATACGAAGGCTTTTGCACGCAGTAAAGGCACTTTCCGATATCTTTTTTAGGCCATTAGGCAGAGTAACATCATTGAGGAGACTATTTTGAGCAAATGTCCTATAGTTAAGCACCGTAACATCTTTAGGAATATTAATCTCTTTAAGATTGCATGATGCAAACGCCTCATCACCAATTTCAGAAATGGTTGAAGGCAAGTCGACACGATATAGTTTGTTGCAATTCTCGAAAGCGTTATTACCAATTGTCGTTACACTGCTTGGCAGAGTTACAGTGCTTAGATTATAAGTATGTGAGAAGAGATTATTACCTATAGTAGTTATATCCCCAGAAAATTGAATAATTCCCTTATTTCCAGAGTAGACATTGCTCACAATATCGTGTTCAAGGCTTGGCGCCCACATTGGATTAATTGTCCTTCTATCAGATGTAGTGTACCACAATTCGTTATGCGGAACTCCAAAATCTACTACCTTATCAACAGGTTTAACAGGAATAGGCTCATTTTCGCAACTAATGAACATAAGCGTCAGAAGAGTCCAAAATATTTTTCTCATATATCTGAATTATTTAGTGATTTCAAACGGCAAAACAAATATAAGAGTTTTTTTTAAAACACACAAGCATCTATATCTTAAATATCCTATGATGTTGCTTTTTATAAAATTTATATATACCTTTGCCTATTATGCAGACAACTAAGATTACACAGCCTATCGTCGTCACGCTTGACGCCGGAGGCACAAACTTCGTATTCGCAGCCATGCAGAATGGCAGCATCATAGGTGAGCGTATCACTCTACCCTCTTCGGCACACGATCTCGACAAGTGCCTACAAACGCTTATTGACGGCTTCCGTCAGATTATCGACTCTCTGCCTGAGGCTCCAGCGGCTATCAGCTTTGCATTTCCTGGTCCTGCCGACTACCGCAATGGTGTGATTGGAGGCTACCTTCCAAATTTCCCATCGTTCCGTGATGGTGTGGCACTTGGACCAATGCTTGAGGAGAAGTTCGGTATCCCCGTGTTTATCAACAACGATGCAGACCTGTTTGCATACGGCGAGGCAATGGGTGGTGAGTTACCACGCATCAACAGTAAGCTCGAGGCTATGGGTGCATCAAAACGCTACCGCAACCTCCTCGGCTACACATTTGGCACAGGTTTCGGATTTGGTTTTGTGATGGATGGTAAGCTTAACCTCGGAGACAACTCATGCGTCGAGACATTCTGCCTAAAACACCGCGACCACCCCGAATATATCGTTGAGGATGGCGTGGCTATTCGTGCCGTAAAGCGCGTTTACAAGGAGCTTTCAGGCGATGAGCGTGCGTTGGAGCCAAAGGATATTTATGACATTGCCGAAGGCTCATTAGAGGGCAATATGGATGCTGCGCGCGAGGCATTTGCAACACTTGGCCGTGTGGCTGGTGATGCCATGGCGACAGCGGCAACACTTATGGATGGTGTGATTGTAATCGGAGGTGGACTTGCCGGTGCTTCGAAGTACTTTATGCCTGCACTTCTGGAGGAGATGCGTTCTAAAATAAAGACCATGTCAGGCGACTCACTCAATCGAGTGCAGATGAGCGTTTATAATCTTGATGACGAGGCTGAGTTTGAGAAGTTTGCACGCGGTAACGCAACCAAAATCAAGGTATATGGAAGTGACCGCGAGGTTGTTTACGACCCAGAGAAGCGCATAGGCGTGACAATATCAAAAATTGGTGCAAGCAACGCCGTATCGTTGGGTGCATATCTCTACGCGATAGACAATATTTAAGAGTAATTAGATAGTAGACTTGGGCTCCATCTTGTCGGCGATACGTGAGGTCACGACAGATAGGAGCCTATGTTTATTTATAGTGGAGAACGACAACACAGACATAACATCTGCCACAAAGAGTTCATCCATGCGCTGCAACGACTCTATTGGAATCGTGCGAACAGTAAGTTCGAGATTGAGTCGCTTGATGGCCTCCACAACCGAGATATACTCTACAGTATCATATTGACATGGAGTGTAAACCTTGCCATTGAAAACAGCAAACAGAGGGCGCCATGGCAGGGAGATAACCGAGCCATCAGCATCTGTCCAAACGGGCATATCGCCACCCCTCTTCTCGACCACAGCATCTACCATTGCATCGACAGCCACAGAGACCGACGACTGACACAGTGTCTCGGGTGTATTCATCACTATATCCACACCCGTAAATCGCTTAGCACGCAGAGATATTCCACCGACATACAACGGTGCTTCAACCTCAAACGACAGTGCACCGCACGCATCAACACGCATAGCTACGGGGCAACTCAACTGGCGTGACACGCGCGACAACTCAAGAAGTTTGGTGATTATTCGCTCGGCATCCGCGGCACTGCACAATGATGCAAAGCCAAAGACTCGCATAGTCTCCTCACGCAGCAGAGCGACATGACGAGCCACATTATATGGTTTATAACCCAGAGTGTGGATACGCTGCATAATATATGGTTTATCGAGACGAAACATCGCCGCCTCGACAACTTGACCATCGTTCCACACAAGAAGTTTCATAGAGATTACGACATAAAGATTTTAAGGAGCAACTCCTTAAGCAACTCACCGCCATCCAAGCCACCACTATCTACACCCTTGCTCTTGGCATCATACTCGCGCAGATAGCCCAAAATCTTAAAGAGACGAGGACCATTCCAACGACCAATGTTCGCCTTTAACTCTTTAAGTGCATAGGTATTATTTGCCCTAATTGCACGCATAAGTTCCATATCTGCGGGCATGGGAATACCTCGTTTACGTGTCTGCCACATGTGATAGTTCAGCAGGAACAGCTGCTGGAAGAGACCAAACAGAATAGTTATAGTTAGCGTAATAGGATAGGTCTTCTGGTTATGGGCAAAGTGCTCGGCAATACGCATAGCACGTCCCACATCCTGCTTTAACACAGCATCGTTAAGTTCAAATGTGTTATACTCTTTCGACAATCCGATATACTGTTCGATATGCGAGTCGGTGATAACCCTCTCACCTACACCCATCGACACCTTAAGTTTATCTATCTCTTTGACCATGCGGGCGATATCCATGCCGACATGTTCTTTGAGCATCGCCAATGCCTTAGGGTCAATATTTAGTCCGCAAGATGCGATGTGCGACGACAACCAGCCATCAATCTCATACTCTTTGGGGCGTATAGACTCAAACACACAGCCACTCTTTACACAACTTTTGTAGAATGCCGTGCGCTTGTCGATGCCACGTCCCTGCTCCTTGTTTTTGTAGCACACGATGAGTATTGTCGTAGGCTGTGGCTGCGAAGTGTAGAGGTTTAGGTTCTCAATCTTTTGAAGTTGTTGAGCCTCCTTGACGATGACCACCTGATACGAACCCATCATGGGCATCTGACGACATAGCATCACAATCTTTCCAGGGTCGCTATCCTGACCATATACCGTGAGCTGATTGAACGAACGCTCAGTCTCATTGAGGATGGTCGTTGCAAGTCGGTCTGCAATGGCATCAATGAAGTAGCCCTCGTCACCCGAGAGCAGATATATCGGAGCAAACTGACGCGCCTCGATACTCTTCATTATGGAGTTGTAATCAGCAATGCAATCACTGAATTTAGCACCCTTAGCCATAGTAAACCACCTACATTATATTATAACATATCACGAACTACTCTCAACACATTCTCGGTCTTGCGCGTAATGGCATAGCGGTCATCGAGACGACGACCAACAACCCATACGATATCATCGCCAGATACAAGCACAAACTGACGACGCTTCTCCGCCAACGACACCTTCTTGTCTATGAGGTAGTCGCTCAACTTCTTGCGACCTGTCATTCCAAATGGAATAAACCAATCGCCATCCTGCCAACGACGCAACTTTAGCGGGAACTGCAACTTGTCGGCATCAAGCAGAGCCACATTATCACCTTGGTCAAGACTGTCGATAAAGTCGATATCGCAATACTCATAGTAGAGTGCCGCGCCACCAGCATAGGAGCGTATAGCACCCTTCTCGACAACGACCTCACATACATCATCATCTGTAATGGGCGACACAACCACCCTACCTCTGTCGGTCACAGCCACCCACTCGCGCGAGTAGAAACGACGGCCAGAGCTATCTGCATCCAGAGCGCGACAAAGGGCATCGACAACATCACCCTTAAATCCGAACTCCGAACTCAATATCTCGTAAACAACATAGTTGCGGGGCAACGTAGGACGTATGCGGTCAACCCACAAAGTGTGAATATCTCCTGAGTGCTCCATTGACTCTCCCTTGACAATATCGATTGCCGAGGTAATAAAGTCCTGCGCCTGGCTCAGACGTGCAATATTGCGACGCATGATATTGGTAAACTGCGGCTTGATGTCCTTAAACATGGGCACCACACCGAGTCGCACCTTATTGCGCAGATACTTCGTCGAGCGATTTGAGGAGTCCTCACGATATGGGATATGGTGCGCTACGGCATAATCATGGATAATCTTGCGCGTAGCAAACATCATCGGGCGAACAATGTGTCCCACCTGAGTAGATATACCCGTAAGACCACGCAGACCCGTTCCGCGTAACAGATTGATAAAGAATGTCTCAATGGAGTCATTGCCATGGTGCGCAATGGCGATTGCTGTATAGCCATGCTCCTCGCATAACTCCTTGAACCACGCATAACGCAAGCGGCGTGCAGCCATCTCCATAGACTCTCCCGTGCGCTCCATCTCCTGTGTAGTGTCGAAACGCTTATTGTAGAACTCCACACCATAGCGGCGTGCCTCGGTCTCTACAAGCACCTCATCCTCGTCACTCTCCGCACCGCGCAACTGAAAGTTGCAGTGAGCAACGCCAAACTTATAACCGGCAGCGGCAGTGAGCGACATCATAACCATGGAGTCGACACCACCAGAGACGGTCAAGAGAACCTTATCTTCGTGAGTGAAGAGTTCGTTCTCGGTTATATATTTTTCAAATTCTTCAAGCAGCAACATAACCTTATAGTATATTGACCTCAGGTGAGATCTCTACGCCGAACTTGCCATACACCACACTGCACACAAACTCAGCAAAGTGCAAAACCTCGCCACCGGTAGCACCACCATGGTTTACCAGAACGAGAGCCTGACGATCATGAACACCAACATGACCCTCGCGATAGCCCTTGAGTCCCGACTGGTCAATAAGCCAGCCTGCAGCCAACTTCATCACTTCGTCGTTGTTCGGAACAGCATAGCAGGGCATCGAGGGGTATTCGTTGAGCAATCTTTCGGCAACGATCTTCGCCACGATGGGATTTTTAAAGAAGCTGCCGGCATTACCCAATACCTTGGGATCGGGCAACTTCGATGCTCGGATAGCACATATCGCCTCACGTATATTTTTCAATGAGGCACCACCACGTGCTTCCACCTCCTTGATTACATCGCCATAGCCAAGATTAGGAGATGGTGTACGGTGTAGGCGGAACTCCACAGCAAGGATTATAGCCACGCCACGCAACTCGTGCTTGAAGATACTCTCACGATAGCCAAAGCCACACTCACCACACTGCAAACGAACAACCTCTAATTTATTGGTATCAAAGTACTCAACCGTAGTTATCACATCCTTTACTTCAGCTCCGTATGCACCGATATTCTGCACAGGAGCAGCACCCACAGAGCTTGGAATGGCCGAGAGGTTCTCAACACCCCATAGGTCATTGTCGACACTCCATGCCACAAACTCATCCCAATCGTGAGCCGCCTCGACACGCACATCCACATACTCACCATCATCGGCCAACACCGTGCGCAACGCAGAGACTGAGGTTAGCAATACTCCGTCGTAATCCTGCGTAAACAGCGTATTGTTACCTGCGCCAAGCACATACCACTTTTCGGGGCGTGCCTCGGCAAACAACTCCTTGAGGTCTGAAGATGTCTCGAACTCAACAAGCATGCGAGCCTGTTGTTTAACGCCAAAACTGTTGCGTTTTTCGAGATTTAGATCATTATAAATGCGTTTCATAGTGCAAAGTTAAAAAAAATTATTAACTTTGAAAGTTCAAACACACATAAACGTCTATAATCTATAAAATAGTATACCTATGTTTAGACAAGAAGAGATTACCCAGATTGAGGCTCATGGTTTGAGCGTCCAGGCGGTTGAAAAGCAAATCGAGAACTTCCGCAATGGTTTTCCATCACTACCCGTTGTGCGTGCAGCAGCCGGTGGCGATGGCGTTAAGCAGCTCGATGCAGTGAGTGTAGCAGAGCGTGAGGCATACTATAATGACAACCTCAAAAACGTCAAAACTATCAAGTTTGTCCCTGCATCGGGTGCAGCAACACGCATGTTCAAAGAGTTGTTTGAGTATGTAAACGACGACAAGCGCACAGCAGGCATCGACAAACTAATCACCAACCTCGAGAAGTTCGCATTCTTCCCCGAGTTGGCGAAGTACCTCGTACCACAGATTGACGACAAGGATGTTGTTCGCAACATCATCATCGACGGTCTGGAGTATGGTGCAAAGCCCAAGGGTCTCGTGACATTCCACGCATACAAAGAGGGTGCACGCAAGCCCGTTGAGGAGCACCTTGTGGAGGCAGCGCTCTACGCTTCAAGCAACGGAGAGGCAAACATTCACTTCACCGTATCACCCGAGCATCAGGAGGGCTTCGAGGCACTTCTTGCGGAGCGTCAGAGCTACTACGAGCAGAAGTTCAACATCAAGTATAACGTATCGTTCTCTATTCAGAGCCCTGCGACTGATACGATAGCTGTTAATCCCGACAACACTCCATTCCGCACTGACGATGGTAAGTTGTTATTCCGTCCTGCGGGACATGGTGCGCTTATCACCAATCTCGACAAACTCGATGCCGACATCATCTTCGTCAAGAACATCGACAACGTGACTACCGACGAGCGTAAGCCCGATACAGTTACATATAAGAAGGTATTGGCCGGTGAGTTGCTCCGCTTGCAGAGTCGCGCATTTGAATTGCTCCGCGCATTGAATAACGGTAACGATGTTGTAGCCGAGGCTGCGGAGTTCATCAACAACGACCTCTGCTGCAAGCTCCCCGAGAACCCATCGCGTGAGCTTATCGTTGCAACACTCGACCGTCCTATCCGCGTGTGCGGCATGGTCAAGAACGAGGGTGAGCCTGGTGGTGGTCCATTCTGGGTACGCGATGACCAGGGTCGTGAGCAGTTGCAGATTGCCGAGTCAAGCCAGATTGCTAAGGAGGATATGCACCTTATGAAGGAGGCTACACACTTCAACCCCGTAGATCTTGTTTGCGGCGTTAAGCGTTACGACGGCACTAAGTATGACCTTACTCAGTACACCGACCCCAAGACAGGCTTCATATCTTCGAAGTCGGCAGGTGGCCGCGAGTTGCGTGCACAGGAGTTACCAGGTCTCTGGAATGGTGCAATGGCAAATTGGAACACCGTATTTGTAGAGGTGCCAATCTCGACATTCTCTCCAGTGAAGGTTGTGCAGGATCTTCTTCGTCCAGAGCACCAGTAACCTTGGAGCTGGCGGCGTAATTACACCGCACATTTGAAAGCAACCCACCCGAGTGGCAGTGCTACGTGGCACAGCCCTCGGGTGGGCTCTTTTGTGGTACACCACCGCCATAGTATAACTTTTCGGGCGAGATATTTCACACTTACCATTTTTTTTGTATCTTTGCACATTCTAAAACACATATAGTATGCGAAAACTACGCAACATTGCAATTATCGCCCACGTTGACCACGGAAAGACAACACTCGTAGACAAAATGATTATGCAAGGCAACCTCTTGCGTGAAAGCGAGCATGGCGGCGACCTAATCATGGATAATAACGACATCGAGCGCGAACGAGGCATCACCATCCTCTCGAAGAACGTGTCGGTGATATATCAGGACTACAAAATCAACATTATAGACACTCCAGGTCACGCCGACTTCGGCGGTGAGGTAGAGCGCGTACTTAATATGTGCGATGGCGTTATCTTGCTTGTTGATGCCTTTGAGGGTACAATGCCCCAGACACGCTTCGTACTACAGAAGGCTCTCGCACTGGGCAAGAAGCCTATCGTGGTAATCAACAAGGTGGACAAGGAGAATTGCCGCCCCGATGTGGTTAACGAGCAGGTATTCGACCTTATGTTCACACTCGGCGCAACAGAGGAGCAGCTCGATTACAAGACAATCTACGGCTCGGCAAAGCAGGGCTGGATGTCACACGTAGTAACAGAGCGCACAGACTCCATCTGCCCATTGCTCGACACAATCATTGACGAGATACCCGAGCCTGAGGTTGTTGAGGGCACCGTGCAGATGCTCGTAACATCACTCGAGTACTCACCATACGTAGGTCGTATCGCTGTGGGTAAGGTTACACGTGGCTCGCTCACCGCGGGTCAGAACGTAACCCTTGCTAAGCGTGACGGCACACTCGTAAAATCCAAGATCAAGGACCTCATGGTATTTGAGGGCTTGGGCAAGGCAAAAGCAGAGCGCGTGGAGTGTGGCGAGATTTGCGCACTTGTGGGCATCGAGGGCTTCGAGATTGGCGACACCATCTGTGACTTCACCGATCCAGAGCCACTTCCACCTATTGCAATTGATGAGCCTACAATGTCTATGCTCTTCACAATCAACAACTCACCATTCTTCGGCAAGGATGGCAAGTTTGTCACCTCACGCCACATCAAGGAGCGTCTCGACCGCGAGTTGGAGAAGAACCTTGCATTGCGCGTTGAGCCAGGCTTGAATGCCGATTCGTTTATGGTCTATGGCCGTGGCGTGCTGCATCTCTCAGTGCTTATCGAGACCATGCGTCGCGAGGGTTATGAGCTTCAGGTGGGTCAGCCTAAGGTTATCACCAAGGAGATTGACGGCGTGAAGTGCGAGCCTGTGGAGGAGATGACTGTTGACTGCCCAGATGAGTATGCAGGTACGGTTATAGAGCTTACTACACGTCGTAAGGGCCAGCTTGTGAACATGGAGTCGGCGAACGAGCGTACACGTCTCGAGTTTATCATTCCATCTCGAGGCATCATCGGCTTGCGCTCGACAATGATTACAGCAACTGCGGGCGAGGCAATCATGACACACCGCCTCAAGGACTTCGAGCCTTGGATGGGCGAGATTGAGAGCCGCAATGTGGGTGCTATCATCGCATCGGAGACAGGAACCGCTTACGCCTACTCGATTGATAAGCTTCAGGACAGAGGCAAATTCTTCATCTCACCTCAGGAGCAGGTATATTGCGGTCAGGTTATCGGCGAGCACACACGCTACAACGATATTACCGTGAACGTAACAAAGGCAAAGCAGCTTACGAATATGCGTGCATCGGGCTCGGATGAGAAGACCTCTATTGCACCTCCCGTCATCTTCTCATTGGAGGAGGCGTTGGAGTATATCCGCGAGGATGAGTACGTAGAGGTAACACCATCCTCTATCCGCCTGCGCAAGATATTGCTCTCGGAGGTAGACCGCAAGCGCGCATCGAAGGAGTAACGACTCAAACAAACAACGACTAACAACTAAAAAAACATAACAATCATGGAAAAGAAAATTGGTATTGCGTGTGACCACGCAGCTTATGACCTCAAGGAGTTTCTTGTAGGCTACCTCGCATCTAAGGGTTTCGAGGTTAAGGACTTCGGTTGCCACTCTGAGGAGTCTGTTGACTACCCCGACTTCGCACACCCATTGGCTGACGCTATCGAGGCTGGCGAGTTGGAGCGCGGTATCGGTCTCTGCGGCTCTGGCGAGGGTATCTCTATGACACTCAATAAGCACCAGGGTATCCGCGCGGCACTCTGCTGGATTCCTGAGATTGCAAAGCTCTCACGCCAGCACAACAACTCGAATGTTCTCTGCATGCCCGCACGCTTTATCTCTAACGACGAGGCTTTGGAGATGCTTAACATCTGGCTCGAGACCGAGTACGAGGGTGGTCGCCACCAGCGTCGCCTCGACAAGATGCCTTTGCAGAAGTAAGCTACACGCAAAACATCAACACATTGGGACTATCCTTTCGGGTAGTCCTTTTTTTTGCAGCTGCACACCAAATTATATGTGTCTATTCCAACACTTTTCAACTTAGTTAAGAGTGATAAAATGGGGTATTGGGAGTGACATAGTGCCATGAACACACTTTTCTACTTTTTAGCTTCGTAATTATCATTTTTTTTTGTACATTTGCCAATTAATAGCGAAATACAATAAAACAACATAAATTATGGCAGACGAGAAAATTATATTTTCGATGGTTGGCGTGAGCAAGGTGCTCAACAACAACAAGAAAATCTTGAACAACATCTACCTGTCGTTCTTCTATGGCGCTAAGATTGGTATCATCGGTCTTAACGGTTCGGGTAAGTCTACCCTCATGAAGATTATCGCAGGTATAGACAAGAGCTTCCAGGGCGAGGTGGTATTCTCACCAGGTTACAGCGTGGGCTACCTCGAGCAGGAGCCACAGCTCGACCCTACAAAGACCGTTAAGGAGATTGTTGAGGAGGGTGCAGCAGAGACCGTAGCCCTTTTGAAGGAGTACGAGGATATTAACATGAAGCTCTGCGAGCCTATGGACGATGACGAGATGGCACGTCTTGTGGAGCGTCAGGGTGAGCTCTACGAGAAGATCGACCAGGTGAATGGTTGGGAGCTCGACAGCGTCTTGGAGCGCGCGATGGATGCGTTGCGCTGTCCCGATGGTGACCAGCCTGTGAATGTACTCTCGGGTGGTGAGCGTCGTCGTGTAGCGTTGTGCCGCCTTCTTTTGCAGCAGCCCGACGTATTGCTCCTCGATGAGCCTACCAACCACCTCGATGCTGAGAGTATCGACTGGTTGGAGCAGCACCTCCAGCAGTACAAGGGTACGGTTATTGCCGTTACCCACGACCGTTACTTCCTCGACAACGTAGCAGGCTGGATTTTGGAGCTCGACCGCGGTGAGGGTATTCCATGGAAGGGTAACTACTCAGGCTGGTTGGAGCAGAAGACTCAGCGTATGGCGATGGAGGAGAAGCAGGAGAGCAAGCGTCGCAAGACCCTCGAGCGCGAGTTGGAGTGGGTACGCATGTCTCCTTCGGGTCGTCATGCAAAGTCTAAGGCACGTCTTTCGGCATACGACAAGATGATGAATGCCGATACTAAGGAGCGTGAGGAGAAGCTTGAGATCTTCATCCCTAACGGTCCACGTTTGGGCGACCTCGTTATCGAGGCTCAGGGCGTAACCAAGGCCTTTGGTGACCGTGTGCTTTACGAGAACCTCGAGTTTGCACTTCCACCCGCAGGTATCGTGGGTGTCATCGGTGCCAATGGTACTGGTAAGACTACCCTCTTCCGCATGATTATGGGCTTGGAGGAGCCTACTGCAGGTAGCTTCCGCGTAGGCCCTACCGTAAAACTCGCTTACGTAGACCAGCAACATAAGTCTATCGACCCAGAGAAGACCGTATATGAGGTTATTTCACAGAACAGCGAGCTCATCCAGTTGGGTAACCGTCAGGTGAATGCTCGTGCGTATGTTGGCCGTTTCAACTTCAACGGTGCCGACCAGGAGAAGAAGTGTGGCGTGTTGTCGGGTGGTGAGCGTAACCGTCTCCACTTGGCATTGGCACTCAAGGAGCAGGGTAACGTACTCCTCTTGGATGAGCCTACCAACGATATCGATGTTAACACACTCCGTGCATTGGAGGAGGGTCTCGAAAACTTCGCAGGCTGTGCAGTAGTCATCTCGCACGACCGTTGGTTCTTGGACCGTATCGCAACACACATCCTCTCATTCGAGGGCGACTCGAAGGTTGTATTCTACGAGGGCTCATACTCAGAGTACGAGGCATGGAAGAAGGCTCAGGGCGAGGACACCACACCAAAGCGTGTTAAGTATAAGAAACTTTTGGCAGAGCAGTAGTAACTATGGCACAGCAACCATCAATTCCAAAGGGTACGCGCGACTTCTCTCCCGAGGAGATGATGCGCCGCACATATATCTTCGACACCATTCGTGGCGTGTTCCGCCTCTTTGGCTACGCACCACTGGAGACTCCATCTATGGAGAACCTCTCAACACTGCTTGGCAAGTATGGCGACGAGGGCGACAAACTCCTCTTCAAGATACTCAACTCGGGTGACTACGGTGCAAAGCTCTCGGAGGATGAGCTTCGTCAGGCGTCAAAGATTTCGGAGAAGGGTCTCCGCTACGACCTCACCGTTCCCTTTGCGCGCTACGTCGTGCAGCACCAGAACGAGATTGTCTTTCCGTTCAAGCGCTATCAGATTCAGCCCGTATGGCGTGCTGACCGCCCACAGAAGGGTCGCTACCGCGAGTTCTATCAGTGCGACGTGGATGTCATCGGCTCGAAGTCGTTGCTTAGCGAGGTAGAGTTGGTTGACATCGTAGCCCGCGTATTTGCGAAGCTCGGCATCTCGGTAACACTCAAGATGAACAACCGCAAAATCCTGTTCGGTATCGCCGAGAGCATCGGTCACGCCGACAAGATGATAGATATCACCGTTGCTATCGACAAGCTCGACAAGATTGGCTTGGACAACGTGAAGAACGAGTTGCGTGAGCGTGGCATCGACGACGAGGCCATCAATAAGCTTCAACCAATTCTTGAGCTTAGTGGCACTAACGACGAAAAACTTAGTAAGTTGAGCGAGGTTATTGGCTCATCAGAGACAGGTATGCTCGGTATCGAGGAGATGCGCACCATCTTCGGCCACGTAGAGCGCTTGGGCATAGCACTTACACCCGAACTCGACCTCTCATTGGCTCGCGGCTTGAACTACTACACAGGTGCCATCTTCGAGGTTAAGGCAAACGACTTCGCCATCGGCTCAATCTCTGGCGGTGGCCGTTATGACGACCTCACAGGCATCTTCGGCATGCCAGGCATGTCGGGCGTAGGTATCTCATTCGGCGCCGACCGCATCTACGATGTTATGCTCGGTCTCAACCTCTTCCCCGAGGAGCTTGCATGCTCAACCAAGGTGTTGTTTATCAACCTCGGCGAGGCAGAGGCAGAGGCGGCTATGCGTATCATGAGCACTCTCCGCAATAATGGTGTAGCGGCAGAGATATACCCCGAGTCATCGAAGATGAAGAAGCAGATGGAGTATGCCAACCGTCGCAGCATCCCCTACGTTGTCATCATCGGCTCGGAGGAGCTCGCAGAGGGCATCGCTACCATTAAGGATATGCGCACAGGCGAGCAGGCCAAGGTGCGTTTCGAGGAGGTCGCATCTAAACTTTAGTCGTTCGATTATAATTAAATAGCGGAGATTATGTTACAATTTTCTCCGCTATTCGTTATAAATATAACTAAAGAATCAGCGCATGAAAAAGTTGTCTATCACACTTGCATTTCTAATATCCTTTGCCATAAACGCATCGGCGCAGCTCACCGAACAGCAGCAGATACAGAAACTCAACTATGTCTACTCATATATACGCAATAACTATGTCGACAAAGAGCTCTCCTTGGAGCCATTGGTCGATAAGGCCATTCGCGCAACGATAGCAGAATTGGACCCACACTCCAACTACCTATCGCGAGAGGAGATGGAGTGGCTCAGAGGGCATATTCGTGGCGAACAAGCAGGCATCGGCATTCGCTACTTCATGCACAACGACACCCTTGTTGTGAGCTCTATAATGGAGAACTCCCCAGCACAGCATGCCGACATTCGACTTAACGACCGTATTATCACCGTTGACAACCACAGCATCGTTGCCCTCAGCACCGACTCCATTTCGCCACTTCTCCGAGGCGCAGCGAATAGTGATGTAAAACTTCAGATAAAGCGCCGTAACACCGAGAGTACCATTGAGATAGAACTCGAGCGTAACAACTACCCCACCAGCACCGTCAGCGCATCATATCGTGTAGGCAATGTTGGTTATGTAGCCATTTCATCATTCTCAAAAGTCACATACAGGGACCTCTACGAGGCCTACACCAAGCTCGGCAATGTAAGCTCCATGGTTATCGACCTGAGGGATAATGGTGGTGGTGCTGAAACTGGCGCAGTAGACTTAGCCTCGCTATTTGTTCGCAAGGGCGAGGTAATCGTAACCAACGAATACAGAGACCACAAGGAGGTAATTAAAAGAAAGAGTAAGGATGACATCTTCTGCGACATCCCATTGGTCATAATCATAAACGAGAATAGCGCCTCGGCAAGCGAGCTATTTGCAGGTGCTATACAAGACAACGACAGGGGTGTTATCATTGGGCGCACCAGCTTTGGCAAGGGTCTTATACAGCGTATTGTAGACCTCAAGGATGGCAGTGGCATCACCCTCACAATAGGTCGCTACAAGACACCTTCGGGTCGTATCATACAGCGTCCCTACGAGATGGGCGAGCGCGACACCTACCGTAGCGACAAGACCCGTTACATGCACCCCGACTCTATCGAGCACGACGAAGCGCTCCTATTTAGAACGCTCAAACACCATCGCCCCATCTATGGTGGTGGAGGTATCACCCCCGACATCTACATCGAAAGTGACTCAGTCCGCATATCGGAGTGTGTATCGAAATCCACGGCTGACCTCATGTTCTACCATGCGATAATCGACTACTGGGACATCTGCTCCCCAAGCGACATTCTCAGCAAATACCCCACTGTTGAGGCCTTTGGCGAGGGCTACAATGTTGATGATAGGCTCATACATATATTTTATGAATCTGCTGGATATAGCGCCGAGGAGCTTACTGCAACGGACATCGACTATATTCGTACCATGCTTCTTGCGACGATGGCCAGACTGTTATATGGCGAGGATGCTAATCACTACCCATTTGGGCTAAGTTTAGATTATACACAACAACTCGCTTTAGAGATTGCAGGTGACAGCAGGAAGATAGAGGCTGTTTTAGGTATTACGTTTTAAGCAGTGTATTAAAACAGAGCTTTGCCAAACAAAATACTGTCGACATATTCGACCGCATGCCCATAGGTGAGTTCCTGAGCCGCTACCCCACACCAAAGGAATATGGTCAAAATTTCACGCTCGACGCAAGGAGTATTACACTTATAAAGGCCCTTGTTGAGGAGATAGAGTCCGAAGCCGTGAACGACAGTGATGGAATAAAAGAGACTATAGCGATTATCACCGCACAAGTGGCTGAAGAGGTATTTGGCGGGGATTTATACTATAAAATGTATGGTTGTACACACGACGAAGCACATATTTATGCACTGGATATAATCGAGGGTAAATTGTTCCAAAAGAGCACTTTAAGTCATATAGGTCGAAACAAACAGTAGATCGAAGAGTTTTTTTAGTTGTAGAAATTAGAGTAAAAATTTGGTTTTTTATCAAATAATCTCTACCTTCGTTACGGACAAAATGTAAAACATACAACTAAAACTCATATATTATGGCCTCGGATATTAATTTCCAACACGAGCACGATGAATATGGCGATATTATTCGCTCAAAGGCGATTCGCGCAGGTAAACGCACATATTTCTTCGACGTTAAGGCAACACAGGCAGACGACTACTATCTTGTCATCACCGAGTCGCGACGACGCACTCACGATGATGGCTCGACAAGTTACTCGCGCCACCACATGTACCTCTACAAGGAGGACTTCGGAAAGTTTATTGATGGTTTGAACGAGATGGTTGATTTCGTAAAGACCACCAAACCCGAGTACTTCGAGGCACAAAGGGTGGAATCAAACGAATAACGATAGAGGTTGTCGCACGGGTGACAACCTCTATTTATTATATTTATGTACTACACACAGGTATGAAGAGTGTTTTATTGGGTTTTAGTGGAGGCATAGATAGCTGCACCTCGGCACAACGACTCACCCAGGAGGGTTATCGTGTTGTGGCGCTCACCATCGACACCATGGGCGACACCTCTATGTTGGAGAGGGCACAAAGCAAGGCTGAAGAGTTAGGCATTGAATGGATTGCCTACGATGCACGCGAGGAGTTTAAGCGCGAGATTATAGACTACTTCTGCCGCGAGTATGCCGCAGGCCACACACCTGCTCCATGCACACGCTGCAACACAGCAATAAAGTGGAAAATTCTTGCGAATGAGGCAGACAAACTCGGCATTGAGCATATCGCCACGGGGCACTACTTCAACATCGTAGAGCGCAATGGTCTGCATTATGTTGCCAAGGGTTTGGATTCCGCCAAGGACCAGTCATACTACCTATGGGGACTGACACAGGAGACTCTTTCCCGCGCCCTTACGCCCATGGGCAACGCCATAAAGAGCGAGGTGAAGAGTGCGTTTAAGGATAAGAGCGAGAGCATGGGTGTATGCTTTCTTCAGGGACTACCCTATGCCGATTTTCTACGCAGCCATAACATAGCGATGCACGAAGGCAACATTATTAACGAAGAGGGTAACATCTGCGGCACACACAATGGCATAGCCCGCTACACCATCGGACAGCGTCGCGGCGTGGGCATACCCGAGGGCAAGCGTGTAATCGGCATAGATGCTACTCACAACAGCATCATCGTGGGCGACAACAGTCGTCTCTACCACAAGACATTAACCGTCGCGGAGTGCAACGTCGTTTGTCGCGAGGAGTTGCTTACAGCCAACGACATAACCGTCAAAATCAGGGGCATAGGCCGCAACCCCGAACTCCCCGTACGCATTGCGGAGAGCCCACATGGTTACATCGTCACCACGAATGACCCTGCATGGGCACCAGCCATTGGTCAGCCATTGGTTTTTTATCGCAATAATTTGGTTATTGGCGGAGGAATTGTTGTTGATTTCAACTAATTATTGTACATTTGCCGACCTGTAAAATTAAATAAAGAATATGATTAGACGATTATACGATTGGGTTCTGTCGTGGAGTGCAAGCCGCTGGGGGTGGTTGGCACTCTTCATCATGGCACTCTGTGAGGCGAGCTGGTTTCCCCTGCCTCCCGACATCCTGCTTATAGCACTATGCGTGGGTGCACCAAAGAAGTCATTTCGATTTGCAACACTCTGCCTCGTAGGTTCGGTGTTGGGCGCAGCGATAGGCTACGCCATTGGTCACTATCTGTGGCTTACACCCGACGGTGATTTCACGGGCGCAGCAAACTTCTTCTTCAACACACACATCTTCACGCAAGAGAGCTATGCAAATGTGTGTGAACTATACGACAAATGGAATTTCTGGATTGTCTATACCGCGGGCTTCACACCACTGCCCTTCAAGCTATGCACCATCACTGCCGGTGCTTGCAACATCAACTTCCCGATGTTCATCATTGCATCTTTGGTGGGCAGAGGCATGCGTTTCTTCCTTATCGGTGGCCTTATCTGGAAGTTCGGTGCCCCCATCAAGGGCTTTATTGACAAGTACTTCAACACGCTTGCAATGTTATTCACCATCCTGCTTATCGGCGTCACCGCAGCCACACTCGGACTTCTCGGCAAAGATGACAGCACAACAACGGAGAGTGAAACAAAACACGAGCAGATTACACAAAACGAAACAACAGAACCATGCGACACTTTGGACTTATAGGCAAGAGCCTCAGCCACTCATTTTCGGCAAAATTCTTCAACGGCAAGTTTAAGGCCGAGGGCATAGATGCCGACTATCAGCTATTCGAGATCGAGGAGCTGAACGCCATCGACAAGCTCATTTCGGAGCACAACATCGAGGGCTTCAACGTGACCATTCCATACAAGGAGAGCATCATCCCACACCTCGACGAGATAACTAAAGAGGCTCACGAGATAGGTGCGGTTAATTGCGTAGTAATCAAGGATGGTCGCAAGATTGGCCACAACACCGACATCGTTGGCATCGAGGCATCGTTGCACTGGTTGGACATAGACTCAAAGCCCAAAGCGCTGATACTCGGAACGGGAGGTGCATCAAAGGCTGTGCAGTGTGCACTGAAACGTCACGACATCGAGTTCAAGGTGGTATCGCGTGACGCTTCACGTGGCGACATAACATACGATGCACTCACTGCGGAGACTGTTTCGGAGCATAAGCTCATCATCAACACCACACCCGTAGGCATGTTCCCTAACGTAGAGGAGGCTCCAGCCATCGACTACTCGGCAATAGGCACAGAGCATCGACTCTTCGACCTTGTCTATAATCCAGCCAAGACACAGTTCCTTGCACGCGGCGAGGAGCGAGGTGCAAAGACCATGGGTGGCATGCTCATGCTACAGACACAAGCAATAGCCTCGTGGCACTTGTGGAACGAGAAGGAGAAAGAGGAGAAACAACCTCAATATGTCGTATAGCGGAGACCTATACAGTGACAGGTATTATAAGCGCTATCGCTCGTCAAGTACGGCGGTAGCGTTTTCGTAATCCTCAGCCTTAACCATCAAACGCATCGGAAAGGCAATGGGTGTATATATTGCGTTCATATACTCACCCTCCAATATGCAGAATATACCTGCGCTATCCAAAATCGATTTTGCTATCTCTGCTCTCACTGCGTTGTCGTACGTCCTCAGCACGACAAGTTTTTCATTTGTCGTATTCATAACACTCAGAGTTTAAGGATTTCCCCAAAGTTAATACTTTTTTTCTGAATATTAGTCATAGCAAAGCTTAAATTTTCAGAAAATTTTTCGTTATATTTGTCACGTAATTTGCATTAACAACAAACTATATACCATGCGTCAGTTCGTACACCTACACGTACATAGCCAGTACTCTCTGCTCGACGGTCAGGCAAGCATCTCGAAGCTTGTCGACAAGGCGATTGCAGATGGTATGCCCGGCATTGCACTTACTGACCACGGTAACATGTTTGGAGCCAAGGACTTCTTCAACTACGTCAAGAAGAAGAATGGCGCACGCAAGGATAAAATCAAGAGCCTGCAGGGACTTATCGAACGCCTCGAGAATGGCACAGCCTCCGAGGCCGAGATGGGTGACGACGCTGGTGCAGCACTCGCCAAGGCCCGCGTGGAACTCGACGCACAGCCCAAAGCCGATTTCAAGGGCATCATCGGTTGCGAGGTATATGTAGCACGTCGCCGCCTGCATGACAGAGAGAAGGCTATGGGCGACTACAGCGGCTACCACCTTATCCTGCTTGCAAAGAACATCAAGGGTTACAAGAACCTTATCAAGATAGTATCGAAGGGTTACACCGAGGGCTTCTATGGTCGTCCTCGTACCGACCGCGTGGAGCTGGAGAAGTACCACGAGGGATTGGTGTGCTGCTCGGCATGTATCGGTGGCGAGATACCACGTCTTATCCGCGAGGAGAAGTTCGACCAGGCGGAGGAGTCGGCATTGTGGTACAAAAACCTCTTTGGCGATGACTACTACCTTGAGCTTCAGATGCACAAGCCAACCGTGGAGCACGCAAACCATGAAACCTGGAAGATACAGGAGATGGTCAATGAGCACCTCGTCAAGATGTCGCAGAAGCTCGGCATTAAGCTCGTCTGCACTAACGACGTTCACTTCGTGGATGAGGAGCACGCAGAGGCTCATGACCGCCTTATCTGCCTCGGTACGAGCAAGGATTTCAACGACCCCAAGCGCATGCTCTATACCAAGCAGGAGTGGATGAAGACAACGGCAGAGATGAACGCTCTGTTCGACTACGTCCCCGAGGCGCTGGACAATACCGTGGAGGTGTGCAACAAGGTGGAGAACTACTCTATCGACCACGCCCCCATCATGCCTACCTTTGCCATCCCCGAGGACTTCGGCACCGAGGAGGGCTACAGAGAGAAGTATAGCGAGGAGGACCTCTTCAATGAGTTCACACGTGACGAGAATGGCAACGTGGTGATGGAGGAGGCTGAGGCTCGCAAAAAGATAGAGAAATTAGGTGGTTACGACAAGTTATATCGTATAAAGCTTGAGGCAGACTACCTCGCAAAGCTCGCTATGGACGGCGCACACAAGCGCTATGGCGAGGTACTTGACGAGGAGACAGAGACGCGCCTACGTTTCGAGTTGCACATCATGAAGACCATGGGTTTCCCTGGCTACTTCCTCATCGTGCAGGATTTCATACGTGCGGCACGCGAGGAGCTTGATGTATCGGTGGGTCCTGGACGTGGTTCGGCAGCGGGCTCGGCTGTGGCATACTGCCTCGGCATCACGCAGATTGACCCCATCAAGTACGACCTGCTGTTCGAGCGATTCTTGAACCCCGACCGTATATCGTTGCCCGATATCGATATCGACTTTGATGATGATGGTCGTGGCCGCGTGCTCAACTGGGTGACACAGAAGTATGGCAAGGAGAAGGTGGCACATATCATCACCTACGGCACCATGGCAACAAAGATGGCGCTGAAGGATGTTGCGCGTGTGCAGAAGTTGCCACTCACACAGGCAAACCAGTTATGTAAGTGGATTCCTGACCGCATCACAGACCCCAACGACAAGGATAAGCAGCTAAAGGTAAACCTCAAGAATGCCATTATGACCGTTCCTGAGTTGAAGGCTGCCGAGGAGTCTACGGACCCCATCATGCGCGATACAATCAAGTACGCCAAGATGTTGGAGGGTAACGTGCGTGGTACGGGTGTGCACGCCTGCGGTACTATCATCTGTCGTGATGACATCACCGACTGGGTACCCGTGAGTACGGCTGACGACAAGGAGACGGGCGAGAAGATGCTCGTGACACAATATGAGGGTGCTGTGATTGAGGATACGGGTCTCATTAAGATGGACTTCCTCGGTCTTAAGACGCTCTCGATTATCAAGGATGCTGTCGAGACTGTGGAGCAGACCCACGGCGTGAAGATTGACATCGACAACATCCCCATCGACGACAAAAAGACATACGACCTATACTGTAAGGGTGGCACCATTGGTACGTTCCAGTTTGAGTCGCCAGGCATGCAGAAGTATCTGCGAGAGTTGCAGCCCTCGACATTCGAGGACCTCATTGCGATGAATGCACTCTACCGTCCTGGTCCTATGGACTACATTCCCGACTTCATCGACCGTAAGCATGGCCGCAAGCCTATCGTTTACGATATCCCCATCATGGAGCGATACCTGAAGGACACCTACGGCATCACAGTATATCAGGAGCAGGTGATGTTGCTCTCGCGTCTGTTGGGTAACTTCACGCGAGGTGAGTCCGATACGCTGCGTAAGGCTATGGGTAAGAAGATTAAGTCGAAGCTGGATGAGCTTAAGCCCAAGTTTATCGCTGGTGGTAAGAGCAATGGCCACGACGAGAAGGTGCTGGAGAAGATATGGGCCGACTGGGAGAAGTTCGCATCGTACGCCTTCAACAAGTCGCATGCTACGTGCTACTCGTGGGTGGCATACCAGACAGCGTACGTCAAGGCACACTACCCCTCGGAGTATATGGCGACGGTGCTCAGCCGCAACCTTAACGACATCAAGCAGGTTACGGCCTACATGAGCGAGTGCAAGAATATGGGTATTGCGGTGCTTGGTCCCGACGTCAACGAGTCGAAGGTCAAGTTCTCAACCAACAAGCAGGGCGATGTTCGCTTTGGTCTTGCAGCCATCAAGGGCGTTGGCGAGGCAGCCTCGGAGGCTATCGTCAAGGAGCGCATGGAGAATGGACCCTACAAATCCATCTACGACTTCATGGAGCGCGTCAACTTCTCGGTTGTCAACCGCAAATGTTTGGAGAGCATTGCATACGCCGGCGCATTCGACTCTATTATAGACTTCAACCGTTCGCGCTTCTTTGCCGAGGACCAGTCGAAGGTGGTATTCCTCGACACACTCCTACGCTACGGACAGCGCGTGCAGCAGGAGAGACAGAATGCACAGCAGAGCCTCTTCGGCATGGCTATGGATGGTGGCTTCGACCTTCAGAAGCCCCGTGTGCCCGTTGCTGAGGACTGGAACAATATCGTGGTGCTGAACAAGGAGAAGGAGGTTATCGGTCTCTACCTCTCGGGACACCCTCTCGACCGCTTCGACTTCATCATCAAGCAGATGTGCAAGATTGAGCTTGGCGACCTCGCCGACCTTACGCTGCTCAACGGCAAGGAGATGTCAGTTGCGGGAGTTGTTGTCTCGGTAACGCCGCTTGCTACGAAGGATGGCCGCCGCTACACTCGATTTGTGCTTGAGGACTACAACACGCAGCATGAGTTCACGCTATGGAGCAAGGAGTATAACCAGTGGGGCATGCTCATCGAGCTGAACAACTTCCTTATGATTCGTGGTCGTGTGCAGCCACGCCCCTACCGCGAGCCCGAGGAGCTGGAGTTCAAGATAACGTCGATACAGCATCTTGCTGATGTTGCCGACAGCATCAAGGCCATACGCCTTGAACTCGATATACACGATGTGTGCACAACGCTCACCGATATGCTTATCGAGTCTATCAGCCGCAATAGCGGCAAGGCGACGTTGCAGATGACGGTGACCGATACGCAGGAGGATGTCAAGGTGCGTCTTGTGTCGGCGGAGTATCGTGTGGAGCCCACGACGGAGTTCATGGAGTTCCTCAGAAGAAATGAAATCAACTATTCAATTATTACATAACTTTAAAAATTTTTACAGCTATGGCAATTAAAATTAACAACGCAAACTACGACGAGGTAATGGGCATGGGTTTGCCCGTGGTTATCGATTTCTGGGCTACATGGTGTGGTCCTTGCCGCATGGTATCTCCTATCATCGACGAGTTGTCAGAGGAGTATGAGGGTAAGGTTGCTATCGCAAAGTGCGACGTTGGTGACGACGGCGACGAGATCGCAGCACAGTACCGTGTTCGCAACGTGCCTACTATCCTCTTCTTCAAGGATGGCCAGCAGGTTGACAAGCACGTAGGTACTGCTACTAAGGAGCAGCTCAAGGCTAAGATTGACGCTTTGCTCTAATCAAACCTTTTTTTAGGACATCGCTCCCGCAGGATAGACTCTTGCGGGAGTTTTTTTGTCATTATTCCGAGTAAAGTCAAACGATATTTCATAATACACTGATTTACAGCGCGTTAAAACCATTTCCATATTCACTATTTTTCACGCTCGTAACTATCTGATTATCAGCACTATGAAAAATTCGCAAAAATCACTTTTTCAACACGCTGATAATCAGCGCATTAACAAGGGGTCCGCGGAAAAACTTTCGAGTAAAAAATTTGGCAAACGGGGGTATTTGCCCATAACTTTGCAATAACAAAACCACATACTCGGACAACGAATTATATAAATCAATAGTATTATGAAAAAGTTTACCTTATCTCTTTTGGCGATGCTCACAGCAATTGTGATGACATCGTGCGACAAGTGCAACGAGCCAATCTGCACCAAGCCAAACCACAACCACACAAAGTCTCCTATCGAGATGTATGTTACTTGTCCAGACTGGAGTCTATATAATGAGTATATCGGAACTCCATATCTCAAAACCGAGTATCCGATAATAAACGACACGTACACAGGAGAGTTTGGTATTAGCTACAATTACGATGGAATGGCGGGAGTAACCAAGTTTACACTCAATCGACAGTCACTGATATTGGAGAGACCTAATGACTATGAGAAGTTGGAGATAACATTCCGTCTATACCTTCCAAGCGACATACCTCTTGAGCTCAACAAGAAGTACTACTTCGGCAATGTCGAAGGTGTGAATACGGCTGATGGTATAGTAGTTCCCGACTGCGCTGACACAAACGGTTATGAATTGAAAAATCGAATCATTCTCGAAAAAAAGGTCGAGTATTTTGAGTCGACATATGGTTGGATGATGTTTACCCGTCTTGATGAGGTAAAGCAGGATGTCAACCATAAGGATTACATGATGAATATGGAGTTTGAGTTTGTAACGCTTGACGAGGAGAGTGGCGAGGAGCTCATAAGAGTAGAGAATGGCAAAATTGAGGACAACCCCGGCGGTGTTATGGACAGCGACTCACCAAAGTTTAATAAGGCATATGTTGGCGCTACATACTACGACGCAGCCTACTACTTATATACTATTAGAGATGCAGACGAGTCAGCCTATCTTTGCCTACCCGCGGCGGAGTGCGACGACGACATCACCCCCGAGGATGTATTTGCAAGAGGCGTTGTCACAGACCTCACCCCATACTTTGCTGATGATAAATGGAACAATAGAGTAGTAACCATCTCTGATTGTATTGAGGGTCTTGATGCGAACACCTCGTACAAACTCTTCATCGCAGCACACGACAAGGAGAACGACAAATACGAATATTGTATCAAGGAGTTCGCAACGCAGAAGCATGGCGCAGAAAAGAGGCATGAGGTAGTCTTGAGCGATATTGACATCGAGACACTAAGCAGCGACAAAGTTACCTTAGGTCTAATAGTCAATTATGCAGATTTGCTATGTTACCATATCTGTGAGGGCGATAGTTGCAACTGCATATTGAGTGACATCGAGTCAGGCATAACAGATATTGCGTTTGATAACAACATGTCATTCGTTCACTCTATCTACCCCACATTCGAGATTGAGGGTCTAAAACCAAATACGACATACCATATAACCGTCAAGGCAGCGAATAGAATATCTACAGCACAGAAAGAGTTGACTTTTACTACTGCGTCATAGACAAGTAACTATACCTATGTCCGAGACCTCGCTTTCGTCTCTTTGGTCACTCAGGTCTCTTATCTCTCTTATTATTTTTTTTGAGACGATAGGGACAAGAGAGACAAAAGGGACGATAGCGAAGTCTGTATCTGCTGTTGTCTACTACCAATGACACTATCAACAGTCATTGTCCGAGACCTCGCTCCCGTCTCTCTCGTCTCTTGGGTCTCTCCCGTCTCTTACTCTCTTCTTCTCTCATGGTGGCGTATCTCGTTTCCCTCAAGCCGCTTCTGTCCCTTGTCTTATTTGATAAGTTGCCAATACCCCCATAAATGGGGGTTGTAGATTTGGCGAGGGTGTTGTACTTTTGTAGCATGAAAACTATATATGCAATATTAGCCCTTGCGTTTGCCAACCCCGTTGTCGAAACGGAGGATATACTCATACCCACCGACACGCTTCACATCGAGGGCATCGAGGTAACAGCATCACTCAAGAGCGACGATGCACTGCGCGCTCCAATAGCGACAACACAACTCTCCATGCGACGCTTGGAGAGCATGGGCATCTCCTCAATCAAGGATATATCGCTCATAGCACCCAACTTCTACCAACCCGACTACGGCTCATCAATCACATCGTCGATATATGTGCGCGGCTTCGGCTCACGCATCGACCAGCCCGTGCTGGGTGTCACCATCGACGACATACCGCTGATGAACAAGAACGTCTACGACTTCGACTTCTACGACATCCGTAAACTCGAACTACTGCGCGGTCCTCAGGGCACACTCTATGGTCGTAACACCTCGGGTGGCGTGATGAACATAACCACCCTATCGCCCCTATCGTGGCAGGGTCTGCGCGCCATGGCTGAGTACTCGACAATGACTTCGTATCGCGGCTCTGTGGCCTTCTACACCAAGCCACGCGACAACTTCGGCATCTCCATAGCCACACACTTCGACCACGATGGCGGCTACTTCCGCAACACCTACACCGACAAGATTTGCGACAGCGGCAACAACGCCTCGTGGCGCCTACGCATGCAGTGGCTGCTAAGAGACAACTGGAGCCTCGACAACTCGCTAACATGGGGTTACACCAAGGAGGGCGGCTATGCCTACCACCACTACGACCCATCAACCGAGAGCGTGAAGGATGTGGCATACAACGACCCTGCGGGCTACGAGCGCATAGCCATCACCGAGGGCTTCGTGGCAAAGCACAAGGGAGAGAAGATACTGTTCTCGAGCGCTACAAGCTACCAATATTTGAACGATGTTATGACCCTCGACCAGGACTTCACACCCAAGTCGATGTTCACGATGCAGCAGATGCAGCGCGAGCACGCCATCACCGAGGAGATAGTCTTGCGTAATGCCAACCGCACACAGCGCTGGCAGTGGCTATCGGGCGCATTTCTCTTTGCCAAGTGGCTCGATATGTCCTCGCCCGTAACCTTCAAGCGCGATGGCATCGACGAACTAATACTCGGCAATATAAACAAGGGTATACACTCGGTATTTCCCAACAACAATATGCATATCGGTGGCGACAACTTCGTTATTAACAGCGACTTTACCATTCCCACCTACGGCGCTGCTTTATATCATCAGTCATCCTTCATGTTGGGCAGCAACTGGCAGCTAACAGCAGGCATACGCTTCGACCTTGAGCAGACCTCGATGCGTTACAACTCAAACGCTACCATCCCCTACATGTTCGACATGACGATGACCGACTACCGCAACCTATATAGCGAGTTCAAGGGCAGAGAGCGCCAACTCTTCTTCGAGATACTCCCCAAACTCGCCATAGAGTATAACTTTAGCAGAGGCTCAGCCTATGCGACCATTACGCGCGGATATAAGAGTGGAGGTTTTAACACGCAGATATTCTCGGACATTCTGCAATCGAGGATGATGAACGACATGATGTCAGACCTCGGCATATCGCTCGACAACGTTGGCGGCACATCATACGACACCGCCTCGGCTACGCGCTACAAGCCCGAGACAAGCTGGAACTTCGAGCTCGGCACACACCTACGCCCCACTACGAGCCTGAAACTCGATGCAGCGCTCTTCTGGATTGAGTGTTTCGACCAGCAGGTTACGGTCCTCCCCCACGGCAACAACACGGGACGCATGATGTCTAACGCAGCACGTGCTCGCAGCTTCGGCGCAGAGCTAAGCGCGGAGTATGGCTACGAGGGTTTCAGCATACGTGGCGACTATGGCTATACCAACGCACGTTTCCGCAAGTACAACGACGGCATGGGTGACTACGCAGGCAACCGCCTACCCTACGCCCCCGAGCACACGGCACTTGTCGTGGCGTCATACTCATGGTGGTTTGACCACCCCGTTGTGCAGAGCCTCACCCTCTCGGCCGACTGGCGAGGCACAGGCTCGATATACTGGAACGAGGCAAACACCCGCCACCAGCCCTTCTACTCGATGCTCGGTGCACAGGTGACATTGCGAATGAACAACTTGGAACTTACCGTATGGGGACGCAACCTTACAAACACCGAATATGACGTCTTCTACTTCAAGAGTGTTGGCGAGGAGTTCTTCTCTAAGGGCACACCCATACATGGAGGCATAAAACTCAATATAAACATTTAGAACTATGAACAGACTACGATTACTATTTACTATTACACTCTTTAGCCTTGCATTTGTAGCGTGCGAGAATGGCGACAACAACGCACTACCACCAAAGCCCGAGACTGGCGAGTGCTACACAGGTACAATGACCGTTGACCAGAACGACGGCACGTTCTACACACAAGATGATGTAGAGGTAGATTACGAGGTTTTGGATGGCAAACTCAACTTTGTGATGTATAAGGTGAAATTTGCCGACGGCATGCCCATCAAGCTCGACATGGTTGTCGAGGGCGTTGACTGCATCGGTGCCGTAGGCCACTATGTCCTTGCGGGTGACAACATCGTTCCCTACGCTATGGGTGGTCCCTTCGAGAAGTTCACAATCACTAATCTCACAGGCCTAATCACCGACAACACCATGACACTCTCGTTCATGTGTGGCGAGTATCCCGTAACATACAGCGGCACGAAGTAGGCTAAACAAACACGACAACAAAAGGGGCATCGCACTGATGCCCCTTTCATTTTGTGTGTATAACGACAAATTATGCCAAAACCTCGTCAGCCAAGCGCTCCAACGCTGGGATGTCTGTTGGCTTGAGGGTAGAGACAACCGTAACCATATTCTCTGCTACGGTCACATCCTTGAACGTATCGATAATCTTACGCATTGCCTTGCCTGCTGATGGTGCCCAAGAGCCATTCTCAATGATACCGATGCGGCGCTTTGAGAAGTTCTTGATAGCGAGGTGGTGCAAGAAATCGTGCATAGGTGGGAAGACGTCGCTGTCATAAGATGCCGCAGCAACAACAAGGCGGCTATAACGGAATGCATCCTCCACAGCCTCTGCCATATCGCAACGAGACAAGTCAGCAACAACAACCTTCTCAGCACCCTTAGCCTCCAAAATCTCAGCGAACTTACGCGCTACCTTAGCTGTATTACCATGGATAGAGGCGTAGGCTACAAGCACACCCTCAGTCTCGGGCTCATACTTGCTCCACTTGTCATAGAGACCGATGTAGTAGCCGAGATTCTCCGTAAGCACAGGGCCGTGTGTAGGACAGATAGCGGCGATATCCAACGTCGCAGCCTTCTTCAATAACGCCTGAACAGGTGCACCATACTTACCACAGATGTTGAAGTAGTAGCGACGAGCCTCACATGCCCACTCACCACCTCTGCTAAGAGCGCCGAACTTACCGAAACCATCAGCCGAGAATAGCACCTTATCAGTGCTGTCATACGACACCATTACCTCGGGCCAGTGTACCATAGGAGCCATCACGAAGTGAAGTGTGCGGCCACCGAGAGAGAGTGTATCACCCTCCTTAACACCGATAGTACGGCCATCGAATGTTGTGTCATAGAAGAAGTTAGGCAACATCTTAACAGCCTTCTCCGATGCTACAATCTGCATCTCGGGATACAACTCCATCACGCGAGCGATAGTGCCAGCGTGGTCAGGCTCAAGGTGACATACAACGAGGTAGTCAGGCTTGCGACCTGCAAGTGCAGTATTCAAATTTTCCAACCACTCATCGGCTTTGCGAAGATCGACAGTATCCATAACAGCAACCTTCTCATCGAGGATAAGATAGGAGTTATACGACACACCATCGGGCACTACATACTGGCTCTCAAACAAATCAATATCAGTATCATCAACGCCGATGTATACTATTTTTTCGGTTATATTCTTAATCATTTTGCGTAGTTTTATAATTTGACTCACAAATATCTTATTTTTTGCCGACAAAAGCAAAATTTTTGCACACTTTTTCATACCTTTGCCTTCACATTTTTCAAAAGATTATATAAAAATGCAAAAAATAGCGACATTATTAATAAGCATCTTGTTTTTAGTTGGATGCGGCGGCAAAATCGAGGATAACAGAAAAACCATATTTGTAACCATAACTCCCATGCAGAGCCTCATCGAGGAGATTACCATGGGCGATTTCGATGTGGAGGTCATTGTGCCCAAGGGAGCAAGTCCCGAGACCTTCGAGCCCACGCCCAAACAGGTTACATCATTCAGCGATGCGGAGTTCATCCTCTCAACGGGTCTTATCGACTTCGAGCAGAGCCTCGTTAAGCGCATCGACGGCAAGGCAGAGTTGGTAAACCTATCCAAGGATATCGAGCTTATAGCGGGCAGTTGCTCATGTGGCAACCACCATCACAAACATGGCATCGACCCACACATCTGGACATCGCCACGCGCACTGCGCACGATGGTCACAAATGCCCACGATGCTATCATCGCCCACTACCCCGACTCCGTAAAGTACACCGAGGCGACGGAGCGACTCCTTGAGCGCATTACAGAACTCGACAACTACTGCGCAACACGCATCGAGGCTGCGGGCGTAGAGGCCATAATGATCTACCACCCAGCTTACACCTACTTTGCCCGTGACTACGGCATCGAGCAGATTGCCATAGAGAATGACGGCAAGGAGCCCTCACTACGTCAGACCACTGCACTCATTGAGCGCGCGAAGGAGCACAACATAAAGAGCATCCTTCGACAGCCACAATATAGCGAGGACAAGGTGCGCGCCATAGCAACAGATGCAGGTGCTGAAGTTATCACCACCGACCCGCTATCAGAGGACATACTTGGTGAGATTAAGCGAGTTACAGAGATTATATGCAGCAGATAATGAAGCAACCAATAATCACCATACGCGACCTGGGAGTTGTTTACGACTCTGTGAATGCACTTGAGCACGTAGACCTCGACATCTACGCAGATGACTTTCTCGGCATCATCGGTCCTAATGGCGGTGGCAAGAGTTCGCTCGTCAAGGCTATCATGGGCATTGTGCCACACAGCGGCACCATTCACTTCGACGCCTCTGTCATACGACACGGCAAGCCACATATCGGCTACCTGCCACAGGTATCATCGTTTGATAAGGTCTTTCCGATTTCGGTATTGGAGGTTGTGATGTCGGGCTTGCAGGCCGAGCGCGGCATGTTGCGCCGCTATGGCAAGGCTGAACGTGAGCGTGCCATGACAACACTCCAACAGGGACACCTCGACCACCTCGCCACACGACCCATTGGTGAACTATCGGGCGGTCAGTTGCAGCGCGTGATGCTCTGCCGTGCTATTATCTCCGAGCCAAAGATGCTCGTTCTTGACGAGCCAACAAACTACGTTGACAACCGCTTCGAGAATGAACTGTACAACCTACTTCACCACTTGAGCCACAAGATGGCCATCATGATGGTGTCACACGACATAGGCACCATATCGAGCGTGGTGAACAACATTGTCTGTGTCAATAGGCACGTTCATCGCCACGACTCCAACATAATCACAGAGGAGCAGCTCCGCAACTACGACTGCCCTATTCAGATTATCACCCACGGCGATGTTCCACACACCGTTCTGGGCGAGCACCACACTTGTCCACACTGCCACGAGTAGCAATAGACAATTCACACCAAATAAATAGGGGTAGAGCGCAATGCTCTACCCCATTCTCGTCTATGCGACACACTTACGTTACTCGATGCCTACGCGGTCGAAGATGAAGTCTACGTTCTTGAGGTAGTACTCCAATGTGAAACAAGCGTCGAGCTCCTCGCGTGTGAGCACCTCCATAACTGCGGGGGTCTCAGCAAGCAACTCCTGATAGTCGGCACGCTCGCTCATAGCACGCATAGCAACAGGCTGAACAGTATCGTAAGCCTGCTCGCGTGAGAAGCCCTTCTCGATGAGGGCGTTCATAACGCGCTGTGCGAAGATAACCTTGCGTGTGCGGTAGATGTTCTCCATCATAACATCCTTGAACACTACAAGGTTCTCGAGGATACCACGGAAGCGGTTGAGCATATAGTCGAGCAACATTGTTGCATCGGGAAGGATGATACGCTCGGTTGCAGAGTGTGAGATATCGCGCTCGTGCCACAAAGCCACGTTCTCGTAGAATGTTGCCATGTAGCCACGCATTACACGTGCGCAACCACACATATTCTCGCTTGAGATAGGGTTACGCTTGTGAGGCATTGCGCTTGAGCCCTTCTGACCCTTGCCGAATGACTCCTCCACCTCGTGTACCTCAGTACGCTGCAAGTTACGGATCTCCATAGCCATCTGCTCGATGCTTGATGCGATGCAAGCGAGAGTTGCCATGTAGTAAGCGTGGCGGTCACGCTGGATAACCTGTGTAGAGATGTTTGCGCTCTCGATGCCGAGCTTCTCACACACATAGTCCTGAATGAATGGAGGGATGTTTGCAAAGTTACCCACTGCACCAGAGATCTTACCAACCTCTACACCGCGTGCTGCAGTGATAAAACGAGTAAGGTTACGCTTCATCTCCTCATACCACAATGCCCACTTCAAACCGAAGCATGTGATGTCGGCGTGGATACCGTGTGTACGACCAATACATGGAGTAGACTTGAACTCGATAGCGCGCTGACGCAACACCTCGAGCATCTTCTCGATATCCTCCAAAAGGATTGAGTTAGCCTGCTTCAAGAGGTAACCGTTAGCAGTATCAACAACGTCGGTGCTAGTAAGGCCATAGTGCACCCACTTACGCTCCTCACCGAGGGTCTCGCTCACGGCACGTGTGAAGGCTACGATGTCGTGGCGTGTCTGCTGCTCAATCTCATAGATGCGGTTGATGTCGAACGATGCGCTCTTCCAGAGCTTCTCAACATCCTCCTTGGGCACTACGCCCAACTGGCTCCAAGCCTCCGAAGCCAAAATCTCAACGCGAAGGTAGGCATCAAACTTATTCTGCTCAGTCCACACCTTGCGCATAATCTCTCTGCTATATCTCTCAATCATAAGGCAGGTTAGTTATGTTTTTATGTTATTACTTGTTCATTCTGTTTACAAACGCCTCCACGGTGTTCTCCATGAGGCATGTGATGGTCATAGGGCCCACACCACCAGGTACGGGTGTTATTGCCGATGCCACATGCTGTGCCTCCTCGAAGTCAACATCGCCACAGAGCTTACCTGTGCGGCTGTCGCGGTTTACACCCACGTCGATGACCACGGCGCCGGGCTTAATCATGTCGGCAGTGAGGAAACGCTCCTTGCCGATTGCCACAACGAGGATGTCGGCACGGCGTGTCACCTCTGCGAGATTCTTGGTGCGTGAGTGAGCCACAGTAACCGTAGCATTCTCATCGAGGAGCAACTTTGCAACGGGCTGACCAACGATGTTGCTACGACCTACGACAACAGCCTCCTTGCCTGCAATCTCCACGCCTGCAAAGTGCAACAACTTGATGATGCCCTTGGGAGTACATGGGAGCACGCAGGGCTGCTTGAGCCACAACTTAGCCACATTCATGGGGTGGAACGCATCAACATCCTTCTCAGGAGAGATGGCTGCGATAACCTTGTTCTCGTCGATATGCTTAGGCAAGGGCAACTGAACGAGGATGCCATCGACATCTGCGTCGTTGTTGAGCTCGTCGACAAGTGCCAAGAGCTCCTCCTCTGTAATAGTCGCCTCACGACGGAGCGTGGTATTGCGGATGCCTACCTCGGTGGCAGCCTTAGCCTTGCCCGTAACATATGAGACGCTACCTGGGTCGTCACCTACAAGGATAACGACAAGATTTGGCGTGCGATCATACTCCTTGCCAATCGCCTCGACCTTTACCTTGAGCTCCTCCTTAAGTGACTTTGATAGTTCTTTACCACTTATAATCATAGAGTTACTTTTTAATAATTAGACTATTAGCGGAACGCCTTAGCGCCGATGTCGGTGCGGTGGAAGAGGTTGTCACACTCAATGCGCTGAACATCCTCCATGGCCTTCTGCTGTGCCTCGCGGAGTGTTGGTGCCTCAGCAACAACAAACATCACACGACCACCGTTTGTCACGAGCTCACCATCCTTCATGGCTGTGCCCATGTGATAGACCTTTGACTCCACATTCTCTACACCACGGATAACGTGACCCTTTGTGTAGTCGCCAGGATAGCCCTTAGATGCAAGAACGATGCCGAGTGTTGCGCCCTCAGACCACTCTGCCGCGGGCTGCTCGTTAGATGCAACGGCCATGAACACGTCGATAGCGTCGCTCTTCAAGCGGGGCAAAACAACCTCAGTCTCGGGGTCGCCAAAGCGAGCGTTGAACTCAATAACCTTGATGCCGTTGGGGGTCTTCATCAAGCCACCATACAACACACCAGTGAAGGGGGTACCCTCCTCGACCATAGCGTCAGCCACGCGCTGCATAATCTTCTCCATAGCGTATGCGTGATCCTCCTCGCTGATGAATGGCAACTCGGTGTATGCACCCATACCGCCAGTGTTGGGGCCCTCATCGTTGTCATAAGCACGCTTGTGGTCCTGCGCTACGGGCATAGGACAAATCTTGTTACCAGCAACGAAGCACATCAACGAGAACTCCTCGCCTGTGAGGAACTCCTCGATAACCACACTACCCTTACCGAAGCGTGTATCCAAGAGCATATCGCGCAATGTAGCCTCAGCCTCCTCCATGGTTGTGGCGATAACCACACCCTTACCTGCTGCCAGGCCGTCGTACTTCAATACTGTGGGGAGTGAGCCCTTCTTAACGTATGCCAATGCTGCGTCGAAGTCGCTGAATGTCTCGTATGCCGCAGTGGGCACGTCGTACTTCACCATGAGGCGCTTTGCGAAATCCTTGCTTGCCTCAATCTCTGCGGCAGCCTTCGTAGGACCAAAAATCTTGAGACCTGCCGCACGGAAGGCATCAACAACACCCGCCGCGAGTGCCGCCTCGGGGCCTACGACAGTGAGGTCGATGGCGTTAGCCTTGGCGAACTCAAGGAGCTTGTCAACCTCTGTATCCTTGATTGCTACACACTCGGCCAACTGTGCGATGCCGGCATTGCCAGGTGCAGCGTATATCTTTGGTGCTTTTGGTGAGCGCGAGATAGCCTCGACAATGGCGTGCTCACGACCACCCGAACCAATAACTAATACGTTCATAATTTACAAAATTATAAGGAGTTTAAGGAAGTTAATGAATTTAGGGAGATTAGGGATAGACTAAACTCACTAAATTCCCTAAATTCACTCTATTCTAATGCTTAAAGTGACGCATGCCTGTAACAGTCATAGTCATACCGAACTCGTTGGCCTTCTTCACAGAGTCCTCGTCGCGAACGCTACCACCTGGCTGTACGAGCGCAGTAACGCCATACTGCTGGGCAAGTGTTACGGTGTCGTCGAAGGGGAAGAAACCATCCGATGCGAGCACGAGACCCTCAGTGAAGCCCGCTGCCTGTGCCTGCTTCAAAGCAATCTCTGCCGAACCTACGCGATTCATCTGACCTGCACCAACGCCCACAGTGTGACCATCCTTAACCACAACGATAGCGTTAGACTTAACGTGCTTAACAATGCGCCAGCCGAAGTTCATATCCTCAATTTCTGCTGCCGAGGGCTTACGCTCTGTAACGCACATATCGGCAACAACCTCCTTAGTGTCGGTATCGAGTTTCTGCACCAAGAGGCCACCATTTACGGTAACATACTGCATCTGCTCGTTGTCCGATGACGACATATCAACCTGCAAGAGACGCAAGTTCTTCTTTGTGCAGAGAATTTCGAATGCCTCATCTGAGAACGCAGGAGCCATGATAATCTCCAAGAAGATAGGCTTCATAAGCTCTGCCACCTCCTTAGTAATCTCGCGGTTTACGGCTACGATGCCACCAAAGATGCTCACAGTGTCAGCCTCGTATGCCTTCTGCCATGCCTCCTTGATGTCCTTGCCGATAGCAGCACCACAAGGGTTCATGTGCTTGAGACCCACAGCGAAAGGCTCGCTGAACTCACGCACGATGTTAAGTGCAGCGTTTGCATCCTGAATGTTGTTATATGACATCTCCTTGCCGTTGAGCTGCTTAGCTGTAGCCAACGAATAAGGCACCTTGTCAGCCGAAGCGTAGAACTTAGCCGACTGATGAGGATTCTCGCCGTAGCGCAAAGACTGCACAAGGTCGAACGATGCAAACAACTTCTCATTCAACTCCGCCTGCTTACGCATATATGTTGCGATGCACATATCGTACTCAGCAGTGTGGGTATATGCCTTTGCCGAGAGCTCGAGACGAGTCTTGACGGTTGTGTTGCCACCCTCCTCAATCTCCGCAATGATGCGAGCGTAGTCCGTAGGGTCACACACAACTGTTACATCGCGGTAGTTCTTGGCAGCAGAGCGCAACATTGATGGACCACCGATGTCGATATTCTCGATAGCATCCTCCATCTTAACATCGGGCTTCGCGATGGTCTGACGGAAGGGGTAAAGGTTTACGCAGACCATGTCTATAAACTCAATAGCGTTATCCTTCAACGCCTTGAGGTGACTCTCGTCATCACGGCGTGCCAACAAACCACCATGCACCTTGGGGTGGAGTGTCTTAACGCGACCGTCACAAATCTCGGGGAAACCTGTAACATCGCTGATACCGATAGTCTCAACGCCGCTATCCTCGAGGAGTTTCTGAGTACCTCCCGTAGCGATAATCTCCCAGCCGAGACGACGCAAGTTCTGGCAGAACTCAACAACGCCACACTTGTCGCTTACACTAACTAATGCTCTCATATCTTAATACTTCTTATTAATCAATTTGTTAATAGTCTTTACATAGAGTTTATGCTCGATGTTGTGAATGAGGTTTGTGAGCTCCTCGATGTCGCTACCCTCGTAGACGATAGCACCCTGATCGATGATGCGGCCACCATCCAAAGTTTCGTCAACAAAGTGGGTGGTAACACCAAATATCTTAACACCATAGTCCACAGCATCCTGAATGGCGTGTGCACCCTTGAACGAGGGTAACAACGATGGATGGATATTCACGATGCGCTGCTCATAACGCTCCAAAAGCACATTACCAACAATACGCATATAACCCGCAAGGCAGACAAAGTCGACACCACGCTCATCAAGCATGTTTGCCAACACCGTCTCATACGCCGCACGCGACTCATACTCCTTGGGGTTGAAGGCGAAGCACTCCGTGCCGTAGCGCTTTGCACGCTCCAACACATAGGCACCGGGCTTATCACACACCAAGAGCACAATCTCTGCATTTATGCTGCCATCGCAACATGCCTGAGCAATAGCCTCATAGTTACTGCCACTACCACTTGCAAAGACAGCCAATCGAGTCTTCTTCATAGTCTTAGATGATAGTTACACCCTCACCCTCTACTACGCGACCGATAACCGAAGCACGCTCGCCACACTCAGCAAGGATAGCGATAGCCTTCTCGGCATCAGCCTCGGGCAATGCGATAACCATACCGATACCCATGTTGAAGATGTTGAACATCTCGCGGTGTGACACCTTGCCATACTTCTCCAAGAGCTGGAACACGGGCAAAATCTCCCATGTGCCCTCCTTAACCTCTACGCCCTGACCATCCTTCAAGATGCGAGGAATGTTCTCGTCGAAACCACCACCTGTGATGTGGCTGATGCCGTGAACATCGCACTCTGCGATAACCTTCAACACCTGCTTAACGTAGATGCGTGTAGGAGTGAGCAACGCCTCACCAAGTGTGCGACCAGGAATCTCAGGATATGTCTCGCTGAGCTTGAGGTTATTGTCGCTAACAACCTTACGCACAAGGCTAAAGCCGTTAGAGTGAACACCGCTTGAAGCGATACCAACCAACACATCACCAACCTTAACACGCTCACCTGCGTCGATGAGCTTTGAGCGCTCTACAACACCCACAGTGAAGCCTGCGATGTCGTACTCACCATCCTGATACATGCCTGGCATCTCGGCAGTCTCGCCACCAACCAATGCACAACCAGCCTGACGGCAACCCTCCGCAACACCTGCAACGATAGCCTCTACCTTTGCGGGCTCGTTGTGGCCTACTGCAACATAATCCAAGAATACCAAAGGCTCTGCGCCCTGTGCCAACACGTCGTTTACACACATCGCAACAGCGTCGATACCGATAGTATCGTGCTTATCCATCTCGAAAGCCAACTTGAGCTTTGTACCAACACCGTCAGTACCGCTAACCAACACTGGCTCCTTGATGTTTAGCGCTGCGAGGTCGAACATACCACCGAAAGCACCAATGTTACCCATTGAGCCTACGCGCTTTGTTGATGAAACATGAGACTTGATGCGTCGAACTACTTCGTAACCTGCCTCGAGATTTACACCGGCAGCTTCGTAACTTTTTGCCATATCTTTATATTTTAATTATTTTTTATTCAACTTATTTTGATACAACGACGTTGGATAGCAGCCGTTGAAACATGCCATGCACAACTCCGAGCGATTACCCGACTTGAGCAACGACTCCTCCGACAAGAACTCCAACGAGTCAGCCTCGATAGCCTTGCAAGCCTCCTCCTTGGTCATACGCGCACAGAGCAACTCCTCGCGTGTTGACATATCGATGCCATAGAAGCATGGATTGGTGATTGCGGGGCTCGCAATACGAACATGTACCTCCGTAGCACCCGCCTCCTTCAACAGACGCACGATACGCAACGATGTGGTACCACGCACGATAGAGTCGTCGATAAGCACAACCGACTTACCTTTGACCAACGAGCGCACAGCCGAGAGCTTCATGCGCACACCCTTCTCACGCATCTCCTGCGAGGGCTGGATGAAGGTACGAGCGATGTACTTATTCTTGATAAGACCCATCTCGTAGGGGATGCCACTCGCCTCCGAATAACCAATAGCGGCGCTGATGCTTGAATCGGGCACGCCAATAACTACATCTGCCTTTGTGGGACACTGCTCATAGAGGTAGCGACCCGAGAGCTTGCGGAATGAGTGCACGTTGCAGCCCTCGATATCGCTATCGGGACGAGCAAAGTAGATGTACTCCATAGCGCACATAAGGTGACGCTGATAGCGTGAGTAGTAGTTAGAACGGATACCGTGGTGGTCGATAGTGATGACCTCACCTGGCTCGATATCACGAATATACTCCGCACCGACAATATCCAGAGCACATGTCTCAGAACTGATGACATAACCATCGCCAAGCTTACCGAGAGCCAAGGGGCGCAAGCCGTGCTTATCGCGGCAAGCATAGATGCGGTTCTTGGTCATGATAAGGAAGGCAAACGCTCCCTCAATCATATTCAACGCCTCGATGATGTTGTCGATACGCTTATCCTCGCGGTTGTCCTTCTTGACAAGGTGAGCCAAGAGCTCACTATCCGACGTAGAGTGGAACAGGCTGCCACGCACCTCGAGGTACTCTGCCAACTCGCGTGAGTTAACCAAGTTACCGTTGTGTGCCAAGGCGAAGTCACCCGTGTGGTGGTTGAACGAGAAGGGCTGCACATTGCTTAGTCCGCCACCACCCGTAGTGGCATAGCGCACATGACCAATAGCGATGCGGCCACTAAGTTTGTCGAGTTTCTGCTGGTTGAACACCTCAGTTACGAGACCCTCACCCTTGACGGTGTTGAGCTTGTCGCCATCAAACGCCGAAATACCACAAGCCTCCTGACCACGGTGCTGCAATGCGTGCAAGCCGTAGTAAGCGAGGTTGGGGGCGTCGTTCACGCCAAAAATACCAAACACACCGCACTCCTCGTGCAGGTCGTCGCCATATATATCTAAAGAATCCTTAAGCATACCTATATTAATTTAAGTATATTGTGTAGTCGCTGGGCAACCTCCTCGTAGGTCTCGCGCACACGACCCAAGTCGCGACGGAAGCGATCCTTATCCATGCGCTCGCCAGTCTCCTTATCCCACAAGCGGCAAGTGTCGGGCGAGAGCTCGTCGGCCAAAACCAACGCACCATTAGCATCGCGACCGAACTCTATTTTGAAGTCAACAACCGTAATACCCGCCTTAGCGTACAACTCAACCAAGCACTTGTTGATGGCTGCCGACATCTCGTACATCTGCGCGAGCTCCTCGTAGCTCATAAGACCCAAAGCCACGGCGTGGTGGTCGTTGATGAGTGGGTCGCCCAAGTCGTTACGACGCAACACGAGGTCGAAGATTGTATTCGCAGGCACGATGCCCTCATCCAAGCCCAAGCGCTTAGCCATAGAGCCTGCAACGACATTGCGCACGATAACCTCGACGGGAACATGCTCAACAACGCGGCACAACTGGCCATCATCACCAACACGCTCAATGAAGTGCGTGTTGATGTTGTGGCTATTCATATACTCAAGCACCATAGATGAGATGGCGCAGGTCATGCGACCCTTGTTCTCAATCCTTGCGCGCTTGATGCCGTAGAAGGCAGAGGTGTCATCCTTGAAGCGAACGACTACCCTATCCTCCATGTCGGTCTTAAATATCTGCTTACTCTTACCCTCGTAGAGCATTTCCAACTCCTTCATACTCTATCGGTTGTAAAAGTAGTTTACTGCATTAGAGAAGATGTCCTGAACCTTCTCGCCGTGGATGTTCTTCATAAGGTCGCGCTCGTAACGCTCCGTATGACCCATCTTGCCGAGAATCTGACCCGATGGGTCGATGATACCCTCGATGCCGAAGCTTGAGCCGTTGGGGTTGTAAGGAGAGTCGGTTGTAGGACGATTCTCAGCATCTACATACTGGAATGCCACCTGACCATTGCGGAACAACTCCTCGGCCATGACGTCGCTAACGACGAACTTACCCTCACCGTGGCTAACGGCAATAGAGTGAACATCACCCACCTCGAACGACTTCAACCATGGCGAAGCGGTAGTACCGACGCGTGTTGAAACGATCTGCGAGATATGGCGGTTGATATCGTTGCGGAACAATGTAGGAGACTCCTTAGTAACCATACCCAAGCGGCCATAAGGCAACAAGCCAGACTTAACCAACGCCTGGAAACCGTTGCAGATACCCAACATCAAGCCACCGCGGTCCAACAACGCATGGATAGCATCAGCGACATCCTTATTGTTAAGAACGTTGGCGATGAACTTACCGCTACCATCGGGCTCGTCACCCGCAGAGAAGCCACCACTAAGTGCCATGATGTGGCACTGTGCAATGTTCTCGGTCATCTCCTTGATAGACTCCAAGACATCTGCGCCTGTGAGGTTCTTAAATACCGAGATTACAACCTCCGCACCTGCGCGCTTAAATGCACGCGCTGTGTCGTAGTCGCAGTTGGTACCTGGGAATACTGGGAGATAAACTCGTACCTTATCCACCTTCTCGCCCTCATACTTCTTAACGAAGCCTTTGCCATCGCTTACGCGTGTGGGCGCGCCTGCCTTACCCTTATCTGTATATACCTTAGTGAAGCGCTCGGTATTAGCCTCCAACAACTCCTCCAAAGGAAGACGTGTACCGTTAACGAAGATTGCCTCCTCGGCAGTAGTAGCACCGATAAGCTCTGCCGATGGGTGGTTGAGCGTGCGGCGGCTCTCAACAACGATTGAGCCGTAAGAGTAGTTGTACAACATCTGCTCGTCGCACTCCAACACTGCACCAACCTTATTACCGAAAGCCATCTTAGCAACACCCTCAGCAACACCACCTGCGCCAACAGCCCATGCTGCTACGATGTCGCCCTCCATAATCTTCTCCGATACGAAGTCGAAGTTAGACTTCAAGCACTCGGTAGATGGCATGTAGTTAGCCTCGGGAGTGTGGCGGATGACATAAATCTTATTGCCAGTCTCCTTGAACTCGGGGCTGATGACTGTGCGAGCATCAACAGTGGTGATACCGAATGCCATAAGCATAGGTGGCACGTTGATATCGCGGAATGTACCACTCATAGAGTCCTTACCACCGATAGAGGGCAAGCCCAACTCAACCTGCATCTTCAACGCACCGAGCAACGCCGCCATAGGCTTACCCCATGACTTGTCGTCAGTCATGCGCTCGAAGTACTCCTGATATGAGAAGCGCATCTTGTCGTAGCGAGCACCCGCAGCAACAACCTTTGCACAAGCATCCACCACAGCGTATGCAGCACCATGATAGGGGCTCCACTTAGCGATGAAGGGGTTGTAGCCGTATGCCATGATACTTGCCGTATTTGTAAAGCCGCCACCTACGGGCAACTTCTGAACTGACACCTGTGTCTCGGTGCACTGTGTCTTACCACCATAAGGCATCAACACTGTCGAAGCACCGATAGTTGAGTCAAACATCTCTACGAGGCCCTTCTGCGACACTACATTGTCATCAGCGAGGTTCACCTTCATGCGCTTAGTAGTCGTAGCGCCCTCAATCTTACGCTCGAAAGGATTTTCGTTAGTGACACCGCCGATGCGCACCTTAGTGTAGTGCTTGGCACCTGCCGAGTCGATGAAGTCACGCGAAAGGTCAACAACAACCTTATCGCCCCAGTACATACGCATGCGACGTGTGTCCGTTACATCAGCAACGTATGTAACCTCCACGTTCTCCTCGTGGCAGAGAGCCATAAAGGCCTCCATATCCTTACGCTCGATAACCACGCTCATGCGCTCCTGCGACTCCGAGATAGCGAGCTCCGAGAAGTTTAATCCATTATATTTGGTTGGTACTCTATCCAAGTAGATATCAAGGCCATCGGTAAGCTCACCAATAGCAACGCTGACACCACCAGCACCAAAGTCGTTAGACTTCTTAATCAAACGTGTAACGTCGCCACGACGGAACAGACGAGCCAACTTACGCTCCTCGGGAGCATTACCCTTCTGCACCTCAGAGCTACACTCCTCCAACGAGGTGAGCGTGTGCTCCTTTGATGAACCCGTAGCACCACCTACGCCATCACGACCTGTGCGGCCACCGAGCAACAACACTACATCGCCAGGTGCGGGGCTCTCGCGGCGTACGTTATCGGCCTTAACAGCACCTACAACAGCACCTACCTCCAAGCGCTTTGCTACATAGTCGGGGTGATATACCTCACGAACGTGTGTCGTAGCAAGACCAATCTGGTTACCATAGCTTGAGTAGCCTGCCGCAGCCTTCGTAGAGATGATGCGCTGTGGAAGCTTACCCTCCATAGTCTGGTCAACTGGCTTGTAGATATCACCAGCACCCGTAACGCGCATAGCCTGATATACGTAGCTACGGCCTGACAATGGGTCGCGGATAGCGCCACCAAGACATGTTGAAGCACCACCGAAAGGTTCAATCTCAGTTGGGTGGTTGTGGGTCTCGTTCTTGAACTGCAACAACCACTTCTCCATAACGCCATCAACATCTACATTCACAAAGATAGAGCAAGCGTTGTTCTCCTCGCTCTGCTCCATATCGTCGAGCTTACCCTGCTTTTTGAGGTAGCGCGCGCCAATCGTTGCGAGCTCCATCAAGCAGAGGCTCTTGTTCTCGCGGCCAAGCTCCTCGCGAATCTTGCGCATCAAGGCCAACGACTCCTCGAACTCCTCCTTCATGAATGACTCGTCGAGCGTAATCTCCTCAATCTCGGTAGTGAAGGTTGTGTGACGGCAGTGGTCGCTCCAATATGTATCAAGAATACGAAGCTCGGTCTCGATGGGGTCACGACCCTCCTCGCGGAAGTAGTTTACAACCTCGCGAAGATCGTCGGCATTCATAGCCAAGCCATTTGTCTTGCAGTATGGTGCCAAATCCTCCTCCTTCATATCGCGGAAGCCCTCCAATACGGCTACGGGCTTAATCTCTGCGCTCTCAGCGTCCGACAAAACATCGAGGTTCTTCTTGCGAGACTCTACGGCGTTGATGAGGTACTTCTCGATGCGTGCCATAGCCGCCTCGTCAACACTCTTGTCGAAGATGTAGAGGCGTGATGACTTAATCTTAACCTCGGCATTAGGCTCGATGAGGTGCACACAGTCTACGGCCGATGCGGCGCGCTGGTCGAACTGACCAGGCAAGAACTCAACAGCCAATGAGGGCATACCCTCTGTGTCGCACTCGTCGGTAACCGAGTCGGTAACGACCTCACCAAAGACGCTGTAACGGCTCTTCTCGAGCAACTCATCCGAGAAGCCAAACAAGTCGTAGACATTAACAAAGCGCAAGTGCTCGATGTTCAAACCGAGGTTTGTGTTAAGCTCATGACGCAAGGTCTCAGCCTCGACCTGAAAACGTGAATATTTCTCAACAAATATGCGGCGATTCTTCATAATCGTTTGTTTGTTGTTAGGTATGTTATTTTTATTGGGATTACAACTCAGCTGCAAGCACCTTCTCAGTCTGTGCCTTGCGGAAAGCAATCAAGCGCTCCTCCAAAGCCTTGTCGGTAAGCGCGAAGATTGAAGCAGCGATAAGGGCAGCGTTCTTAGCACCGTTGATAGCCGTAGTAGATACAGGGATACCACCAGGCATCTGAACGATTGAGAGCAAAGAGTCCATGCCACCGAGTGCCGATGTCTTGATGGGCACACCGATAACGGGAACTGTTGTCAACGCTGCGGTAACACCTGCAACGTGTGCTGCACCACCCGCACCTGCAATGATAGCGCCGATACCACGCTCACGTGCTGACTCTGCGTACTCAACCATGAGGTGAGGTGTGCGGTGAGCCGAAATAACGCGCTTCTCATACTCGATGCCCAACTCCTCCAATGTCTCGACTGCGGCCTTCATAACATCCCAGTCGCTGGTAGAACCCATAATAACTGCTACTTTCATAATTCTCTGTATTTTTTGTTAATTACTAATTATTTCAAAAACAAACGACCGCCAACCATTTGAGTGTCAGCGGTCTATACCCTATTTTGGGGATTTATTGCTATATTTTTCAGACATACCACAAGCGTCGGCCTGGCACACCAACTGCTGTATGCATATTGGCGACTGCGATGCGTGGGTATATCCTCTTAGATTATTCATGCAACAAAGATAGCGAAAATTTCTTAAATAAGAAATAGTGCTACGCACTTTTATCAACTTTTTTTCAACATAGACAAGAAACAAGACCCAGAACGGAGGGGGGGGCAAGGAGATTAGAGACGATAGAGACAAGTGAGACGAGAGGGACGGGAGAGAAGTCTGTATCAGCAGTGGTCAGTTACCGCTGACACTATCAACGATTGCCCGAGACCTCGCTTTCGTCTCTTTGGTCTCTCAG
>JAZTYW010000007.1:0-21141 GCA_045637085.1 Alistipes sp. | reverse complement strand
TATTTGCATACAAAAGTAGATATTATCGGCAAATTCTGCAAAACACAAGAAAAGAAAATTTGCCAAAATACGCTAAAACACAATGTTTTGCATATTATTGGCAAATCTTAGAAAATAGGTGAAAATACCCTATAATTTACTTTATGTAAACTGCGGTTTCTCACTCTGCGCATGCCTAAAACTACCCTCAATTCTGCGAATTTTCAAAGTCGTATAAAAGGGTTATTTTGTCGTTACGCTCGCTCTCAAAACTATTGCGATTCTCAATTATCTTCTTAAAAAATGGATACAGCCTTGTATTCTTGGAAATTTTCATGTATATTTGTAGTGCTGAAAGGTGTTTTTGGCAGACATATTTTTTGATGAAAGTGTATTAGCTTTTATCCTTGATACGAAATCTGGAAAATTTCATTAGGACAAGGGGAGCAACACACTCGTCACTTCGTATTGTATAGTCTGGGCGCAGTTATTGCCCCACGCTCAATACGAGTGTGGGGTATTGTTTATTTGTCCTAAGGTATTCCAGAACCTCGTATCAGATAGACTAATCAGCTCCACACTTTCTTTGTTTATGGGCGTTGCATAAGGAGTTGGTGTATAATACGATGCTGAGATGTCATTTCGACACTTTTTTACATCTTATCTTGGTGAGACAGTGGGACGTAGGGCTGAACTATCGGCATTGCGCGACAAACTGACCTATCTGCTTGCGAGTGATAAAAATCTTGCTGTGGAGTTGGCATTGTTTCGTGGTGTGGCAGAGAAGAGTAATTTTGCTTTTTGTGACTATCTTGCTGGGGTTGTAAGTAGTGATGTAATTGGAGCGTCCTTGCCGCAGTCGCACGACGAAAAGGTCGACTTTTTAGAGAGTATTGCAGCCGTATTGCTTGAAAATAACCGCGAGTGTGTCGTGGAAGATGTCTTGATATGCAGAGCTTTAGCTTGTATATTTGAGTTGCAAGAGTCGCTAATAGATGATGCAATTGAGCGAATTGTATATCCCAATGGGCGAGAGCCTATTGATGTGCAGAGTGCTCAAAGGTATATTTTGCAATACTCACGCTTCATGCAAAACTACATAATGTCGTCATACGAGAGAGTAAAGCGAGAGGCGATGAAAAAATAAAAGCTGCCTGAAAGCAGCTTTTGTTGTCATAGTCTATCGAGTGAGCGGTGGATAATCTCGCAACACTCCTCGATTTCGGCCTCAGAGATGGTGAGTGGGGGAGAGATGCGGAACGCGGTGTCGCAATAGAGGAACCAGTCGCTCATGATGCCCTCCTCCTTGAAAATCTCCATAAGGCGATATAGGTACTCGGGCTTGCTAAGTTCAAGGGCAAGCAAAAGTCCCGTGCGACGAATTTCCAAAACGTGGTGATGGCTCTTAAGGCGCTCCTCGAATATAGCACCCTTAGCTTCAACGCTCTCTACAACTTTGTTGTTTATGAGGTAGTTAAGTGCGGCAAGACCTGCGGCACAACATACGGGATGACCACCAAAAGTTGTGATGTGTCCCAATACAGGGTTATGCGTAAAACTATCTAAAATTTGCTTTTTTGACGCTACGCCACCAAGGGGCATTCCGCCACCAAAAGCCTTGGCCAGACACATGACATCGGGTGCTACACCATACTTCGCTGAGGCGAACATCACGCCCGTGCGACCCATACCAGTCTGTATCTCGTCAAATATAAGGAGTGCTCCCACTTCGGTGCATCGTGCACGTAGCGCTTTGAGCCATTCGGGGTTGGGAAGACGTACTCCCGCCTCGCCCTGTACAACTTCACACAACACGCCTGCGGTGCGCTCGGTAATCTCAGCCAAGTCCTCGAACGAGTTGAACTCTATGGATTTAACATCGGGCAATAGGGGTCTAAACTCTGCCTTCCACTCCTCGCCCTCGGGTGTGCCCATCATCGACATCGCGCCATGTGTCGAGCCATGATATGCGCGGCGCATAGAGATAAGTTCGGTGCGGCCCGTGTAGCGTTTTGCGAGCTTGAGTGCCACCTCCACAGCCTCGGCGCCAGAATTGACGAAATAGACACAGTTGAGGTCGCCTGGGGCAAGCTCCGCAATGCGGCGTGCATACTCTACCTGTGGGCGCTCGACCATTTCGCCATAGACCATAACGTGCATATAATCGGCTGCCTGTTTCTGCACCGCCTCGACAACAGCGGGGTTGGCGTGACCCACGTTGCTTACCGAGACACCTGCTACGAGGTCGAAGTATCGCTTCCCTTCGGGGGTATAGAAGAATGAGCCTTCGGCGCGTGCCACCTCCACCATCATTGGCGAGGGTGACGTCTGTCCGACATGCTCGAGAAATTGCTTGCGTAGTATCATAGGGGGAATGTTAGTTAGGGAGATTAGGGAATTTAAGGAGATTAGGGAAATTAGTGATTACTAATTGCTAATTTCTCATTACTCATTGATCGAGAGTCTGCCGCTCTCCTCGGCGCGATGGAGGATGCGCTCATAGTCGCGCACTGAGGACATGGTCCAGCGTGTGAGCAACTTCAAACGCTCCGAGTCGCTAAGTTGCCAGCCATCTACCGTCTGGCGTATGCGCTCCGAGAGCATATATATAAGGATGGCAGCCGATGCCGAGACGTTGAGGCTCTCGACCATGCCGCACATGGGTATCATAAGGAAGTCGTCCGCAGCCTCGATAACCTCATCCGAGATTCCTGCGTGCTCCGTGCCGAAGACGAGGGCGAATTTACCCTTTGTGACATCGAAGGTCTCGGGCGTAGCGCTGCAACGGTGGGGTGTGGTGGCCACAATGCGGTAGCCCTCGGCCTTGAGCGCTGCGAGTGCCTCGGCGGTGTTCTCGTGGTGCTCTACATCCACCCATTTATGTGTGCCACGCACGATATTCACCGAGGGGTCAAACTTACAACGATCCTCGACGGTGTGTATCTGCTGGATGCCGAATGCCTCGCAGTGGCGCATAATGGCGCTGGCGTTCTGTGGGTGGAACATATTCTCGGTCATGATGCGCATATAGTGTGTGCGCTGCGATACGGTGCGCTGAAGCACCTCCTTACGCTCCTCGGTGATAAACTCGTTCATATAGTCGAGTCGCTCCTGGAACCACTCGTCGCTATGCTCCTCGGTGCGTAGTCTACTTGCGATATTTGTCATCTTCATCCAAAATTTTCAGGTAACTCTCATAGCGTGACCATGCCACCATGCCCTCTTTAACAGCCTCAACCACGGCACAGCCAGGCTCGTGGGTGTGTGTGCAGTTGTAGAAGCGGCAGTCGGGGGCTATGCGCATCATCTCGGGGAAGTAGCGGCATAGCTCCTTGTCGTCGATGTCTATAAGGCCGAAACCCTTGATGCCCGGTGTGTCGATGATGTAGCCGCCCTCCAAGGGGTACATGGTCGAAAATGTCGTGGTGTGCTTGCCCTGGTGATGGCTGTCGGAAATCTCTCCTGTGCGTATCTCCAACGTGGGGTCTATAGAGCCGATAAGTGTCGATTTGCCTACGCCCGAGTTGCCCGCAACAAGTGTTGTGTGGTCGCGGAGCATGGCGCGTATCTCATCAACACCCTCACCCGTAACTGACGACAGGCGCATCACCTCATATCCTGCATCCTCGTATATGGCAGTGAACTCGTCAGCCTCCTCAAGTGCCTCATTTTGAAGCGTGTCGGCCTTGCCTATGACGATGGTAACGGGCACTTTGTAGGCCTCGCATGTCACCAAAAAACGGTCCACGAACTCGCGGGGTGTGGTGGGTGAGTGTAGCGTTATGAGTAGTAGCGCGCGGTCGATGTTCGCGGCTATGATGTGCGACTCCTTTGAGAGGTTTGAGGCGCGGCGAATGACATAGTTGCGGCGTGGTAGAATCTCAACGATGGCGCTGTTGTCGCCATCGGGCTCCACCATCACGCGGTCACCCACAACAACGGGGTTTGTGGAGCGCACGCCTTTGAGTCTCAGGCGTCCGCGTATGCGGCAGTTGAGTCGTCCCTCCTCGGTGGCAACCTCATACCAGCTGCCCGTAGAGCTTATTACTGTTGCCTCAATGCGGCGTGCGGTGTTATTACTCTGTAAGGTCATTATTAATAACTCTTTCTGCTATAATCTTTGTGGTAAAATCTTTAATCTCAGCAATTTTGTTCTGCAACGATCCAATATATGGATATGTCTTGTCGCCCAACCAAATCAGTTTGTTGAACAGAAGTGATTCGTCAAGGGTCTTGTACTCTATGAGGCGTGGCTCGAAGTAGTTACGCATGGAGACATCCTTGTCGAATACCTTGTTAAGTTCGCTCTCTATCTCCTGCTCGCTCTCGCAGTTACAGATAAGTTCGCTCACCTGTTTGCGATCTATCTCGCCCAGATTGGCAGTGTTGAGTGATGTGCAGATGATAGAGAGAATGATTGTCGTGGTTACAAGCGCTACTATCGCTCCAAGCAGTGTGTTTATTCTGCGCAGAAAGTCCCAGAAAAGCAACTTTTTGAGTATCGGTGCTATAAGCCACACAAGGATGGCGGCTCCGATAAGCATTACGCCAAAGCCTATGGCGTGGGCGTTAATCTCATTGTCGGTAAAGTATGAACCTATGTGTGTGGCGATGTTGGGCGCTACGTGTAGTGTGGCAATCAGGGCTATGAGGTAGCATATCTGTGTCAAGATACCTTGGCGTGCACCAACAACGACAGCTATCAGTAGTAGTACGACAACGATAATGTCTATAACCATAGTAGTAGCTTATTAGGTGTAATCAGTTACAGGTAATATAAAACAATTCTTCGCACGAAGGTAGTAATTTTTTTCTTTATTCGTATCTTTGCGCGTTGAAAAGTCAAAATATATGCGATACATAACATCAATACTACTATTCGCCGCGATGCTCGCTGGCGTGCTCACGGCATACGCCGAGGCACCTCTGCGTGAGAGTTATAACCTCAATAGCGGATGGCGATTCTACTTTGCTGATGAGCCCGATGCCGCTAATGCTGACTATGTGACGTTGCCCCACACCTGGAATGTGGATGATGGTGAGGGAGGCTATTTGCGCACTACGGCAAACTATATTCGTGAATTGAACATTTCGAAGGAGTGGGAGGGCAAACGTCTGTTTATGCGCTTTGGCGGTGCACAGAGCGTGGCGGAGTTGTTTGTCAATGGCAACTATGTTGGTGAACACCGTGGTGGCTTCACGGCCTTTACAATCGAGATTACCGACCATCTGCGCTATGGCACAGATAATCATCTGCGTGTGGTGGTGTCAAATGCTATGCGTAGCGATGTATTGCCGCTATCTACGGATGTAAATCTTGCAGGTGGCATCTATCGTGATGTAGAACTTATGGTTACGCCCAAGGATATCATCTCGCCCCTGTACTATGGTACCGAGGGTGTGATTGTGGAACAACACAAGGTGACCAAGGAGCAGGCGTCAGGTGTTGTAAAGGTGCACCTGTCACCCAAGAGTATTGATCATACTACTGTGACGATGCGTATTGTGGGAGAAGATGGTTACGAGGTGCTTAACCGCACGGTCAAGGCATCAAAGTTATCGGCGGAGCGTGCTGTGGAGATACCTTTCGAGATTGTGAACCCTGCACTTTGGAGCCCTGAGAATCGTGCCATGTACGACGTTGAGATTACGCTTGGCGATGTGAAACATCCCTATGACAGGGTGGTCGTGAACACAGGCTTTCGTTCGGTAGTGGTCAATGATGATAATAAGTTGTGTATCAATGGTGTTCCTGTTGATGTGCGAGGTGTTAATCTTCCCCATGATAGAGCAGGTGTGGGTACGGCTCTTGAGCGTAAGCACTACGAGGAGGACTTCGCTGCAATAACCGATATGGGTGCTAATGCGGTGCGCTCGCTCGTAGGCCCGCATGACGACTATCTCTACGATATGTGTGATCGTGAGGGTGTGCTTGCGTGGATTGATATGCCACTTACTCGCTCCGACCTCTCGATTTCGGATATATTCTACTACCCCACACAGGCGTTCCGCAATAATGGTTTCGAGCAGCTAACCGAGATAGTGTTGCAGAACTACAACCACCCCTCGGTAGTTATGTGGGGACTCTTCTGGCTTGTATGGCAGAGGGGTGATGATGTGCTTGAGTATATTGGTGAGCTAAACAAACTGGCGCACACGCTCGATGAATCGCGCCCTACGGTAAGTTGCAGCAACAGCGATGGCGCTATCAACTTTGCAACCGATTTGGTGGTCTTGCGTCAGAATGTAGGTTGGTCGAAGGGTTCTATGGAGGATGTGGATATATGGAGCCAGCAGTTATCCACAAACAAGACGTGGGCAACGCTGCATTGTGGAGTGAACTATGGTGAGGCGGGTGTTCGCACTCATACCACCGAGCGAGTGGAGCGTGCGGCGCGCAACACGCGTCATCTGCCTGAGCGTCGTAGCACTGACCTGCATGAGCGTTATATTGAGCAGATTGACGAAGCCGGTATCTTCTGGGGTGTATGGCTCGACAATATGTTCGACTACGCATCTGCGCGCCGTCCCTATGGTCGCAACCTTGCAGGTATGGTTGAGTATGACCATGTCACTCGTAAGGATGCATATTACCTCTATCGTGCGCGCTGGAATGAGTCTGTAGCCACGTTGCACATCGCTGATAAGGGGTGGTATGATAGGCGCGATACATTGCAGTCGGTAGACGTATATAGCTCTGTTGGTGATCCTGTTATGCTTATTGATGGCGACACTATCCCTGTGCGTCGTGTTGGAGAGGCACACTATCGTGCTGACTCGGTTGTTGTGCAAGGTACAAAAACAATTCGCGCCACCGATGCATCAGGCAGATACAGCGATAGCGCGACTGTAAGAGTCGTAAAATAGGAATATTGCTAATTACTAATTATTTACAGCTTTACTCTTTTGAGGTAGTTGATGGCTTCGGGGCCTTCGCACATCACAAGATCGAAGATTGAGAGATTGGGCACAAAGGGTTGACGGTCATCAAAGACCTGGATATATGGCTCGGCACATGGTGTCGAGCCTCTCTTTTTGTCGCGCAGGTCGATGTCGCCTTCGGTGGCTGTGATGTATGTGTCGGAGATGCGCGGCATCTTGATCTTCAGTGTCTTGCATAGAGCCTCAAGGATTGCCATGTTGAGGTCCACAAGGTGTCTCCACTCGCGCTCGTAGAGGGGTGTGAAGCGGTCGGCATAGTAGTCGTAGTAGGGCGATGAACGGTATGCCGACTCCATGGCTATGAGATGTTGGTGCTGCCAGCGCTTCGAGTAGTCGATGCGCATTGTGCGCATGGGCTGTCGTGGACGGTTGGCATGGGCGAGTTGCACGGATAGTTGCATCACGCCGTTTGAGGTCATAATCTCTGTGCGGTTGCGCTCCGAGCGCTTGATGTAGTTCTCGCCAATGTCGATGACGGCATCATCGCCCGCCTGAACGAGTGCCGCCCAGTACTCTATCGAACCAAAATATACAGATGGAAGAATAGTCATGATAATCAGATGTTTGAGGTTTACTCCTTGGTGAGTGCGATTGCCACCCATCCCTCCTCCTCAAGCGTTGTCGTGGGGTGGATGTTGTGGGTTGTCGCTGCGGCGATTATCTCCTCGCGATCCTCGGTCAGAAAGCCACTCAGGAAGAGTTTGCCGCCCTTGTTTAGTGCTGCTGCGTAGCGCGCAATATCGCCGAGGATGATGTTGCGGTTGATGTTAGCGTAGATGGCATCGTAGGTCTTGCCTTCAATAGCCTCCACTGTGCCTGTGATGATGTTGATGTTGTTGCTCACACCATTAAGTTCGGCGGCGCGTGCTGCGCTCTCTGCCGACCATGGGTCTATGTCTATGGCATCGACAAACGCGGCTCCGCATTTTAGTGCTACGAAGGATAAAACGCCTGTGCCGCAGCCTACGTCAAGTGCTGTGCCCGAGGGTTTTGATGCGTGGATTAGTCGGCACATCATGCGTGTTGTGTGGTGGTGTCCCGAGCCAAACGACATAGTTGGCGATACTATGATATCCATCATGTCGGGGTTGGTGGGTGCGGGGTGTGTTGCCGAGCGAATCATTATCAGCCCATCTATCTCAACGGGGTGGAAGCTCTCCTCTTCCCAGCGGGCGTTCCAGTTCTCATCCTCAATCTCCTTGATTGCGGTGAGTGTGCCATAGTCGTTGATGATGTTTATCGCCTCCGTGCCACACTCGGCCCAATCCTCAGGGCTCATATATGTCTCAACAACTACGCCCTCCTCGGTGGCGTTGTCGCTGAAACACTCGAAGGGGTAGTCCGACAGAAAGGCGGTGAGTATCTCGGCGCTCTCTGCATCGGGGCAGGTTATCGTTAGGTGCGTATATCGTTTCATATAATGCAACTATTTAGGACGGTTTGTATACTTTTTTATCAAAAGATAAATGCAATATATTGGTAGACTAATAATATGGCAAACAAGCAAAAGAAGTATTATTAGTAGTACTAAATTTAATAACATATATTATTATGTAAAATAATTTTCGTATCTTTACGACAAAGATAATTATTATATGGCAGATATCACGAAAAAGTGGGAGAAAATTCGTAACGACTATGTGAGATACCTCAAGGTTGAACGCCGCTTGTCGGAGAATACGGTTGAGGCGTATAAGCGTGACCTCGAGGAGTTCTCGCACTTTATCATGCGCAACTATGGCGTTGTCCCCGAGCATGTGGAGCAACCAATGGTCGAGCGTTTCATGGCGTGGCTCTACGACCGCAACCGTAGCGCAGCCTCGCAGGCGCGTCGTTTGAGTGGTGTCAAGAGCTTTTATAACTACTTATTAATCAACGATCGGGTGCCGCAACTGCCTACGGATAATGTGGATAATCCGCGTCAGGATCGTGCACTGCCCGATGTGCTTACGGTGGGTGAGATCGATGCCATGCTTGCCACCTTCGACATGACAACCTCGAAGGGGTGTCGTGACAGTGCTATTGTTGAGGTGTTGTATTCATGTGGACTTCGTGTTTCGGAGCTTACATCGCTAAAAATTAGTGATATGTTCTTTGGTGAGGGCTACATCCGCATTGTGGGTAAGGGCGATAAGCAGCGTCTTGTGCCTATTAGTAGTATTGCTCGCGACAAGATACAGCTCTACATGGAGTATCGCACCCCAGCCTCGCGCTCCGAGGCTACTGTCTTTCTCAACAACCGAGGCAAGCCACTCACGCGAGTGATGGTGTTCAACATCATCAAACAGGCGGCAATGTTGGCGGGTATTGACAAGCAGATAAGCCCCCACACGTTGCGCCACTCATTTGCCACACATCTCTTGGAGGGTGGCGCTAATATACGTCAGGTGCAGGAGTTGCTTGGGCACGAGAGTATCCTGACGACGGAGGTGTATACACACTTGAACCGCAAGCAGTTGCGTTGCGTGGTGGAGGATTCGTTCAGTAATATAGATTTATAATTGGCGCATGGAGAGGTTTAAATTGGCAGTATGTAGTATTGTCGCAATGTGTGTGGCATCAGTAGCCATGGCGCAGCAGCGCGATGTGGAGGTAGAGTGTAGTTGGGGCAAGATTAGCGCCACTATAGATATGCCCGACAAGGGTAGTGATGTCGCGGTGCTCATTGTTGCTGGCTCTGGACCTACCGACAGGTATGGTAACTCGGCGGCGGGACTCAACACCTTCTGCTATAAGATGTTGGGTGAGGCGTTGGCGGAGAGTGGCTACGCCGTTATGCGCTATGACAAGCGTGGTGTGGGCTTGAGTGCGCTCCCTGCGGAGGATGTACCCAACCTTGTGTTTGAGGATTATATCGACGATGCCCGCAGGTGCGTGGAGTTTTTGCGAGATGAGGGTTTCGAGAGAGTTATCGTCGCGGGACATAGTGAGGGTGGCCTTATTGCCCTTGCATTGGCTGCCGAAGAGGAGTGTTGTCTTGATGGCGTGGTGTTGCTCTGCGCCCCAGGCTTCAATATGGCCGAAATTCTCAACTATCAGCTCGCGCAGCAGCTTGTGCCAGCATATATGGCGCTTATGGTCAAGAGCACCAACATTATAAACTCGCTTAAAGCGGGTAGAATGGTTGCTGAGGAGGATATCCCCAACGAGTTAATCGGACTGTTTCACCCCACGGTGCAACCATTTCTCATAAGCAATATGAGGTACGAGCCCGTGGAACTTGCCACGAGGTGTCGAGTGCCAATGCTCATTGTTTCGGGTGGCAGGGATGTTCAGGTATCGGTGTCGAATGGCGAGCGCATACATGGAGCAAATCCCACTGCGGAGCATCGTTTGTTTGAGAATATGACCCATGTGCTTAAGGATGCCGATACGTCGGACAGAGTGACACAGGTTTTGAGTATATATACAAATGCAAACCTTGCTATAACAGAGGCTCTTGCGCCTGCAATCGTAGAATTTTTAAATAACATAAAAATAGAGTAGGATATGTCATTTTTTAAGAATCTTTTTGGTGGTAAGTCTGCCCCCAGTTACCCATGTGATGAGTTGGTAATCAATGGCGAAAAGTTGAAGTTGACTTTCTATGCTCACGCCTCGTTGGCGATTGAGTATATGGATAAACTTATTTATGTAGATCCAGTAATGGAGAATGCGGAGTATGATAAGTTGCCAAAGGCAGATGTAATACTTGTAACACACTCTCATTACGACCACTTCGATATGGCTGCTATCGAGAACTTGCAGAAGGGCGATACCCATATCCTCTTGGATAAGACCTCGGCAGAGGGCTTTGTGGGCGACTGCTATACAATGTTGCCAGGTGCTGTTGCCGAGCCATTTGTAGATATCAAGGTTGAGGCAGTTGCGGCGTACAACACATCGGAGCATCAGTTGCAGTTCCACCCCAAGGAGCGTGAGGATTGTGGCTACGTAATCACGCTTGGAGGCGCTGTTCGCATCTATGTGTCGGGAGATACCGAGCCTACGGATGAGTTGCGTGCATTGAAAAATATCGACATCGCCTTTGTGTGTGTAAACCAACCATATACGATGACCCCAGAGCAGGCTGTGGAGGCTGTTAAGGCTCTGCGCCCAGCTATCTACTACCCATACCACTATGGTCAGGTTGATGAGCCTACCGATGTGGAGGCACTTGCTAAAATGCTTGATGGAGTGTGTGATGTGCGCATCAGACCGCTCGCATAAATCGTTAAGTCTCAGTACTCTTGGGCATCGACTTAGGTCGATGCCTATGTTTCTTGCGCTTGCACCATTTGTCACGGGCATTGTGGTTGCCGATTTCTACGCCCTGCCACTTTGGTTGGTCGTGGGACTATTTCTCTTGTCTGTTATGGTTGCGGTTGTCGCTATGCCTCGCAAGGTTGCGCTGGCCTATGTCGCTCTGGCTCTCGCCATGTTTGGATATATGGTCGCCGAGTTGCGTGCCCCCGTAGTGCCCATGCCCTATGGAGAGCCGTTGGAGATGGTCGTGACGGTGGATGGTATCCCGTCTCAGCGAGATGGGTATCGTGTTGCGGATGGTCGCATTGAGAGGTGGCGCGATGTGGGGCAGTGGCGCGATGTTGATTGTCGCGTGGTGCTATGGCTGCGTGCGGATAGTGTCAATCAGGGAGATAGACTAACGGTCTTTGGCCGGGTTGCGGAGCATATATCTCGATATTCCGACTATAATGCCCTTATGCATCGCAGAGGTTTCGTCGGAGGTGTCGGAGTGGATGACTTTAATATACTGCATGTTAGCCACTCGGAGCCTACCGATATGCAGTCGCGTGCTATCCGCAAGCTCGATAGATTTGCTACGGATGAGGCATCTCATGCTACGGTGGTCGCCATGGTTGCAGGGTCGCGTCACAATATTCCCTCCGCGCTTCGTGAGGCCTATTCAACTACGGGTATTGCCCATCTTCTGGCGGTGTCGGGACTGCACCTTGGCATTGTGTTGATGGTTGTGGCTACCTTGCTCATGCCGTTGCGACTTATACATCGCGGACATCGTTTAGCGGCGCTGCTCTCCATAGTAGCGATATGGCTCTATGTCGCTATGAGTGGAGCTTCGCCCTCTGTTGTGCGTGCTGCAGTGATGCTATCTGTACTGCTGCTTTCGCGTGCCGCATCAGCGCACTACAATAGCATAAATGCACTCTCTGCTACAATATTCGTTATGTTAGTTTACCGCCCCAACTACCTCTTTGATGTGAGTTTCCAACTCTCGGTTGCCGCTGTTGCTGGCATCGTTGTGTGGGGTGTGCCTATGATGCGCGCTATGCACTCATGGTCGTGGTTGGGTTCGCGCCTTGCCTCGTCGTTTGTCGTGGGAGTTGTGGCGACGCTATGGACACTGCCTATTATCTCGTATAGCTTCGGAAATATGCCTATTGTAGGCGTGATACTCACTCCATTTGTATTGATATTCAGCTATATAGTTGTTATAGGTGGTATGTTTACACTGATACTACCCAGTGGCATGGCTATCCCCTTTGCCATGGCGGCGGAGTGGGCAGCAGAGGTGCAAAATCGGGTGGTCGAGTGGGCCGCGAGTCTGCCATTCGCCTCTGTGGAGTATACAATGCCTTTGATGGCTGTTGTGCTTATGTATGTGCTATACGCCGCTATTACAGTGTGCTATTGGGCTCAAAATCAAAAAAAAGTGATAACTTTGCCTCGTTATGATTACGATTAACGACCTCGATATACTGCGTACGGAGGAGGTGCGCCGTGCCATTGATGAAAATATAGAGCGTGACCCTGCGAAGATTGCGCTGAGCAAGGGTGTGCCACATGCAGCGCTTGTCGCTACGCAGGTGAAGTATTTGCAGCGTGCGCGCCGCAAACTGCCTATGCTATATGAGGCACGTTGTGTCATCCCGCCCCGTGCCTTCGAGCAGTGTTCCAGCCAGGAGAGTGCGCGCCGTAAGCCCTTGTCGGGTGGCTCGGTGTTGGATATGACCTGTGGCCTTGGCATAGATACGATGGCTCTCGCCGAGCGCTTCGAGCGTGTGGTAAGTATCGAACGTGATGAGGTTCTTGCTGAGGTTGTTCGATATAATATGTCGCTTCTGGGGTTTGATAATGTTGAGGTTGTCACAGCCTCGTCAGAGGAGTATGTGGCCTCGACTACGGAGCACTTCGACTGGGTGTTTGTAGATCCAGATCGTCGCTCTGCCGATGGCAAGAAGATGGTGTGCATGGAGGATTGCTCGCCCAATGTTGTGGAGCTAATGCCTCGATTACGAGAGATTTCCGAGCGCGTCGCTATAAAGTTGTCCCCTATGTTCGACTGTGCCGAAGCATTCAGGCTATGTAGCCCCGCGGAGGTCGAGGTGGTCTCTATGGGTGGCGAGTGCAAGGAGGTCAATGTATATACAAATGCCGAGCGTAATATGTTGCGCGTAGCGATTATTGGTGCTGGCGAAGGCGAGTGGTGCTTTGATGAGGCCTCTGTGGTGTCGGATCCATGTGGTGAAGAGTTTACGCCTGAGGGTTGGCGATATCTGCTTGTTCCCGATGTGGCATTGCAGAAGGCGCGTGTGGCAATTGCGGCATTGTCTCCATACGCTGCAATATGGAGCAATAATGGCTATGCCTTTGCTCGCGCATTGCCCGAGGTGGCGTTGCCTGCGCGTATATTCGAGATTGAGAGCATAGAGCCATATCGACCAAAGGAGTTGAAGCGCAAGTGGAAGGGCGTTGGTGTTGAGATTATGAAACGAGACACGCCTTTATCCATAGATGGTGTGCGTCGTGCAACATCGGCACGCGCGGGCATGGATAGGGTTGTGGCTCTGACAACTATCGGAGGCGATACGTGGGTTATCAACCTCAAGGCAGCAAATAAGAATTAGATGCCGTTTTGGTACGTAACTTTTTAGTATATCATCCATAAAAAGACTACAATCATGAAAATTGTAGATATGGTAAAGGGTAAGCTCAAAAAGATTGAGCAACACATGCATTATAACATGCTTCATGTAGATGCCGCAGAGCATAGCTACTTTCGCAGGGGGTATCGTCTTGTCTATTATGCGTTGCGCGGCGTGAATGTGCATCGTACAATGGTTGATAGTGCAGCCTTGACTCTATATACACTTTTGGCGTTGGTGCCAATGCTGACGCTTGTTCTGCTTATTCTTGGACGTGTGGGCGTGGTAGAGAAGACTGTGCCGCTTATTTACAGCAGTTTGCCCGAAAAGTGGAGTGTGATATTTGATAATCTTCTTGCTGTGGCACGAGGCGCTGCGGAGAATATAGCCCCAGGCTTTTTGGCAATTGTGGGTATCGCGATGCTTATATTCATGGTTTTCGCGCTCTTTAGCACCATCGAGAAGTCGTTTAACAGAGTGTTTGACGTCTCTGTCAAGCGCGGTTTCCTATACAGATACATTGCCTATATACTCATTGCGCTCTTTGTGCCTGCGTTGTTGCTCACGGCATTTACTGTTGCATACGATGTCCTTGCTGCATTGGGCTTTGGTGATGGCATCAATAACTTTCTGGGCAGTCTGATATCCATCATCCTTGTGACCATAGCGACCATGCTGATGTATAAGAATCTGCCATACACAAATGTCGCGTGGCGCAATGCGCTGTATGCTGGTATCTTCGCAGGTGTGACGCTCTCGCTATGGATGAAGGGGTATGTTTACTTCCAGCAGTTGATGACCTCGTTCAATGTCGTTTATGGTAGTTTGGCTGCTGTGCCACTCTTTATCATATGGTTGCAGGTGTCGTGGAATATCGTTCTTGTGGGCTGTGAGTTGTGCGCCGTATGGCAATATCGACATCGCTATGAGAGCATAGATCGCTGGCGCATCAAGGTGACGCCCAAAAATGGAAACGCCGTAAAGGTCGTTATCGTGGGCTCGGGTAATGTCGCTGAGTCATTTGCCCGCACGCTGAGCAGTGTCGATGGCGTTGAACTTGTGCAGGTCCTTGCACGTAATTGTGAGCGAGGTATGGCCGTTGCGAAGGTCGGTGGTTGCGAGTGGATTGCAGACCCTGAGGAGCTTGCTGAGGCTGATATATACATAATATCGGTGAGTGACCGTTCGGTGAAGAGTGTTGCCGAGTCACTCAATGTATCGGATAGAGCAATCATTGTGCATACGGCGGGAAGTGTGCCGATGAGTGTCATACCCAAGCGTAAGGGCGGCCGAGGAATTATCTACCCCTTGCAGAGCTTTACGAGTGGCAGAGAGGTGAACCTTGCAGATGTACCCCTCTTTGTTGAGGCCGATAGTGAGGAGGTGAGTGAGCGATTGATGAACGTAGCTTCGCTCATTAGTTCGCGTGTTGAGTATGCCGATTCGGAGCGCCGTCGCACCATTCACCTTGCGGGTGTCTTCGTAAATAACTTTGTCAACCATCTCTATGCTATGGGTGGTGATATTCTTGATCGCGAGAACCTCGATTTCGACATGCTCAAACCATTGATTGCCGAGACGGCATCAAAGGCACTCGCCACGAATGATCCTCGTGTGGTGCAGACTGGACCAGCGGTGCGTGGCGATATGGAGGTTACGGAGCGACACATGGCAATGCTCGAAGATGACGAATGTAAACAACAGATATATAAACTGATAACTCAAAGTATATGGGAAACTTCAAAGAAGATATAGCGCGCGTTGAGGCTATAGTCCTCGATGTGGATGGTGTAATGACAGATGGCGGTATCATACCCACCCCGGATGGTGACTTTATCCGTCGCTACAATGCTAAGGATGGTTATGCTATTGCTTCGGCACTGCGCGAGGGTTTAAAGGTGTGCGTGATATCGGGCGGTCGCGGCAAGATGTTGGAAAATCGCTTGACAATGCTGGGCGTAACGCGCATGTATCTGAACTGCATGGATAAAACAAAGGCGATAAACGAGATTATCGCAGACTATAATCTCAATCCAGAGAATATGATATACATGGGCGATGATATCCCTGATCTGGAGTGTATGCGCATGGTGGGTATCCCTGTATGTCCTGCCGATGCTGCTATGGAGGTGGTTGAGGCATCGCGCTATGTCTCAGAATTTAATGGTGGTCATGGCGCTGTGCGTGATATCGTGGAGCAGGTTATGCGTGCCCAGGGTAAGTGGGCAAAGAATTTGAAGGGTGTGCTTGGTATCAATCACTAACGGAGTGAATTGTACAGTGGCAAGATATTTATGGTGGGGCTTTGCATTTGCAAGGCCCCATTGGTTTTTATGTCGTTGCCTCTTCGCGTTTATAGACCCACTCATCAATATAATTCGACCATTCGTCCAAAATAAGAGCATTTTGTAATATATCATGGCTTAATATTTGTACCTTTGTGTAATCTTGTCAAACTACGTTTGAATTTCATGTTTAATTAAAAATATTTACAATGAAGACTTTGATCAACTTTATGGAAACGTCAAGACGTTTCAGTTACGAGGCTCCAGAGATGGAGATTGTAAGTGTGGAGATTGAGCGCGGCTTCGAAGCAAGTAATGAGGCTGGCTTCGATGGCCCCTCTTATGGTGAGGAGGATGTAGAGTGGTAATCCAATGTTTAACCAAAAAAATGAGCAAAGAACAATGAAAAAGTTTTGGAATTTGATGCTTGTTGCACTGGTTATGTTGGGTGCAGCAGCTTGTACCGAGAATAACGACTCGGTAGATGTAAAGGCGGAGGGTCTCTCATTCTACGCGGAGATCTCGAACGGCGCTACTCGTGCGGACCTCGCCTACGATGAGGAGACAAAGGTGTGGAACACTGTATGGGAGGGCAACGAGACTATCGTTGTTAAGGATGCGGCTTCAAAGGCTTACAACTTTGTGAACAGCGAGGCTGAGCCCTCAAAGTTTACATGTATTGAGGAGGGTGTTGGCGAGTTGCTTGGCAAGAGCGTAAACATCTCTATCGCAAACGCTGAGCAGTCGAAGGTTGGTAAGCAGGGTTTGACCGTATCGCTCGATGTTGAGGCCTTTGATAACACAAAGACTATCCAGCTCGAGGCAACAAACTCATTCTTGCGCTATACATACAATGGCGAGGGTAAGGTTGAACTTTCGTTGACATACGAGGGTGGTCAGGCATTCGTATATAACGAGGGTCAGACTTTTGACTCTGTTGAATTCGAGGGTGTTAAGGGTGAGAACTTTGTGTCGTTCAACGCACCTATGGAGAGTGCCGAGGCTCAGTTGTCATACTCTATCAATGGCATAGAGTGCAAGAGTAAGGCTATCAACGTACTCGCAGGTAAGATTTACAACCTTGGTGAGCTTGCTATGCCTTATGAGGTTTCGGCATACTCTGTTGTTGGTACTCACAACGACTGGACTGCTGGTAAGACTCCTATGTTCATCGTTGGTGACTACGATGTTGCTTACGGCGTAGTGTTCAATGGCGAGGAGAATAAGTTTAAGGTGTTGGGTAACGACAAGTGGCTAAGCTCAAACAACCTAACTCTTAATACATGGACTACACTTAGCACGGGCGCTGAGGATATCGCTATCGCAGCAGGTACATACGACATCTACTTCAGCGAGGCTCGCACTATGTTGTGTGTTGTTGAGGCTGGTGCTACAGTTCCTGAGCTCCCAGCTGTCGAGCCTATCGTATGGTCATTGGCTGGTTCGTTCAACGACTGGGGTGATACGCTTATGGCTTCTACTGATGCTGCAAATCTCTTTGTTGCTAAGGGCTTAGAGCTTAAGTCTGGCGACGAGATTAAGGTTAAGGACTCAAAGACTTGGAATACAAGCTACGGTGGTGGTATCAATAACCTTGAGGCTAACAAGTGGATGAAGGCCTACTTCAATGGCTCGAATATCGTGGTTGCCAAGAGTGGCTCTTATGACGTTTATTTCGAGTACGCTGAGGGCGCTGAGTATAGCAAACTCTACCTTGTTGAGGCTGATGGCGACTACACAGCAACTGTGGAGCAGACAGAGAACGGTACACTTGTGCCTGATGGTGGCGACGAGCCCGACCAGCCCGAGCAGCCTGAGGTAGCTCCTGGTGAGGCTTCAGAGTGGGCAATTGTCGGTGCTTTCAGTAGCTGGAAGGATAAAACTCTTCTTACAACAGAGGTTGCTAACTTAGTGGTTATTGAGAATGTCGCAATGAAAGCAGCTGAGGGCTTCCTTGTACGCAAGCCAGCAACAGACTGGGCAGATAAATATGGTGCTGGTAATGTCAACTACTTGAAGACAAACCACTTCATCACAACATCGAAGGATGGTGCTGATATGTGTCTTGAGGCTGACGGTACATACGATATCTACTTCAATATATCTACAAAGGCTATCTACATCATGGCGGCTGGCGTTGATTACACAACAGCGACAGAACAGACTGTAAACGGTGAGGAGCCTAAGCAGGAGGAGCCTGAGGTAACAGAGAAGGTCGTATACCTCAAGCCTAACAGCAACTGGACTCAGTCTAACGCACGCTTTGCTGCTTACTTCTTTGGTGGCTCTGTTGGCGAGAAATGGGTTAGCATGACTGCGGTGGGTGATGGCACTTATGAGGTGCACCTCCCCGAGGGTTATGACTATGGTTGTAATATCATCTTCTGCCGTATGAATCCATCTACTACGGCTAACAACTGGAATAATAAGTGGAATCAGACAGCTGACCTCAAGACTCCTACTGACGGTAAGAACCTCTATACCGTGAAGGCTGGAACTTGGGATAAGGGTGGCGGTACTTGGTCTGTAAAGTAATCGCAACTGTGTGATAATCGAAATCTGCTCGGTGCTTCGGCATCGAGCAGATTTTTTATTTAGGTGGGGTATGGGAGGGGCGTTGGTAGAGCGTTTAGGGAGCTTAGGGAAATTAAGGAGATTAAGGAGTTTAGGGATATTAAGGATATTAAGGAGATTAAGGAGTTTCGGGCTCCATCTCGCTAAATTCCCTAAATTCTCTAACTTCCCTAACTTCCTTAATTTCCTTAAATTCCTTAAATTCCCCCTCTCCCCTCACCAACAACAAAAAAAGGATGCTGCCCCTCGAGACAGCATCCATTAGCACTCCAGTGTGGAGTTCGTTCTATTAGTGGCAACCGTTGCAGTCGCAGCCATCACCACACTCGTGGTCGCCGCAACCGCCACCGCAGTCACCGCAGCCACAACCACCGCCCATAAACTTAGCGAGATCCTCAGGCTGTGTGTCGCGTACGTCAACTACTGTAACCTCGAAGTTGAGGGTCTTGCCAGCCATAGGGTGGTTGAAGTCCATCATTACGGTCTCCTCCTTAACCTCCTTAACGAGGCCCATCATGTGCTGACCATCTGCTGTAGCCATAGGAATCTGGCTGCCTACGAAGAGAATGTCCTCAGCAACCTTGCCATCCATCATGAATACGGTCTTTGGCAACTCAACGATAGCCTCAGCGATAACCTCGCCATAGCCATCCTTCGCCTCGAGTGTGAATGCTACAGACTCACCTGGCTCCTTACCCATGATAGCCTCCTCGAACTTGGGCAACAACATGCCCATGCCACAAATAAACTCCAAAGGCTGACCAGGCTGTGACTGATCTGCAATCTGACCATCTACAGTGAGCTTGTAATCTACGCTCACCATCTTATTCTGCTCTACTTTCATGTTTTTTATAGTTTAATAGTTATTTCTCTTTGAAATTTCCGGATGCAAAGATAACTACTTAGAGGTTAGTTGCCAAATTTATGCCCCAAATTTTCTATCAATCTTCCGAATAGCTCTATAAACAGACTCAATTGTGCGAAAAGAGGTCTGTTTATTTATATATATAATATAGGTATAGGCGAAAAAATAGGGTATATGCTAAAAAAATGAGGGGATAAGTGAAAAAAAATGGTAATTGTGTTTCTCTATTTGCAAATTAGTTGTATATTTGCACTCGATTTTACGACAAAACCCATGAAAATGGGGTCGAAAAGTTCTTTGAGAGAGTAAAAGTGAATTTTTTTTTGAAAAAAGTTTGCAAAAAGTTTGCAGATTAAAAAAAAGTTCTTACCTTTGCACCCGTTATGAGAAACAAACGCCGATGTAGCTCAGTTGGCCAGAGCAGCTGATTTGTAATCAGCTGGTCGGGGGTTCGAATCCCTCCATCGGCTCTAAGGTTTCGGGAACGAGGCTTGAAATATTGGGAAGATACCAGAGTGGCCAAATGGGGCAGACTGTAAATCTGCTGGCGCACGCCTTCGGTGGTTCGAATCCATCTCTTCCCACGAAATGAAACGACGCCGTCGGAGATGCAAAGATGTCACTCAGTTGAGAGTGAGGCATGCTCTGAACGGTGTATTTTTGCGGAAGTAGCTCAGTTGATAGAGCAGTAGCCTTCCAAGCTACGGGTCGCGAGTTTGAGCCTCGTCTTCCGCTCAATGCGCAAGTGTAGCACTCGACGCCAGAAATGGTGGGTGGTGTTACGCGTTATATTGTAAAACCGAGTAACTTTAAAAACTTAAATACTTATATTACTATGGCAAAAGAAAAATTCGATCGTTCGAAACCACACGTGAACATCGGTACTATCGGTCACGTTGACCACGGTAAGACTACTCTTACTGCTGCTATTACAACTGTATTGGCAAATCGCGGTCTCTCTGAGAAGCGTGACTTCGATTCAATCGATAACGCACCTGAGGAGAAGGAGCGTGGTATCACCATCAACACCGCTCACGTAGAGTATCAGACTGCTAACCGTCACTACGCTCACGTTGACTGCCCTGGTCACGCTGACTACGTTAAGAACATGGTTACTGGTGCTGCTCAGATGGATGGTGCTATCCTCGTAGTTGCTGCTACTGATGGTCCTATGCCTCAGACTAACGAGCACGTTCTTCTTGCAAAGCAGGTTAACGTTCCACGTATCGTTGTATTCTTGAACAAGTGCGATATGGTTGACGATGCTGAGATGCTTGACCTCGTTGAGATGGAGGTTCGTGACCTTCTTTCTAAGTACGACTTCGACGGCGATAACGCTCCTGTTATCCGTGGTTCAGCTCTTGGTGGTTTGAACGGCGAGCCTCAGTGGGAGGAGAAAGTAATGGAGCTTATGGCTGCTGTTGACGAGTACGTTCCACTTCCTCCACGTGACAACGAGAAACCATTCCTAATGCCTGTTGAGGACGTATTCTCAATCACTGGTCGTGGTACCGTTGTAACTGGTCGTATCGAGACTGGTATTATCCACGTAGGTGATCCAGTTGAGATCATCGGTTTGGATGAGGAGATCCGCACTTCTACATGTACTGGC
>JAZTYW010000006.1:0-10375 GCA_045637085.1 Alistipes sp. | reverse complement strand
AAGATTTATATATCTTTGCATTCGTAGTTAGTTGGCTTATTTACGACCATCATGTAGCCTTATATGTAGGATTTAGCGATTTTCGTAAAAACTAACACTGAAAATCAATCAGTTAAAAATTAAAAGTCATACCCTTAAGGGAGGCTCCGATTTTTTTGTGGGATTATATTATTTGGGCTGGCTTAATAGCGCTAGCTATTATAAAAAGAGTTGCATAGATCACCCTGCAAATGCAGATGGCGGTCTATGCAACTCTGTTGTATTGTAAAGATTATCTATGGTGTGTTTCCTCGCAGTCGCTTAGGTACATCCCCACGCAGCTATCATTTCATTCAAGTCCATAGGTGATAGCCTTAAATACTACGCGAGGATAGCGTCGTAGCGCTCGTCGATGACCCTCCAGTCGATGACCTTCCATAGATTCTCGACTGCGTTTTTACGTATGTTGCGGTAGTCGAGGTAGTAGGCGTGCTCCCATACGTCGATGGCTATAAGCGGAGTGAGGTCGTCGGTGAGTGGCGTGCCCGCGTTGGACTTCGAGATGATATAGAGTCGTCCATCCCTATCCGCAGCAAGCCACACCCAGCCCGAGCCAAAGAGCGTCATGGCGTGTGTCGTCATGCGCTCGATAAGACCCTCCGTAGAGCCAAACTGATCATCTGTGGCGCGTTTGAGTGCGCCCGTGGGGTGGTGCTGCCCGCGGGGTGCGAACTGCTCAAAATAGAAGATGTGGTTCCATGCCTGTGCCGCATTGTTGAAGATAGCGCCATCGCTCGTGCGGACAATCTCCTCGAGGGGCATGGTAGCATAGTGTGAGTCCTCGATAAGCTCGTTCAGCTTGGCAACATAGCCCGCATAGTGCTTATCGTGGTGGAAATGTAGCGTCTCGGCACTGATATAGGGCTCGAGAGCGTCGTAGGCATACGGCAGCTCGACAATGGCAATGAGTGCCGTAGAGATAGTTTGTAGTGTCATAATTGCAATGTGTTTAGAGGTTGTTTTACCACACACTGCAATTCCCAAGCCAAAGAGAGTCTATCGTTTTGCACGTTCGTGCTTCCACATCTGCCAGCTATTGGTGAGGTTCTGCCACACGATATATGCCGTAGGGGCGATAGAGGCGATGGGGTTGAGGAAGTTGAGCGAGAGCCATATCGCAAAGATTGTGTTCTTCTGTCCCACAGACTGTGTGGTGGCGACGACATCGCCCGTATGGCGGCCGAGGAGTCTGCCAGCGCTAAACTGCGCGATGCAGAGCACAAGGGCAACCAGCGCAAGCTCTATCTCCACAAGTATATCAGCCTCGGTGTCGAGGATAAATGCCGTTGTGCGGCCCATGACGAGGATGAGCGAGAACAGCCATAGATAGAACGAGAGTGACGAGTGTGCAGCAAACCATGCGGCAAACTTTGGCACAAGCAAGCGGCAAAGTTGTGCAACAACAAAGGGGGCGATGAGCGTGGGTGCCACGCGCGAGATAATCTCCATAAAGGTGCAACTGCCATTGCCAAAGGCGTGAAGCATATAGGGTGCTATGAGCGCCGTTGCGAGGTTACAGACAAGGCTATATGTGACCATCGTGGTGACGTTGCCGCCAAGCATGCCGCCAATAACCACCGCAGCCATGGCTATGGGTGCCATGACGCAGATCATCGCTCCCTGGCCAACGGTCTCACCAAGCAGGGGCGTAACGGCATAATATACCGCCACGGCACCGACAAACTGAATGAGCAGCATCCACAGGTGTGATATGTGCAGGCGCATCTGACGTATGTCAACACGACAGAAGGTGATAAAGAGCATTGCTGCGATAAGTATCGGCGTCAGGGTGTGCTCGGTCACTGCCTCGAGCTTTGCCAGGGGGCGGCATAGCACAACGCCTACAACCATAGCAATCGGCATTGCCAAAGTCTTGATATTCTGTTTTGTAAGTGCCATTGTTATACTCTATTTTCGGTTTCTCTTGTTTCGTTTTCCTCTCTTTGTTGTCTCTATCTCCTCCACGGGCTTTGGCTCGGGGCGTTTCTGCTCAAGAAGGAAGTATAGCGACTTCGCCATCGCGCGGTTGCGAGTGCCATCATCTGTTATCGTCTCAATGGGGAAGCCCATGACTATGGTGCGGTAATCACCAAAATAGGCTACTGCGGCCGACTCGCCCGAGTCGTAGAGCAGTATCGAGTGGGCATCGTCACCAACGGGGTTTACCACCTCTACGGACTCCAGTGCGTAGATATCGGAGCATCGCTCCGTGCTGAATTGCACCTCACCAATCATGCACGTAGGGCTCTGTCGCTTGGCAAAGAGCGTAATGGGCGTAATGACGCGGTTGGCAGTGGTGTCGTAGCCTCCGTATGTGGTGTGTAGCACCTCGGTGGCAAATGCCATATCCTCGGCTGTCGAGAGGTCGGCAAATGTATATGCTCCCGATACCAGAAGAGCACCTCCCGCATCGGTATATTGGCGTAGCTTGTGCTGTAGTGGCGCGGGCAGCACCTCGTGGCGTTGCACGTTGCTGCGACCAATAGTCGTTGTGCGCTGCTTGCCGATGATTATATCCACGGCATTGAACCCATCAAGTTGCACACTGCCAGCCTCCACAGCACCACTCGATGCCGAAGAGAATGAGTAGCCTGCCGCAACAATCGAGCTGCCATGCGTTGCCGGGTAGTCGAAGCTGTTGCCCGCAAAGACCACTGTGGCGTAGTCGTGGTGCGAGGTGCCGAGTGCGTTCATGTCGTTCTCGGAGCGCGCTAACGAACGGTCGAAGATACGTTGCTCGCCGATGAAGGATATATCCTCAATATATGGCACGCCACCGTCGTAGGTGTGTACAAATCCTGCCAATGAGTCTGTAGACATGCGCTCGGGAGCAGATACACGTGTGAAGTTGTTGATAACAAGCACATTGCCCTTTGCCGTAGGGGTGTGGCATGCCGAGAGGGTCTCCGAGTCGAAGCTCTCGCCGCCGCTATTTACTGCTGTTATGCGATAGCTGTACATTCGGTTGGGCGACTGCACCACGGTGGTCTCTGTGCCGTCAATGCGTCGTCCCGTGTCGAAGCCGCCGCCGTCAATGCGCGTATATAATATGTAGTATTCGGGTGTGGCAGTAGGCTCAAGAGGGTCGGTTGTTGGCTGCCATGACAGATGGGCAGTGTCGCCATTGAGTACCACCGCGAAGTTACGTACGGGGAGTGGCTGCACAACATAGTCAAAATGATATTGGCTCGACAAGTAGCGCAGAATACCTTTATATATTGCGCGGCTGACATCGAAGCGGAATGTGGGGTCGAGACCATAACTCATGTCGCCATAGTTCTGGTGTGAGAGCAGCTCGAGAAGCATCGTGGGGCAGCTGGGTATGCGAGCCTCGTAGTAGGCTCTGTCCCACATGCCACGTCGTTTCCAGTCGGGCTCGTGCAGCGCGCGTATGTCGTCAACAATCTGCGTCATGATGATGTCTGTGAGGTCGCGTGAACGTGTTCGCGAGGCGTTGAGGGCAAACTTGCCCTTGTTGTCGCGCGTGCAGTAGATGCCGAGCGTGCCCACAACATCATCGTTGTCTCTCACGCCTGCATCGGAGTGCATGGCGAGGGTGAGGTCAATGGGTATACGCTTGCCTGTGCTGTCGCGCAGCTGCTCCGAGCCTCCCATAAGGTGGTTTACCCAGTGCGCACGCGACATGTAGTCCTCTTTGTAGTCGTCTGTGTTCTCCTTGGCGGCATATACATCGGTTGGAAAACCCGACCACTGCAGCCAGTAGCGCGCACCCTCCGTAAATCGGGGATAGCCACTTGCGCGCTCATCAAATATTGTGTCACCCTCCTCGTTAACCTTTGTCGTGCCACGGCGTATGTTACCCATGCCGCCGCCAATCTTCACAGCATCGGCTGTCACAACACCGCGTTCTGTGGAGTAGTTGGTGAGTGTCACAAGTGCTTGATGTTCTCCCGCCTCGAAGTAAAATTCGCCAAGCGGTATCCACATAGCGCCACCCATGGTCTGATTGACCGTAAAGGTGTGATCTGCACCTGAGGCGTGCACCGTATATCGGGCATCGCTCACGGAGTTGGCTATGGTGGAATAGGATATGTAGAGGGTGTAACGTCCCGATGAAGGTATTGTGCCGCCCCATGTCGCTGTGGCGATGTTATCAGGATCGTTGGATGTTGCAATCATGCGCGCTGTGCCATCGGTGAACGGATTGTGTCCTGTGGGGTAGGTCTCGTGGATGTGGGCAAAGCCCGTACCCGCATCTGTCCACTCGATATCACCGCTCATCTCACGATATGTAGAGGGTGTTACTCCTTTGTCGTTGTCGAGGATAACCTCCTCGGTTCGCATGCTTCGCTCACGAGGCAGAAGAACGGTTGCTCCTGCGCGCTCAAGCATGGGAAGAACGTATGGAATCACGTAACTCTGAGTGTATAGATCCTCGACAGTCTCCCATAGGCGAGAGCGCTGCCAACGCCATTCGTCTGCTGCGTTTTTATAGAAGCGACCATGACTCTGCCATAGGGCTATATGTCTGTTCTGTAATCCGTTGGTGGGTTGCGAAACCCCACTTGATCGGGTAATAAGCGGTTTTACACCCCTGTAGGTAAAATGCTTGGATGTGTGGTTGGGGTTGTAGTATTGGGGTATGAGGTTGTCTATAAGCTTGCCGTCAGAGTATATTGCAATGTTATAGTTACGGAACTTCTCTGGCAGTGCGGCGCGCACAGTGTCATATATCTGCTTTATGCTCTCTTTGCGCATGGGGTAGTAGGCGAGTTCCGCCGATGCGCGCACCTCCACCTTGCGGTTGCGAATGCGCACCTCCTTGACCTTGACGTAGCTTCCCGCAACATCTTTAAGCGTGATGCTCTGGAGCTTGGCGGCAATTGTTGTTCGCTCGTTCTTGTTGAGTGAGCTTTGCGCATGTGTGGTTGTCGCTGCAAATGAGAGGATTATTGCAGCGAGTATGTATCGTAATAATCGTGGCATTAAAGGGTTGTTCTACTGATATTTGACATTCGAGAGAAACAGACCGCATGCTGGAGCTCCTGCACTCGCCTTTGAGAGATCCTTGGCGCGGATGAGGGTATCAAACTCCTCAACGGTGTAGCGGCCACGCCCCACATCCACAAGTGTTCCCACAATGGCGCGTACCATATTACGCAGGAAACGGTCTGCACGAATGGTAAAGCGCAGTGTGCCATCGCTCTCCACAATCCACTCGGCGTGCGAGATGTGGCAGATGTTGGTCTTGTTGTTCGAGTTGAGCTTGGCAAATGTGGTGAAGTCCTCATGCTCAAGAAGGCGTGCCGCTGCCGCGTTCATATTGTCAATGTTGAGGTCGGCAGTGTAGTGCCATGCCGAGAAGCGACGGAAGGGTGACTTGCGTGGGGTGAGGAAGTAGGTGTACTCGCGCTCGCGTGCATCGAAGCGTGCATGAAGAGTCTCCTCGACCTCGTATATGCGCATTATGGCAATGTCGTGTGGCAACACCTTGTTGAGTTTGTAGGCGAGCTGTGCGCAGTCTATGGCGGTGTCGCTATCGAAGTGTGCAACGTAGAACGAGGCATTTACGCCCGTATCGGTGCGTCCTGCACCCACAATCTCTGTGGGCACGCCGCGCAACATCGAGAGTTTTGCTTCGATGGTGCCCTGAACTGTTGCGGTGTCGGGCTGTCGCTGCCAGCCGAAGTATGCCGCACCGTCATATTGCAAGTCAATGAAGTATCGCATGACGTTATCGCTTTAGTAGACTCGTGCACCAAAGATAGCGGTGCCGATGCGCACCATTGTCGAGCCATACTCAAGGGCGATGGGGTAGTCGTCCGACATGCCTATCGAGAGTGTGTCGAAGGTCTCGCCGAAGTGAGGCTTAAACTCCTCAAAAATATCTCTGATGCGCTGGAAGTCACGACGGATGATGCTTTCGTCGTCGGTGTTTGTTGCAATGGTCATAACGCCGCGCACACGAATGTGTGGCATGGCATCGAGTGCTCCTGTTGCGAGGAAAGAGCGTAGCTCATCTATGTCCCAGCCCGACTTAGTCTCCTCATCGGCAACATGCACCTCAAGGAGAATATCTATGACGCGCTCGTTTTTTGCCGCCTGCTTCTCAATCTCCTCGACAAGGCGGTCCGAATCTACCGATGCGATGAGGGATACGAAGGGGGCAATAAGTTTGACTTTGTTGGTCTGCAAATGCCCAATCATAGCCCACACTATATCTTTGGGTAGCTCTGCGGCCTTGGCTGCCAACTCCTGTGGGCGACTCTCGCCGAAGATGCGCTGACCCGCTTCGTATGCCTCCATAATGTGCTCTGCGGGGTGAAACTTCGACACCGCAACAAGGTTTACACCCTCGGGAAGGGTGCTCCATATTCTCTCTAAACGCTCCTTAATGCTCATTGCTCAATTCTTATTTTGCCCACAAAATTAGTGAAATCTTTGCAAAGTGGAGAGTTATTTCAAAATAAATTATTATCTTTGGAGGTTAATATGCCTAAACAGCGTGAATAACAAGTAAATAATAAATTATAACCTAAAACAAAAGTATGAAAAGACTACTTAAAATTGCAGCCCTTGTGGGCGCGTTCATCGGCTCAATCTACACTGCCGATGCTTGTACAAACTTCATCGTTACGCGCGGTGCATCTACCGACGGCTCAAACATGGTAACCTATGCGGCTGACTCTCATGGCTTGTATGGTACACTCTATCAGTATGTACCTGGTAAGTTTACCGAGTGGATGGATGTGACAGAGTGGGATACTGGCCGCTACATCGGCAAGATCAAGCAGGCTCCCGTAACATATCGCACTCTCGGTAACTCTAACGAGCACTCGCTCTTTATCACCGAGACTACATTTGGTGGCCGTCACGAGTTGGAGGATCCAAAGGGTGGCATCGACTATGGTTCACTCATCTACATCACCTTGCAGCGTGCAAAGACCGCACGTGAGGCTATCGACATCATTGTTGACCTCGCTAATACTTACGGCTACTGCTCTTCAGGTGAGTCATTCTCACTCGTAGATACCGAGGAGGCTTGGATTATGGAGCTTATCGGTAAGGGTCCCGAGGATAAGGGTATCGTGTGGGTAGCACGTCGTATTCCTGATGGCTATGTATCTGGTCACGCCAACCAGGCTCGCATCACTACATTCCCATGGAACGACCCCGAGAACTGCCTCTACGCTCCCGATGTAGCAGACGTAGCGCGTAAGTTCGGCTGGTTCGAGGGTGCAAACGAGGATTTCAGCTTTGCTGATGCTTATGCTCCACTCGATTTTGGTGCTATGCGTGGTTGCGAGGCTCGTGTATGGTCATTCTTCCGCACTGTAGCTGCAGACATGGATAAGTATGAGGACTATGCTATGGGTCACAATCCTGCCAACCGCATGCCTTTGTGGGTTAAGCCTACTGAGAAGGTATCACCTAAGCAGCTTATGGACTGCATGCGTGACCACTACGAGGGTACAAAGATGGATATGACAACTGACATTGGTGCTGGTGGCGAAGGCTGCCCATACCGCTGGCGTCCTATGTACTTCGAAGTTGATGGTGTTGAGTACTGCAACGAGCGTGCTACAGCGACACAGCAGACAGCATTCTGGCTTGTAGGTCAGGCACGTCCAGGCAAGACTGGTATCCTTTGGTTCGGTACTGACGATGCTGCAACATCTCCTCTTACTCCTATCTATGTTAACGCTACTGAGGTTCCCGAGTGCTTGCGTGACGGCAATGGCACAATGCTTAAGTACTCTGATACATCTATGTTCTGGATTACTAACCGCGTGGCACAGTTCGCATACCTTCGCTACAATGTTGTAGGTAAGCACGTTCGCGAGGTTGTTGACATGTGGGAGAATAAGATGTTGGAGTGTGTACCTGCTATGGATGCGAAGATTGGCAGCGCAAAGAACGCAAAGAAGGCTCAGAAGGTTGCTACGGAGCTCTCAGTTGAGGCTGCACAGACACTCTTCAACATCTGGGTTGACCTCGACAAATATACAATGGTTAAGTATATCGACGGTAACGTTAAGGGCGAGGAGAACGGCAAGTTCGTAGATAACGGCAACGGTAAGGATATCCCTGGCGTTATCGAGCAGCCTGGTTACACCGAGAACTGGAAGCGTGCTGTAGCTGCTGACAAGGGCGAGATTCTTAAGGTGGTAAAGTAATTGCTGTATAACTCAACCAAAGAATTACTACTATGGAAAGATATGATATTATCGTTATAGGCTCAGGCCCTGGTGGTTATGTGGCGGCTATCCGTGCTGCACAGTGTGGCAAGCGCGTGGCTATTGTCGAGAAGGCCGATGCTGGTGGCGTGTGCCTCAACTGGGGTTGTATTCCCACCAAGGCTCTCGTGCGCTCGGCTCAGGTCTATGCAGACTGCAAGGCTGCTGCATCGTATGGCGTAAGCATCGAGGGCGAGGTTAAGCCCGACTGGGCAAAGATGGTGGAGCGCGAGCGCATGGTGGCAACAACAATGAACAAGGGCGTTCAGTTCCTCCTAAAGAAGAATAACATCGACGTCATCGCAGGCTTCGGTCGCCTTAAGGCTGAGGATACCGTGGAGGTTGAGGGCGTAGACTACGAGGCTGACCACATCATCCTTGCAACAGGTGCGCGCCCCCGCGTCATGCCATTCATGCCTATCGACGGCAAACATATAATCTCATCTAAGGAGGCTCTCGTACTTCCCGAGTTGCCCGAGACTATGGTTGTTGTAGGCTCTGGTGCTATCGGCTCGGAGTTCGCCTACATCTACGCTACAATGGGCGTTAAGGTTACCATTGTGGAGTATATGCCACAGATTATGCCTCTTGAGGATGAGGACACCGCAAAGGCTATGGAGCGCGCATTCCGCAAGCTCCGCGCTACGGTTATGACATCTACAACTGTTAAGTCTGTCGCTGTGCGCGAGGATGGCAAGTGCGATGTCGTTATCGAGGGCAAGAAGGGCGAGCAGACACTCGAGGCAGATGTTGTGCTCTCGGCTGTCGGTATCAAGTCTAACATCGAGGATATGGGCCTTGAGGAGCTCGGCATCGAGATCGAGCGCGACAAAATCAAGGTTGACGAGCACTACAAAACAAGCGTAGATGGTGTCTATGCTATCGGTGATATCATCGCTACTCCAGCACTTGCACACGTGGCTTCGGCCGAGGCTATCCACTGCGTGGAGCACATCTGCGGTCTTAACCCCGAGGCTGTGGACTACTCTACCATTCCATCGTGCATCTTCACCTCTCCAGAGGTTGCCTCTGTCGGCATGACCGAGGCGCAGGTAAAGGCTCAGGGCATCGAGTATAAGGTGGGTAAGTTCCCATATACCGCATCGGGTAAGGCTACTGCTGCGGGCGAGCGCGACGGCTTCGTTAAGCTCATCTTCGACGCTGAGGAGAAACTCCTCGGTGCTCACTTCGTGGGTCACAACGTAACTGAGATGATTGGCGAGCCTACACTTGCTAAGGTGCTCGGCGTTAATGCACACCGCATCGCACGCACCATCCATGCACACCCCTCAATGCACGAGGCAGTTATGGAGGCGGCGGAGGATGCATTGGGTTGCGCCATCCACATGTAATTTCTTGTGAAAAGCCGCAATCTGCGGCGTCAAACTCAACTCCCCAAATGGGAAATACGTCTGATCTGCCCCCAAAAGATTGGACGGATTATTAAATAGATTTATTGGTAAAGAGTTCGGTATTGCACCGGACTCTTTCCGTTTAATTTTAGTTTAATACGGTCGTTATTGTAGTAGTTAATATACTTTCGCAACTCTCGCTTGAAAACTTCCATATCCGAAAACTCTTGCAAATAAAGCAATTCCGTTTTCATAATACCAAAAAAGTTTTCCATAACAGCATTATCCAAGCAATTCCCTTTGCGTGACATACTTTGTATAATGCCATACTTTTTCAGCGTCTGCTGGTACTGCATATGCTGATAGTGCCACCCCTGATCCGAGTGCAGCAATATACCATCAGTATTCCTAATCTTACGCTTTGCCGAGTACATCATATCCATCACCATCTTCAAATCAGGCCTGTCTGATATTGTGTAGGCTATAATCTCACCATTAAACATATCTATAATCGGAGATAGATACGCCTTGCGGTCAGCCACCTTAAACTCTGTAACATCGGTTGCCCACTTCTGGTTAGGTCGTGATGCCTCAAACTCACGATTAAGGATATTAGGAGCAGTCTTGCCCACCTCGCCACGATACGAGCGATACTTCACTCTGCGTATCTGCGATTTAAGGCTCATTTCCTGCATTAGTCGCTGCACAGTCTTGTGATTAAGAGTATAACCCTCGTTGCGTAGTTGCTGATACACACGACGATAGCCATAGCGTTTGCCGTGCATA
>JAZTYW010000005.1:0-88299 GCA_045637085.1 Alistipes sp. | reverse complement strand
ACTTCAAGGTTACGGGTACTGCTGACGGTATCACCGCAACGCAGATGGATATCAAGGTTGACGGCCTCTCATACGAGGTGTTGGCTAAGGCTTTGGAGCAGGCTCGTCAGGGTCGTCTCCACATCCTCGACAAGCTCGTTGAGACTATCGCTGAGCCTCGTGAGGACTACAAACCATTCGTTCCTCGCATCGTGCAGATCTCTATTCCACAGGAGTTCATCGGCGCTGTTATCGGCCCTGGTGGCAAGGTTATCCAGGAAATTCAGAAGACTACTGGCACAACTATCACCATCACTGAGGTTGACGAGAAGGGTATTGTCGACATCTTCGGTCAGGACAAGGAGGCTTTGGATGCAGCTTTGGCACGCATCAAGGGCATCGTTGCAGTTCCCGAGATTGGCGAGACATACAACGGTAAGATCCGCTCTATCGTAGACTTCGGTGCCTTCGTGGAGATTCTCCCAGGTAAGGATGCGTTGCTCCACATCTCGGAGATCGACTACAAGCGCTTCGAGACTATGGAGGAGACAGGCCTCAAGGAGGGCGATATGATCGAGGTTAAGCTTATCGCAAAGGATCAGAAAACTGGTAAGTTGAAGCTCTCTCGCAAGGTGCTTCTTCCTAAGCCTGAGGGTTGGGTAGAGCGCGAGCCCCGCGAGCGTAAGCCACGTCCCGAGGGTGACAAGGGCGAGAAGCGCGCAGAGCGTGGTCCACGTCGTGAGCGTCACTAATAGAAAATAATGTCGCGCACCATATATATATAATAAAGTATGGTGCTGCGGCGTTATAATATAAGCAAACAGAAAATCAATTAATTACTAATTTACTTAACTATTTATTAAACGTCTATGAAGAATCTTTTCAAGATGACCGCTGTGCTTGCAGTTGTAGTTTTGACACTCTCAGGCTGTAACTGTTTTAAGAAGATGGCTAAGAACCAGGATGATGTAAAGCTTACATGTACTCCAGAGGTTTTGGTTTTGAACAACGGCACCGTTGAAGCGGATATTACAGTAGAGTTCCCCGTAAAGTACTTTAACGCTAAGGCAGTTTTGAAGGTTACTCCCGTTATGGTATTCGAGGGTGGTGAGGTTGCTGGTACTACTCAGTACTTCCAGGGCTCAAAGGTTGATGACAACTACACTGTTATCGACAAGAAGCAGGGTGGTGTGTACACTATGCACGCATCATTCCCATACGATGAGCGCATGGCTTGCAGCGAGCTTCAGCTTCGTGCTGAGGTTAAGTGCCCAAAGGGTGGTTGCAAGGAGTTCACTTTGGTAAACCTCAACAATGGTGCACTTCCTACAAAGGAGGAGGCTGCTATCTTGGCTGCTAATGGCAAGGATGCTGACGCTATCAAGCGCGCATTCGGTCTTACTGTAGCTGAGGGTGTAAACACTATGCAGAAGGATCTCAACTATGCTGCTGCTATGCAGAACATGGCTTCTGGTTACAAGAACGTGACTACTGAGGTTACTAAGGCTAACTACATCTACGGCATCAACTCATCATCGTTGACTAAGAAGGCTCAGTCAAGCGACGAGCTCACAGCATTCCAGGAGAAGGCTGCTGCACAGAAGGAGAACGATCGCATCAAGCAGAACATCTACGTTAAGGGTTATGCTTCACCTGATGGTCCTGAGAAGTTCAACGACAAGCTCTCTGCTGCTCGTAGCGAGTCAGGTAAGAAGGCTGCTGAGAAGTTGCTCGCAGAGATGGGTCTTGAGCTCGACGCTGCATCTTATGGTGAGGACTGGGAGGGCTTCAAGGAGCTCGTTGCAGCTTCTGACATCGAGGACAAGGAGCTTATCCTCTCTGTGCTCAACAGCTTCGAGTCATCATCTGAGCGTGAGGAGCAGATCAAGAATATGGCACAGGTATTCAACGCATTGAAGACTGAGATTCTTCCTCAGTTGCGTCGTGCACAGCTTGTAAACTCTTCAGATATCACTGGTAAGACTGACGATGAGATGGTTGCTTTGGTACGTGGTGGCAAGTTCAACGAGCTCGACGTATTGGAGAAGCTCCACATCGCTTCTACAGGCAAGCTCACACAGGCTGAGAAGATCGCTGTTTTGGAGGCTGCTGTTGCTGAGGGTGGTGCTGTAGCATACAACAACCTTGGTGTAGCATACGCTGAGGCTGGCAACGGTGCTAAGGCTGCTGAGGCATTCGCACAGGCTGTTAAGGCTGGTGGCAACGCTGCTGAGATCAACAACAACCTTGCACTCGTTAACCTTATGAATGGCAACACTGCTGCTGCTAAGTCTTACGCTGCAAACGCATCAAAGGAGGCTAAGGCACTTGCTGCTGCTGCTGAGGGTAACTACGCACAGGCACAGTCTGAGCTTAAGGGTTACAATGCTGCTGTTGCTGCTGCAATGAACGCCGACTACACAGCTGCTAAGCAGTTCATCGCTAACGACACTACTGCTGCTGCTGACTACCTCCGTGCTATCATCGCTACAAAGCAGGGTGACATGGCTACTGCAACAGCAGAGCTTAAGTCAGCAATCGCTAAGGAGCCTGCTTACGCTGAGCGTTGCAAGAAGGATGTTAACATTCGCAAGTATATTGGCAAGGAGATTATTCTCTAATTCCTTGTTATAGCGTCGCATCTGCGGCACATCACTAAAAGTAAACTACCCAAGGCTGTACGCTTTAGTACTATCCTTGGGTAGTTTCTTTTGTAATGCACAACATCTCACGGCTTCTGATATGAAATTAGGGTAGTGGGGCAACCTGAAAGAGAGTAACGCGACAAGAGAGACGGAAGAGACAAAAGAGACGAAAGAGACGAAAGAGACGAAAGGGACAAGAGAGACGACAGAGACAAGAGGGACAAGAGAGACGCTGCGGACAAGAGAGACGGCAGAGACGCTGCGGACAAGAGAGACGACAGAGACCAGAGAGACGGAAGAGACGACAGAGACGCTGCGGACAACAGTTGATAGTATCTTCCCTCCCGTCCCTTCTGTCTCTCTGGTCTCTCCCGTCTCTCTGGTCCCTCCCGTCCCTCCCGTCCCTCCCTTCTCTTTGGTCTCTTTCGTCCCCTTTTGCCCCTTTTTGTCCTTTTTGTCTCTTTTGTCCTTACTGTCTCTCCCCCTAACCCCTAAACACTCTTTTATATCTTATTATTTTCAGTTGTTTTGCATGAAAATAGTTTTTTTTGATTATCTTCGCAACGTGAAATTGTGTCTACACTTATTGCAATACTCTTTTGTGGGGTGAAATGTACTATTTCGCCATTGTGGGGCGTTCGTTATGGTGTGGACTATTGGCAAGAAAGAAACAACTTTTAATTTTTTTTAATATTAACTAACAATCAATTATGAAAAAGTTTTTTTCAATGATGATGATCGCAGCTGCGGCTTTCTCTTTCGTAGCTTGCGAGGGTGTGACTCCCGACGGACCTGAAAAGCCAGTTGAGGGCTCTAAGCTCGAGACTCCTGTAGTTGAGGCTTCTGAGGTAGCTGAGACTTCATTCACTATCTCTTGGGGTGCAGTTGAGGGCGCTGACTCTTACACTGTCAACTTGAAGGGTAAGAACTACTCTACTACTGAGACAACTTACAAGTTCGAGAACTTGAACGCTGGCGAGTACTCAGTACGTGTAAAGGCTATCGGTGCTGGTTACAAGGATTCTGACTTTGGTTCAGTAACCGTAACTTTGACTGGTGCTACTTCTGTTACTTGGTTCGAGTCTTCAGTTAAGCCTGCTGATGTTAACGAGGAGCAGGGTTATGGCCCATACAACGCTGTTGCTTTCACTTGGAAGGGTACTGGCGTTAAGTCTCTCTCTTATGGTCTCTACGTATCTGAGAACTTGATGGGTGTCGATGACAAGACTATCAAGGATGATCTTACAGCTATTGTCGATAAGGATCTTGCAGCTGTAAACTCTGCTGAGGGTCTCTCTGCTGTTATCGGCCCTATCTACGGTGCTACTACTTACACAATGTGTCTTCTTGCAGTAAACGAGGCTGGTGTCGAGTTCTTCTCTAAGGAGGAGGTTACAACTGAGTCTGCAGAGCCCAGCGCAGAGGCTTTGGCATGGGTAGGTACATGGGAGGTTAACTCTACTCAGATGTACTCTATGGACCAGACTGGTGCTGGTACTGTAGTTGACGGTGCTGATACTTTCACTGTAAACATCACTTCAAGCCCTAACGATCCTAACGAGGTTATTGTTGATGGCATGAGCGTTCTTGGCGAGGGCCTCGCAGCTACAGGTGTGGTTGAGGGTGACACACTCTACATCTTGAACGGTGACTACCTCGGCATGAGCCAGGATGGTTCATTCTACTACTACTGGTTGGGTTGGTTCTCTATCGACGGTGGCAAGGTACAGGTTTCAATGGATGCATATCCTTCAAATGTAGTAACTTTGGATGGCGATACTGCAACTTCTACTAACAAGTTCAACCTCTACTACCAGGATGGTACACCTGCACCTACTGTATGCTACTGCTCTGACGTATTTGGTGTATCAGCTGAAGGTCAAATGTACTCCCTCAGCGAGACTAATGTATACCGCACAGGTGACATGACTTGGACAAAGTCTGCTGCTTCTGCACAGGCTAAGAAGATTGACGCTATGGGTGTTACACCTAAGGCTCTCATGTCTTCAGTAGTTCTTCGCTAATCGCTTAGCACGAACGCTATAAACGCTGCCCTGCCACTCGGTGGGGCAGCTCTTTTTGTATATAGCAATTAGTAATTAGTAATTAGCAATGATACTTTCAATGTCATTCTGAGCGAAGCGAAGAATCTCCTCGCTGACTACGCGCTATCAACGCTGTCTCTTGTCGGCTTCGAGGGGATGCTTCGCTTTCGCTCAGCATGACACACTACGCGAAAGAGATTGCCACGTCGGGCATAGCCCTCCTCGCAATGACGCAAACACAATCAACCGTCATTCCGAGGAGCGCAGCGACGTGGGAATCTAAAACAATTAGCAATGAGTAATTAGCAATTAGCAATGATACTTTCAATGTCATTCTGAACGCTCACACTGTCATTCTGAACGTAGTGAAGAATCTCCTCAGTGACAATACACTATCAACGTTGTCTATGGTTGGCTTCGAGGGGATGCTTCGCTTTCGCTCAGCATGACATACTACGAGAAAGAGATTGCCACGTCGGGCATAGCCCTCCTCGCAATGACGCATGTGTTGTCATTCTGAGCGAAGCGAAGAATCTCTCGGTGAGTATTGACGTTAGACTGCTGTGCTATCCCATAGATCCTTCGCTACGCTCAGGATGAGAGAGTAACACAGTTAAGAGACGAGAGAGACCCAAGAGACGAGAGAGACAAGAGAGAAGTCGCGGACAACCGCTGATACAGACTTCGCTCTTGTCCCTCCTGTCCCTTTTGTCCCTATCGTCTCAAAAAAAACAAGAGACGAAAGAGATGAGAGAGACCAGAGAGACCAGAGAGACCAGAGTGATGTCGCGGACAACAGCTGATAGTATCATTGATAGCAGATAACCGCTGATACAGACTTCGCTCTTGTCCCTTTTGTCTCTATCGTCCCTTTTGTCCCTTTCGTCCCTCTTGTCCCTCCTGTCCCTCCTGTCCCTCCTGTCCCTTTTGCCCTTAAAGTCCTTTTAATATCGGTACTTTCCCGAGCCTTACAGTGACAGAGTACAACATTTCCTCACAATGACGATATATTATTCTGCAAGCATAATGTAAATAATTGCCAAAAAAGTGGCGCGGAATGATGCTTGTTTCAAAAAAAAATAGTACATTTGTAATTACAAAGAAAAGAGAAATTGGTTGTACTATGGACTACGTTAAGGAATTGGAGAAGTACGCTCCTGCGCACACAGATGCGCAGATAGCAAAGGAGATTGCTAAAATCAAGATGGCGGCTAACCGTAATGGTAATGTCGACGTATATAAGTTCTGCTATTCGGCAATTGATCTGACAACACTTTCTTGCACCGACAACATCGAGTCTGTGCAGGCTTTCGTGCGCAAGGCTGTTGACTTCTATGAGAAGTATCCCCATATTCCAAATGTAGCATCTATATGTGTCTATCCACCCTTTGTTGAGACCGTAGGCCTTGAGATCGACGGTACGCCAATGCGTATCACAAGCGTGGCTGGTGCCTTCCCCGCATCGCAGAGCTTCGTAGAGGTTAAGGCTCTCGAGGTGGCCATGGCTATCGAGAATGGCGCAGATGAGATTGATATTGTTCTTAATCCCGGTATGATGATTGCTGGCCACGATGATGAGGCTGCAAGTGAGGTTGAGCTTTTGCGCGAGGAGGCGAAGGATGTAGTCCTCAAGGTTATCATCGAGTCGGGAGCACTCAAAAATCCTGAGCTTATTCGTCGTGCATCGTTGGTATCTATGTTTGCGGGTGCCGATTTCATTAAGACATCTACTGGTAAGATTGATGTTGCTGCAACACCCGAGGCCGCCTTTATCATGTGTCATGCAATCAAGGACTACTACAACCTTACTGGCCGCAAGGTGGGCTTCAAGGCTGCGGGTGGCGTCAAGACCCCTGAGGATGCAGCGCTCTACTATACAATTGTCGAGGAGGTACTCGGCAAGGAGTGGCTCACAACAGACCTCTTCCGTATTGGTGCATCGTCAGCCGCCAACAACCTGATTTCAGCGATTGAGGATAAAGACATCAAATACTTCTAATTTGTTGTGATAAGCCGCAATCTGCGGCACATCTCTAAAAGTAAACCACCCAAGGCTGTACTATTTGTACTATCCTTGGGTGGCCTCTTTTGTGATGCACCACATCTCACGGCTTCTGACAACAAATTAGGTCTCGGGGCTAACTAATGGTAGTGTTTAGGAAGGTTAGGGAGATTAAAGAATTTAGAGAATTTAATGAATATAATGAGTTTAGCGTTTATCTTACTCGTTTATCTCCTAAGCTCCCTGTATTCCTTAAAATCCTTAACCTCCCTAACTTCCCTAAGTTCCATTCCCCATCATAACACATCAGCTCCCACGACTATACACTGGGCTTATTGGTCAAACACCGCCCCGATTTTATGTACTATTCTTGACCCAAAGGCCGATGTAATCAACTAACGAATACAGCTGAACTGGATTACAAACACCAATTTATATACGAAGATATAGAATATGTACAGCAACATATGCACACATCAAAGATAAATGCACATAATTACACAAAAAAAATTGAGAATATATCTTAAAAAATTTGCAGATTAAAAAAAATGTAGTATCTTTGCATCGCAATCGAGGAAACAATGGTTGCAAGACTCAAAAGGTGTGGTAGTTCAGCTGGTTAGAATACCTGCCTGTCACGCAGGGGGTCGCGGGTTCGAGTCCCGTCCATACCGCAGAAAGGATGATCGAAAGGTCATCCTTTTTTTTGTTGTGCGTAGGGCGCCGCGGGGGGCGGCTCCCGTGGAGCCTTTGGGCTGTGATACATTATGGTGATTGAGCAAGCTCATCACATAATATATCCCAACCCATTGCTACGCAATGTCCCCGCTATCTTGCAAGGCTGATATATGCGTTATTGTCGGCACTACTCACTGAATACGGGTTGAGCCGATAGAGTGTATCTATTGCTCGGGCATTTGCCCTGCGCTTTATGGTATCGGCTCTACGACATTGTCGTTCGAGTCCCGTCCATACCGCAGAAAGGATGATCGAAAGGTCATCCTTTTTTTTGTTGTGCGTAGGGCGCCGCGGGGTGGCTCGTGTGGAGCCTTAGTGGGGGGGTGATGTTCATCTGGAGAGTAATGCCATATAAAACACTAAAGGCGACCAAACGGTCGCCTTTAGTATTAGTTCCCGAGGGAAGCTAATAAAAAATTACTTCTGTGCGAAGAATGCCTTGATCTCATCATCCTCCAAGATGTTCTGAGTCTGGAATACGTAAGCGCCAGTCTTCTCTGACTTAACCATCTTGATGCACTTTGTGTACTTCTTAGTATTACCCGTTTTGAGGGTTGCAACTACTTTCTTTGCCATACTTTACCTCGATGTTAAAATTACTTAATCTCACGGTGAAGTGTTACTCGCTTCAAGTAAGGATTGTACTTCTTACGCTCCAAACGGTCGGGAGTATTCTTCTTGTTCTTAGTGGTTACGTAGCGAGACATGCCTGCAACGCCGCTCTCCTTCTGCTCGGTGCACTCAAGGATCACCTGCACTCTGTTACCTTTCTTTGCCATTTTCTGTTACCTGTTTTTAGTAAACCTTCTTAGCGGCCTTTGCCTCACGGAGTGCTACTGCAAGACCCTTCTTGTTAATTGTTTTGATGCCAGCTGCTGATACCTTCAAAGTGATCCAGCGGCCCTCCTCCTCTGACCAAAAACGCTTTGTTCTCAAGTTTGGAGAGAACTTACGCTTGGTGCGGATGTGCGAGTGAGAAACGTTGTTACCCACCATCGCTACCTTACCAGTGATTTCACAAACTTTCATTGTACTTTATTTTTACCTTTCATGCCACCGTGGCACAAAAGCGCACAAAGATACGCAATTTTTCTTAATCTGCAAACTTTACCCTAAATAATAATGATTCAACACCGATTTATTCTCGCCATTTTGCCGCAAAACGCCGCCTTGTCACGAGATTTAGTGTCGCTTGTTTGTATGTTCGCGATATTTTTCTTAACTTTATGCTCAGTTGTTGCAGATGAGGTATCTGCTCTATATAACTAAAAAACTCTTTTCTACTATGAATCTTAAGGAGAGATATGTGGCTCGTGAGGGCCGTTATGAGGATTACGATAATATCTACCAGCGTTGTGGTCGCAGTGGTGTGCAGCTTCCAAAGGTGAGCCTCGGCTTCTGGCACAACTTCGGTGGCGTAGACCCCTATGAGCGTAGCCGCGCTATTGCTCACTATGCCTTCGACCACGGCGTTACGCACTTCGACCTTGCAAATAACTACGGCCCACCCTTCGGCACTGCTGAGGAGACCTTCGGACGTCTTATGGAGGATGACTTCCATCCTTACCGCGACGAGCTCTTCATATCCACAAAGGCGGGATACGATATGTGGCCTGGTCCCTATGGTGAGTGGGGCTCGCGCAAGTATCTGATGGCGAGTCTTGACCAGAGCCTCAAGCGCATGAACCTCGACTACGTGGATCTGTTTTATAGTCACCGTTTCGACCCCAACACCCCTATGGAGGAGACACTCCAGGCGTTGGTGGACATCGTGCGTGCGGGCAAGGCGCTCTATGTGGGAATTTCGAGTTGGCCTTTGGAGGCTGTTAAGTTCGCTGATAAGTATCTCCGCGAGCGTGATGTGCCGTTGCTAATATATCAGGGGCGTCTCAATATGCTTGACCGCGCACCACAGGAGGAGGGTATCGTGGACTATTGTGCCGATAATGGCATAGGTTTTATCTCCTATTCGCCTCTTGCTCAGGGACTTCTTACGGATAAGTATCTCGACTCCATCCCTGTGGGCTCGCGTATGTCGCGCGAGACGAGCCTTCCTTCAAGTCGCCTTACGCCAGAACTCCGAGAGCATCTGTGCCAGCTTAATGCCCAGGCTGCGGAGCGTGGCGAGACACTTGCCGAGATGGCTCTTGCATGGATATTGGCTCAGCGAGGTGTGACCTCGGTTCTTGTTGGTGCCAGCTCCGTCGAGCAGATGGCTTGCAACCTGAGGTGCGTGCACTCCAAGCCGTTTTGACGTAGCGAGATAGATATTGTTTATTAGTAAAATTAAAGAGGGCGTATTAATACGCCCTCTTTGGTTATCATATTTTTATTATCTATTTGTTGCCCTGGTTGCGGAGAAGATAGCGATATACTGCAATCTCCTCGGGGTCGCCCATCTCCTTACCCTCTACGTCCGAAAGCTTGACGCACAACTCCTTGGGCTTGCGCTCGTTTATCTGACATGATGAGAGCTTCATCACTATGTTGCACGATGCGTGTCCCGTGTCGCATGTGAGGTTGGTGCCGATACCAAAGACACACTGAATACGTCCCTCGCAAGCCTTCTTAATCTCCACGCACTTCTCGAAGTTGAGTGAGTCGCTAAAGACGATGCGCTTGGTCATAGGGTCGATACCGAGCTCCTTGTAGCGGTTGATAGCCATGTCGATAAAGGCTATTGGGTCGCCAGAGTCGTGGCGCACACCATCGAAGAGGCTGGCATGCTTCTTCGAGAAGTTGTTGAAGAAGACCTCCGAGCCGAAGCTGTCGGTGAGTGCAGTGCCGAGGTAGCCATCGTAGACCTTAACCCAGTCCTCCATAGTGAGGTAATTAGCGTTACGGGGACCTCCGTTCACCGCTGCGATGAACATCGGCAACTCGTGGGGATATGTGCCTATTATCTTCATATCCAGCTCCATAGCGAGGTGGCAGTTGGATGTTCCTGTGCAACCACAAGGGTTATTCTTGAGGTGCTTTACGACCATACGCTGCACGTCGTAAGAGAAGCGGCGGCGTGTGCCGAAGTCCGAGAAGATGATACCATTTTCGCGTGCTATCTGCTCCTTCTTCTCCAATCGCTCAATCATTGCCTCGGCATCGTAGCTATTGCGCAGGTGGAAGAGCTCCGATACGGTGGCGAGGATGGGAATCTCGTAGAGGGTCACCTTGTACATGAAATCCGTAACGTTGATTTGTAGGTGTCGCTCCTCGTCGAGCCATACGTTTATCTTTGAGGCGTCGAAGTGGAAGCCTCGGAGCCACTCAAAGTAGTTCTGGGGTATGTACTTGCAGTTTGTAATCATGTACTGGAACTCATCCTCCGAGAGTGATATTCGCTCCAGAGCCTTAAGTTCTGCCTTGAGGTCATCGAGGAAGTCGTCGTCGAACTGCGTCTTTGCGCGGTCGTTGAATGTGAACGTACCTATCGCCTGTGGGTATAGCTTGAAGTAGGCGTAAGAGGTCGTAAACTTGTAAAGGTCTGTGTCAAGAATTGAACGTATCATTGTAGTAGTAGTTTATGTCGTGGTTGGTTGTTTTATAGTTGCTTAAGTTCGTTGTATAGCATCTCTATGGCGTATGCCGATGCGCGGCTTATTATCTGACCGCGGTCGGTGCCCGAGTTTCGCATCACGGCGATGGTCTTTGTGGGTGTTGCCACGGCCATCCACACTGTACCTACGGGCTTTGCCTCGCTGCCTCCTGTTGGCCCTGCGATGCCCGTAGTGGCTATTGCATAGTCGGCATGTGCCACACGTCGCATTCCTTCTGCCATCTCGCGTGCCACCTGCTCACTCACCGCGCCATAGGTGTTTAGGCTCTCCCAGCTCACGCCGAGGATGTCGTGCTTAGCTTCGTTGGAGTAGCTCACAACGCCCGCCATGAAGTATGCCGATGCTCCCGCCATGGCTGTGAACTTCGAGGCTATGGTGCCTCCCGTGCAACTTTCGGCTACGGCGAGCCTCTCGCCACGCGCTGTGAGGATGTCGTGTATCTGTTGTTCTAGGGTGCTACCTTCGTAGCCCACGATGTTGTCACCAATGATTGTGCGCAGGGTGTAAAACTGCGCTGTTATCTCCGCCTCGGTTGTTTCACCCTCCACGTCGTATGCCGAGAGGCGCAGACGCACCACGTTGGGCGCTGGAAGGTAGGCGAGGTGCAGGTGTGAGGGAAGTGCATCCTCCCATGGTGCTATGCGCTCAGCGAGGATAGACTCAGGTATTCCGCGTGTTATGAGTGTGCGGTGTACGATGCTTTTGAGGGCGTAGCGCGCCTTGAGGCGGGGTACTACCTCATCGTCCATGAGGTGCTCCATCTCAAATGGTACGCCAGGGAGTGATACCACCACGCCACCCTTTGGGGTGTCGAACCACATGCCTGGAGCTGTGCCATGTGCATTGTGCAGTACGGTGCAGCATGCGGGGAGCATTGCCTGACCGCGGTTTAGGTCGGTGAAGGCTATGCCTCGGCGCTCGAGGAGTGTGCGCACATGTTCGCCCTCGGTCTCGTTGTAGGCGAGCTCGGAGTTGAAGATGCGTGCAAGGGTGTGCTTGGTGATGTCATCCTTGGTGGGGCCCAAGCCTCCCGTGATGATTGTTATGTCGCACTCTGCAATAGCTCGCTCCACAGCCTCGGTGATGGCCTCTGCTGTGTCACCAATAGATAGCTTCGAGGCTATTGTTATGCCTGCGGCATTGAGCTTCCGGGAGATTGAGGCACTGTTGGTGTCTACAATCTGACCTATGAGTATCTCATCGCCAATGGTGATTATCGTTGCTCTCATTCTTTAGTTTGTGTTGGGTCTGTTACTGGTGTTTTGCGCAACATCTTTGCCGCCGCCTTTAGTAGTCGTAAGCCATTTTGGCGTAGTCCGGTGTTGAGTGCTACGAGTGAGGCTCCCGCATCCATCATGCGCTTGATATCTTCGGGTGTCATCATGCCTCCCGTGCCGATAATAGGGTAGTTGTGCTCGGTCTTCTCGGCTATGTAGCGCACGGTCTCTATGGCATGCTCCGTGAGCATATCTCCACTTACTGCTCCTCCCGTTGTGCATCCGAGCTCTCGCGCCATAGCACTTGAACCCGATACTGCCTCTATGCCGTCGAGCGGTGTCTCTATGAGGATGTCGATTACTCTGTCGAGCTCCTCTTTAGTAAGGTCGGGCGATACCTTGACAAGTATGGGTCGGTAGTCCTGCTGACCGCGACGGAACTCAAACAGTGGCTCTACAATTGCGCGTATCTCGTCGCTGTTGCGAGGCTCGTATGGCTTTGTCGAGGTGCTGCACGCTATGTTGACAACGAAGAAATCGACATACTGATACATGTTTCTGAACGTGCGCAAGTAGTCCTTGGTTATATCCTCGGGGTGTGTAGAGGTCATCTTCGAGATGTTGCAGCCGATGACGAGGTCCTTGGTGTACTTGCGACGCTTGCGCACCTTGGTAAGTACATATTCCAGACCCATGCTTGGGTATCCCGTTCTGTCGAGCAGAGCCTTGTGCTTTGCAATCTTCTTGAGGCGTGGGCGCGGTGTTCCGGGGTGTCGGCGTGGCATCACGGAGCCTATCTCCACGAAGCCGAAGCCCATGGCTCCGAGGTTCTGGAGGTTGTCACCATTTGGGTCGTAGCCCGCGGCGATGCCTATGGGGTTGCGGAATGGAAGACCAAAGACCTGTGTGTGCTGCTCATTCTGCTTTGGGGCGTATAGCTGTCTCATCCACCAGCGTCCCAGGGGTAGCATGCCCACAGCGCGCATAAGGCGCATGCGAATGTTGTGCGCCACTTCGGGTGGAAACAGAGATAGAATATGTTGAAATATAGAGACCCTCATTGTCGTAACTATATAATTATACAAAGATAGGAAAAAAAATTAGAAATGAGCAATTAGTAATTAGTAATTTTGTTTATTGGGGAGGATTTTGTGGGGCGCGGGATGCGGGGGCGAAAGGGACAGAAGAGACAAAAGAGACGAAAGGGACAGAAGAGAGGTCGCGGACAAATGTTGTCAGCATCATCTCTTTCGTCCCTCACGTCTTTCACGTCCCTTATTTCTCTTATTTTCCTTGTTTTCCCTTATGTCTCTTGTTGTCCCTCTTGTCCCTTGTTGTCCGTGACAACGCTAATTTCTAATTTGTAACACTGACATCCTGAGTGTAACGAAGGATTTTAAGGTTTGTACTACCTTCCATCGCCTCGGAGACCTCGAGATTCTTCGTTACACTCAGGATGACACTGAAAGTATCATTACTAATTGCTAATTACTCATTTCTAATTGTTTCCATTGCCGCCGCCGCCACCGAGACGACCAAGGTCCTCGGCTGAGCCACTCTCTACGCTCTTGGCGCGGAACTGCTTACCAGTGTTGAAGTTGTACGATATAGAGAAGTTCACCATGGGGCGCATCCAGGGCTGGTCTACGGTCATCACGCGCTTGAAGGTGGGCTCCTCGATGGTGATGTCCTGCGTCTGTGGGATGATATTATCCACGCCGAGCTTCAAGGTTAACTTGTTGTCCAAGAGACGCTTCTTAAGGCTAAGGTTCATGTTACCCATATCTGCTAACTTGGTGTTACCTGCCACCATGCCGTGCATATAGCGGCCGCTAAGCTCGATGTAGAACTCCTTGGGTAGCGTGAATGTCATCTGGCCATTGGCAAAGCCCATGAAGTTGCGGCGTATAGGCTCGTCGGGGTAGATGCGCTGACCCATATACATGCCCGTGATGTTGAAGTTTGCCTGCCACCACTTCGTGAACTGGAAGGGTAGGTTCACCGAGGCGAAGTAGTTGTTTATGGTGGGGTAGTTGATGGTCTGCAAGATGAGTAACTCGGGGTTATCCGCATCAACTATCGTAGCCTGCTGTATTGCGTTCTCGGTAATCTTCACGCCAAGCGTGATGGTGTACTTATACTTAAGCACCGCCGTTACCGACACGGAGTTGTCGTACGAGGGCTTAAGGTTGGGGTTGCCACGCTGTATCATATACTCCGAAATCTTTGTCTCGTTGGGAGATAGCGCCCAGAACGAGGGTCGGCTGATGGTGCGTGCATACTGTGCTATAAGTGAGTAGGCGTAGTCCTTCGTTAGGGCATACGATACATTGGCATTGGGGAAGAGGTCGAAGTAGTTTTGAGCGATAGCGCCAGCCTTATCGTTGAAGTTGGTGTACTCGCCACGCAGACCGCCTACCATGCTCAGGCGACCGAGCTTCGCTGAGGCGATGACGTATGCTGCACCGATATTCTCGGTGTAGCCTATGTCGTAGCTCTTGTCTGTGTTGGGCATCCATGCCTCACCCTTGAGGTACTCATAGTCGGCAGTGTTGGAGTTGTTGTTGTTGGTGTACTTAACGCCCGCCTTGAGTGTAACCTTGGGTGATAGCACCTTCTCCAATGCTATGGTCGCCGTACCGAGCTGGTTAAGGCTGAGTGAGTTATCGCGATATGTAGAGTCGCGCTGGAGGAGTGTTATGGGGTCTATCTCGCGGTCGAAGTAGTTGTTGCGGTCGGGAGAGCTAGAGTAGGCATAGTCGCCGATAAACTTCAGCACTGAGCCCTTGTCGTCAAGCTTGTAGATGTAGTTCAGCGTCGCTGTTGTCATGTGGTTGTCGCCATGGCTCTTGTAGTGGCCATCGGTGCGTGTTGTTATGTCGGCGAGGGTGTGCTCGGTCCATGTGTTATTTATGCTGCTGCCGCCGTAGTAGTTATATTGAACCTCGGCACCTAACGAGTGCTTATCGTTGATGTCGTAGACAACGCCCACGTTTCCACCGCCCCACTGTGAGTCGTCATCCATGTCGGATGCCGCATCTATAATCGTACCTGAGGTGTAGTCTGTATGCTCGGTAGATATATAGTTGTTGCCACTGAGGCCCGCCCATGCGCGACCATAGGCGTTGAGCTTGCCGCGGTTGTAGTTGAGCGACACTGAGGGCATCACATTGTACACGCCCTTTGAACCATGCGCAGAGAGCGATGCCGAGCCCATAAGGCCCGAGTCGAGACGCTTCTTGGTCGTAATCTTGATTATGCCACCCGCCGATGCTGCGTCGTAGTCGGCACCCGACTGTGGAATGACCTCGATGCGCTGTATGTCGTTGGCACTCAGCGAGCGTAGGTAGGCGATGAGCTGTGCATCGTCGAGCTTCACTTCGCGGTCGTTAAGGTATATCTTCGAGCCTGAAGAACCATTTATCGAGATTTTGTCGTCCTGAATCCACACACCTGGCGAGCTTTTTAGAAGCTCCTCGCCATCCTTACCCATGGCGAGGGGTGAGTTGGCTACATCGACCACAAAGCGGTCTGCCTCGCGGCGTATGAGCTGCGATGTCACCACGACCTCCTCAATCTGCTCGCTGCTCTCGGTGAGGGTTATATCGCCGAGGTCTACGCTCTCGGTGAGGGTGAGGGACTGTTTGTAGTACTCGTAGCCGATGAAGCTGATGACCAAGTCGTAGTCGCCCGCATTAGCCTCAAGGCTGAACTTGCCATCGATGTCCGAAGTGCATCCCGTAATGAGTTTATCGTTCTGGGTGAGTGCAACCGATGCGTAGGTTATGGGCTGCGCCTCGCTGTCTACCACGCGACCACTAACCGCGAGTCGCTGCGCCGAAGCTGTGAACGCGCTGAATAGCACCATTAGTGCCATGAGAATTGCTGCTGATGAATGTCTCATAATATCTGATTTTTATGTTTATATTCGCTTAATATCTGTTTCTGTTTGCAAAGATAACATTTCCCCCCCCCTTACAAAATTTTCACCAACTTTTTTGCGGTGCGAGGTGAATTTTCTTATATAACGCTCGTCAAGCGGTTTTGTTACAGCGAGAGAGTGTTTATAAGAGACATTAGGGACGAAAGGGAAGATGCTATCATGCGTCATTGCGAGGAGCACTGCGGCGTGGCAATCTAAAATTGTCCAAGACTTCTCTTATGTCTCCTATCTCCCTTATCTCTCTTATGTTATATTGTTTGCCATAGTGTACTACTAAACTAATACACTGCAAATATATCCTCTATTTTTTAATCTACCAAACAATTTAGTAACTATTTTCTTATAAATTTATATACCTATATTTATTATAATTACGGGGCATTTATTTGAAAAATTTGCGAAAAAATCATCTCGAAAATTTGGTGATATAAAAATTATCATTACCTTTGCAGTGTATTAGTAATGTAATACACTTATAGAGTACGATTTCTCAACCTCTAAAATTGTAGAGTTTATGATAAGAACGAAGAATTTGACATTTGGTTACAAGTCGCGACGCAATGTGCTTAACGACATAACCCTCGAACTTGGCGAGGGTCACATACATGGTCTGTTGGGCTGCAACGGCATCGGTAAGACCACACTCCTGAAACTCATTTGCGGCATCATGCGCCCGAGTAGCGGTGAGGTGCGTGTTGATGGCATCGACCCCATGACGCGCCAGCCACAGATGTTCTCGGAGTTGATGATTATACCCGAGGAGTTCGACTTGCCCAATCTCTCTTTGGAGCGCTACGCCGCGATGATGAAGCCCTTCTATCCCCGCTTCGACCATGGCTCTATGCGCCGCTATGCCGAGGAGTTGAAGGTGAACACCGAGGATAAGCTCCACAACATGTCTATGGGTCAGCGCAAGAAGGCGTACATCGCCTTTGCCCTTGCCTGCAACGTGCGCACGCTGCTTATGGATGAGCCTACAAATGGTCTCGACATCCCCTCGAAGAGTATCTTCCGCCGCTTGCTCGCCTCGTATGTTGATGAGGAGCGCATGGTGGTAATATCTACGCATCAGGTGGCAGATGTGGAGTCGCTCCTGGATAACATCGTGATCCTTGATACGGAGGGTGTTGCGCTTGCTGCTACGACAACCGAGATATGCAACAAACTGAAGTTCGGTCGTGCCGAGGCGGGCGATAATGTGCTCTATAAGGAGATGATCATCGCTGGCGAGATGGCGGTGATGGAGAACCGTGCGGGCGAGGATACGCAGCTCAACATCGAGCTCCTGTTCAACGCCGTGACTGCCGACCGCAAGGCTATTAACAACATTTTTAACCGTTAGACCTATGAAGAGCTTTTCGATATCTCGCGTGGCGCACTACGCCCGCTACCACTATAGCGTAACACGCTTCAACTACCTTAGTTTTATCTTGGCTATGATAGCCCTTCCTGCACTCTTTGGCATACTCAGCGACAGCCTCTATACTACGAAGGAGATGCTTATACCCCTCTATACCTTTGCGGGTATAGCGATGGCCAGTGCAACAACACGCATGATGCGTGGCCGAGGAACAAAGATTATGGATAGCGTGCTGCCCGTAACGGCTGCCGAGCGCCATGTGTTTAATGTTGTTAACCTCGCCGTGGTTTACCCTGTGCTCTTTGCCATAGTGGCGACAGTGGTTCTTGGTATTGTATCAATATTTAATGAGAGTTCATGGACATTTTGTGAGGTGTACTCGGAGTTGGCCGAATATACACTTTTGGATTGGGCAATCTATGTCCTTATACAGATTGGTTGCTCTACGGCACTGCTTATCAACCTGCTTGCCCGCCGCAGCCTAATCCTCGCCTATATGATTGCCTTCTTCGGCTCCCTGACCCTTCTTGTGCTCTTTGTCTTGGGCATGCAGTGGTTGTCGGATAATGTTGAGTTCAGCTGGTCGTTTAATCCTACCGAGGCGGAGATGGATGCTATTGAGTACACCCTTAAGACCATCTTCTGCATGATTCCCGTGGCGATATACACCCTCTGCTATGTTGTGTTGCGCAAGCGTCAAGTTAAATGGTAATTAAAGATTTAGCCTATGCAGTTCAGTGAAGAGAAGCCTATTTGGCGACAGATATACGACCATATTACGATGCGTATTCTCTCGGGCGAGTGGCGCGAGGATGAGCGCATAATATCGGTGCGCGAGATGGCGGCAACGGTGGGTGTCAACCCCAATACCGTCATGCGCAGCTATGAGCGATTGGAGGCCGACGGCATCATCTACAACCGTCGTGGCGTCGGCTTCTTTGTGGCCGTGGGCGCACAGGACCACATCAAGCAGCTCGAGCGCAAGAAGTTTATGGACGAGGAGTTGCCCAAGCTCAAGGAGCGCCTCTCGCACATCGGCCTCACCATAGAGGTCAGGGTGGAGCAGTAGGCGGAGAGTCAGTCGGCTTACCGCGGGCGTTGGATAATACGCAATAGCAAGCAAGGGGCTATCCCATGTGGGTAGCCCCTTGCTTGTTGTCTGTTTGCAGAAGTGTTACTCTGCGTCGCTAAGTCTCAAGATCGAGATGTCGAGCTTGTCGGCAGCGCCCTCGAAACAGAGTGTGAAGTAGTTGTGTGAGGTGCAATATTTGTAGCAGACGTTCATGTCCACACCTCGGTCATACTTATTATACATCGTAGCTATGCCGTTGCCATCGAGCGCGATATCCCAGTATGCGCGCGATGCTGTGTCGCCAGAGGGGAGTGCTGAGGGGAGTACATACCACGCCTTGCCCTCATAGCCATTCTCGCCCGAGAACATATCCGAGCCACCCTGAGAGACGAGGTATACACCCATGTTGCCCTGCTTTGCCATGTTTGCAGAGTAGAACATGTAGCCCTCGTTGTGCTTTGTGATGCTCCATGTGTAGTTCATGGCATCGTCGCAGTAGAGGATGCCAAACTCATCCTGTGGAAGCTCTATGCCTGTTACGTAATAGTAGTTAGCAGAGTCTGTAGGCTCGTTGTTCGTAACGTAGTACTTGCCGTTGAAGTATGTCGCGATAAGATAGGTGCCGTCGTCGGTAATCTCGTCCAAAGAGCATACGGGGCTGAAGTAACGATTAACAGGAACGGGTGCGCCATCCGATGCTGCAAGGTCGAGAGCAACGCGATAGAGTCTGCGCTCGGGGTGCGAGAGGTCCATTGTTCCATTGCTCCATGTGTAGGTGTCGGCATCGGTCTCTACGACAACATCTACGCCTGTGAAGGCAGCCGAGGGAACAACCATATAGATATCGTGGCCGCCCGCGAGGAGTACATCCTCACCACCCTCTGTTGCGCTTGTGTAGTTCACCTTGATGCTATTCTCTGCACCCTCGAACACCATCTTGCCTGCTGCTGCGTCGTAGCTGTACTCGCCCACAAGAGGCTCATTAGTTGTGAGTGTAACACTCTGAAGTCTCTCCGTCTCGTGACCCTCGCCCTTAACGCTGAAACGCACTACTGAGGCCAATACCTCGTAGGTAACCTCTACGCGGCTTGTCGAGACGATGGGTGCCGAAGTATACATGGGTAGGTTCTCGCCTGCGAAGTCGGCATCAGCAACCTGCTGGAACTCGGCGATGAGCGAAGCCTTAGCCTCGGCGAGGCTCTTGCCTACGTTGTCGCCCACGGGGTAGATAACATAGATTGTATTGGCAGCAGCAGTAACATTGCTTGAGAAGTACCAGCCCTTTTCGCTATACTTCATCTCTGCGCTCTTGAAGGTGTCGCCCGCAACATCCGTCACATAGGCTACCTTGTCGCCCTCGCACCACTCGAGGTGTGAAACATCCGATGCCTCATAGCCGATTGTGGTACGTGTCTGGGCAGCATACACCTCCACGGTGCGCATTTCATCGCCCACTGCGATATTTGTATTATCCTTCTGGCACGATACAGCAACGAGAGCCATTGCTGCAGCCAAAATTGTCAATATCTTTTTATTCATCTTTGTAATAGTCATTTGGTTAAACATTAACATCTGGCACTATGCCGCTGTTGTCCATGGGTCAACATCCTCATCGCCCCAGTTGCCGCTATTCACGTCGTTGTGATCCTCGGCGTCGTAGAGGTAAACCTCAACGTGATCATCGCATGAGATTGTGTTGATAGGTGCCTCGGGGTGGATATAGATGGTCTTAAGCTGAGGGTTCTCCTCGCCAAAGATGAAGGCTACGTTCTTGTTGTTCGACAAATCCATAGACTTCATCGCTGTGCGGCGGAAATCAATCTGATAGAGGTTTGCACAGTCGTAGGCGCTGAAGTATGCAAGTGGGTTGTCGTGAACATAGAGCTCATAGACCGATGGGCATCCCGAGAGGTCGAGACGCTCGAGGTTGTTGCCGTTGAACTCGCAGAGTGACAACGCCTCCAAACCGCTTACGAGCAACTCAACAAGCTCATTGTTTGTAAGTGCGAGCTCCTCCATCTTGCTGTTTGAGCGAAGGTCGAGGTGTGTGAGTTTGTTGTTGTCGGCATACAACCAGCGAAGATCGCGGCAGCCCTCAGTGTTGATCTCTGCAATCTGATTGAATGAACAGCTCAACACTACCAACTCGGGCTTACCCGAAACGTCAAGCGCAGAGAGTTTGTTCTCGCTCACGCTTGCCGAGAAGAGCTTGTCGCAGTCAGAGAGGTCGAGCTCGGTGAGCTGGTTAGCGCTCAAATCAAGAGACTCAAGCATTGTGCAGCCCGACAAATTAACCTCTGTAAGCGCATTGTTTGCAACCTCCAGCAAGATGATGTCGTGGCACTTTGACATATCGAGTGAGCCAATCTTATTGCCACCTACCTGCGCCTCTCGGATGTTGGGGCAGTTTGTGAGGTCGAGCTCTGTGATGGCGTTGAACTTGAGCCACAAGTAGTCGAGCTTCGAGCACTTTGTAAGGTCGATAGATGTGAGCTTCATGCCGTGAGCCTCGAGGTATGTGAGGTTGGGACAGGTTGAGAGGTCAAGACTCTCAATTTCAGAGTAGTACGATACAATCTTGTCCAATGCTGAGTGGTCGTTAGAAAGATTTACGCCCGTCACCTTGCTCTCTGCGCACCATAGCTCAACGAGCTTTGTGTTGTTCGAAAGGTCGATGACACCTGTAAGTTCGGGGTTCTTGCGCACATAAAGGTGCGTGAGATTAGGGTTGTTGGTGACATCAATGGATGTGAGCTCGTTCCATGTCATGCGCAATACCTCCAGCTTGGGACACTCGCTAAGGTCAATCTCTGTGATGCCGTTGTCGGTAAGTTCAAGGTAGAGCAACTCGTTGCAACCTGCGAGGTCAATGCTCTTTGTGCGGAAAATAGAGGTGTACTCGGGTGTGTGCTCCACGTTGTCGTTAGCCTCTACAATGCGGAGGTTTGAGCAACCCGCGAGGTTGATGTGTGTGTAGAGGTTGTGGTCGAGATATGCCTCCTTTAGGCTCTCCATGCCCGAAAGATCGAGTGTGCCCTCGATAGCGTTGTATGAGCAGTCGAGTATCTCGAGCGCAGGGAAGTTCTTGATGCCGACCAGTGAGCGAATCTCGTTGTCGCTACAAGCGATTTTCGTAACCTTTGCCGCCTCACTCTTATCGATGCGGTCGTCGCCATTCGCATCGAAGAATCTCACGAGGTACAACTCGAAGTTCTCATCCTCGATATAGACATATTCGCTGTTTGGGTCGGTAGATGACATCTGTGTGACGGTGAACTCAATACGCTCGTTGCCTGCCACGATTGAGAATTTACCCTCGTGCTTCTCGTTGCCGTCGTAGTCGAATACCTCCACATTGATAGTCGCGCTTCCGGCAACACCATAGGGTGGGGTTACTGTAAACCAGTCGATGCTCTCGTCCATCTCAATCATCCAGTTTACGGGTGAGCTGAAGGTGATGCTTACCTCGTCTGCCCAGCCCTCGAAGTTTAGTTCTGTTGCGCCCTCACCGAGCAACTTCAGGCTCTGGTTGGGTGTGGGCTCCTTGGTGTCGCACGCCACAAATGCCATGGCTGCGATAAGGAGAAAGTAGAATTTTTTCATGGTTGTTTATTTTAATGTGTTAAGTTATTTGTTCATTTTCAGAGCAAAGATAGTATAAAAAACGTGATGTGAAAATTTTTTTTATGCAAAATTATATGTGTGTCCATGTGATGCACGTCGTGTCGTTGTATGCCGTTGATTTATGCTTAGTTTGTCCGAATTTTTACTCTTTTGTCGGTGCGTTTGCAGAGGTGCTCGCGCTCATAAAACAGCCTAAATTGTTAATAACTTTTCTTGTGATATACTTTGTATATCTGCAAAAACTTCGTATCTTTGCAAAATTGAATAAATAGCCCATTAAAAACACGTTTATTATGTTAACTTTTCTCTATTACATCGTAGCGGTTATCCTATGTTTTGGCCTATATTTGCTGTCGTGGATAGCCTTTTTCCTATGTTATCCATTCGATAAGCGCCGTGTGGTTGTGCACCGCATAAGCAAATGGATTTGTGATGTTGTGTTTGGCTTGCCACCACACATGGGACGTGATGTGGTAGGTGTAGAGAATATCGATACCAAGCAACCATACGTCATCGTCATCAACCACATGTCTATGATGGACATTATGAGCATCTATCCATTGCCTTTGGTATTTAAGTGGGTGTCGAAGCGTGAGGTATATAAGATTCCTATGGTTGGCCGCTTGCTCTTTATGCACGGAGATATCGTTATCAACCGTTCAAGCCCCAAGGAGGCTATGCAGTTCGTACACACAAAGGGTATGGCATGGCTCAAGAAGGGTGCTTCGGTATCTATCTTCCCTGAGGGTACACGCTCTAAGGATGGCGAGATTCACAACTTCAAGGCTGGTGCCTTCATCTTGGCAAAGGATGCGGGTGTGCCTATCTTGCCCGTAGTGGTTGAGGGAACGGATACCATGCGTAAGGGTATGTGGATGAACTGGCGCAACCGCGTAACCATCAAGGTGCTCCCTCCAGTCTCTAAGGAGCATGTTGAGGAGGCCTCAATCAAGGAGGTTATGGCAGAGGTGCATGAGACTATGGTAAACGCATTGGCGGAGATACGAAAAAATAAAAATCAGTAATTAGTAATCAGCAATTAGTAATTAGCAATATGGGTGTCGTGGATAATAACACCAAATCATTACTAATTTCTCACTGCTAATTGCTCATTGGTAGGAATAATATGGCAGAACAGAATACAGTAACAGCCGAGTATGGCAAAGATGCGATTGTCACGCTGACACCGCGTGAGCATATACGCTTGCGCCCAGGTATGTACATCGGCAAACTTGGCGATGGCACACAGAGCGACGATGGTATCTATGTCCTTATCAAGGAGGTTGTGGATAACTCCATCGATGAGTTTATCATGGGTGCGGGTAAGCGCATTGAGATAACCATTGCTGGTGATAGGGTGTCGGTGCGCGACTATGGTCGAGGCATTCCGTTGGAGGCACTTGCCGATGCTGTGAGCAAAATGAATACAGGTGGTAAGTATGGTGGCGACGCATTTAAGAAGACCGTGGGTCTGAATGGTGTCGGTGTCAAGGCCGTAAACATGCTCTCGAGCCACTTCCTCGCACGCTCGGTTCGTAATGGCGAGGCTCGCACTGTAACTTTCTCGCAGGGTCTGGAACTTACCGACCGCACGGAGAGTGGCGTTACGGAGGCTAATGGTACATACGTGGAGTTTGTCGTTGACCGTGAGGTCTTTGGTGAGTACGCCTACAACCTCGAGTATGTCGAACAGATGATCAAGAACTACACCTACCTCAACCTTGGCCTCACGGTTGTGCTCAATGGCAAGCCCTATATCTCGAAGAATGGACTCCTCGATTTGGTAAACGACAACCTCTCGAGTGAGCCCTTGTATGCCCCTGTTCACATCTCGGATGAGGACATCGAGGTTGTTATCACCCACGGCAATGGCTATGGTGAGTCGTACTACTCATTCGTAAATGGTCAGTACACGCCTCAGGGTGGTACGCATCAGGCGGCACTGCGCGAGGCTGTGGCAAAGACCATCAAGGAGTTCTATCATAAGGACTACGACCCCTCGGACATCCGTACATCAATCATCGCTGCGGTGTCGGTGCGCATTAACGACCCCATCTTCGAGTCGCAGACAAAGACAAAACTCGGTTCGAAGGATAAGGAGGCGGGAGTGACTATGCGTCAGTTCGTGGGCGACTTCCTCGCTACACATCTCGACAACTACCTGCATAAGCACCCTGAGACTGCGCAAATACTGCAAAAGAAGATCGTGGAGAACGAGAAGGAGCGCAAGGCTATTTCGGGTGTGCAGAAGAAGGCGCGCGAGGCGGCAAAGAAGGTATCGCTTAACAACAAGAAGTTGCGCGACTGTAAGATACACTATACCGACAAGCACGAGTTGGCCGAAGAGACAATGATATTCATCACCGAGGGTAACTCTGCGTCGGGTTCTATCACCTCGAGCCGCGACCCTCGCACACAGGCTGTCTTCTCGTTGCGTGGTAAGCCACTCAACTGCTATGGCCTTACGAAGAAGGTCGTTTACGAGAATGAGGAGTTCAACCTCCTGCAGGCGGCACTCAACATTGAGGAGGATATGGACAATCTGCGCTATAAAAAGGTTATCATCGCAACGGATGCCGATGTCGATGGCATGCACATCCGCTTGTTGCTTACCTCGTTCTTCTTGCAGTTCTTCCCCGATGTGATTCGTCGTGGTCACCTCTACATCTTGCAGACGCCGCTGTTCCGTGTGCGTAACAAGAAGGAGACGCACTACTGCTATACGGATGAGGAGCGCGTGGCGGCTGTCAAGAGGTGTGGCGCGCAGGCCGAGATTACACGATTCAAGGGTCTTGGTGAGATTTCGGCTGCCGAGTTCAAGGAGTTCATCGGCGAGGGCATGCGCCTGGATAAGGTGCGCATCACCAAGGATGACCCCATTCAGGACCTTCTGGACTTCTACATGGGCAAGAATACGCCCGACCGCAAGGACTTCATCGTAGGCAACCTGCGTGTGGAGGAGGATATTGTTGAAAACCTAAAAATGCTTAACTAATGGAGGAGACAAAAGATATTACCGAAGTTGCAGAGAGTGTCGTTGATGCTGTCGAGACTGATGAGATTGTGGATGCCCCCAAGGGTAAGTATGGTGCATTGACCTCGGCAGATGATGGCGTACATCGTCTTTCGGGCATGTACAAGAATTGGTTTTTGGACTACGCCTCGTATGTAATCCTGGAGCGTGCCGTGCCCCACTTGGAGGATGGCCTCAAGCCCGTGCAGCGCCGTATCCTTCACGCCATGAAGTGCGTCGAGGATGGCCGCTACAATAAGGTGGCTAATGTCGTGGGTCAGGCTATGCAGTACCACCCCCATGGCGACGCCTCAATCAAGGATGCATTGGTGCAGCTCGGACAGAAGGGCTTGCTTATCGATATGCAGGGTAACTGGGGTAACATCCTCACGGGAGATGAGGCTGCGGCGGCGCGATATATCGAGGCGCGTCTGTCGAAGTTCGCCCTCGACGTGGTCTATAACAAGAAGACCACGGAGTGGATGCTGGCATACGATGGCCGTAAGGAGGAGCCTGTGACGCTACCTATCAAGTTCCCATTGCTTCTGGCGCAGGGTGCTGACGGTATCGCCGTAGGTCTTGCTTCAAAGATTCTGCCCCATAACTTCGTGGAGCTTATAAACGCATCGATTGCCTACTTGCGTGGCGAGGAATTTATGCTCGTTCCCGACTTCCAGACGGGAGGTATCATGGATGCAAGCAACTATAACGATGGCTTGCGTGGTGGTGCTGTGAGGGTGCGCGCCCGCATCTCGAAGATTGACAAGCGCACGCTTGCCATCACCGAGATACCATACGGTACAACCTCGGAGTCTATCAAAGAGTCTATCATCAAGGCTAACGACAAGGGCAAAATCAAGATTAAGAAGGTCGATGACAACACTGCCGAGAAGGTGGAGATTGTCATTCAGGTTGCGGCCGACGAGTCGTCGGACAAGACCATCGACGCACTCTACGCCTTCACCGACTGCGAGGTCTCTATCTCGCCAAACTCATGCGTTATTGTTGACAACAAGCCTGTGTTTATGGGCGTGAGCGACATATTGCGCTACTCAACCGACCACACTAAGGCACTCTTGGGCAAGGAGCTTCAAATCAAGCTCGACGAGTTGAACGAGGCATGGCATGCCGCATCGTTGGAGCGCATCTTCATCGAGAACAAGCTCTACCAGCTTATCGAGGGTTGCCGCACACGCGAGGCAGCATACGAGGCGGTGGATAAGGGTCTCGAGCCTTTCAAGTCAAAGTTACGTCGTGAGGTTACTTTGGAGGATGTGCAGCGCCTTACGGAGTTGAAGTTCATCCGTATCTCGCGCTACGATAGCGAGAAGGCCGACAACGAGATAAAGCAGATTGAGAAGGATATCAAGCAGACGAAGCACGACCTCGACCACCTTGTTGACTACGCTATTGCCTACTTTGAGCGCATCAAGGCGAAGTATGCCGAGGGCAAGGAGCGTCGCACCGAGATTCGTGAGTTCGACACCATCGAGGCATGGAAGGTGGCATCGTCAAATGCTAAACTCTATGTAGATAGGGCAGAGGGCTTCTTCGGCTTCGGTAAGAGCATGAAAGATTCGGAGTTTGTATGCGACTGCTCGAACCTCGATGATGTGATAATAATCCTTAAGGATGGCCGTTATAAGATTACGAAGATTAGCGAAAAGGCATTCTTCGATAAGGGAATATATTATATAGGTATATATAAGCGCAACGACGAGCGCACAATCTACAATATGCTCTACCGCGATGGCCGTGGTGGTGCTATCATGATGAAGCGTTGCGCCATCAAGTCGGTTACGCGCGACAAGGAGTATGACCTTACAAAGGGCACGGCAAAGAGCGAGTTGCTCTATTTGTCGGTTAACCCCAATGGTGAGGCGGAGATTTTGAAGATATACTTGCGCCCCCGTGCGCGCTTGAAGAAGTGCATCATCGACCTTGACCTCTCGACCCTCGCAATCAAGGGTCGTCAGAGTGTTGGTAACCTCGTTACGCGCTACCCAATCAACAAGATTGTGCTTAAGGAGCGTTGTGCTTCGACGCTTGGTGGCCAGAACATCTGGTATGACGAGGATGTACGCCGTCTGAATACCGATGGCCGTGGTATGTTGCTTGGTGAGTTCAAGGGCGAGGATAAGATTGTTGTGTGGACAGCCAAGAATCAGTACTACATCACAGGTTTCGATGTTCAGCAGCACTTCCCCGACGACACAATTCGTGTGGAGCGTTACATCGCAGGTCGTGTCTACTCTCTCTGCTACTATGATGGCGAGCAGAACTACTACTACATGAAGCGCTTCCAGCTTGAGGAGGGTGACAAGACTCAGTTCTTCCTGGAGGAGGGAGCTCCTATGCGCTTTGAGGCTATCACCTACTGCAAGGGTGCTCAGCTTGAGGTTACGTTTGGAGGTCAGCATGAGCAGCGTCCTGTGGAGATGATCGATGTGGATGAGTTTATCGCTGTGAAGAGCCATCGTGCCAAGGGTAAGCGTATCACCACATACGAGGTAGCGACACTTCGCTTCATAGAGCCTGAGGAGCCAGAGTCAGAGCCCGAGGAACTTATGGATGAACCTCTTGTTGAGGAGGATATGGCCGCTGATGATGATGTGCTCGATATGGATGATATCATGGGTGAGGAGATTAAGGCCGACCCCAATGTAGATTATAACGAGCGTGCTGAGGAGGCTGATCTGTTTGGTGCGTCACAGCTTAACCTATTCTAATATACTGAATTATGGTTATCTTCCTTGTGGGTTATGCAGGCTCTGGTAAGTCGTCGTTGGGTAAGCGCCTGGCACGCCGCCTCGGTGTTCGCTTTGTTGATACGGACAAGCAGGTGGAGCTGACAGAGGGTGCCTCGATTGCCGATATCTTCCACTATGAGGGTGAGGAGTACTTTCGCATCGCTGAGCGTAGGAGTGTTGAGAGCCTCGCAAACGAGGCCATAGATATGGTTATCGCTACGGGTGGAGGACTACCCACATGGCGCGATAATATGGATTGGCTTGTTCGCTCGGGTATGACCGTATATCTGCGCCGCAGCCCCGAACAGATACTCTCTCGACTCTCGGACTACGGCAGGGAGAAGCGCCCCATGTTTCGTGGTAAGAGCGACGAGGAGTTGCTGCAATTCATGCGCGAGCAGATGGCTCTGCGCGAGCCCTACTACACCAAGGCGCATATCGAGGTCGATTGTACAGTGATGAGCGACGAGGAGGTGGTGGAGTATTTAGTAAATAAGTTGTAGAGGGATGAATAATGCACCTATAGGAGTCTATGATTCGGGATTTGGAGGCTTGTCGGTGTGGCGTGAGCTGCGTCGATTGCTTCCCGATGAGTCGATTATATATCTCGGTGACGGCAAGAACTGCCCATATGGTGGGCGTGAGCGTAGCGAGATAGAGGGCTTCGCTATTACCGCCGTAGAACGCCTTGTGAACGAGGGCGTTAAGATGGTGGTTGTTGGGTGTAATACGGCTACTACGGCGGCTGTAGCCACGCTACGCGAGCGTTGGCGTGATATGCCTATTGTAGGTCTGGAGCCGGCAGTAAAACCTGCATGCCTGACCACCGTGACGCGAAAGATTGCGGTGCTGGCAACGGAACACAGCCTTTCGAGTGATATGTTTTTGGCAACGGCGGCACGCTATGCCGAGGATGTTGAGGTTGTTAAGGTCGTAGGCGAGGGCTTTGTGGAGCTTGTCGAAAACGATATGGAGCATACGGCTGAGGCGGAACGCCTTGTGCGAAGAGCTGTCGAGCCGCTGTTGGAGCGTGGAGTGGATAAGATTGTTTTGGGATGCACTCATTATCCCTTCCTTCGCCCACACATAGAGCGTATCGTTGCGGGGCATGGCATAGATGTCATCGACTCGGGAGAGGCTGTTGCTCGCCGTGTGGCATGGCTCTTAGATAGGTACGACATTGCGGCGGAGAGAGGGGGCAAGGAGCCCCGAATGGAGTATATAACGTTTGCAGATGAGGAGTATCGCAAACGTTTGGAGCATAAGGCTCAAACAATTATTAATGAGGAAAATGGAGAGTCGGAATATGGCAAAAGATAGTGGAAACAGAAGGGATAAGTCGGCAGGTAGAGCTGCGCAGGGCGGTGTGATGACTGCGCGCGACAATGTGCGTCTTATGGCAGGCTTTGTGCTCATTGTTATGGGTGCTTTTCTCGCCTGCTCCATCTTGTCGTACATCTTCTACTGGAAGATAGATATGAGTGCACTCATGGAGACCAATCCCCGTGTGGATGTGGTCTATAGCAATATATGCGGTCCTTCGGGTGCGCGTGTGGCACAGGCACTCGTGGGTGGCTGCTTTGGTCTCTTTGCCTTTGCGATACCTATGTTTTTGACTATTCTCGGCTGGCGCTTGTTCCGTTTCAAGCCCCTCTGCTGGAGCCGTCTGTTGCTGATATATCTGCTTGTTCTTGTTTTGGGTTCGCTGACTCTTGGTGCTATGTTTGATGCCAAGTGGGGTGTGTTCGGTACGGGCATTGGCGGTGGTTATGGCCTTGCGTTGAGCGACTGGCTCGATGCGCACATCGGTTTTATTGGTACGTGGCTTGTGATTATCACAGGCTGGATTTTGACGGGCATAATCATCAACCGCAACTTCTTGCAAATGCTTGGTAATGGCATCGTGGCGGGCTACGATACGGGTGCTGCTACGGTGGGTACGCTATGGGATAGTCGCAAGCGTAAGTCGCATGGTGAGGCGAGTGTCGCAGAGGTGAATGAGGAGAGCATCGACGATATATACGAGCGAGCATATAGTAATGATATGGCTGAGAGTGAGGATGTTGAGGAGGATGACGATATATTTGTTGTTCAGCAGCGCACGGATGTCGATGAGTCGGCGGTGAGTGTTGCCGAGCAGCCCGAGGAGCAACCCGAGGTGGTGGTGGATAATCCCGCAGTGGATGATGATCCCTTTGCTGTGGTGCCACGATATGCGGAGGAAGTGGAGGATGCTTCACCCTTGTCTCGTGAGGCTGCCGCAGAGGAGCTTGGCATCGAGTTGGATAGCGCTACATCTGAAAATGGTGATGATGCCGCGGAGGATAGCGACCAGGATGCTCTTGTTGTAACAGTGACGCAGAATGATGTGAAGTCGGTGGATGAGGATGATATAGAGTCGCAGTTGTATGACCCCATGCGCGATTTGCATAACTATCAGCCACCTATGCCATCGTTGCTCAGGGAGTATAAGTCGCAGTCTGTGGTCGATGAGGAGGAGATATTCCGCAATAAGGAGCGTATTCGCGAGGCGTTGCTACATTTTAATATCCCGATTATCAGCATGCACGCAACGGTAGGTCCTACTGTTACACTCTATGAGATTGTTCAGGAGCCTGGCGTTAAGATTGCGCGTATTCAGGGTCTTGAGAACGATCTCGCGCAGAACCTTAAGGCTGCGAGTGTGCGTATCATAGCACCTATTCCCGGCAAGGGCACTGTGGGTATCGAGGTTCCCAATCAGGTTAAGCAGACCGTATCTATGCGCTCGGCGATATGTAGTGAGGAGTTCCAGAACTCCAAGGCGGAGCTTCCCGTGGTGATTGGCCGCACAATCCAGAATGAAAACTACACCTTCGACCTTGCGAAGATGCCACACTTGTTGGTGGCGGGTGCTACGGGTCAGGGTAAGTCGGTAGGATTGAATGCCATTATCACCTCGTTGCTCTATCGCAAGCACCCCGCAGAGCTTAAGTTTGTGCTTATCGACCCCAAGATGGTGGAGTTCTCGTTGTATAATAAGCTTGAGAGTCACTTCCTTGCAAAGATGGAGTCGGAGGAGGAGTCTATCGTTACCGACCCCAAGAAGGCGGTGTACACACTCAATGCCCTCTGTACGGAGATGGCTAACCGCTTGGAGCTGTGCAAGAAGGCGCACGCAAAGAACATTGTGGAGTATAACGAGAAGTTCGTGGCTCGCCGTCTCAACCCAGATAATGGTCACCGTTTTATGCCCTATATCGTGGTTATTATCGACGAGTTCGCCGACCTTATCATGACCGCCAAGGAGGTTGAGGCACCCGTTATGCGCCTTGCGCAGAAGGCGCGTGCTATTGGTATTCACCTTATCGTGGCTACGCAGCGTCCCGATGTCAAGGTTATTACGGGTGGTATCAAGGCCAACTTCCCTGCGCGTATCGCCTTCCGCGTTATGCAGATGACCGACTCGCGCACCATCATCGACCAGCCGGGTGCTAACCAGCTTATCGGTCGTGGCGACATGCTCTTCTTGAACGGTGGCGAGCCCACGCGTATCCAGTGTGCCTTTGTAGATACGCCCGAGGTGGAGAATATTGTCGAGCATATCGGCTCTCAGCAGGGCTATCCATCGGCATACAACCTCCCCGACTATGTTCCTGAGCAGGGTGGTGGCGAGGCTTCGGTGGGCTTTGGCTCGGAGGAGAGTGGCGCACCACAGAAGTTCGACCCCAAGTTCGGAGAGATTGCCCGCGAGGCGGTGTCGAGTGGTGTCATATCAACATCAATGATTCAGCGTAACTTCGAGGTGGGCTTTAACCGTGCTGGTCGCATCATGTTGCAGTTGGAGCGTGCCGGTATCGTAGGCCCTCAGATTGGCTCGAAGCCCCGCGAAATTAAGTACTATGACCTTCCCTCTCTCGAGGCTCGCCTTCAGGAGTTGGGTATATTCTAAAGAGTTATGAAACAGCTTATTATAACATTGGTGCTTGCGCTATCTACGCTTTGTGCCGCTAATGCGCAGAGTGCCTCGGAGTGGCTCTCGAAACTCGATAGCTCACTCGGTGAACGCTATGCTATGCACATCGCCGTTACGGTGGGTGAGGAGTCGCCTATTAATGGCTACTTCATGGTTGAGGGCGATGGCTACTACATCACGCTCGGCATCATGGAGGTGTACAGCGACGGTAAGATTCGCTACGAGATAAACAACGAGCGCAAGGAGGTGGTTGAAGATAGGGTGGACCTTGAGGCACGCGACTTGCTCTCTAACCCAACACGCGCCTTCAGCTTTGTGCCCAGCGAGTTTGTGTCGGAGGTGACATCGACAACTAACGAGTGTGTCACGCTTAAGCTCACACCAAAGAGCGAGGCTATGGGCATCGATGCCATCACCCTCACCCTCGAGCGCCGTGGCTCAAAGGTTGCGCCCGTGGCAATCAGCTACGACTACGACGGTGATGCTATCTCCATCGTGCTTAGTGCGGCTGATAGTGCCGATGCGAAGTTGCCCCGCTGGGATAAGTCAGCATACCGCGCCTACGATATTGTATCATTTTTATAAATAATTGTCTATGAGAAAGTTGATGTTTGCTATTGCCCTTTTGGGTATTGTGGCATGTGAGCCAGATAGCGTTGACCGCAAGCCTGATACTGAGGTCGAGAACTTCGATGTCGCTATGACGCAGGAGAGTGTCTATGGCTTTGAGAATGAGGTGTTTGAGTTCGAGTATTTCTACAACGAGGAGTATGCCTACTGGGGTGGCTTTGCCCTCTCAAATGTTAAGGATGCCGACCCTGCGAATGGCCTTTTTGCCAACCAGTATGCCGTATTTAACGACGCTGCGGCATCGGGTGATAACTTCCTTATCTACTACTACGACTCCTTCAACGAGCCATGCGATATTGTCTTTAAGAAGGCTGTTCACCTCTCGAATGTGAAACTGAACCTCACAACCTATACCTACGCCTCAATCACCAACGAGGCTATCAACGACTTTGCCCGCGCCTTCACTGATGGTGATTACCTTAAGGTCGTATTTACTGGCATGAAGGGTAACGAAGTTACAGGTGTTGATGAGTGTTATGTTGTTGATTTCCGCGACGGTAAGCGCATAATGGCAACCGACTGGACCGAGTATTCACTTGTAAATCTTGGCCGCGACTACGACCGTGTTCGTGTGACCATCGAGACCACCGATGTGGGCGAGTGGGGAGCGAATACACCTCTCTATATTGCCCTCGACGACCTTGTTTATTTCTTGTTATAGTGGCGCATTAGCGGCGCTTCAATCAAAACCACCAATGGGACGTACGTCAAAGTACTACCCATCGGTGGTTTTTTCATGTCAGCACCACTACTACGCCACTCTGACAAGAAATAGGGTTGTAGAGAGAGTTTAAAAGGGGACAAAAGAGACAGAAGAGACAAGAGGGACCAAAGAGACAGAAGAGACAAAAGGGACCAAAGAGACATAAGAGATTTTAAGAGATATAATTGAAGTAGCAATCTGCTATTGTCTGAACCATCTCTTTCTTCGCCAATGTCCCTCATGTCCCATATCTCCCTATTACCCCTATATTCCACAAAACTTTATTAGTCTAAAATTTTGCCATTTACACTTTTTTTCTTACCTTTGATACGTTGTATATACATATAAAATCATGGCATTGAAGAAAATATATGAGCGTGTGTCGCGCTTGCAGAGTCTTGTCGAGAGCTGGAGCAGCACGACAAATGTGTCTAATATCGAGCGTGATATCGTGCTTGAGGAGTTGCGCCGACTCTATGATGAGGTGCTTAACTATACGCCTACGACTACTCAAAGCTTTGAGCCTGAGTCTGAAACAGTGAACGAAGTTGCTGAGGACGAACAGGAGAGTGAGGAGGTCGTTGAGGAGGAGAGTGAGCAAAATGATGTGCCCGAGGTGAGCGTTGTGGAGGCAGAACCAACACGTAAGAGCGTAGGTGTGTCGTTCGATGATGCCCTCGACATTGCGGCGCTTTTGGGACTCTCGGGTGATGATACCATTGCCGAGGCGGAGCGTGTTGTTGAGGAGAACCGCGAGCGTGCAGCCGAGATTGCTGCTGAGCAGAAATATGAGGAGGCAAAGCCAGAGACTCCAGTTGAGGTAGAGGAGAGTGTGGCTGCGGTTGAGGAGACGAAGGAAGCGGTTGAGGAGACTGCGGCACCTGCGCCCGCTGAACGAGCAGCCGGAGGTGGTCTCTTTGATATTGAGGACATCCCTGTGCGCACGAAACGTGGCCGTAAGATGATATCGTTATACAACGAGCCTAAGACAGAGCCGGTAGCAAAGGAGGCGGAGATGAAGCGCGAAGTGGTAAGTCCTATGCCAAAACCTGCACCTGCACCTGCACAAACAATAGTCCCAGCACAACCTGCGCCTGCTCCCGTGCCAGAGCCACAGCGTTTGGCAGATGTGATGGCCAAGAACGTGACAACATTGGCAGATAAGATGGCGGAGGAGGTCCCCACTGCGGCATTCAATCGCATCACCGAGATACGCAAGGCGATTGGTATTAACGACAAGTTCTTGTTGATACGCGATCTCTTTGGTGGCGATGCCAACCTCTATGAGGATACAATCACACATCTTGATGAATTTGATGACCTTGACGAGTGTATGATATTCATCGTTGAAAACTTCCGCTGGGATCCCGATTCGGAGGGTGCAAAACTCCTTGTGTCGCTTATCGAGCGCAAACTTTCATAACAGATTTCACTATGGCAAAACTATATATTGTCCCAACGCCAATCGGCAACCTCGAGGATATCACCCTGCGTGCTATCAACGTGCTTAAGGAGGTGGATTTCATTCTCGCGGAGGATACGCGCACGTCGTCACACCTCATGCGCCATCTCGGCATCGAGAAACCAATGCATTCGCACCACAAGTTCAACGAGCACGCCACAGTAGGTCGTGTTGTGGAGGCTATAAATGCGGGTAAGGATGTGGCGCTGGTGTCGGATGCAGGCACTCCTGGTATCTCCGACCCTGGCTTCTTGCTCGTACGTCGCTGCGTAGAGGAGGGGATCGAGGTTATCACACTTCCTGGTGCTACGGCGCTTATTCCCGCTGTTGTGCAGAGTGGTTTCCCATGTGACAGATTCTGCTTCGAGGGCTTTCTGCCGCAGAAGAAGGGTCGCATGAAGCGTTTGGAGGAGCTATCAACGGAGTCGCGCACCATAATCTTCTACGAGTCGCCATACCGCGTTGTTAAGTGCTTGGAGCAGATTGCCGAGACTTTTGGTGCGGAGCGCCGTGTGGCTGTGGTGAGGGAGATAACCAAGAAGTTCGAGGAGACGGTGCGTGGCACTGTTACGGAGGCTATCGCACACTTCAAGGCCCACGAGCCCAAGGGCGAGTTCGTGATTGTCGTTGCGGGCTACGACCCCAAGGCAGAGCGCAATGCCGAGGCTGATGAGGATAACGAAGATGAGGAGTAGGTTATGGCACGACTGAGCGTAGTTATACTCAACTGGAACGGACGTCGCCATTTGGAGCGATACCTGCCGAGCGTCGTTGCCCACACTGTGGGTGATGCCGAGGTTGTTGTTGCCGACAATGGCTCTACGGACGACTCGTTGCAGTGGCTACGTCTCACATATCCCGATATTAGGGTTATCCGCCTCGACTCCAACTATGGCTTTGCGGGTGGTTATAACAGGGCATTGAAGGAGGTGGATAGTGAGTATGTATTGCTTCTTAACTCCGATGTCGAGGTTACGGCAGGGTGGTGGCAGCCTTTGGTTGAGGTGCTTGACCAAGAGAGCGATGTTGCTGCTGTAGTACCCAAACTGTTGGCTGACATGGATCGCACAAAGTTTGAGTATGCTGGTGCTTCGGGTGGCTTCATCGACTATCTGGGCTATCCATTCTGTCGTGGACGCATACTCTCGAATGTGGAGACCGATAGCGGTCAGTATGACAACCGCAGAGATATATTCTGGGCAAGTGGCGCGGCGCTGTGCTGTCGTCGCGAGGTGTTCGAAGAGCTTGGAGGCTTCGACGATGATTTCTTTGCCCACATGGAGGAGATAGATTTGCAGTGGCGCATGCAGTTGGCGGGATGGCGCATTGTCGTTGAGCCAAGGTCTGTGGTCTATCACCTGGGTGGTGGTACGCTGCCAGCATCGTCGCGCAAGATATTCCTCAACCACCGCAACAATCTTGCAATGCTCTTTAAGTGCGCATCGCCCATGCAGCGCGCAGTGGTTGCTGTCGTGCGCCCCGTGACCGATATGTTGGAGGCTTTTGTAAACCTCGTTACACTCCACCCACATCGTGCGTGGGCTATTGTGCGCGCATGGGGTGAGTTCATTGCGTGGCATGGGGTGTTGAGTCGCAAACGCAAGGCTGTGCAGCGCACGAAAAAGGTGACAACAATATATCGATACTCAATCATCTTGCGTTATATCTTTGGTAAGCGCACATTTAATAATATGATGTAATGAAACGACTGATTATCATACCCACATATAACGAGCGCGAGAATGTTGTGAAGATGATTCGCCGCGTTATGGATGATGCTTTGAGTTTTGACCTGCTCATTGTTGACGATGGCTCTCCCGACGGCACGGCAAGCCTCGTGCGCGAGGAGCAGCAGCGTTACCCCGAGCGACTGCATATGATTGAGCGTAAAGGCAAACTCGGCCTTGGCACTGCGTACATTGCGGGCTTCAAGTATGCATTGGAACATGGCTATGATCGCATCTTCGAGATGGATTGTGACTTCTCGCATAACCCCGATGACCTTGCACGCCTCGATACTATGCTTGACGAGAGGGATGTGGCCATTGGCTCGCGCTATTCGAAGGGTGTCAACGTTGTCAACTGGCCGATGGGACGCCTTCTGATTTCCTACTTCGCATCGAAGTATGTGCGTATAGTCACGCGCATGCCCGTGTGCGATGCTACCGCAGGCTTTGTGGGCTATCGTCGCGAAGTTCTCGACGCCATAGACTTCGACCGCCTGCAGATGAACGGCTATGGCTTTCAGATAGAGATGAAGTACTCGGCGTGGAAGTTGGGCTATACGATTGGCGAGGTATCGATAATCTTCATCGACCGCGTGGAGGGCACATCGAAGATGTCATCGGGCATCTTTGGTGAAGCATTCTTTGGCGTACTTAAATTACCATTCAGAACGATAAAACCTAAACAATAATACGATACATGGAGAGAAAAAAGGCAGAGATGGCAACATCGCGACTGCTCGACGTGATGGATAAACTGCGCGCCGAGTGCCCATGGGATAGAGAGCAGACATTGGATTCGCTTCGCAACAATACAATCGAGGAGACCTACGAGCTCGCGGATGCTATCACCGACAAGAATATGGAGGGCATAAAGGAGGAGCTTGGTGACCTTCTGTTGCACGTTGTCTTCTACTCGAAGATTGGCGAGGAACAGGGTGCTTTCAACTATACGGATGTGGCTAATGGCGTGTGTGACAAATTGATATATCGCCATCCACATGTCTATGGTGATATCCACGCCGAGACCCCTGAGGAGGTAAAGCAGAATTGGGAGGCACTCAAACTGCGCAAGAAAAACCGCAAGAGTGGTACCCTGGGCGGCGTTCCTGTGTCGCTACCTGCGATGGTCAAGGCGTTCCGCATCGGTGAGAAGGCTGCGGCAACGGGCTTCGACTGGGAGCAAAAGGAGGATGTATGGGCTAAGGTCAAGGAGGAACTTATGGAGGTGGATGCCGAGCTTGAGGCTAAGGATGCCGAGCGCCTTACGGATGAGATGGGCGACCTCTTCTTCGCCCTTATCAACGCCTGCCGCCTCTATGGTATCGACCCTGAGGGTGCGCTTGAGCGTACAAACAAGAAGTTTATTCGTCGCTTTAACCATGTCGAGCATCGTGCTGAGGAGCAGGGTAAGACACTTCGTGATATGACCCTCGCCGAGATGGACTCATACTGGGATGAGGCTAAGGCAATAGAGAGACAACAGACTGAAAATAAATAAAATATAGATACTATGGCTTTAATTAGAAAGGTACGTGGCTATGAGCCCGAGATTGGTAAGGATACGTGGTTGGCAGAGAACGCTACAATCATCGGCAACACAAAGATTGGTGAGAACTGCTCTATATGGTATAACGCAGTGCTCCGTGGTGATGTCAACGCAATCACCATCGGCAACCACACAAACATCCAGGATGGCGTGGTCATCCACACCCTCTACGATGGCTCCAAGAACCCCTCGCAGACACATATCGGCAACTACGTATCCGTAGGTCACAATGCAGTTATCCACGGTGCCATTATTGAGGACGACTGTCTTATCGGCATGGGTGCAACAATCCTCGATAACGCTGTTGTCGGCACAGGCTGCATCGTCGCTGCCAACGCCCTTGTTCTCTCGAACCAGAAGCTCGAGCCCAACTCAGTATATGCAGGTGTTCCCGCCAAGAAGGTTAAGGATGTCACTCCCGAACAGCGTGAGCAGATAATCAAGCGCACGGCACGAGATTATCGTACATACGCCTCTTGGTACGAGTAATTTGTTGTGATAAGGGGCACATCTGCGGCATTGGGCTTGCCTGCCAAATGCTCACATACGTTATAGTATGCTCCGCTTTGGCAGTCTGCGACCCACTACCACATCTGACCCCTTCTGACAAGAAATTTGTTGTGATAAGGGGTAATCTTTGCCACTTTGCTTGTCTGAAAAATTAGGGAACTTAAGGAATTTAGGGAACTTAGTGATTCTGCTCTCTAAATTCATTAACTTCCTTAACTTCCTTAAACTCCTTAAAACTCCTTAAAACTCCCACTATACTTAAACACTAATTATAGACTTTCGTTATGCGCAGTGTAAGACAACCCGTTATGATACATATATTGGTGGCGATACTGCTGAGTCTTGTCATCAACTTCTCATATATGCTGATGCCTATAATCACCGAGAGTGGTCTGGGTGAGCGCCGTATGAGTGATGCCCCCGAGGGTGAGCACACCTCTGGAGTGTTGCACCTCGACCGCGATATGCATGGATACATTGTGTGTGACTGCCAGCAGCGCGACAGTGTCTACATATCGGCATGGCAGGTGTATAGCTTCAAACTCCAGGAGGGCGATCGTATGACATTCACAACACGCGTGCCTCGAGAGTATGATGGTGGGTTGGCGACCAAGCCTCGCAAGCGTCTTGAGGAGGTTTACTCCGTAAATGGTGTCAAGTTTGAGTTCGATGCTATCTACGACCGTCCAAGTCGTACAATGGAGTTCGTGTGGCAGATAATATACTATGCGATGATATCATTCCTGATGATATCCATACTCGCAAATGGGGTGTTGTCAGAGCGTAAACGTAGTTGGGTGGTGGTGCGACGCATAGTGTTGCTGCTGCTTATCACAGGTTTGGCGATATACTTTGCCCCTGTGATGTCGTTCAATGAGGGCGAGATGAAGCTCGACTTCTTCTTCCGCGGTAACTTCCGCGACAACACATACATCATTGTGCTCACGAAGTGTCTCTTCACGCTTGTTGTGACATCACTCTACGCACGCATATACTCACTTATGCGCCAGCAGCAGACCATCGTCGTAGAGAACGAACGACTCAAAACTGAGAACCTCTCTACGCGCTACAACATGCTCATGGGACAGATAAACCCACACTTCTTCTTCAACTCGTTGAACTCCCTCGCCATGCTTGTGCGCGATGGTGACTCCAAGCGTTCGCTTGAGTATATCGACCAGCTCTCTTACACCTTCCGCTACATAATCCAGAATGGTAAGTCGAGCACAACAACGCTCAAGGAGGAGCTTGAATTCGCTGAGGCATATGCCTACCTCTTCAAGATACGTTATGCCGACAAACTATTCTTCGATTTCGATATAGACGAAAGGTTCAAGGAGTGGAGACTCCCGGCACTGTCGCTTCAGCCGCTAATTGGCAATGCCGTGAAGCACAATAGCATAACCACAAAGAACCCTCTGCATGTTGCAATACGTGTGGTGGACGGAGTGTTGGAGATTGAGAATGCCAAGCATCCGAAACTCGACGTAGAGCCATCTACGGGCATCGGTCTCGACAATCTGCGCAGTCGCTGGCAGATAATAACAGGTAAGGATATTGAGATAATAGACGAGGCGGAGCGCTTCATGGTGCGTATGCCACTCGAAAAACCTAATAGTCTATAATTGAGTGATGGCTGCTGTAACGGTAGCAACTTTGTAACATAAGTGTCTATGATAAAGAGAGTAGTAATTGTAGAGGATGAGACTGCTGCTGCGGTAAATCTTCGTGGCATGCTCACTGCGTTAATCCCCGATGTTGAAGTTGTCGAGGTGCTTGAGTCTGTGGCTGAGGCTATCGACTTTTTCTCAAAGGAGGTTAGTGCCGACGTTGTATTTATGGATATACACCTTGCTGATGGTGACTCGTTCCGCATCTTCAAGAGTGTCGATGTAACCATACCCATCATCTTCACCACAGCCTACGACCAGTATGCTCTCGAGGCATTCAAGGTCAACAGCATAGACTACCTGCTCAAACCCTTTAAGGAGGAGGACTTGCAGCGTGCTCTTGATAAGTTACAGCGCCTTACTGCCACCGAGCGCGATGACAATCGCGAGCGTGTTGCCAAGATGGTTGCATCATCCACAAGTGACCAGCTCCAGACGCTGCTCGTGAGGTATAAGGATAAGATTGTCCCCGTCTCTATGGATGATGTGGCATTCTTCTACACCTTTGCCGAGCGAGTGACCCTCACCACACTCGATGGTACCGCTTACCCTGTCGATAAGACCCTTGAGGCTCTTGCCAGTCAGCTGTCACCCGATAAGTTCTTCCGCGCAAATCGTCAGTTTATAGTCTCTCGCAAGGCTGTCAAGGATATCGCCGTGTGGTTTGGTTCGCGTCTTGCACTCAACCTCGTGATAGAGACCCCCGAACGCATAATAATCTCGAAGGCACGTGTGCCCGAATTCAAGCGCTGGCTCCAGTAATTTCTTGTGATAGTGGCGCGTTAGCGGCACATCCCCAAAAGTAAAACACCAAAGGCTGTACTATTGTGTACTATCCTTTGGCGTTTTCTTTTGTGATGCACCACTACCACACCACTCTGACAAGAAATTAGTGAGCAACATCAAAGAGACAAAAGAGAGGTTGCGGATAACAGCTGATAGCATCATCCCTTATGTCTCCCATTGCTAATTACTAATTACTAATTTCTAATTTTCCCCGTTCACTTCGCCCCGCCATATTGCCGCTTCGGCGGGCTCTATTGCCGTTTCACACCACCCCAAACTCCATAGTCCAAAATCTTGCCCTACCTTTGCAATAGGATAACAAAAATATCCGGCAAACAGATAGTTATAAACACTTTAATACTCTAAGACTATGAAGAAGATGATGTTTTTGAGCCTCGTGCTCTCAGTGATGGCAATCGGTTCAGCAATGGCTAACGACGCAGATATGGCAAACGATGCAAGACCAAAGAACGTATATATCACTATCACCCCTCCAAGTGTAGGTGGTCATGGTTGCAACGTGACACCTTGCCCTCCACCTCCTGCGCACCACAAGTGTCATCACAAGCCTTCAAAGGTGCATCGCCACAACCACCGTTGCTGTCCTCCACCTTCACACGTGGGTAACCACAAGAAGTGTGATCACAAGCACGGTATGCCTCATGGCCACCACAGCTTCAAGCCTCACGGCAAGCCCTCGGGAGCGCACGGCAGCAGACCTTCAGGAGCACATGCAGGTCGTCCTTACCCAGGTGGTCGTCCCGCACACAGCCACAGATAACAGGAATATAAGACTACGAAGTAGGGGAGTCAGTCATCTGACCCCCTATTTTTGTCATTTCACCCCAGATTGCTATTATATTTGAATAAAAAGTATTATTTTAGTGGCGTGATAATATATACATACGCGAAATAATAAAACAGAAAATATATGAGAAGATTCTTTTCGTTTATCATCTTCATGATGGTTGCCATTATGCCAGCCATGGCGCAGTCGGGAAAGGTGACAGCACGCATCGTTGATGGCGAGACTAAGGAGGGCATTATTGGTGCTATTATGGAGGTGCGCAGGGTGAATAGTCAGAGCGCAGGTCGTCACTCGGTGTCGGGTGCCGAGGGTAAGGTTACGGTTACGGGTGTTACACCAGGTGAGTACACTGCAACAATAACATTTATTGGATATGCTACGCAGACTATCGACGTGAAGCTAACCCACAATGCCGACCTGGGTACTGTGGAGCTTATGCCCGAGGCTGTTGCTATCGAGGCTGTGGTAAAGGAGGTTAAGGCGTTGCGCACATCGCAGAATGGCGACACCGTGGCCTATAACGCTTCAGCATTCAAGGTTTCAGCCGATGCTGATGTCGAGGGATTGTTGAAGAAGATGCCGGGTATCACCATTTCGAATGGCTCGGTAGAGGCACAGGGTGAGCAGGTCAAGAAGATATTTGTTGATGGCAAGGAGTTCTTTGGCGAGGATGTATCTACGGCGCTAAACTCACTCCCCGCGCAGGCCGTAGACCGCATCGAGGTATTCAACAAGCTCTCGGATAATGCTGAGTTCTCGGGCATGGACGATGGCGAGGGCTACAAGGCTATCAACATCGTTACACGTCCAAATATGCGTCAGGGTGTCTTTGGTAAGCTCTATGGTGGCTACGGCTACCAGCCAGACATTGATGGTTCGCCCGCAGAGTTGGATTTTAAGAATACTGATATCTACAATTCTCAGGTCGATAATGTGACTTCGCACCATAAGTTCAACCTTGGTGGTAATGTCAATATCTTCCAGGGCTCAAGCCGCGTATCTATTATTGGTCTTTTCAACAACGTAAACCAGCAGAACTTCTCATTTGAGGATATTCTTGGCGTCACAGGTGGTGGCGGCGGTGGCATGGGCCGTGGTCGTGGCGTAGGTCAGTATATGGTACGCCCACAGAGTGGTGTTGCTCGCGTAGGCTCTATCGGTGTTCAGTACTCTGATACATGGGGTGAGGGCGACAAGGTAAAGCTCAATGGCTCATACTTCTACAACGACACAAAGACACGTAATAAGACGCTCCTTGAGCGTTGGTATGAGGCTCCATCGCCCGATGATGAGCTTATCCAGCAGGGTGAGTCTGAGTCGCATAACTACAACCACCGTTTTAATGTGCGTCTCGACTGGACGATAAACAAGAATATGTCGTTGATGTCGCGTACGAACTTCAGCTTCCAGGGTAACGACCCATACAGCCAGCAGTATGGCGAGCAGTGGGGTGAGTCGGCAGACAAGAAGGGCCTTCCATACGAGATGATTTACAACGGCACAGATGCCTCATCATACTCACGTGGCTTGCGCTTCAGCGAGTTCTTGCAGTATCGTGTCAAGCTCGGCAAGGATGGTCGTACAATCACTGTTGATGGCCGTTACTCAGTGCGTAACACCTCTAACTCGGTAACCAACAGCTACTCTAATCTCGCTACTATTTACGATGCTGCATTGGGTACTGCTACGCCAGATATTCGCTATGTATCGGCTCTTGCACCTCAGGGTGAGACAGACATCAGCGCTAACGTTACTTACACCGAACCCGTAGCCAAGTATGCTCAGGTAAGTATGCAGTATCGTTTCGACATGGAGGATCAGGATATCTCAAAAAAGGCATACATCACGGGTGCCGACTACGATATCACGGGTCTTACTCCCGATGCGTCGCTATCGTCGTTTACCGATAGTCGCAGCATGGAGCACCGTGTAGGTCCTGGCTTCCGCTATGCCAAGAATCGCAATACGTTCATCGCTAATCTCTACTATCAGCACTCAACGCTCGATGGATTGGTTAAGGGTGAGAATATCAAGCGCGATTATGACCATGTAACATACTTCATGATGGGTAATGTGGCGTTCAACCCTCAGAACTCTATCCGCATCTTTGTGAACTCATACACTCACAATCCCGATGTTCGTAATTTGCAGGATATCTACGACGTATCAAATGCACAGTATATCTCAAAGGGTAACCCTATGCTTAAGTCATCGTACAACCACCGTGTGAACTTCCACTATGTGCGTTCAAACATCGAGAAGGGTCGTACCTTTATGTGGATGTTCTCGGGTAACATCACCCAGGACTACATCGGTCAGTCAATCGTATACAACCCTGATACTATCACTATCGATGGTGAGGAGTACAACCCTATGCAGTACACTACATACGAGAATATGAATGGCTCAAGCTCGTTGCGTACACACGTAAGCTATGGCTTCCCAATTGCGCCAATCAAGTGTAACTTGAACATCATGGCGGGTTACAGCTGGACACGTACACCTTCGATGATTAACAACGAGCTAAACATCACCAGCAACATGGGCTATGATGCTATGGTGTCACTCGGTAGCAACATCTCGGAGAATATCGACTTCACACTTCAGTGGAATGGTGCTTACAACGACGCTAAGCAGTCACTTGCAGGCAAGAATAACCAGTACTTCAGCCACACAGCATCGGGTACGATGAAGTGGGTATTCTGGAAGGGCTTCACCCTCACTGCATCGGTAAACTATAACCAGTATATCGGCTTCACTAACGACTACAACGAGGACTACCTCATCTGCAACGTATATCTCGGCAAGAAGCTCTTCAAGAATCAGCAGGGCGAGATTTTGGTTGGTGTGAATGACCTCTTGAATGAGAATGCAGCCTTCGCACGCACCGTGGGTAGCGGTTACACACAGAACGCATGGAACAGCGTTGTGGGTCGTTACTTCACCGTTCAGTTCAACTACAACCTCCGCCACTTCGGCAAGAAGGGCTCAACGAATGTAGCAGACTACGGCATGGATGTTAAGCCAGGTATGGGCTTCCCCGGTGGCAGACCTCCTATGCACCATTAATAGGTGAGTAGTAGTTAATACAGGGATGAGACCTTTGATGGTTTCATCCTTTTTTTATTGTTTGTCCATCCATCCATTTTACAGGGAATATAGATGGTGAGATAGAAGTGTCGGAGTAAATTAATTTTTCATTAATATATACATTGCTCATTGCTAATTACTCATTGCTCATTAATCGTTTCCTCCTCGGAATGACGATTTATTATATGCTGCATGTGAGGACTGTGAGGAGATCCTTCACTTCGTTCAGGATGACAGTCGAAATTCCACTCCAAAAAAACACATACACGCCACCACACGCTCGTGGGTTACATTTTTGTAACCCATGATGATGTGTTTGTCATCCTGAGCCTTGGCGAAGGATCTCTCGGGCTGCAAGACAATCAACCGCTATACATACCTTGAGATCCTTCACTTCGTTCAGGATGACAGAAACGAGCATTATAAACATTATCTACCATCCACTCGCCATTACCCTTAAAACAGCGGTGGATCTCCGATTTTCTAATTAATTATCGACGAGTGTGTGGTGCACGCCAAAAGTAGATAAATCTGTTATAAAACAAGACTCCCCGGCTGGAATATCCAACCGGGGAGCGTCGTCGGAGGGCGCGCGGCCCTCATTATTGTCTAAGACTACAAGTTCAAGTAGAGCTCGTGGTACTTGTTATACTTATCCATCATGCCATCCATGTCGCGGAGACGGAAGCAGAGCTGGTTCAAGTAGCTGATTGTATTTGCGTCAGTAGGGTTGATCTCGTATGCCTTCTCCAACCATGGAATAGCCTCAGCATATACAAGGTTAACCTTTGCGTTCTCAGCCTCGTACTCCTCGTATGAGATGTTTGAGTTAGCGTTCAAAGCCTCGATGAGTGAGTTTGCCTTCTCAACGATGAAGTAACCAACATAGAAGTTAGGCTCGAAGTCAGTAGGACGAAGCTCAACGCACTTCTCGAATGACTTAACACACTCGTCAAAGTTCTTCAATGCGTTGAAAACGCGGCCACGACCAAACCACAAATCGTAGTTTGTAGGATCCTCCTTAAGCGATGTCTCAATCATAGATACAAGCTCTGCGGGGTCACCAACACCCTCCTCAGCAGTGTAGAGCTGCATAAGACCATCGAGGATAGTGTTGTTCTTTGGGAACTTCTGGATACCTGCCAAGAGAGCCTCCTTAGCCTTTGCAAGAGCATCTGCGCCAGCAACAGCCTTCTGACCATAGTAGCAGTGGAAGAGGTAGTAGAAGATGTTACCCTGTGCGTCAGCGTAGCCAGAAGCGATAGCTGTGTTGAAGATCTGCTCGCCAGCCTGGAATGCTGCAACAGCCTCATCACCCTCGAGTGTTGCTGCATGCATAGTCATAAGCATACCAGCGTTGTAGAGGTAGTCGTAGTTAGCAGTTGTTGAAGGAACGACGTTGAGAGCCTCAAATGCAAGCAAGAATGTCTGTGCAGCCTCTACCATGCGACCCATGCCGTTGAGGGCGTTACCCTGCTCAGCGAGTGAGTTAGAGAGGTTGAGGGCGATAGGAGCAATCTTTGACTCCTGCTTCTTATCCATCTCGTAAGCCTTAGCCAACGATGCAATAGCAGTCTCAGCGAGGTTCTCCTTAACGGCGAGCTTCTGATCCCAACCAATGATGAAACCAGATGCTGGATCTACGTATACATCTACGTACTCATACTGCAATACTACTGCTGGCTGACCCTGAAGTGAAGACTCAACCATGCCCGCAGGCTGACCTACGTTCATCTGGAGCACCTGTACTGGAACGCCCTGACCGAGCTCCTTGGTTGGCAATGCGTAAGCATCAGCATAAGCCTTACCGCGAGCAACCCATGTAGATGCGCTTGCACCCTTCTTTGCATCCATTGATGTTGCATCTGCCTTCTCGAGCTTTGCGAGCTCCTTTGCAGTGTTCACCTTCTGTGCATTTGCAGCGGGCAATGTCAATGCGAACATCGCAGCTGCCAAAAACAAAACTTTCTTCATAATAATTTGATGTTTATTAGATAATTTATTCGTTTGCATTCTCTGTTGTCTCGGCAACAACCTCTGCGGTTGTCTCCTCCGTTACTACGCCCTCGAGTGTATCCTCCTCCTCGGTCTTTGGCACCGCCGTAACCGATGCGATAGAGTCGCCCTCACGCAAGTCGATGACCTTAACGCCCTGTGTTGCACGGCCTGCAACGCGAATCTGGTCTGCCGATGTGCGGATGGTAAGACCCGAACGGTTGATAATCATCAAGTCGTTGTCGTCGGTGACAGCCTGGATAGATATCAACTGACCAGTCTTCTCTGTAACGTTGATGGTCTTGACACCCTTACCGCCACGGTTGGTGATACGATACTCATCAAGGTCTGTACGCTTACCGAAGCCATTCTCCGAGAGTACGAGTACATCCTCCTTTGAATCGGGCTCAATAGCAATCATGCCGATAACCTCGTTATCATCCTCGATAGAGATAGCGCGTACACCCGAGCTGACACGACCCATAGGACGCACTGTAGACTCGTTGAAGCGGATGGCACGACCCTCGCGTGCAGCAATCATAATCTCGGCATTGCCACTTGTGAGCTTAACCTCCAACAACTGGTCTCCCTCTCTAATAACGATTGCCTTGACACCATTAGTACGTGGACGTGAATAATCCTCGAGGGTTGTCTTCTTCACGATACCACGCTTGGTACACATAACGAGGTAGTTGTTCTCTACGAACTCCTTGTCGTTTAGGTTCTTGACATTGATATATGCGCGTACCTTATCGCCTGGCTCAATCTGGATGACGTTCTGTATAGCACGACCCTTTGATGAGCGTGTACCCTCAGGAATCTGGTACACCTTGAGCCAGTAGCAACGACCCATCTCGGTGAAGAACATCATCGTATTGTGCATAGATGCCACGTAGATGTGCTCGATGAAGTCCTCGTCGCGTGTTGCACTACCCTTAGCACCCTTACCACCACGGTTCTGTGTGCGGTACTCTGCCAATGGCGTACGCTTGATGTAACCCATGTGCGAAATGGTGATTACCATATCCTCATCAGCGTAGAAATCCTCGGGGTTGAACTCCTCTGAAGAGTAGATAATCTCCGAGCGGCGCTCGTCGCCATACTTCTCCTTCATCTCCTGGAGCTCGTCCTTGATAATCTGCATCTGCATGTCGTAGTTAGCAAGCACGGCGTTGAGGTAGTCGATGGTCTTTACCAACTCGTCACGCTCCGCCTCGAGCTTCTCGCGCTGCAAGCCTGTGAGCTGACGCAAGCGCATCTCGAGGATGGCTGCTGTCTGCAACTCCGAGAGTCCGAAACGCTCCTGAAGGCGTGTGCGTGCCTCCTCGCCAGTCTTTGACGAACGGATGATGTTTACAACCTCGTCGATGTTATCCTGTGCAATGAGCAAGCCCTCGACAATGTGCAGACGCTCCTGTGCCTTCTGCAAGTCGAAGCGAGAACGGCGTACGATAACGTCGTGACGGTGGTCTACAAAGTGACGGATAAGCTCCTTGAGGTTGAGCAACTGTGGGCGGCCATTAACCAACGCGATGTTGTTTACGGCGAATGACGACTGCAAAGGTGTATTCTTGTAGAGCGTGTTAAGCACTACGCTTGCAACAGCATCCTGCTTCAGAATGATGACAATGCGCATACCCTGGCGGTCAGACTCATCGTTGATATATGAGATACCCTCGAGCTTCTTCTCGTTGATGAGGTCGGCGATACGCTTAATCATATCGGCCTTGTTTACCATGTATGGAATCTCGGTGATTACGATGCACTCGCGACCCGATGCAGTGTGCTCAATCTCGGTTTTTGCGCGCATAACCACACGACCACGACCCGTTAGCAATGCCTCCTTAACGCCCTCATATCCGTAGATGATACCGCCAGTAGGGAAGTCGGGACCCTTAACGTAGTCCAGCAACTCCTCGCACTCACACTCTGGGTTATCGATATATGCACAGCAAGCATCAACCACCTCGCCGAGGTTGTGTGGAGCCATATTGGTAGCCATACCTACGGCAATACCGCTGGCACCGTTTACGAGCAACAATGGAATCTTGGTTGGCAGCACGGTTGGCTCCTTCAACGTGTCGTCGAAGTTCAAGCCCCAGTCGATAGTCTCCTTCTCGATGTCGGCCATAACCTCGTCGGTAATCTTCTGCATGCGCGCCTCGGTATATCGCATCGCCGCGGGAGAGTCACCATCCATAGAACCGAAGTTACCCTGACCCTCAACCAATGGATAACGCATCGACCACTCCTGTGCCATACGCACCATAGCCTCGTAAACCGAGCTGTCGCCATGGGGGTGGAACTTACCGAGTACATCACCGACAATACGGGCACTCTTACGAGTAGGCTTGTCCGACGAAAGGTTCAGCTCGGCAGCCATATCATAGAGAATACGACGATGCACGGGCTTCAAGCCGTCGCGCACATCGGGCAGTGCACGCGACACGATAACCGACATAGAGTAGTCGATATATGCCGCTTTCATCTGCTCTTCGAGGTTGACCTGGACGATGCGCCCTTTGGTCTCGCTCGTGTTGTTGTTCAACTCTTCACTCATACTTTGTTTTGTATATTTATTATTTATCTCTTGTTTGCGTTTTACGCTACCTATATATTATATATATAGACGCGCAAATTTACGCTTTATTTTCGATTTGAGCAAACGTATGAATAAAAAATTGGGGTCTCGAAAAGCCTATTTTGCAAAAATATGGGCATAATGCCGCTTTTTAGGCGATTTAACGGCGTTGAAGTAGTTGGTAAGGGGAAGGAGGATTGGTAAGTGTAAGTTGGTCGTGCACTGTGAAAAATGAGGAGTTGAATGTGGTCATTATGCCTAAAAATTTGTATAAAACACCTAATGATAATTACGATATAGAAAAAAAACACTATCTTCGCGGAAATTAATCGTAAAAAGTAATATTTTAGTTATGAAGATATTGAAGCATAAGTGGGTAATGGGTGCTATTATTGTGTTTATAGTCAGTATTATAGCGCTCTTTGTTTTCAATAGACAGAAGCCCGTGGAGGTGGTGTTGCCCGTTGTTGAAACACAACCCGTGGGTAGTGAGGATGTGAAGATATATGGTGACTATGTGGGTCGCATCAGAGCGCAGCAGTTTGTTGAGGTGCATGCTCGCGTGGAGGGCTATCTCGAGAAGATGCTCTTTGACGAGGGTACATACATCGAGAAGGGTCAGACGCTCTTTCAGATAGACCCAACGCTATACAAGGCGCGAGTTAAGCGTGCCGAAGCGCAGCTGAACAAGGCTAAGGCGCAAGCACTCAAGGCTGAGCGAGACCTAAATCGCATACGACCACTGTTTGAACTCAACGCCGCGAGTCTCCTCGACTTGGACAATGCCATAGCCAACTACGAGGGCGCTACGGCAGATGTTGCGGTGTGTGAGGCCGATATGGTGCAGGCGCAGATGACGCTTGGCTACACAACCGTAAAGTCGCCAATTTCGGGATATATCTCGGAGCGTAATGCCGATATTGGTGCACTTGTAGGCCCCGGTTCGCAGTCGTTGCTCGCAACAATCGTAAAGAGCGATACCGTGCAGATTGACTTTAGCATGACATCGCTGGAGTATCTCAACTCCAAAGCGCGTAACGTGAACTTGGGACATGCCGATACTACTCGTACATGGAATCCGTATGTCACTGTGACCATGGCCGATGGTTCGGTCTATCCATATCAGGGTCTGGTGAACTTCGCCGATCCGCAGATTGACCCCAAGACAGGTACATTCTCCGTGCGTGCGGAGATGCCAAATCCTGACCATATTCTTCTGCCTGGTCAGTTTACGAGGGTGCGTCTGTTGATGGATGTACGTGAGAATGCTCTGGTTGTGCCCACGAAGTCTGTCGTTGTGGAGAGTGGTGGTGCGTTTATATATATAGTACGTCCCGACTCGGTGGTTGAGAAGCGTTTTGTGGAGCTCGGTCCCGAGCTTAAAAACAATACGGTTGTGGAGCGAGGCATCGTCGAGGGCGAGCAGATTGTTGTGGAGGGCTACCACAAACTATCGCACGGCATGAAGGTAGAGCCCATAATTGCTAATGTAAGCGAAGAGTAGGTATGAAGCGAAACTTCTTTATCGACCATCCCGTATTCTCGATAGTGATATCCATCGTTATCACTATCGTGGGTCTTATTGGTCTTACACTGCTGCCCATCGACCAGTATCCGCAGATTGTGCCCCCTGTGGTCAAGGTTACGGCATCCTATCCCGGTGCCGATGCGCAGACAACAACACAGGCTGTCGCCACACCAATCGAGCAGGTGCTTAATGGTACTCCCGGAATGACATATATGGAGTCGGTATGTTCCAACTCGGGTAGTTTTACTGCCACAATAACCTTCGATATCGACACAAACCCCGATATCGCTGCGGTAGAGATACAAAACAGAATAAAGCAGGCCGAGTCACGTCTTCCTGCCGAGGTGGTGCAGAATGGTATAGGTGTCGAGAAGCAGGCGTCGAGCAAGCTGCTCACCATAACACTCCTCTCGAACGACCCCAAATACGACGAAGTATACCTCTCGAACTACGCGACGCTAAACGTAATAGATATGTTGCGTCGTGTGCCTGGCGTGGGTAGTATATCGAATGTCGGCAGCCGCTACTACGCAATGCGTATATGGGTTATGCCCGATAAACTTACCGATATGGGTCTTACGGTCAAGGACTTGCAGAATGCTATCAAGGATCAGAATCGTGAGTCAGCCGCGGGTATTCTCGGTCAGGCACCCATCGAGGGTATCGATGTTACCATTCCAATTGCTGCGCAGGGACGACTGTCGTCAGTCGAGGAGTTCGAGCAGATTGTTGTGCGTGCCAACCCCGACGGCTCGATCATACGCCTCAAGGATGTGGCGCGTATATCTCTCGAGGCGCAATCCTACTCTACGGAGAGTGGTATCGACGGCGGAAATGCTGCGGTGATGAACGTGAATATGTTGCCCGGCTCGAATGCTATTGAGGTGGCAGACAACGTAAAGGCTGCAATGGAGGAGATTGGTCGCAACCTGCCCGAGGGTATTACCTACTCCATACCTTTCGACATGACTACCTACATCTCGCAGTCGATAAACGAGGTGTATAAAACGCTGTTCGAGGCGCTGCTTCTGGTTATCTTGGTGGTCTATCTGTCATTGCAGAACTGGCGTTCGACAATAATCCCGATTGTGGCTGTGCCAATCTCGCTTATCGGTACCTTTGGCATTATGCTCATCTTTGGATTCTCGCTCAACCTTATGACGCTGTTGGGTCTCATTCTGGCTATCGGTATCGTGGTTGACGATGCCATTGTCGTTGTTGAGAGTGTCGATAAGATTATGAAGCAGGAGAGGCTATCGCCATACGAGGCTACGAAGAGGGCGATGTCGAACATGACCAGCGCACTTATAGCCACGTCGCTCGTATTGTGTGCCGTGTTTGTGCCCGTGAGCTTCTTGGGTGGTATAACAGGTATGCTTTACAGACAGTTTACCATTACCATTGCCGTGTCGGTAATCATATCGACCATCGTGGCACTCACGCTTACACCCGTGATGTGTTCTCTCATCCTGAAGCCCGAAGAGGAGGGCAGAAAGAACTTCATCTTCGAGTTCATAAACAGATGGCTCGACAAGGGTAATAACTTCTATTGCGATACGGTAACGTCGGCCTTGCGCAACTCCAAGCGAGTATTCGCAGGTTTTGGTGTAATCCTGATAGGTATCTATGTGCTCAATGCCCTTACACCCCAGAGTTTTATGCCCAAGGAGGATCAGGGCTACTTCACCGTGGAACTCGAGCTGCCCGAGGGTGCTACAATAGAGAGAACGCGTGAGGTTACGGAGCGCGCGATGGCGTATCTTATGAAGGACCCTGATGTGGATCATGTGCTGAACGTTGTTGGCTCGAGCCCTCGTGTGGGTACCAATCAGGCGCGCAGTCAGCTTACCGTAATCCTCAAACCATGGAACGAGCGCGAGGCCGATGATATGAACGAGATTATGGATAAGGCACGTCGCGAGTTTGCGCGTTACCCCGAGGCGAAGGCATTTATCTCCACCCCTCCCGTAATTCCAGGCTTGGGTACTTCGGGCGGCTTTGAGATGGTGCTTGAGGCGCGAGGAAATGCGACATACGAGGATTTGCAGATGGCCGTGGATAGTCTGATGCACCATGCGCGAAATTCGCGTGAGTTGTCGGGTCTTGCGGCATCCATACAGCAGGATATTCCTCGTCTGTACTTCGATGTCGATAGAGATAAAGCGCGCCTGCATGGTGTGCAGATGGCTGATATATTCTCTACGCTCAAGGCCTTTACCGGTTCGTTGTATGTCAACGATTTCAACTTGTACAACCGAGTATATAGAGTATATATTCAGGCGGAGGCACCATACAGAGCTTATCGCGAGAACCTGAATCTGTTCTCGGTGAAGGGTGCCAATGGCGCCATGATACCCATCACGGCACTCGGTAATACGGAGTACACTACGGGTTCGGGAACAATCAAGAGGTTCAACATGTTCCAGTCGGCAACCATTACGGGTGAGCCCGCTGCGGGTTATAGCTCTGGTGAGGCAATGGCGCGTCTGGAGAGGATTGTAGAGGATTATCTGCCCGATGATATTGCTGTGGAGTGGAGCGGAATGTCGTATCAGGAGAATAAGGAGGGCGGCAAAACATATATTGTATTGGCTCTGGCATTCCTGTTTGTCTTTCTCTTCCTCGCTGCGCAGTATGAGAGCTGGTCGGTGCCCATTGCGGTGCTCTTATCGCTCCCTGTCTCCATTTTGGGTGCATACGTCGGCATCTTTGTATGCGGATTGGAGAATAACGTATATTTCCAGATTGGTCTGGTGATGCTTATTGGTCTTGTGGCAAAGAATGCTATCCTTATTGTCGAGTTTGCGAAGGTTGAGATGAATAAGGGCGTGGATGCAACCACTGCCGCACTCACCGCTGCAAGGTTGCGTTTCAGGGCTATCGTTATGACCTCACTCGCCTTTATCCTGGGTCTGCTTCCCTTGGTGTTGTCGTCGGGACCTGGCTCTATGAGCCGTCAGGGTATAGGCACAGGCGTATTCTTTGGTATGTGTGTGGCCATAACCATTGGTATTGTATATGTGCCATTCTTCTTTGTGTGGATTGACCGTGTAAAACGAAAATATAGAAAGCAATGATATCATCAAAAAAGATAATACAAAGTGCGCTTACTCTGCTTGTCGTTGTTGTACTCACGTCGTGTGGCGCAGCCGTAAAGATGTGTAAAGAGCCACAACTGGATATGCCCAAAGCATATATTGCGGGCGAACTCGACAGCCTTACCATTGCCGATATGAGATGGTGGGAGTTTTATGGCGATGAGGTGCTCGCTGGTTTCATCAATCATGCTCTTGAGAATAACAAGGATATTCTTGCTGCCGCAGCCAAGGTTGAGCAGATGCGATTGCTTAACAAGAGCAGTCGTGCAGAGTGGTATCCTCATATTGAAGCATCGGCGATGGCAGATCGTGAGGTTGAGAACTACACGGACAAGGGACACACCGTAACTCCGCAGGTGGACCTCAAGATGAGTGTGGGCTGGGAGATTGACCTCTGGGGCAGTATCAAGTGGGCAACGCGCAAGTCGTCGGCCGAATATCTGGCGACAGTTGAGGCGGAGCGTGCGATGCGCATGACCGTAATTGCAGAGGTCGCCACGATATACTATCAGTTGTTGGCCCTTGAGAATGAGTTGCATATCGTTAATCGCACGCTGCTAACACGTAGCGAGGGTGTGGAGCAGGCAAAATTGCGATATGAGGGAGGTCTGACCTCGGAAACTGTATATCAGCAGGCGCAGGTGGAGTATGCTACTACCGCATCGCTCATTCCCGCTATCAAGACGAGGATTGAGGCTGCAAAGAGTAGCCTTACGCTGCTATTGGGTGAATATCCCGACTTCGAACTTGAGTACGCGAAGATGCAAATCTTCGATAGGGAGATACCCGCGTCATTGCCCATGGGACTACCCTCGGACCTTCTCACTCGCCGTCCCGATATAAGGGCGTCGGAGCAGGCACTTAAGGCTGCATCTGCGGCAGTAGGAGTTGCATATACGGATCGTTTCCCCAAGCTGACACTCGGCATAACAGGTGGCTGGGAGAATGGCTCTTTTGCGGAGTTTTTTAGTGCTCCATACGCCTTGGCTGTAGGCGATATTGTTGCCCCCGTCTTTGAGTTTGGTCGCCGCAAGGCAAAGTACGAGGCCGCTATTCAAGCCTACGATGTGGCGCGCCTGAACTACGAAAAGAGGGTTATAGAGGCATTCAAGGAGTGTAGTGATGCTGTTGTCCGCTATCGCAATGCGCGTGAGGCTACGGAGCTGAAGGATAACCTTCGTGAGGCGGCCTTTAAGTATGTCGAGCTCGCTACTTTCCAGTATAAATTTGGAGATGTCAAGTATATCAACGTGCTCGATGCTCAGCGTCGATACTTCGATGCGCAGATAGGCCTTTCAAATGCCGTTATGGAGGAGAACATCGCTCTGGTGCGCCTCTATAAGGCACTTGGCGGTGGCTGGCAGGAGTAATTATGGTGAACCAAATCGGTGAGCACCCGTCGGTTTTGGTAGGTATATGTGGGGCGATTAAGCAGGGAGATATGCTGTTGAGATTGTATTATCGACAATGGCATATCTCCCTAACTTTATCAATCACGCTCAATACCTGACAAAATCTTTTCCTAATACTAATTATTTTTGCTATCTTTGCAACCAAGAGAATTATTAAACCTAAATACCTATGATTAAAAAACTTCGACTATTGGTGACTCTTGCGGCATTTGCTATGGTGTCACTAACAACTGTCACAGCGCAGGACCTTTCATCACAGCGTGGCGAGAGCCAGGATCTCGGCGAGATTCTCGGACACAAGGTCGACCACGGTGGTCTCGTTATCAACCCCTTCCCACAGTTCTATGCACCTATGATGTGCGATGGCGTGGACATCACAAAGGGCGTAAAGTTGGAGGGCGAAGCCGCCAACTATGCCGAGGAGCTTAACTTCCTAAACCAGAGTAAGAAGGGTACAAAAATTAAGCTATGGTTCTACACCGCAGAGAGCGATAAGGATGAAGTATTTGCCCACACACCAGGAGCATACTCACTACAGATTAGCGAGGGCGAAATCGACATCGCTGCTTATGACGATGCGGGTGCTTTCTACGCTATTCAGACCCTACGCCAGATTGTGGAGAGTCCCATCTCAGCAGAGGGCATAATCCCCGCAATGTATATCAACGACTGGCCCACATTGAAATATCGTGGCGTGGTGGAGGGCTTTTATGGTACGCCATGGTCACACGAGACCCGTCTTTCGCTCATCGACTTCTATGGTCGCTTCAAGATGAACTACTATGTATATGGTCCTAAGGATGACCCATACCACTCATCTCCATACTGGCGCGAGGAGTACCCCGCAGAGGAGGCCGCAGAGATTAAGGAGCTTGTTGAGGCTTGCAAGCGTAATCGCGTACACTTTGTGTGGGCTATACACCCTGGTAAGGATATCAAGTGGGAGGAGTCTGACCTCGACAACCTTATACGCAAGTTTGAGGCTATGTACGACCTTGGCGTTCGCGCCTTTGCCGTGCACTTCGACGACATTGAGGGTGCGGGTGCTAACCCATATCCTCAGACCGAGTTGATGAACATCCTCAACGAGGAGTTCGTGGCTGTAAAGGGCGATGTGGAGCCTCTTATCGTGTGTCCTACGGAGTACACACGCCTTTGGGCTAACCCCACGGAGCGTGGTAGCCTTGTTATCTATGGTAACGAGCTTGACCCATCGGTTGATGTATTCTGGACTGGCGATGCTGTATGTAGCGATATGACCGAGTCAACAATGGAGTGGATATTGTCGCGCATCAAGCGCCCCGCACTCTTCTGGTGGAACTTCCCCGTGACGGACTATGCACGTCACATCGTTATGCAGGGCCCTGTGTACGGCTTGGCAAACAGTATGGATAAGACAAAGACTCGCGGTATCTTGAGTAACCCAATGGAGCACGGAAACGCGTCAAAGCTCGCGCTTTACAGCGTTGCTGATTACGCATGGGCACCCCACAAGTACAACCCCATTGACAGCTGGGAGCGTGGTATAGAGGAGCTTGCTTCGGAGGTTAAGGAGGCATATCGCCTATTCGCTATCCACTCATGCGACACCGAGACTGGCTACCGTCGTTGGGAGTCGTGGGAGACAGATACCTTCACCTTCGCAACGTATGACGCAGAGGTTGCTGCTCGCTTAAAGGAGGAGTTGCAGCGCATTATCGCAGTACCCGCAGAGATGGAGGCTATGCAGAACAAAGCACTCCTTGAGGAGTTGCGCCCATGGTTGGTTGAGTTTGCGAAGCTCGGTGAGCGCTGCTTGAAGGCTATCGAGTGTTATGAGCTCTATCGTAGTGGTGATTACGATGCATTCTGGACGCTATACGTCTCTAACCTTATGTCGGAGGAGGATATCGCTATGTATGACGCTCACCGCGTAGGTACAATGAAACTTAAGCCATTCTATGAGCGTCTTATGGATGATATGGCGGCAGCATACTATGAGAGCCTTACGGGTGTTAAGGCATCGACACTCGCTCCCGTAGGTAGCTACAACTCGTTGGCAGCACCACAGGGTAAATATATGTTCGACAACGACCCTGAGACCTACTACCATTCGGGTAATGGTCAGCGCACTGACGACTTTGTGGGTGCCGATATGGGTGTTGTGCGCGAGGTGCGCGAGATACGAATCCTTCAGGGACGCAACTCGGTGGACGATGTCGACTACTTCGACCACACCGTGTTGGAGTACTCTGCCGATGGCGGGACATGGACAGCACTTACAGAGCCTCTGGAGGGTGTCTATGAGATTGAGTGGAAGGGTGAGCCATTCATGGCGCGCTATGTAGGTATTCGCAAGCTCGAGTCTAAGAAGCGCAACTGGCTTGCTATACGTTCGTTCGATATCAACCCTGTTACTGAGGCGGAGTATGGCGCGGACAGCAATCCATTCACGTTCCTCGTAACCGAGGGTGAGGCAACCTTTGCAATCAAGCCCTCTACAAAGCGCATAACACTGCTTATGGGCGATGTTAAGGCAGGTGCTCGCTGTAAGGTATACGATGCTGAGGGTGCTGTTATCGCAGATGTGGCAGTTGATAAGGCTATCCTTCACTTGGATGTTACCAATGCTGCATCATTGACACTTACAGGTGTTGACGCGGTATTCGAGTGCGTAGAGTTGTAGAGATATAAAATATAGAATATATACTGACCCCAGAAGTTTGTCAAAGCTTTTGGGGTCTGTCAAATTGTAGTAACCAGCCACTATGTTGCACAGATTTGCGAAGAATGTTGAGGGTGTTGCGTTGCCCGAGAAGTTCACATGGCCATTTCATTATGTGCCACATGCTCTCTCGCGCCTTGCTGCGGATGAAGTGATTGAGTATATATCCCACTCACGCGCAGAGTGGCATCAGGAACTTGCTCACGGCAAGATGTTCGGTGTCATGGTTGTGGAGTGTGATGATGGCTCGATAGGTTACATTGCTGCCTTTTCAGGAAACATTGCGGGCGTAAACAAGCACGATTTCTTCGTTCCTCCGGTCTATGATATGCTTAAGCCCAACGACTTCTTTCGTCGTGGCGAGGCGGAGATTTCAGCCATTAACCAGCGTATTCGTGCACTTGAGGATGGTGTGGAGTATCACGCTGCGAAAGAGGCGTTGTCGCAACTCAGAGCTACACTTGCGGCGGAGCGTTGTGCGCTTATGGAGCAGTGTGCCGAGCGTAAGGCGGAGCGTGAACAGAGACGACAGAGTGGCGAGTGCAACGAGGCAGAACTGGTGCTTGAGAGTCAGCGAGATAATGCTCAGAAGCAGCGTATGAAACGTGCACATAAGGCACTCTTGGAGGATGCCGAGCATAGGGTGGAGCGCTTGTCTTCGGAGATTGTTGCGTTGCGTAAGTTGCGTCAGGAGCGCTCTGCGGCGTTGCAGATGGCTCTGTTTCGTGAGTTTCGCATGCTGAATGGGCGTGGTGAGGTGCGTGACCTTGTGGAGCTGTTTGCGCCTACGCCGCAGCTTGTTCCTCCGGCTGGCGCTGGTGAGTGCTGTGCTCCCAAACTATTGCAATATGCCTATCTCAACAACTTAAAGCCAAGGGCTATGGCGGAGTTTTGGTGGGGAGAGTCACCGCGCGGCGAAGTGCGTAAGCATGGCTCGTTCTACCCGGCGTGCAATGGCAAGTGCAAGCCGATTTTGATGTTTATGCTCGAAGGTCTCGACGTGGAGACAAATCCCCTGACCGAGATAGTACCCCCAGACCCAGAAATACTCTTTGAGGATGAGCATATCGTGATTATAGACAAACCCAGTGGCATGCTCTCTGTTGAGGGTAAGTCGGGCGTTATGTCTGCCGAGCGTTGGTTTAGAGATAGATATGCGGAGTGTGACACTCCGGCTATTGTCCATCGCCTCGATCAGTCTACTTCGGGAGTTCTGGTGCTGGCAAAGAGCAAGGAGGTGCATAAGGCTTTGCAGGCGCAGTTCATTACGCGCACGGTCAAAAAGTGCTATATGGCACTACTTCAGGCGAGGGTGGCAGAGCCAAAGGGGCGTATCTCGCTGCCGCTGATGCTCGATTATGAGAACAGACCTCGACAGATGGTAAGTCCCGATGGTAAGAGTGCTGTTACGGAGTATGAGGTTGTCGGTTATGAGGGTGACTATACGCGCGTTCGGTTCTATCCCCTCACAGGTCGCACGCATCAGTTGCGCGTTCATGCTGCTCATGAAGAGGGCCTTAATGCCCCTATCGTAGGAGATGATATCTATGGGTCGGGGGCGGCTGATGTGCGTTACAATAGGTTATGCCTGCATGCCGAGCGTTTGGAATTTGACCATCCTGTCACGGGTGAGAGGCTACAAATAGTGGCTAAGGCGGAATTTTAACCCTCGTATGGGTGATATTGTCAGTCGTGGGTGACAAATTGTCAGTAGCGGGGTAGTGGCACGCTGTTTGTCATAGGTCTGTTTTCGGATACGAAATCCAAATGTCTGAAACGATAACATAAAAATATACGACTATGAGAAATGGTAAGATTGGGGTAACAACAGAAAACATATTCCCCGTAATTAAGAAGTTCCTTTACTCGGATCACGAGATATTCCTTCGTGAGTTGGTATCCAATGCTGTGGATGCTACGCAGAAGCTTAAGACCCTATCTTCGAAGGGTGAGGCAACCGGTGAGCTTGGCGATTTGACCATCCATGTCGATGTGGATGAGACATCAAAGAGATTGACCATCACCGATAGAGGTATCGGTATGACTATGGAGGAGGTTGATCGCTACATCAACCAGATTGCCTTCTCGGGTGCCGAGGAGTTTATGGCGAAGTACAAGGATCAGGCTATCATCGGTCACTTCGGACTCGGCTTCTACTCGTCGTTCATGGTGGCTGACAAGGTTGAGATTTTCACACAGTCATATAAGAGCGAGGCGAAGAGCGTGCACTGGAGCTGCAACGGCTCGCCCGAGTTCGAGATGGAGGAGCTTGACGAGAAGCTCGACCGCGGTACACGTATCGTACTCCACATATCGGAGGATTGCGCCGAGTATGCCCAGCGTGGCGAGATTGCCAAGTTGTTGCGTAAGTATTGCCACTTCTTGCCTATCTCTATCGCCTTTGGCAAGAAGCAGGAGTGGAAGGATGGTAAGTATGTGGACACCGAGGAGTGGAACATCATCAACGACACAAATCCATTGTGGATGCGTAAGCCCGCTGACATCACCGAGGAGGAGTACAAGGTATTTTATGCCGACCTATATCCAGCAAGCGAGGAGCCACTGTTCTATATCCACTTGAACATCGACTATCCATTCAATCTCACGGGTATCCTATACTTCCCTAAGATTCATTCAAACTTCGAGATTCAGAAAAATAAGATACAGCTATACTGCAACCAGGTCTTTGTAACTGACGAGGTTACGGGTATTGTGCCTGAGTATTTGACACTCCTGCATGGTGTTATCGACTCGCCAGATATTCCTCTCAACGTGTCGCGTAGCTACTTGCAGAGCGATGCTAACGTGAAGAAGATTTCGAGCTATATCACACGCAAGGTTGCTGACCGCCTTCAGGAGTTGTTCAACACCATGCGCGAGGACTACGAGAAGAAGTGGGATGACCTCAAAATCTTCATCCAGTATGGCATACTCACTGACGAGAAGTTCGCGGAGAAGGCTGCCAACTTCATGCTTGTGAAGAGCATCGAGGGCAAGTATTACACCCCAGCGGAATATGTCGAGAAGATTAAGGAGACGCAGACCGATAAGGATGGCTTCACTATCGCCCTCTATGTTGACGATGTGGAGGGTAAGAATGCCTTTGTTGAGGCTGCAAAGGCTAAGGGCTATGACATTCTTGAGATGAATGGTCAGCTCGACAGCCACTACATTCAGTACTACGAGTCGAAGAACGAGAAGGTGCGCTTCGTGCGCGTGGATAGCGACGTGGTGGAAAACCTCATCCGCAAGGAGGAGCGTGCGGCGATGTCGTTGTCGTCGGAGCAGCAGGATATCATGCGCCCCGTCTTCGAGAGCCAGATGCCTACCGACGCTAAGATACACTACCACGTATCGTTCGAGGCTATGTCTAAGGATGCTGCACCTGTGGTAATCACGCAGAATGAGTTTATGCGCCGCATGAAGGATATGGCGGCGACAAGTGGTGGCGAGATGAGCCGTTTCTATGGCGAGATGCCTGACAACTTCACAATCACAGTGAATGGCAATCACCCAATCGTCCTCGATATCCTTGGTGAGGTGGAGCGCGAGTATGGCGACAAGCTTCGTACTATGGGTAAGAAGATCACTGCGGCAGAGCAGGAGGAGAGTCGCTTTGAGGAGACTGTTAAGGGCAAGAAGAGCGAGGAGCTCACATCCGAGGAGCGCGATATGCGTGAGACACTCTCAAAGCGCATCGTGGAGTTGCGTACCGAGCGCGACAACCGCTTAGAGGAGATTGGCAAGGCCAACAATAAGGTGCGCCAGATTATCGACCTTGCTCTGTTGTCCAACGGTATGCTTAAGGGTAAGAACCTCACAGAGTTTATCCAGCGCAGTATCTCGTTGATTGAGTAGGAGAGTTGTAATATGAAATAAGGGTGTGCCCATTGTTGGGCACACCCTTGTTTTGTGTGAGGGGGGAAAAGAAGGTTAGGGAGATTAAGGAGATTAGGGAGTTTAAGGAGGTAGGGGGACTCTAAATTCCCTAAACTCTCTAAACTCTCTAAATTCCTTATCCTCTCTATCCTCTCTCTAACGTGATTCTACTTCTCCCAGAGGTTGCGTGGGTACTCTCCTGCCGCGATAAGCTCCTCGATCTTTGCCATAAGCATAGGCTTATCCTCCTTGTAAGTCACGCCAAACCAGTCAGATGTGGTCTTAAGCACGCGCATCGACGCAGTGCCCTCGTTGATAACCTTGTTCACCATGAGAGGGATGAAGAACTCGGCCTTGAGGTTGTCGATGTTTGCGGGGAGGAACTCCTTGAAGTATGCCTCCGAGTGGCGGAAGTAGTCGGGAGTAAAGCCGAAGAGGTTCATCGACACTGGGGTATCCTCCGCAAGTGGCTCGTCGGCACCGCCATCGTGGAATACGATGGTGCCATCGACGCGCTCAATCTGTGTGCGCTCCACCATGCCACGGAGGTTGCCCTCATCATCGACAGTACATACACCGCGCGACACGGTGCCATTCTCCGAGAGTGTCTTCGATACCTGATAGCCTACCATACAGTAGCGACCCTCGCTACCCTCCAAACCTTTGAGATAGTCACCAATAGTTGCGTATGCTGTGCGGCCATAGAAGTCGTCGGCATTGATAACGGCGAATGGCTCGTTGATAGCCTTTGCTGCCATCATCACTGCGTGGTTGGTGCCCCAAGGCTTAACGCGACCCTCAGGCAATGTGAAACCCTCGGGCAGGTAATCAAGTTCCTGAAATACATACTCCACCTCGATCTTGTGACCGAAGCGCTCGGCGTTGAACACCTCTTTGAAGTCAGCCTCGAAAGAGTGGCGGATGACGAATACCACCTTGCCGAAGCCGGCACGTATAGCGTCGTAAACTGAGTAGTCGATGATAGCCTCGCCGTTAGGGCCTACGCCGTCCATCTGCTTGAGCGAACCATAGCGCGAACCCATGCCCGCTGCCAATACCAAAAGTGTAGGTTTTACCATAATATAGATCTGTTTTTATAGTCTTTTCGTAGCACAAAGGTAAAAAAAATATAGTAATATACAAAGTATCCCACTATTTTCGTTATCTTTGCACGATTGTGTAATTATGTATAGGTAACACTATGAATGAGGGATTTTGGAACTACCTGACCAAGAAACGACAGATATCGATGAGTGACCGTAATACGGGTGAGTCGGACTGGAAGATAAATATATCGCCCCTGGCGCTGGGTATTGTTATCGTAGCATGCTTTGTGGTGATTATTGTGGCGTTGATGCTGCTTATGGCATACACTTCGGTTTTGGATGTGTTGCCTGGCTATCGCACAAAGTCAGAGCGCATGACAGATGTGCTTACGGAGAATATCATGAGAGTCGATGCCATGGAGCGTACTATGGCCGACTCGCTCAAGTATAACGAGGTGGTGACAGCCATTTTGAGTGGCAATACACCCACATTGCACTCGACGGTGATGACAGATACCATTCGTTACGACAAGTCCACGGTAATGCCCACACGTGCCGATTCGTTGTTGCGTCGTGTGCTGGAGAGCACCGAGGGTGAGTATTCGCTTGCAAATACCAAGCCACTGCGCACCGAGGCTGCTATGTTCAGTGCACCGATGCGTGGTACGGTTACGCGAAACTTCGATGCTCCCGAGTCGAGCTACGATATGGCTATCATGAGCCTCGGTGTTGATGACTCGGTTATGGCAATCGAGAACGGCACGGTTGTAAGCGTGCAACCCAATGCCGATGGCAAGACGACGATAACCATGCAGCATGGTGAGGGCTATGTGTCGGTATATAAGCAGGTTGGCGAGGCCTTGGTGCGCAAGGGTCAGCACATAACCTCGGGTACGGTGATAGGTCATCTGGCAACACCAGGTGCCGAAGAGGATGTCGCAACGCTGGAACTTGGCTTCGAGCTATGGCGTGATGGTACGGCGGTAGATCCCGAACGTTACATATTGTTCTAACAGGCTGTTGCGTAGACAAATAATAAAGACCTCAACTTGAAAACATGGAGAGAATTAGCATATTAGGCTCAACGGGCTCTATCGGTGTGCAGACGCTCGATATCGTGCGTCGCAACCCTGAGCGTTTCACTGTTACGTCGCTTGTTGCGCACAGCCGCTGGCAGGAGTTGGCATCGCAGGCTCGTGAGTTTGGCGTTGAGCGCGTTGTGATAGGTGATGAGCGTCATTATGAGGCTCTAAAGAGTGCTCTTGCCGATACGTCGATTGATGTTGCAGCGGGCAGCGATGCCATCATCGACGTTGCGCGCGACGAACGCTGTGATACCGTTGTCAATGCATTGGTTGGTTACTCGGGTCTGCACCCCACATATGCCGCTATCGAGGCGGGTAAGCGTATTGCTCTGGCTAATAAGGAGACGCTTGTCGTTGGTGGTGATGTTATCATGGCGGCGGCGAAGCGTCGCGGTGTAGATATTATGCCTATCGACTCGGAGCACTCGGCAATCATGCAGTGCTTGGAGGGTGAAAAGCGTGAGAGCGTGCGCAACCTAATCATCACTTGCAGTGGTGGCGCTTTGCGTGATATGTCGGTGGAGGAGTTGCGCAGTGTGACTCCCGAGCAGGCGCTCAAGCATCCGCAGTGGAGCATGGGGGCAAAAATAACTATTGACTCTGCAACGCTCGTAAATAAGGGCTTTGAGGTTATCGAGGCGCGCTGGTTGTTTGATATGGCTCCTGAGCGCATCAAGGTGGTTATCCATCCACAATCCATCGTTCACTCTATGGTTGAGTTTTCGGATGGCTCGGTAAAGGCGCAACTCGGCTCGGCAGATATGCACACGCCAATCAGCTATGCGTTGCTCTATCCCGACCGTGCAACGGAACCAATGGAGCAATTCTCGATATTGAACTACCCAACATTGACATTTGCTGCACCCGACAGGGTTAAGTATCCAGCCCTCGATATAGCCTATGAGTGTCTGGAGCGCGGAGGTACTGCAGCATGCGTGATGAATGGCTCGAATGAGGTTGCTGTGGCGGCCTTCCTGAATCATAAGTGCGGCTATCTGGATATTGTAGGAGCTATACGCTATGCGCTCGATAACGCTACCTTTGTGGCAAAGCCCACATTGGAGGACTACACAGCCTCGAATATCGAGGCGCGTATGCTTGCGGAGCGATATCTCGAAAACAGAAATAAATAAAAACAAGATAGATTAAAAGATGAGTACAATTTTAGTTCAGACATTGCAGTTTGTCTTTGCATTGTCGTTATTGGTGACAATCCACGAGTTGGGTCACTTTCTCGCTGCCCGCATGTTTGGCATCCGCGTAGATAAGTTCTACCTCTTTTTCAACCCTATGTTCTCGCTTTACAAGCGTAAGATTGGCGATGTGGAGTTCGGTATCGGCTGGTTGCCATTGGGTGGCTATGTTTCGATATACGACAGCCGCGAGAAGCTCTTTAATGCCGAAGAGGAGTCAAAAAACAGATTGAAGGAGCTTAAGAGTGAGTTGAAGCGTAGCATCAGGCGTGGTGATTCCTATACCGAGAATGTGTTGCGCGAGAAGATAGCAACCGTTGAGGAGGAGATTAAGAGCCTCAAGGAGCAGCAGCGCACGTTGGCTCCCGAACCTAATGAGTTGCGCGCAAAGCCAGCATGGCAGCGTCTTATCGTAATGGTTGCGGGTGTATTCATGAATGTTGTGGCTGCAATGGTTATCTATGCCTCAATTCTCTTTACGTGGGGTGAGAGCTATCTCCTCAACGAGAATGCTGTGCATGGCTACGCCTTCAGCGAGGCAGCCAAGGAACTCGGCTTCGAGGATAGAGATAAAATCGTGGCTATTGATGGCCAGACGATAGATAACGCCGAGGATATCGGTATGACACTCCTCTTGTCGGAGGCAGATCGCAATATCACTGTTGAGCGTAACCGTGAGATTGTTACCTTCACAATCCCTATGGAGGAGCTTATTGCTGTGCGCGAGGCTCGCAGATTTGCGGGTATGTACACGCCTATTGTTGCGCCATTTGTTGTCGATAGTTGCGCTACGGAGGAGGTTGCGGCACTCGGCTATAAGGAGGGTGATCAGATTGTTGGCGTAGGTGGTAAATCGCTTGTCAGTGGCGAGAGTATCCGCCCTGAGTTGGAGGCACACAAGGGTGAGACGGTAGATGTCCGTGTATTGCGCTATGAGGTTGATAGTTTGAATGTTGAGCGCCCCGTGTTTGTAGATATAGCTACACCTATCAATGCTGAGGGTCAGATAGGTGTGTCGCTCAAGGAGTGTGCTAAGGTGGAGTTTACTAAAAAGGAGTATGGCTTTATTGAGGCTATCCCTGCGGGTATCAAGCTCGGTGTGGATGAGATTAAGTCGTACTGGGATCAGCTTGTGATGATGGTAAATCCCGATACTAAGTTGTACAAGGAGGTGGGTGGCTTCCTCTCTATCGGCAGCATCTTCCCAAAGACTTGGAATTGGCTCGTATTCTGGAATATCACAGCCCTTATCTCTGTTATGTTGGCTGTGATGAACCTGTTGCCCATTCCAGTGCTTGATGGTGGTCATGTGCTCTTTGCGCTCTATGAGATTATCACACGCCGTAAGCCAAACGAGAAGTTCCTGGAGATTGCACAGACCATAGGTTTCATGTTGCTCATGTTGCTGCTGATCTACGCAAACGGAAACGATATTATCAACCTGTTCAAGTAGAGTGGGGTAGTGGCGTATGGCAAAGGTTAAGCGTGCATATTTCTGCGCATCGTGTGGCTACGAGACCCCAAAGTGGCTGGGTAAGTGCCCTTCGTGTGGCGAGTGGAACACCATCACGGAGCATGTCGTGGCGAAGGAGTCATCGTCGGTGGCCTCACGTCTTGTGTCAGTGCCTCGTGTTGAGCCACGCAAGGTGCAGGATATCGAGGAGCATAACACCGTGCGTGTCAATGTTGGCATCGCAGAGGTAAACCGTGTGCTCGGCGGTGGCATGGTGCCAGGTTCGCTTATCCTGCTGGGTGGTGAGCCAGGCATCGGTAAATCTACCTTGTCGCTACAACTGGCACTTACTGATAATGGCCTTCGTACGCTGTACGTATCGGGTGAGGAGTCTGCCGAGCAGATTAAGATGCGTGCTACGCGCCTTGGTATACACAACGAGGAGTGTACCGTCTTTACCGAGACGCTGCTTGAGAATATCGTTGCGCAGATTGAGCAGTTGCGCCCCGATATGGTGATCATCGACTCAATACAGACGATGTCAACGGATGTCGTTGAGTCGTCGCCCGGCAGCGTGACGCAGATACGTGAGTGTGCTGCAACGCTCCTGAAGGTGGCTAAGACACTGAATATTGCTATCTTCATCATTGGACATATCACCAAGGATGGCACCATTGCAGGCCCAAAGATTTTGGAGCATATCGTCGATGTGGTGTTGCAGTTTGAGGGCGATGGCAACCATACGTACCGCATCTTGCGCGGCATCAAGAACCGTTTTGGTGCAACGTACGAGATTGGAGTCTTTGAGATGCGCGATACGGGACTCAAGGAGGTTGCCAATCCGTCGGAGATATTGCTTTCGCACTACGACGAGCCTTTGGCAGGTTCGGCTGTTGGTGCTGCTGTGGATGGCTTGCGCCCATATCTTATCGAGGTGCAGGCACTGGTTAGTGGTGCGGCATACGGCACGCCGCAGCGCTCCACTACGGGCTTTGACCAGCGCCGACTCAATATGTTGCTTGCCGTGCTTGAGAAGCGCGTGGGCATGAAGATGTTCCAGAAGGATGTGTTCCTCAACTTTGCTGGTGGCTTCAAAATCGCAGATACGGGCATGGACCTTGCAGTTATCGCCGCCATCATATCGTCATACTACGACAGACCTCTTGCCGAGGGTGTGTGCTGTGCTGGCGAGATAGGTCTCTCGGGTGAGGTGCGCCCTGCTCCGCGTACCGATCAGCGAATTTCGGAGGCTGCACGCCTTGGCTTTAAGCGCATTGTGGTGTCGAGCTTCGCCGAGAAGAGCGTCAAGAGACATAAGGATATAGAGGTTGTCTTTATATCGAGCATCGAGCAGCTGCCCAAGGCACTATTTTAGTCGATAGAGATAGTTAGGTATAGATTTTGAGACTCTCCGCAGAAAATGTGGGGAGTCTTTCGTTTATACGCCCCTTAACCTAATGTAGAGCTATGAAACTATCCGATTTCGACAACCTTATAGCTGCCGACCACCTCATCCTTGTTGACTTCTACGCCACGTGGTGCGGTGCCTGCGGAGCCATCGATAGCGCCCTTAATCGTGTTGTACTTGCCATGGGCGATATGGTCACGCTTGTGCGCATAGATACTACCAGTCGCTCCAGCTTCGACCTCGTGCGCAAGTATAACATCGTCGCCCTGCCTACGCTTATGCTCTTTCGGCGTGGCGAGGTGCTGTGGCGCGAGTGCAGCGTGATAACCTATGAGCGCCTTGCGCATGTCATCCACCGCCACCATGCTGCCGCGCTCTACTGATGCGGTGCTCATGTTGTTTCTGTGATTATTATTCGCTTTAGTTTTATTGCAACGGAAATTTTTGCTACCTTTGCATGATGTTTCCAATGGGCGTATTAGCCTATTGAAATCGCGTTTGCAATCATAAACTTAAAAGATACAATAATGACACTAAACAAGCAGCATGACTACCTCGCACCCGATGTCGAGGTTGTAACAATCGCCGTTGAGCAAGGCTTTTCGGCATCGTCAAATATTGAGGACCCCACAATAGGCGACGAGCAGGAGTGGTAATGATCTAAAAATTTTATTCACCATGAAGAAACTTTTACTTTTCGTGTTGGCAGCCGTGGCATTCGCGGCGTGCGAACAAGCACCTATCGAGGAGCAGTCGGCTATTCGCCAGGAGGCTTCCGAGACTATTACCGTCGGCTTTGAGGGTGATGACGATACCCGCATTCAGCTCAACGAGGCGCAGAAGACCGTCTGGACTAAGGGTGACCTTGTGTCGGTATTCTATCGTTCAAATGCTAATCAGCAGTGGAAGTATGATGGCGAGACTGGCGCGCGCACTGCTGAACTTAAGCGCGTTGATGCCGGCACATCAACACGCGATATTGACCGCGTAGTTGTTGTTTATCCTTACAACAAGGACTACTACATCAACCCTGAAACCTACAACGTACAGGCATCGTTGCCCGCTGTGCAGAACTATTTGAAGGATAGCTATGGCACAAATGTCAATATCATGATTTCGTCGAGCGAGTACAACCAGTTCTCACTCAAGAGTGTATGCGGCTGGCTTAAGTTGCAGCTTACGGGCGATGGTGAGACCATCAAGAGCATCAAGTTCCGTGGTAATGATGGTGAGCAGGTTGCTGGCGAGTTGTATATCAACTCTGCGGATGCAACTGCTGCTCTTGCTTCAGACATGGGCAATGCAGACGACAACAACGCTGGTGGCAACCTTGTTTTTGAAGACACCATCCTTCGCGAGGTCGTTTTGGACTGCGGCGAAGGTGTTGCGCTTGGCAAGGAGGCCACCGCCTTCTATATCGCTTTGCCTCCTCAAACCTTCGAGAAGGGCTTGACGATTGATATCGTAGCAGCTGACGGAGCGAAAATGACAAAATCGACCTCTAATGCCATTATTATTGAACGCAATACCATTCAACCGATGTCGGCATTTTGTTATGAGGGTGTTTATCCGGAAATTTTTGAACTTGCTTATACAACCAATAATGGTCACCCCCTTTCTCCATACACTACCGAGGGCTTTGGTTCTAACTTTGTGGAGAATATTTATGATGCAGCAACCGGCAAGGGTTCACTCATATTTGATGGTAAAATCACAACCATTCCAGAGAATGCTTTTGTGTCTTGTACGAACCTCACTTGGATAGATCTACCTTTCACAGTAACTAAAATTAGTAATGGCGCATTCAATGGTTGCTCAAATATCAAGGAGTTGACTTTGCCGGCTTCAATTACAAGTCTTGGTGTCGCATTTGAAAATTGCGGAGGAAAACTCTATGTTAATTGTAGGTTGAATTATGGTGCTAATTATTCCTCTAGTGGTAGATTCTATAAATCTTTGTTTACTGATGTTATTATTGCTGACGGAATAGATAGAATTGGTGAATTTGTTTTTGCTGACTGCGAAAAATTGACTAATATTACAATACCTAATAGCGTTACAACTATTGGAAAGGGAACATTCGATAGATGTATCTCTTTGACGACTCTCTCTCTTCCAGATAATTTGACATATATAGCTGAATATCTATTCTATGAATGTAGCAATCTTACAAGTATTGTAATACCTAATAAGGTTGCATCCATCGGTATATCTGCCTTTGCATATTGCACAAGTCTATCGAGTATTGTACTACCACCAAGTCTTAAAACTATTGCCAATTCAGCGTTTAGTGATTGTGAAAGCGTTCAAAATGTCTACATCAGCGATCTCTCTGCATGGTGCAAAATTTCTTTTGATACTTACGGATCGAATCCGCTTTATGGAAGTAAGTATAAAACCGGATATGCTAAATTGTACTTGCAAGGTGAAGAGGTTACAAATCTTGTAATTCCTGATGACATCCTTAAAGTTAATTATGGAGCATTTGAGGGATGTGGCAGTATAACTAATGTAACTATTTCGGGTAGAGTGACCTCAATTGGACAAAATGCGTTTGCTCGATGTGGAAACATAGAGAGTGTTACCATCGGTGATAGCGTAGCAACAATTGGTGCAAATGCTTTTAATAACTGCGATAAACTCAACACCTTAACTATTGGTAGCGGAGTAGTATCCATTGGCGATGAGGCATTTTGTTTTGAAAAATCTTCATCCTTAAAAACAGTGTATTGCAAGTCTACTGCCCCTCCATCAACTGCAACTCATTTATTCCATTACCATCCGTATTATGGATACTCTTATGCATCATATTGCTCTATTTATGTGCCATATGAGTCTGTATCATATTACAAGGAGACAGAGCACTGGAGTGTTTATGCCGATAAGATGATAGCTTACGACTTTGAGAATGGCGTGGTTGTAGAGTAATGCTTTGCTCGCGACTAACGATTTATCTCTCTTAATATCTGCCGAGTGGGTTTCCGCTCGGCAGATTTGTTTTTACAGACTGTCATGCTGAGCAAGGCGAAGCATCTCCTCGAAGCCGACAAGAGTCAACGCACATGGTGTACTCACAGTGAGGAGATTCTTCACTACGTTCAGAATGACATAGCATATAACTCATCGCGTCATTGCGAGGAATTGCATTGGATGTCGTTACTGATACCCGATACTTACCATGCAATTCCGTGGCAATCTACCACTGTCAAAGAGACGTGAGGGATAAGAGAGACAAAAGGGACAATAATAGAGACGAAAAGGAACGAGATTGACAAGAGGGACGAAAAAGAACACACGGACAACAGCTGATAGCATCTTTCCTTGTATCTCTTGTGTCTCTAATGTCTCTTTCGTTTTCCGTTTCTATTAACCACGAACCTCGAAAAGACCCCTGCACCCGTTAGCGAGTATATTTTTGAGTACCAGTTAGTAAAAAATGCACTTACATGGGTTATCATTCGCAACGGAGTGCATTGTGGGTTCGATATTTCGAAAAAAATGTGCCTAAAAGTTTGCAGATTCAAAAATATTGTGTACTTTTGCGCACTCTTTCATAGGAGTAGGGTTTATTGTTGCTGTTGTAGCTCAGTGGTAGAGCACTTCCTTGGTAAGGAAGAGGTCGTCAGTTCAAGCCTGATCAACAGCTCAAAAGAGAGAAGACATCGTGCTTCTCTCTTTTGTTTTATATATACCTATAAATCAGTCAATAAGCCCATCTGTCAAGAATTTATATCTGTCTTATATCATAAGAAAAGAGTAAATTCATATTCCTGTTTCGCTTGTGGTTTCTATCGTTTTGACGAGTAAAATAGAGTAAATACGGAGTAAATGGACCAATCGGAGGGTCTATTTAACTATGCGCGCGGTAGAACAAAGACCGATGTGGTAATAGTTGAAGTTTTCGCAGTTGCACAGCCTCAGAATGAAAATATTTACTAACTTTGTAAAAATATTACAATATTTTTTTCTTTTATAGATTTTTTATATATCTGTGCATATCTAATAAGTCTATACATAGATATATTCACACCTCCAAATGCTGACATATACGATTGTTAGATGTGTGATTTGTTTTCTGGTAGAGGTAGCTATTGTTAAGAGATATTAAATATTATAGGAATATGAAACTTAGATACTTGTTGCATGCTGTGTTATTTGTACTATTAGCTGTCTCTTGTAGCCCCGATATTGATATCTAAGTGCCTGACAATGGAAATAATACCGAGGAGCTTTAAGATTCAAATGACGATCCAAATGAAGACCCGAACGATGAGCCTGAGGAGCCAGCAGAGCCTGCTTATATTGAGTTGGGCAGAGATTATCTTTTTGCAGACTACAAGGGTGGCGTTGAGGCCTTCGACGAGCTCGACACCTGCGCGCTATTCCTCGCCTCGCCAATGAGCACCTACGTGAATGGTCAGAACATAGCCGTAGATGGTGGATTTACTTGTGTGTAGCCTTGACGATGTATTGAGGTGTGAGCCAGCCCCTATATCATACATAGTTTGTGCATAACGCCCATAAGAGGTGCTAAGCCGAGAATTTTGAGCCTATCCTTAGGCTTGAGATTCTCGGCTTTCTTTCATGTCCGAGGCACGCGAGATAGCGCAGCTGCCACAACTATATTGCCGGAAAAAGAGATATTTGCGATAAGCAATGTATATGCGCTGTGTGGTTGGTATATGTTTTGTTTATGACAGTATAAGAATATATGATTAAAGATTTTGCCTAAAAATGGTTGAGTTTAATTTATTTGTTATACTTTTGCGCTCGATAAGATTTAATTATGGTAAACAAATATACAATAACTAAATATTTATAATAGGATAAACAAAAATATTAACAATTAAAAAAAATACAATTATGACATCTATTATTAATTCACAGCTTCCAGAGTTCAAGGTTCAGGCATATCACAACGGCACATTCACATCGGTATCGAGCGACGATGTAAAGGGTAAGTGGGCTATATTCTTCTTCTATCCTGCCGACTTTACCTTCGTATGTCCAACCGAGTTGGTTGACCTTGCGGAGAAGTACGAGAAGCTAAAGAGCATGGGCGTAGAGGTTTACTCGGTAAGCACCGACTCACACTTTGTTCACAAGGCTTGGCACGATGCCTCGGAGAGCATCCGCAAGATTAATTATCCTATGTTGGCCGACCCAACAGGCGTGCTTAGCCGTGGCTTCGGCGTGATGATCGAGGAGGATGGCATGGCATATCGTGGCACCTTCCTTGTAAACCCCGAGGGTAAGATTAAGATTGCTGAGATTCAGGATAATAGCATCGGCCGTAATGCTGATGAGTTGGTGCGCAAGGTTGAGGCGGCTATCTTCGTGGCTAACCACCCTGGCGAGGTATGCCCCGCAAAGTGGAAGCAGGGTGCTGAGACCCTAAAGCCAAGTATCGACCTTGTAGGAAAAATCTAATGTAAACACTTGGAGTGCTCGAGGAATGCTCCTCGGAGCACTCCAAAACCTAAAACGACAACTACTATGATTGACTCATCTATTCTCCAGCAAGTAACAGATATATTCGCCAACTTAGACTCCCGATATACACTCTCTGCACATATCTCTTCGGAGCACGAGAGTGGTGCCCCAATGGCTGAGTTTCTCAACGATTTTGCAACGACATCCTCGCATATTAGCGTTGAGCACCACGAGGCGGCTGGCAACACACTATATTTTGACCTCCTTAAAGATGGTAATCCCACAGGTATAGCCTTTCGAGGCATCCCCAACGGCCATGAGTTCACCTCGCTGTTGTTGGCAATACTCAATGCTGATGGCAAGGGCAAGAATCTCCCTGATGAGGGCATTGCTCGCCGCATCTCTGCCTTGCAGGGTGATATACGCTTGCAGACATACATATCGTTGAGCTGCACAAACTGCCCCGACGTGGTGCAGACGCTCAACATATTTGCGCTGCTAAACCCAAACATCAGCCACGAGATGGTTGATGGTGCATTGTTCCAGAACGAGGTGGAGGCTAAGGGCGTTCAGGCCGTGCCAAGTGTCTTTGCTAATGGCGAGTTGCTGCATGTGGGTCGTGGCTCACTCGGCGAGCTACTCGAGAAGCTTGAGGCGAAGTACCCATCAGCGAGTGATGCGCCAAACACTACTGGCGAGCCTATTACTCGTCATTACGATGTTGTGGTTGTGGGTGGTGGCCCTGCGGGTGCTTCCGCAGCTATATACTCGGCACGCAAGGGTCTCAAGGTGGCAATCGTGGCTGAGCGTATCGGAGGTCAGGTTAAGGAGACTGTGGGTATCGAGAACCTTATATCTATCCCATACACCACGGGTAGCGAGCTTGCTGATAATCTGCGCACACATCTTACGCACTATCCCATAGAGTTGTTCGAGAATCGCCGTATAGAGCGCACCGAACTCGCGGGTAAGCAGAAGCTTATCGAGGTGGTGGGTGGCGAGCTCTTTAGTGCTCCTGCCGTTATCATAGCTACGGGTGCTGGCTGGCGTCGCCTAAATGTCGATGGCGAGGCAGAGTATATAGGACGAGGCGTCGCCTTTTGCCCCCATTGCGATGGCCCATTCTATGCTGGTAAGAGGGTAGCCGTGGTAGGTGGCGGAAACTCGGGCATCGAGGCTGCTATCGACCTCGCGGGTATATGCCAAAAGGTTACAGTTATTGAGTTTATGGATAGCCTAAAGGCCGATCAAGTGCTTCAGGATAAGGCTCGCAGCCTGCCAAATGTCGAGATATTGACATCGACGCAGACTATGAAGGTTGAGGGTAATGGCGAGAAGGTAACAGCCTTGCACCTTAAAAATCGTCAAACCGAGGAGGAGCACAGGCTTGAGCTTGACGGCGTTTTTGTGCAGATAGGCTTAAGCGCTAATAGCCAACCCTTCACCGAGCTCGAGAAGACCCGTATCGGTGAGATTGTCATCGATGCCCACTGCCGAACAAACATCCCGGAAGTATATGCAGCAGGCGATGTGTCATCGGTTCCCTATAAGCAGATTATAATTGCCATGGGCGAGGGTGCCAAGGCAGCACTTACAGCCTTTGACGATAGAACCCGAGGGGTGATATAGCCCTACGTCGAATAGGCAACAGAGAGGCGATACCATTGCGCTACATACATAGAATGAACAAGAGAGATAACTTCAACTCTGTTTGATGGTTATCTCTCTTGTTTTTGTCTTGTGGGTAATATTGAACATGCTGTAGTAAAGTGTTTCATCTGCTGCGAACATGACATCATTGTTTCATACACGCAAGCGTTGGAAGTTTTTTGAGAAATGGAAATAGTCAAAATCAATTAGCAAGTGTATTTGCGAACAAATAGATATCATGTAAATTACATTATAAACAAACATCAATAACTTCGATAAGGTTAACACTACGACTTATTACTACAAAATATTAATACTCTACACGTTCGGCTCGTATAACCTGAGTCATGCAGTGTGCAGCTCCATAGCCCTTGATAAGCGTTTCAAGAGGTATCCACTCAACCTTAACACCGTGTGCAGCCAGTGCATCCTGTAACTGCTGAGACTGGTTGCCCACTGCCATTATATGGCGAGGAGCAATAGTGAGGAAGTTATTAGCATAGTGAAGCTCATCTGCCTGATTAATAGGTATGATTGTAAATCCTTGTTCGATTAAGTACTCGACAAATGGTATATCCTTGCGTGTGAGCTTATAGCTCTTCTCACCCGCTTTACGGGTATAGATATCTACGGTCACCCACTCAGGCTCTCCCTCTTTAGCGTAATATCGGCTCTCGACAAGCGTACATAAATCCTTATCTATGATATTGAAATAAGTGTCGAGGTGCATCTGCATCTGCCACCACTTATGGTCCTTAACAACAGCAACGGTATCGTGACCAAAAGCATCTGCCTCCATTATCTGCTTAATGGCCTCGATGTTTGTACGCATGCCGCAACCGATATAGGATACATCGCCACCACGCAGATAGTCGCCACCCTCCAATCTGCCATCGCCGGTAATAGTGAGTATGGGCTTAACCCCCAGCTGCTCGTAGCAGAATGCTATCAACTGAGTTTCATCGGCACGCTGCATTGAGTTCATCTGGCTAATGATATATCCGCGAGGCGTAGTGATACTCTGGTCGCGAGTAAAGTATAGATTCATCATTGGCGAATGAGAGTATGTAGCCTCAAAACCGGTATTTGTATCGGAATTATACAGAGTCACCTTGGGACGTAATAGTATGCAACGAATAAGATCAGCACGCGACATCTCACCGATCACATACTTTCGATACTCCTCAGTCTCCTGAGGGTCCATGTTAGACATACTCTCTGTGTCATAGACGAGAATGTCCATAACAAGGGCACGCAACTGCTCTATTGGTGCTTGGTTGAGTATCTCTCGTACCGTGTACACCTTCACGCCATTATTTTCAAGGGCTGCTATATAACCACGATGCTCCTCTGCTGCCATATCTACATCGAAGTAGTACTCAAATAATCCAGCATATGGGTGTACCACGCCATAGAATAGCTCCTCGCCTGGTGTATGCATCAATATAGCCTTCGCATGATCCCACTCCGAAGAGGGATAGTCAATATCCTCCTGTGCAAATGTTGCGAATGATGTTGTGAGAATAGCCGATAGTAGTAAGATGTAGTATTTCATATTACGATGTATTTAGTATTTACCTACAAATGTACGAAAAATAGGTTTAAATGTAACTAATACAACAATAAAATTTCTACATCACATAGATTTTATATACATTAGGAATTTTGTAAGCTTATGTAAGGCAATTTATTTAACCAAATAGTTTTTTGATAACCTCCTCAACTGTGTAGGCCTCATAGCGTTGCTTTGCCTCAGTGTAGCGAGTGTTTACATTGATAAACGATTGCCAAACTGGGGTAAACTTTGTTACAGATACACTATATATCTCGCCGTTCGTTCCCACATAGGCACACTTATTTGCACAGCTCAGTGGGCTACCTGCAATATAGACCAATGGTTGCTTTTCGCCAAATTCATCAATTACCCAAGCACATTTATGGTGCTTCCACCATTCGATATATATGCCGAGTGTGGGGGCATGAAAACCAGATGTGCCAAAATATGCCAGCCCATTCTGTATTGGTACGGGAGCAAGAAACATTCGGCTATCTGAGAGAATCGTGTCACTCTCGGCAATTAAACGATGTAGATTGCGACAAAGCAACTCACCTCGTTGTTGGGCTATAGAATCTCGTTCTATTACGTGTCCTGCCTTTCGCTTTCTGCGACCAATTTGCAGATACTCACCCGTCGTGTCGAGTGCAAGACTGCCCTATGCCGAACAAACATCCCAGGAGTATATGCCGCAGGCGACGTGTCATCGGTTCCCTATAAGCAGATTATAATAGCCATGGGCGAGGGTGCCAAGGCAGCACTTACGGCCTTTGACGATAGAACCCGAGGGGTGATATAGCCCTACGTCGAATAGGCAACAGAGAGGCGATACCATTGCGCCACATGCGTAGTATGAACAAGAGAGATAACTTCAACTCTGTTTGATGGTTCCCTCTCTTGTTTTTGTCTTGTAGATAATAATGCAGCATGCTGCGGTATACAATGATTAGACGAATTATTCTCGTCATATTTTGGTGAGAAGATGATCATTTCCGAACATGCCCTTATAGAGTCTATTTCTCAACTCACCATTACCGAATCTAATACAGCCGAATTAGACTCTGAAGATGAATAACCCGTGAGTGGACCAGTGTTCTGCGAGCCACTAACCACCAACTTAGTAGTCGGCATCTGCATCGCCATTGTCGCCGTAACCTTTATGATTTAGGTAACAAAACGATAGAGCCGATATCATGGTACGAGCCTGTTTCCTAATTGCGATGATATTTGATTGTGCAAATATCTTCTATTACGATCTCACCACCCTTGTTGGTAGTTTTGATTTAATCGTTCAGACTCAACCAATAATGGTCTGTGTCGATATCGGAAGAAAATAGAGATTCAAATGCTTTTGCTAATTCAATAACCTGCGAAGCCGTAGAATCTGCTTTGTAAACATCATTGTTTTTAATCGCATCAACCAAATTATCAACAAGAAATATAGCATCAAAATTTGCTTATTAAGAAAAGTTAGTGTACTTTTGTATAGTGCTTTTTGTCTAAAACATAAATACAAGTGACCGCCATGAAGCATATAATGATGATTATTGCTGCAATTCTATTTATCGGATGTAGCAAAGAGGTAGCAAATACCCCAACAGTAGATGCAACAAACGATAACTGTATAATTTACTACACATCAACAGATGGCAATATCGTTGAGCCGAGCCACATACAGGCCTTTGAGGGATTAAAAATCATATCAAATGACTATGAGAATGGTGTGGGAACTATTACTTTTTCTGACGACATCACCACTATAGGGTGGTGTGCGTTCCAGGGATGTACCACATTGGCAAGTATAAAACTCCCTGAAAGCGTGACAACAATCGAGGGAAAGGCATTTGAGGGATGTTCAAATATGACACTTGTAGAACTCCCAAATAGCGTGACAACAATCGAGGAATATGTCTTTCACGGTTGCAAGGCTATGGAAACCTTAACTATGCCACCATATTTGACATCTATTAAAATTGGTACTTTTGAATCGTGCTACGCACTTAAAGAGATTGAGATTCCTAATGGAGTGACTACAATTGGCCAATCGGCCTTCGCTTGGTGTAAAAGTCTTATTAATATAACTCTGCCAAGTAGCCTCGAGAGTATTGGTAATCAAGCATTTGATAGTTGTAAATCGTTATCTGTCATTCATCTTCCTGAGAACCTGACATATATTGGTGAGCGATGCTTCAGCGATTGTGAATCATTGCAGAACATTTTGATTCCTGATAATGTGACATCGTTGTATATATGTACATTCGCTGGTTGTACAAACCTTGAATCTGTCACTCTTAGCAAGAATCTAAAGGAGATTGATTGCAACCTATTTTTTAATTGCACAAGCCTCACAGAGATTACAATTCCTGGCAATGTATCAGTAATTGGAGACCACGCTTTTCATAGTTGCACAAATCTTCGTAGCGTATTCTGTATACCGACAAAGGTTCCAAAGGCAGACTACTACACCAATGGTGGAGATTATTGGAAGGCATTTGACGATAATGCCCCTGAGCGTAAAATTTATGTGCCGACTTCAGCATTGGATGCCTACAAGGAGGCGAAATTCTGGCAAGATTATGCCGATGATATCGTAGATGGCATATTCTAAATCAGAGAGTTGGCGATAATAATGACACGACGCTTTGTATGTTTGTCTCAACCACTCAAAGCTTTGTTCGATTTGCACCAAATATCCTCACACCACACTCACAGATATACACATAGACTTCTTTACTCGGAAAGTATGCAATTCCATTTTGTTTCCGAAACGTAGCATTTATAGCGCACTTCGGAAATAAAATGAACACACCTTAATCAATGTTACATAAAATGTATTTACACTTTTTGTAATAACAATTTGTGTAATTACATATTTTGTACTATATTGCAAAAACATACAAAAGCTGGCTTTTTGGTCAAAATTAGTAGATAAAATCGAGGCAATGGATTTTGCCATACTCGATACTCCCACCAAATGGAACAGCGTATGCCGCGAGGCTATTTGGCGCAACTACGACCTGATGCTCCCACACACCCTTGCTGCTGTTGCACGAAGGCTCAGAATGGTTGTGGCACGCTTTCCATCTACATTTACCCACAACTGAATTGGGCTTTGTCCTGCTTTGTTTTGACGGCTTTTCAGGCAGGTGAAACTGATGCTTAACATAACGGTTTGGCTTTTAATGGTTTACAAATGGTTTGCAAACATTTTTGCCACACCCGAACTGTTTGCAGATGTGTTTGCATCAGTAGCCCAGTTGGATAGAGTAACAGCATAAAAAAATCAGCCAGTTTGCTATTTTTAATAAGCTAACTGGCTGATTTTCAACGTTTTGGTGATTCCGGCGGGGTTCGAACCCACGACCCACAGCTTAGAAGGCTGTTGCTCTATCCAACTGAGCTACGGAACCATCGTCCAAAAATGGCATACTAATACCCAAATATTCATACCCCACAACAAATTGTATTAACTACAATTGCGATAGTATGTCACTTTTGCGCTGCAAAAATACACAAAATATATTAATCTGCCAAATTTTTTCAAAATTATATATTTTAACCATTTCCACCATTGTCATTGCGTTATCTTTTATCTATCAAATTTTGAAGATAAAAGCCTAATAATTTCCCCCATAAAGTGAGTTATCATTAAATATTTAACCATTAATATAGAGCACTATCGAGAGTTATGTCAGTTTATATCGATAAAGAGTCTGTGATGCTATATTGTTTATAATCAGCGTTTTACCCCCCCCCATAAAAATGGGGCGAAAATATTGCAAATATGTTTGCATATTAGAAAAACTTTAGTTAATTTTGTCATACCGTAGGCTCTTAAGAGGTAAATCGAAGAGAGTGTGCCTACTCGGTATAGCGAACACAAATACACAAACACTAACTAATAAATTTATTAAACTTATGAAAAAGCTTTTGTCACTCGTTGTTGTGGCTATTGTTGCGATCATGTTTACAAGCTGCGGTGTGTCATCGTACATGACATCTAACGTGAATGTAAACCAGACAAATGTTGTTCTCCAGGAGAATAACTACAATGTTGTTAAGCACGTGTATGCTGATGTATCACAGTCATATTTCTGCGGTATTGGTGGTTTGGGCAAGCGCGCTTTGAAGGAGAATGCTGTGGCTGAGTTGACTGAGAAGGCACAGCTCTCTGGCTCACAGGCTTTGATTAATGTAACCATTAAGGAGGATTTCCAGAATGTCTTGATCTGGAGCAAGCGCACAGTACGTGCTCATGGTACTGTCGTTGAGTTCGTGGACTAACGATATCCCCCCCTCATAAAGCAAAAATAGCAGATAGGCGACCTATCTGCTATTTCTTTTATAATTAGTTGATTACCTCTACTTGAAATAGATGTCCAACAACTCCTTTGCGGCGATGAACGATGATAGCTTTGCATCAAGTACGCGCTGCTCAATATCTGCCATCTTGGCCTCAATCTCGGGGTTGTTGTAGAAGCTCGACTTCAACGTCTCGTTGATGGTCTCATACATCCAGTACTTGTTCTGACGGTTGCGGTTAGCCATGAAGTAGCCATTAAGCTCGATGTGCTGCAAGTACTGCTCCACGCCCTGCCATACCTCCTCGAGGCCTGTGCCCTCGAGTGATGAGCATGTGTAGACTTGTGGTCGCCACTCCGATTCGGGCAAGGGGAAGAGCATGAGTGCACCCTGATACTGTGCCTTGGCAAGCTCCGCCTTGTGGATGTTCTCGCCATCTGCCTTGGTGATAACCATCATGTCGGCCATCTCCATGATGCCGCGCTTGATGCCCTGAAGTTCGTCGCCGGCACCCGAAATCTGCAACATCATAAACATATCGACCATAGAGTGTACCGCCGTCTCCGACTGTCCCACGCCCACGGTCTCAATGAAGATGACGTCGTAGCCCGCAGCCTCGCACAACACGATAGTCTCGCGTGTCTTGCGCGCTACGCCACCCAAAGAGCCTGCCGAGGGCGAAGGGCGCACAAAGATATTGGGGTTGTGGCAGATGCTCTCCATGCGTGTCTTATCACCGAGGATTGAGCCGCCGCTGCGCTCCGAGCTTGGGTCGATAGCCAACACTGCGAGCTTATGGTTGTAGGATGTAACCATGTTGCCCACAGCCTCGATGAAGCTCGACTTACCTGCGCCTGGAACACCCGTGATGCCGATGCGCACCGACTTGCCGGCATGGGGCAGACAGCGCTCGATAATCTCTTGCGCCTGCGCGTAGTGAACGGGGTTGTTGCTCTCGATGAGCGTAATTGCCTGTGCAAGAATTGTGATGTTGCCCTCAAGGATGCCTGCCACATACTCATCCGTGGTCATCGTGCGACGCTTCTTGCGCACGAAGTATGGGTTTACAACGGGCTTGTCATCAACACCCTCAGTAACGTTGAGTGCGCTGTTGTGATGCTGATCGAGATACTCCTTCTCGTAGTGTTCTATCTTGCTGAATGCCATGATATTGTAGTTTTTTGTCGATTACTTGAGTTGTTTTATTATATCGTCGTTGAGGTGGTGGATGGGTCCAAACCACTTGACGCGTGAATTCTTGTTGCGGTATATCACGACGAATGGAACGTAGTTGATGCCAAACGCCTTGAGCGTGTTGTTGTCGTCGTCGAAGGCGAGGATGTAGTTCTCCGCGCTCAGACGCTCTGTAATCTCTGCGCTATTCTCCTCTGCTTCGCCCGTGATGATTACGATGGCACACTGACTGTTGAGTCTCTCGGCAGTGGTGCTGAAGTTGCTCATGGCATCCACGCATGGCTTGCTCTCGGAGTGGGCAAAAATGAGACATGTGTAGTCGTGGTTATACATGGCGAGTGTCTCGTCAAGATTTGTGGTTACGCTCAATGCGGGTATAGTCTCGTCGAGGCGTATGCTCTGGGCGTTGGCACTAAAGGCTGTGGCGCATATAAAAGCGACTATGGCTAATAGGTGTCTCATTGTTCTGAATGATGTTTAATATGCGAAGATACGAAATTTTCTGCAATAATCAATCCCAATGCCACATCTTTTTTCACTTGATAGCCCAAATTAGCACCACGACCCGCCTGTAAGGAAAATTATTTGAAAAAAGAGTCGAAAATATTTCGTGCCTTCAAAAAAAATGAGTATCTTTGGGTGATTTTTGTAGATATGTATTGTATAAACAATAACAAACAAATATTAAGTTAAACTTTATAAAAACAAAACAAAATGAAAGTATCACACATTGAGCACCTCGGCATCGCCGTTAACAGCTTGGAGGAGTCTATTCCTTATTGGGAGAACGTATTGGGTCTTAAGTGTTACGCTATCGAGGAGGTAGCTGACCAGAAGGTTAAGACTGCATTCTTTATGCTTGGCCAGACTAAGATCGAGCTCTTGGAGCCTACATCACCTGAGTCAACCATCGCTAAGTACATCGAGAAGAAGGGCGTAGGTATCCACCACATGGCTCTCGCTTGCGAGAACATCGAGGAGCAGCTTGCAGACGCTGAGGCACACGGCATCAGCCTCATCGACAAGACTCCACGTAAGGGTGCAGAGGGTCTTACTATCGCATTCCTTCACCCAAAGTCTACACAGGGTATTCTTACAGAGCTTTGCGAGAATAAGAACAAGTAATTGATAGAAGCCGTCTAACAAGGCTATTTTGTCGTTACGCTTGCCTTCGATATCCTCATTTACGTCAAGTAAACTCCGGTATCTCAGGCTACGCAAGCCTAAAACTAGCTCTTGTTATACAACTTCTATCCTTAAAGGATGTGCCTGCAATTTAATTTGGGGGCATTCCGCATAAACTGAAAATTAACTAAACTAAAATAGAAAAACACTATGAGTGAGATTCAGAAAGCGATTGAGAAATTGATGGACAACCGCCAGACAGCTCGCATGGGTGGTGGCCAGAAGGCAATCGACAAGCAGCACGAGAAGGGTAAGTACACAGCTCGTGAGCGTATTGCTATGCTCTTGGATGAGGGTAGCTTCGAGGAGTTTGATATGTTCGTTACACACCGTTGCTACGACTTCGGTATGGACGCGAAGCATACATTCGGTGATGGCGTTGTAACTGGTTACGGTACCATCGCTGGCCGTCTTGTTTACGTCTTCGCACAGGACTTCACCGTTACTGCAGGTTCTTTGTCAATCTCTTTGGCTGACAAGATCTGTAAGGTTATGGATATGGCAGTTCGCAATGGTGCTCCATGTATTGGTCTTAACGACTCAGGTGGTGCTCGTATCCAGGAGGGTGTAAACGCTTTGGCTGGTTACGCAAACATCTTCCAGCGTAACGTTATGGCATCTGGTGTTATCCCACAGATCTCTGCTATCTTTGGTCCTTGCGCCGGTGGTGCTGTTTACTCACCTGCTTTGACCGACTTCATCATCATGCGTCGTGAGACATCTAACATGTTCTTGACAGGTCCTAAGGTTGTTAAGACCGTTACTGGTGAGGACGTAACTCAGGAGCAGCTCGGTGGTGCAAACATGCACACAACAAAGAGTGGTGTAGCACAGTTCGCAGTTGATTCAGAGGAGGAGGGCTTGCAGCTTATCCGCGACCTTCTCTCATACATGCCTCAGAACTACACAGCGTTGGTTCCCGACCAGCCATGTACTGACGACATCGCACGTAAGGAGGATATCTTGAACGACATCATCCCTGATAATCCTAACAAGCCATACGACATGATGGAGGTTATCAAGGCTATCGTTGACGATGGTAAGTTCTTGGAGAGTGCAGCTGCATACGCAAAGAACATCATCACAGGTTTCGCACGCTTCAACGGCCAGAGCGTAGGTATCATCGCTAACCAGCCTAAGTTCATGGCAGGTGTACTCGATATCAACGCATCACGCAAGGCTGCTCGTTTCGTACGTTTCTGCGACGCGTTCAACATTCCATTGGTGACATTGGTTGACGTTCCTGGCTTCTTGCCTGGTACAGCTCAGGAGTACGGTGGTGTTATTACACACGGTGCTAAGTTGCTCTTCGCATACTGCGAGGCTACAGTGCCAAAGATCACTGTTACATTACGTAAGGCATACGGTGGTGCATACATCGTTATGTCATCTAAGCACATCCGTGGTGATGTTAACTACGCATGGCCTACAGCCGAGATCGCTGTTATGGGTGCAAGTGGTGCTGTCGAGGTATTGCACGCTAAGGCGTTGTCTTCATTCGAGAATGCTGAGGACAAGAAGAAGTTTGTTGAGGAGAAGGAGCAGGAGTACCGCGACAAGTTCTCTAACCCTTACAACGCAGCACGCTACGGCTATATCGATGACGTTATCGAGCCTCGCAACACTCGTTTCCGCGTGATCCGTGCTTTGGAGTCATTGCGCAACAAGCGTTTGGAGAATCCTGCAAAGCGTCATAACAACATTCCTTTGTAGTCTTATAATAATATATAAGTAAGTTATGATGATTCTTGCAACTAATTGGGGTAATGCAGGTCTTATGGCACTTGTGAGCATCTTGCTCGTGTTTACAGTGCTTGTGCTTCTTATCTTCGTTTTGAAGCTCTTCGGAGTTATCTTTAAGGAGCGTAAGGCAGCTGCAGTGGCACCCGTGGCAACATCATCTGACGAAATCAGCGACGAGGAGGTGGCAGCCATCGCTATGGCTGTCAACCTCTTCTTCAATCGTCACGATGAGGAGAGCGATGTGCTTACCTTCCGCCAGAACCACGACGTTTCGGCATGGCAGGTGCGTAATATCAACAAACAATTGTAAAACTAACACCATTACACTAAACAAGCAATTATGCAGAAATTCAAATTCAATATTAATGGCAAGAGCTACGAGGCCATCGTTGAGGAGACAGAGCGCAACACAGCTCGTGTCGAGCTTAATGGTAAGAGCTACACCGTTCAGGTTGAGAAGGAGGAGGCTATCGTATCTCCTAAGATTGCAGCCGTTAAGCCATCAAGCTCTTCGGGCGATTTCGTAGATGCTCCAGCACAGGTTGTCACAGGCAATGCTGGCTCTATCAAGTCACCACTTCCAGGCAGTGTATCTAAGATTAAGGTAAAGGAGGGTCAGGCAGTTAAGGCTGGTGAGGTTCTCATGACCTTGGAGGCTATGAAGATGGAGAACGAGATCATGGCACCCGCAGCTGGTACAGTTAAGAAGATCTACGTTACTGAGGGCAAGGCTGTTCAGCAGGGTGAGGCTCTTATCGACCTTGCATAGTTTTAACTCTTTAATTATTAATGTAATATGAAGAGTGTAAAATTCTATTTTTCATTGCTCATCGCAGCTGTGATGTTCGTGATGCCTTTGCAGGCACAGGAGAATCAGCTCGCCGAGCCTGTTGAGGGCGAGATGATTGAGACTCCTGCTACCGAGGCTAACGAGGGTATCATGCTCATCGATGAGGCAGTTGAGGTTGTTGAGGAGGTTGCTGAGGCCGCTGTTGAGACTGTTGCAGCTCCTGTACAGGGCTCTGAGGGTCGCGACAACAACGACATCGATAAGGACTTCAGCGTAGGTAAGGCTATTGGTGACTTCGTTGGTCAGGCTGGCTTCAAGGGTCTTGTAGACGACTGGCGCTATGGCGTTATGCTTCTCGTATCGTTCGTGTTGCTCTACTTGGCTATCGTTAAGAAGTTCGAGCCATTGCTCTTGATGCCTATTGCCTTCGGTATGCTCTTGACCAACTTGCCTGGTGCAGGTATGTTCCATGCAGATTTCTTTGCTAATGGTCATGTTCACTGGGCAGACTTCGCTCTTGGTTCAGCAGGCCTCTTGGACTACCTCTACCTCGGTGTTAAGCTCGGTATCTATCCTTGCTTGATCTTCATCGGTGTAGGTGCTATGACTGACTTCGGTCCATTGATTGCTAACCCTAAGAGCTTGCTCTTGGGTGCTGCAGCACAGATCGGTATCTTTGCTACGTTCCTTGGTGCGTTGGCTTTGGGCTTCAACTACTGGGAGAGTGGTTCTATCGGTATCATCGGTGGTGCTGATGGTCCTACGGCTATCTACCTCACATCGAAGCTCGCTCCCCACTTGCTCGGTCCTATCGCGGTGGCTGCATACTCATACATGGCACTTGTGCCCGTTATCCAGCCCCCTATCATGAAGCTCTTGACCACAAAGAAGGAGCGCATGATTGAGATGAAGCAGCTTCGCACAGTGTCACAGCGCGAGAAGATTATCTTCCCAATCGCTATCACCGTTATCATTGCTATCCTCTTGCCATCGGCAGCTCCACTTATCGGCTGTTTGATGTTGGGTAACTTGATGAAGGAGTGCGGCGTTACAGAGCGTCTCTCAAAGACCGTGCAGAATGAGTTGATGAACATCGTTACCATCTTCCTCGGTATCTCTGTGGGTGCTACAGCAACTGCTGATGCCTTCCTTAACTGGAATACCCTCGGTATCCTTACATTGGGTATCGTAGCATTCTCATTCGGTTCAGCATCTGGCGTTATCTTGGCTAAGATTATGAACCTCTTCAGCAAGGAGAAGATCAATCCACTTATCGGTTCTGCAGGTGTGTCAGCTGTGCCTATGGCTGCTCGTGTATCGCAGACCGTTGGTCAGAAGTATAACCCCAGCAACTTCCTTTTGATGCACGCTATGGGTCCTAACGTAGCGGGTGTTATCGGTTCAGCTGTTGCGGCGGGTATTCTTTTGGCGTTCCTCCCCTTGTAATTTAAGATTATAAGGCAGACATCTACTGCCGCTAACAAAAAGTGCCGTCAATGGGACGTACTTTATGATCTGCCCCCAAAAGATTGGACGGATTATTAAATAGATTTATTGGTAAAGAGTTCGGTATTGCACCGGACTCTTTCCGTTTAATTTTAGTTTAATACGGTCGTTATTGTAGTAGTTGATATACTTTCGTAACTCTCGCTTGAAAACTTCCATATCCGAAAACTCTTGCAAATATAGCAATTCCGTTTTCATAATACCAAAAAAGTTTTCCATAACAGCATTATCCAAGCAATTCCCTTTGCGTGACATACTTTGTGTAATGCCATACTTTTTCAGCGTCTGCTGGTACTGCATATGCTGATAGTGCCACCCCTGATCCGAGTGCAGCAATATACCATCAGTATTCCTAATCTTACGTTTTGCCGAGTACATCATATCCATCACCATCTTCAAATCAGGCCTGTCTGATATTGTGTAGGCTATAATCTCACCATTAAACATATCTATAATCGGAGATAGATATGCCTTGCGGTCAGCCACCTTAAACTCTGTAACATCAGTTGCCCACTTCTGGTTAGGTCGTGATGCCTCAAACTCACGATTAAGAATATTAGGAACTGTCTTGCCCACCTCGCCACGATATGAGCGATACTTCACTCTGCGTATCTGCGATTTAAGGCTCATTTCCTGCATTAGTCGCTGCACAGTCTTGTGATTAAGAGTATAACCCTCGTTGCGTAGTTGCTGATACACACGACGATAGCCATAGCGTTTGCCGTGCATA
>JAZTYW010000004.1:0-26767 GCA_045637085.1 Alistipes sp. | reverse complement strand
AAAAAAAGAATAAGATTATGATTATCATGCCCGTTAAGGAGGGAGAGAACATCGAGCGCGCCCTCAAGAAGTTTAAGAGAAAGTATGAGCGTACAGGCGTTTTGAAGGAGCTTCGTCGTCGTCAGTACTTCACAAAGCCTTCAATCGCTAAGCGTGAGGCTATGCAGCGCGCAATCTACGTTGAGCACACTTACCGTCAGGAGGAGTAATAACGTAGCTTCGAGCAGAAAAATAGAGATCGTTCCAGTGGAGCGGTCTCTGTTTGTTTTATGAAGTGGAGGGGGGAGTAAGGAGATTAAGGAGATTAAGGAAATATTATACACTATATTCACTAACCTCCTTAAATTCTCTAAATTCTATACTCTCCATACAACCGAATTTAGCGTCAGAGTGGTATGGGAGTATGGTGCATCGCAAAAGAGAATACCCAGGGATAGTACAATATGTACAGCCCTGGGTATTCTACTTTTTGGGATGTGCCGCTAATGCGCAACTATAACACTAAATTGCTATCGGGAACAAATCCGTTCTTAGCCCTCTGCTCGTAGACGAAACGACGAATCTTCTTGGTTGGAGTCTTCTCGAACTCACAGCCATTATCGATAACCTTTGTAATCTGCGAGAAGCGATTTACCTTTGAGTTGACATAGGTTACAAGCTCACGCTTAATCTCCTCCATCTTCTGCTCCAGCTGCTCCTTGCTCGCTACATACTTCTGTCCAATCTGCTCCTTGCCGCCACTTACAATCTTCTTGAACTCCTCGTAACGAGCCTCGATGGCTGCCATATCAAAGTGAACAAGAGCGACGAGCTTGCCATTCTCTTCAGTCACAACTGACTCTGCAACAATAGGATTAGAGTTGATGACCTGCTCGATATCCTCTGGATAGATATTCTCACCCGAAGGGCCAACAATCATATTCTTGAGACGACCCTTGATGAATATCCAACCGTCAGGAGCTATATATCCGAGATCACCCGTACGGAACCAACCATCCTCGGTAAAGGCATCGCGTGTAGCCTCCTCATTCTTGTAATATCCAGACATACAGCAAGGAGTCTTGGCAACAATCTCTCCCTGACCTGTTGAAGCATTAACATTATCGAGACGCAACTCAACACCATCCAAAGCAGGACCTGTAGAGCCAAGACGCACCATGTTGCCAACAGCACCTGCAAGAAGTGGTGCAGTCTCTGTCAGACCGTAGCCAATACCGTATGGGAAACCTGCCTCCTTGAGGAATCGCTCCGCCTCGGTATCAAACTTAGCACCGCCAATCGCGAAGAGACGCATACGACCACCAAAGAGCTCCTTGATCTTCTTGCCCGCAACCTTATGCAAAAGCTTACGTGTGGGCGACCAACCATAGAGTCCGCGCAACAATGCGTTCTTCTCAAAAGTAGGGCGCACCTTGCCACGATACACCTTCTCCATGATAAGAGGCACTGAGGCAATCACCGTAGGACGCACCTGCTGCAATGCTGGCATAAGTGCCGATGCCACGGGTGGACGATCCATGTAATAGACGTGCGCACCACGCGAGAAGGGATAAATCATACCAAGCGTACACTCATAGGTGTGCGACAAGGGAAGGATAGAGAGCAGAACATCATCCTGATTGTACTCGAAGAGTGGTGGAATCACCGAAAGCTGCATAGATATAGCCTTATGTGTAAGCATAACACCCTTAGGCTTCGATGTAGTGCCTGAAGTGTAGATGATAGCTGCAATATCGTCGGGCTGAGGGATACGCTTCTCGGCACGCTCCGACACACGCTTAACAATTGGGTTAAGACCCTTGGTACGGATAACGATATTAAACTTTTCTATGACCTCCTTAGATAATTTGGCATAGAGTTTGTCAGATACAAGAATGGCTTTCGCCTCGGAGTGCTCAATAATCAAATCAAGCTCGCTTGAGGTAAAGTCAGGAAGGATGGGCACGGCAATCATGCCCGCAGTGGTTACAGCGAAGTACGACACGCTCCAGTTTGGCATGCTGCTGCTCAAGATTGCCACCTTGTCGCCAGCACCTACGCCCGCGTCAAGCAACAACTCCTGAACCTGCTCGATGCGCTCACCTACCTCCTTGTACGACACATCCTCGCCGCCGAGCATCGAGAATGCAATGCGTGAAGAGAAGTTCTCAATGCTATTGCGAACTATCTCATATAGGGTGTTAAACATCTTCATTGTTTTGAATTTACGTTGTTTATAAATGTAAATTTGTTCTAAAACTCAACAAATCGAGTGCAAGTTACCAATATTTTTTCAAAAATTTGCTATTTTTGCCAAAAATAATTTCAATGATTTCTCGAAATATCATAATAAAAGAGGCAAAAGATGCAGGTTTTGACCTTGTGGGTATTACACGTGCCGAGCACCTGGAGCAAGAGCATAACCACTTTAAAAAGTGGATGTTAGAGGGTAATTCCTCGACTCTTGACTACCTCTCTCGCAACATAGAAAAGCGCTTCGACGCATCTCTTTTGGTCGAGGGCTCACGCGCCGTGATAATTTGTGCTATTTCGTACCTATCACCCTTCAGTCGTGGCTACAACGAGGGGTGTCGCACGAAGGTTGCATCGTATGCTCTGGCACCCGACTATCATGTCACCATTAAAGCGATGTTGAACACTCTCGCAGAGCGACTTAAACAGCACTACCCCACACTCCGCTACCGTGCATTTACAGACTCTGCCCCACTTGCGGAGAAGAGCTATGCCCAACGTGCAGGATTGGGGTGGATAGGCCGCAACTCGCTGCTCGTAACCCCCACACACGGCTCAATGATCCACCTCGGAGAGTTGGTCATAGACATGGAAGTGGACAAATACGACAAACCCTTGGAGGGTGTTGGCTGTGGCGAGTGTCGCAGATGTATTGAGGCGTGTCCCAACGGGGCTATTCTCAACAACAGAACCATTGATACACGCCGCTGCATATCGTGTCGCACCATCGAACGTGAGGGCACGGAGGGGTTGAACATATCGCTTGACGGCTGGATATTTGGTTGCGACGCCTGCCAAAATATCTGCCCATACAACAAGCGAGCACCACTACACACCAACCCGAAATTCGACCCGTTGTACGACCCCACAGCACTCGATAGCGAGGCATGGTTAAAGATGTCAGAGGAGGAGTTTCAAGCAATAGCAGGCACTACGGCAATAACACGCGCGGGGCTTGAGAGAATACAGAAAAACATAGAGAAATAGGCATCCGATGGAGGCTTTGAGGATGTAGATATAGACAAAAAAAATAGAGACTTTGCGGTCTCTATTTTTTCTTACTCTATTGACTCCAATCTCCAGGTGAGTTCCTCCGATACATACTCCTTAACAGGGCAATCGGGTATGCTCTCAAGAAGCGCGGGGATACCCACCTTAACAGATTTGTCGTTCGCAGCGATATAACATACCAGCGCCACAACGCCATGTGCAATATTTCGTGATGTAGGATTTGCCTTTACAGCCTTCTCAATTGCTATGAACGCCACCTCGGAGAGCGTGCGTTTGTTACGCGAGGCTGCCATAAGGGCGGCATAAGATATCAGTTCACTGCTCTCTGTTGTCCATATGCCCATTAGTGAGTTGATATCGTATATCCTTGAAAGGAGCGCAAAAGCGAGCTCCTCAGCGAGTTCAGGATTACGGATGCCACGCGACCAGAATGGAAAGTCGTGAATATCTACCTTTTCAGGCTCAGCAAGATGACACGCGATAAGTCGCAACTCACGCACCTGCTGCTGGTATAGATACTTCGCAAAATCGTGATCAGGGGTCTCCTTTGCAGCAATCTCACGGAGCGTAGCTATGGATACGCCATAGTTAAGGCCGTAGCTCTCACCATCGTTTGCCATGCTCTCCGACACCGCACCATTCATCTCCTTGCGCACACGTCCAAGCAGAGCAATCATTCTCTGTGTATTATCCATAACTGCTCGGTATTAGCGTGGCATTACATAGTACACAGTCTCACCAAACTCAAATATTGGCAACACACGGCTTACGAGTTTCTGCTGTGCATGGCTCACTGTAACCGTAGCATTATTTGCGTAGCGATATACCACCGTGCCCTTGATGTCACTCAATGGATACTCCATATCCGATGGAGAGATGGCAACCATAACTATGTCACCAGCGATATTATCGCGCTGCAACAAGCCCTCGTCACTGTTAAAGCGTGCAATGACCGTATTTGGAGTCTCCGCCGATACGGGAAGAATGATGCGGTGGTGGGTCGTTGTAGTGGTACGCACACCATAGAACATCTCCATATACTCACTCTCCAAACGATCAATCTCACGTAGTGCAGCCTCGAGGCCTGCGCCATATACACCATCGCCATACTCACCCATTATAAGTTCCTGACGCACAGTGCGCAACTCGAAGATGCGCTCGGCAGCACTCTTGGCGGCAGTCTCCTGTGCCAACTCCGAAGATGAGAGGCGGTCAATAGCGATTTCATCACCCACTCGCGTTACTGATACATCCTCCTTTACGGTGTTTGTAGCATAGTACTGTGGAGTATCGAGCACAGCGACGTCTGCACCCACGATGCTATACGACACACGGTTTACGAGCGAAGCACGCTTGCCGAGAAATTTCTGCGCATAGCGGGCATAGTCACCTGCGATAAACTCCTCGCACTCGACGACAAGATCGACAACGAGTGTTGTTGTAGCCTCGCTGACAACTACATTACCATTCTCTTTATATGTGCCTATACGCTGCTTGACAACCTGCTGTGCGGCAACATCACCCGCGAAAGAGATGAAGAGCGCCGCGAGAAGTATAGTAGATATCTTTTTCATAGTCTTGATTTTATTATATATAGGTGCAAATATAACTAATTTTATCGAGGTTATCAAAAATTTAGGTAGAATTCTTCCGTAAGTCGCATATACTCCTCCGTATAGCCGCCATCTCTGCGTTGTATCGCGATATTGGCACTACGTGGCATAATGGGTGTGGAGGTGAGCACAAACTCCATAAGCGTGCGCTTGGGCGCATCACCCTCACGGGTTGAGACATCAAGAATTCGGCTTAGCCACAATCGTTCAAAGGCTACACTGCGAAACAGACGCGCACACTCCGTGGGCAGCACGACGCTAAGTCGTCCCTCGGGCATAAGCAGTCGCTCGGCAGCAGCTATCAGGTCCTCATACGTCAGCGTTGTGGCATGGCGTGCCGTGGCACGTGCCATATCGGGAGATTGCAACGTCTTCAGGAAATACGGCGGATTGCTAACGATATGGTCGTAGCGCACATCGGGGTCATAACTGCGTATATCGGCACACTCCATCGAGATGCGGTTACTCCATGGCGAACGCGCAGCATTGCCGCGTGCCTCGATTACAGCATCCTCCATAATATCAACGCCATGTACCGCAGCAAGGTCATTGCGCTGTGCGCACATGATAGCACAGAGGCCCGTACCCGTGCCTACATCGAGGATGGTGCATGCCTCCTCGACATCTGCCCACGCACCAAGAAGCACTCCATCAGTGCCTATCTTCATAGCCGATAGGTCGTCGGCTATCTCAAACTGCTTAAATCTGAACATTTATGCTACGGGGAGGTTAGTACATATATAAAGGGAAGAGAGTGAGTGGCAAGGGAGGAGAATTACCCCACCCCACATCTAAATATCGTCTCCCGAGATACCGAGTCCAAATAGTGAATAGTCGTAACGCACGGGGTCCTCAGATGACAACTCGCGCAACGAGGCTGTAAGCTCCTCAACGGCCTTCCAGTCACTCTGCTTGCGGCTCAGCAGTCCAAGGTCACGTCCCATGCGACCAGTGTGTATATCAAGTGGCATATAGAGCGCAGACATCGGTATTCGAGTCCACAATCCAAAGTCAACACCCCTATCATCCCTGCGTACAAACCAGCGCAAATACATGCACAAGCGCTTGCAGGCCGCACCCTTATCAATTGACGAGAGGTGTTTCTCGGAGTGTTTATCATGCTCTGCGCTGAAGAACTCGCGCCTGAACTCCGAGAATACAGGACGCAAGTCACCATGCACAGCATAGCGCGACTCAAAGTAGTTACCAACACTACCCCACTGCTCAAGGATATGCCTTAAACCACGCACAAAATCCTGAAAATCACATCCATTGAAGGTACGGTGAACGTAGGTGCGAAGATACTCCATATCTGCCTGTGAAGCATTACGCACAAAGTCCTCGGGAGCGTTATCCATATATCGCATCATGCGGTGGGCACTCTGCACAATAGCCTTGCGATTACCCCACGCGATAGTGGCAGCCAAGAAACCCGCAATCTCCCTGTCAACTGTGGAGCTGAAACTATGGGGCACACTGATTGGGTCGGCCTCAATAAACGATTCGTTGTTATATCTGTCGTGTAGTCGTTCGAGAAGTTCGCGCATCTCCTCGCGGCTCATATCAGAGAATGTTGCCATCGGTCATCACAATTTTACGGTCGGAGTGTTCTGCGAGGGTTTCATCGTGTGTCACGATGACGAAAGTCTGTCCAAGGCGGTCACGAAGATCGAAAAAGAGCTGCTGTATCTCCTCGCGCGTTGCACTATCGAGGTTACCCGTAGGCTCATCAGCGAGTACCACCGAGGGATTATTGGCAAGGGCACGCGCAATAGCCACACGCTGCTGCTCACCACCCGAGAGTGCCGAGGGCTTATGCTCCATTCTGTGCGACATACCCACCAGCGAGAGCAACTCCTCAGCACGCTTTGCCGACTCACCACGCTCCACACCTGCAATAAGCATGGGCATCATAACATTCTCCTTGGCTGTAAACTCGGCAAGAAGGTGGTGGAACTGAAAGACAAAGCCTATATGCTTGTTGCGAAACTCCGAGAGCTTGGCATCGGATAGTCCCTTGGGCGATACGCCATTGATGGTGACACTGCCCGAGTCTGACTCCATAAGCGTGCCTATAATCTGCAAGAGCGTAGTCTTGCCGGCACCACTTGCACCAACAATCGAGACTATCTCGCCTCGCTGCACAGACATACTGACACCATGCAACACCTCAAGCGCGCCAAATCGCTTAACAACGCTATCTACCCTTATCATATACAACTGATTTATAATATTTTGAAAGCTCAACAACCTGTTTTGTTGCTGCCACATCGTGCACTCGCACAATAGCATCACCACTGCGCAATGCCTCCCACGCCAATGCCAATGAGCCCGGCAACGAGTCATCTGCCGTGATGCCCAGCGCACGATAAATCATCGACTTGCGCGATACTCCGATAAGCAAAGGGTATCCCAGCGCGCGCAACTCACCGAGTCCCGCCATGAGTTCGTGGTTCTGCTGAATTGTCTTAGCAAAGCCAAAACCAGGGTCGAGGATTATTCGTTCAGGCTCTATGCCCTCGGCCTCAAGATGCTTGACACGCTCACGGAAATAGTTGACAACAGCAGCAACAACACCCTCACGATACTCCGTCTCCGACTGCATAGTCTCAGGAGTTCCACGCATGTGCATAGCTACATAATATAGTCCCAATCTCGCTACCGTAGCCACCATATCTGCATCAGCCTCACCAGCCGAGATATCATTGACTATGAATGGACCGAACGACTCATACGCCCTGCGCACAATTTCCGCACGGAACGTATCTATCGAGACCACAACACCTGCATCCATACCCTGCACAGCGCGCAGTCCCATCTCTACCCTGCGCCACTCCTCCTCAACGCCTACATCCTCGGCACCAGGGCGCGACGAGTAGCCTCCAATGTCGATAATCGTAGCACCCTCTGTTATAGCACGCTCTACCGAACGGCACACCTCAGCGCACGACGAATGGCGACTCGTGGAGTAGAACGAATCGGGCGTAACATTGACGATAGCCATCACATGGCTACTCCTCAACTCTATTGTTTCGGGGGTTAGAATCATAACACAAGCGGCGATGCAACTGCTCTACATCCTCCTCAAGATCCTCAAGATCTATATTAACAATGGCATACTTCGCACGCTCCGTACGCTCATCGTCACTCATCTGATTGCGCATGCGCTCCTCGATCTGCTCCTTTGTCGCGCCATCTCGCTGCATAGCACGCTCAAGGCGCAACTCCTTAGGTGCCATCACTGCAACAACAACATCGACATGAGATTCCAGACCCGCCTCCAGAAGTATAGCCGACTCCAAGACAACATAGCTACCCTCGGCACTATCTGCCCACGCGGCAAAGTCGCGCATAACAGCCGGATGGACAATGGCATTGAGTCGGCGCAACTCCTCCTCGTTATTGAACACGCGCTCGGCAAGCCATGCACGGTTAAGTCCCGCATCCGTGTAGCACTCCGCACCAAAAGCCTCAATAAGCGCTTCACGCAATGTCGCGTCACTCGCCATAAGCACCTTGGCACGGCTGTCCGAATCATAGACAGCAACACCCCTATCGCTCAATAGTTCGGCGACCTTGCTCTTGCCCGAGCCAATGCCACCAGTAAGACCTACCTTATACATGTCGATGCTACATTTTATTTATTAACAAACTACTCGGTCACTTCAGTCACCTCGCTCAACTCCTCTGCTGGCATAACGGCTACAACCTCACCCTCTGTGGGCTGCTCGACAACATCTGAAGTTTTCTTTACCACAGCGTGCTTCTCAGTAGAGACCTCCGTACTCTCTGCACTCTCTGCGGCGCTATCCTCAATTCGCTCATTGACAATAACGGGAACAGAACCAACAGACACGACCTCAATGCTGTTCATGCGCTGCGCAAGCGCCAGCTTCATTGACTCAGCAGTGATATGAATCACCGTGTTGCCATTATTGTCATTCATAGGCTTATCCTGGGTAAGATCCGAGATTGGGATATCGAAGCTACTACGCTCTGACGAGAGTGTGTAGTGCACAAGATCTGTACCCTTACCGCGAATAGTGCATGACACGTTATACTCCACGTTGTCGATAACAACAGTTACCTCATGGTCAGTGGTATATGTACCGCCGAGTTTGGTGATGAACCAAAGCACAAACGCCGCTATAACCATCGATACATAGACGGGCGAAATTGCATTACGAAGCCAACTGAAGAAAACCCTTATCTTTTCCATTGTATATACATGTATGTTTAATAGATGCAAAGATAAACAAAATTGCTGAATAGACAAAACGAAGAGACCTCAAAAGTATTTGAATAAACTTATGAGATCCCTGTAAAATATAGTTTATCGCTGCAAACCACACCAAAGCCCTATCTCTTTGTCGAAGCACGCAGGCCCTCAATCACGCTATGGGTAAATCCCGCAGCCTCCATGGCATTGAGTCCCCTGATTGTAAGTCCGCCAGGAGTTGTCACACGGTCAATCTCCGCCTCGGGGTGCGAGCCATTGGCAGCAAGGATGTCGGCGGCACCTCGCATGGTCTGCATAACGATAGCCTTGGCATCATCGGCGCGTATTCCGAGTTCCACGCCGCCCTCCACAGCTGCGCGTATATATCGCAGTGCATAGGCTATTCCGCACGATGCAAGCGATGTAGCGGCGGGGATGAGCCTCTCCTCTATCAACATAGCCCTACCCAACTCATTGAAGATGTCGAGCAGATAGCTATCCTGCGACACCGAGCTGCGAGCCGAGGCTATGAAGGTCATGCTGCTCATAGTAGCAATCGCCGTATTAGGGATAATGAGGTATGTGGCAGGCAGCACACCACTTCCGTTATCGAGCCACTCGGTGAGCTGCTCTATATCCAAGCCACCGACCATTGAAGCGACAGCCTGACGCGAGTAGTCCATGCCCTGCTTAATCTCATCGAGCACCTCGACAACCTTCCATGGCTTTACGGCAATCACAACCATATCCGCCTTAGCGACAGCTTCACAATTGCTGGTCGAGACATTTATCTCGGGAAATTCACACTTTAACGCTTCTAGCTTCGCAACAGATGGATTTGAGACGTAGATGTCCGACGTCGCAACGATGCTACCCTTGGCGAGTCCGCGCGCAAGTGCACCACCCATATTACCAGCTCCTATAATTGCTATTTTCATATAACTATCCGTTTACGTTTGATTAAAATCATCAACAAATATAGCATGTTTTTGCCGAATATCAGCATATTTGGCCATGCGATACTCCATTTTATATCTCATTTCCGCCTGTAAGCACTAAGGTCATAGCGTGATTACCCCAAAAAGAAAACCCCACGCAATAGCACATAAGCACTATGAGTGGGGTTGTCGGGTCTATGATATAGGCACTTGCGTGCCACAATCATACAATGTTACTTAGTCTCAACGTATGAGTATTTAGCAACATCTGCCGAGTCGCTCTTGTAGAGATAGAGCTGTGTCTTGAAGAGCTGACCGAAGTTACCATTCTTATCCTTCGCTACGGCGATGATGATATACTCCTTCTCGTACTCAAGCTGCATATAGCAGTTGTGGTAGTGGTTCTTGAGGTGGCTATCCTGTGCTACCTCGCTCAACCACTGTGACTCCTTGCTGTACCAGTCCAAAGGACGTGTGTCGAGCATATAATATACCTCGTCACCCTCCTGAACGCCGCTGATGGTCATAGGCACAAGAGCGTAACCCTCGTATGCTGTGTAGCCACCCCAGTGCTCTGCATCCACAGCTGCAACCTCAGCCATATTGAAGTGCTCGGTATAAGAGAGTGTGATGTTTGAAGTACCCGCAACATCTGACATAAATGTGAACTCCTTAACGAAGATGCGTGTATTAGGTGTCTCACCCTCAACACCGAATGCCAATGCTACGAATGTAACGCCAGCCTGACCCTTAGTGTAGTTAAGATCAGTATAGCCAGTAGCTGTATAGCTGTTTACATAACCATTTGCCTCGAATGCTGCGAAGCGCTCTGCATCTGTTGAGCCACATGCCTGGTACTGAGCCTTAGTGAGCACTGTACGACGGAATGTAGCGTTAGGATCGCTTGCAGTGAAGTAGATATCGGCAGTTGTATAGAAGATATTCTTAACCTCGATGTCGATTGTCACACCTGAGTCAGTAGCGTTTGTAGTGTAAACACGCTCAGTAACGATGTCGGTAGCTGTGAATGCAGTCTCGGGATCTACAGCGAACACGTAGAATACATACTCAGTGTCGGCCTTAAGCTCTTTATACTCGATAGTCTGAGTACCCTGCTTGCAGAGGTCAGCAATGATTGTCGCAGGCTGGTAGCCCATGTCGCGCTTCATTGTCACCTGCTCGTTCCAGCGGCGTGGGAAGATCTCCTCGGGAGTAACATTAGAGCCGAAGTATGCCTTGAAGTCATTCATCGACCAGCACTCGGTGTAGTAGTATGTATCGGGCTTCTCGGTTGTTACGGTCTGTGTTACGTGAGCACCCTTAACCTCAAAGCTCATAGAGATGTTCTCGTCAATCTTCTGAACCTGTGCTGTGCGGATAGTCTCGGTGTAAACCTCGCCATCAGTAGCCTGACCATTTGAGAGGTTAATGTGGTAGCAGTATACAACATACTCAGTGTCGGGCACGAGCTTTGTAAAGTCCACGATAGCACTACCCTTGCGAGCGATGTTCTGCAAGTAGTTGAGCAATGTCTGTGATGCTGCGTATGCCTCATCAGCGATAGCGTCGAGGTCGTAGTTGATGATACCCTCATCGTAGATAAGACCGAATGCATCCATATGCGCCTTTGTGTAAGTGCGGCAGATGTATGCAGTGTTAGTGTCGGCGGGAGTAACCTCGATAGAGAGCGCTGTAGCCCCATTTGAGAGTATATCGTAGGTGAATGCATCAACAGTTGACGCCTCCTGCTTAACCACGATCTCAAACTTCTCCTCTACACCTGTGTACTGAACCTTGATCTTGGTCTCGCGTGCCTCCTTCTTGAAGTTGGGGGCTACGGTGAACTTAACCATGCCGTATGTTGCAGTGCTTAGATCCTTAATCCAGTTATCCTTGCACTCTGTGAGCACGACATTGCCGTTCTCGTGGTTCTTGATTGTGTAGTTTACTGAGTACTCGCCACCATCAGCAGGTGCAGAGACCTCATTCTGCTCGAGGGCGAACTCACACTTACCACCATCTACTGGACCCTTCTCCTCGCAGCCTACGCCAAGAAGGAGCGCGATTGTAGCAAAAATACCGAAAATCTTTTTCATAGTTTTTTTTAAGTTATTAGTTTTTTAGTTGTTACTTGTTGAATACAACGATGCTACGTGTTGTGTATGCCTCGGGCACACCAGTCCATGTACCAGTGATGTTGTTACGACGGTCATCTGTCACATTGATGTCTACGGTTATTGTGCCGTCGCCATTGTCAACTACCGATACCTCGCCACCACGGAATGGTGCCTGCTCACCTTCGCTGCTATTAAAGAACCAGCTGCACTGCATGTTGTAGCCATCTGTCCAGCCTGGGATGAACGACCACTGCTTGAGCACGTCTGATGCTACATAGTCACCCGCAAAGCCACTCTCCTTGTCGTTGTGGCCTGTGATAACGTCGAGCTGCATGCAGTCGCCAGAGCCATCGTTAGGCATGATGACGAACATCCAGTTGAATGCGCCAAACTCGTAGTAGTCGCCATAGCACTCGTAAACCATGTAGTGGTCAGAGAGGTCTGCCTCGTAGTCGCCATCGAGAGTGGTATACACCACAACATCGTTCTGGCAGTCGAGAAGCGCGTTCTCACCCTCGAATACAACGTTGTGCACCTCGCCGTTAATCTTTGCTGTAAGCGTAATCTTGTTACCCTCAACAACGAGTGTACCCTCCTCAAACTTGAGTATAGCGTCGCGGTGAGCATTGGCATCGGTCACCCAGTGACCACTCCACTCTGCGGTGAATGTCCACTGCGCATAGGTGTCGTTGGGGTCGTAGGTGTATGTACCATCGGGGATAGGCACGATGCCTGTAGTCTTTGCGAGGGGACCATACGCATCGATACGATAGTATGTAGCATTGGGATATGAGTTGCCATCGATGTCGAAACCACGATCCGAGAGGAAGAACCAGTAGTTGGCAGAGCCAGGTGTGAGTGCATCGCCATAGTAGTCACCCCAGAGGAGTGGCGCCTTGAAGTTAATCTCGCCATCACCCGCCTGCTTGATGTTCACGGTGAACGATGCAGAGCCGTAGCCTACTGTTACAACAGTCTCGCGCTCCTTGCCCGATGTGTTTGTTGCGATGCCGAGTGTTGCCTTGCCACCCTTACACTCAATAGAGTAGATCCAATCGGCAGAGGTCTTGGCATAGACATAGTCCATAGGGTTGGCGTTCTCGAGTGAGTAGCTGATGACAACCATCTGACCACATCGGTCAATCTCAACGTTCTCCTCGCTCTTAAGCGTGAGGATAGGCGTTACAGCCTCGCTTGACTGCGACACAACGACAGTTGCGTTCGAACCCTCGTAGCTGAGCATTACAGCTGCCTGACGCATACCACCAGTCTCGTTTGTCTCATACTGGATAGTCGCCTTGCCAGGGCGGTTCTCCTTTACGCGAAGCCAATCTGATGTGGTTGTGATTGTTGCACCGACATCCTCGTAGCCCTTGACTACGTAGTCGATTACAAACTCACCAGCATAGAGACCAATCTCTACATTTGTTGCCGAAGTAACAATTACGTCACCCTTGTTGGCGTTGCCAAACTCGTTCTCGCACGCTGTAAGGAGGAGTACGACGATTGCAACTACTGAAGTTAGAAGTCTTTTCATAGTGTATTTAAGTTGTAATTTTGACGTTGTTTATTGATGCGAAAATTCGGCACAAATGTAGTACAAATAATACAATACTCAAAGAAAAATAACCCTAAAATCGCAGTAGTAGTAGTAGTAGTAGTAGCAGTAGTAGTAGTAGCATAAAAGGCTGTTTTACAGCATTTTTTAGGACATTTAATAGTGATTAACCTCTAAACCCGAAATAACTCCACACTCACTCCATACACTCAATACTACCATCATTGAGCCCACTTTGCTGTTATGCATGGCATAAATTCAGCACCGATAGATGAATATTTTACTAAAAAATTTGGCAGTTTCACTATTTTTTTTATAACTTTGTTGGTTGGAAACGATAATTTTAAATAATACTATAGACTAAAATGAATAAGGATTTACAGATTTTTGATTTGATCGCCGAGGAGCGTTCACGTCAGACAAAGGGCATCGAGCTTATCGCATCGGAGAACTTCGTGAGCGACCAGGTGATGGCAGCAATGGGCTCGGTATGTACAAACAAGTATGCTGAGGGTTACCCCGCTGCTCGCTACTATGGCGGTTGTGAGGTGGTAGATAAGATTGAGAACCTCGCTATCGAGCGCATCTGCAAGCTCTACGGTGCTGAGTACGCTAACGTGCAGCCCCACTCTGGCGCACAGGCTAACATGGCAGTATTCTTCGCTTGCCTCAAGCCCGGCGACACATTCATGGGTCTCGACCTCTCTCACGGTGGTCACCTCTCACACGGTTCACCAGTAAACATGTCGGGTATGTACTTCAACGCCGTAGGCTACAAGCTTAAGGAGGAGACTGGCAACATCGACTACGACGAGATGGAGGCATTGGCACTCGAGCACAAGCCAAAGCTCATCATCGGTGGTGCTTCGGCATTCTCTCGCGAGTGGGACTACAAGCGCATGCGCGAGATTGCAGATAAGGTAGGCGCGTTGTTGCTCGTCGACATGGCACACACCGCAGGTCTTATCGCAGCAGGTTTGTTGGACAACCCTGTTAAGTATGCACACATCGTGACATCTACAACTCACAAGACCCTCCGTGGTCCTCGTGGCGGTATCATCCTTATGGGCAAGGACTTCGACAACCCATGGGGCTACACAACTCCTAAGGGCGTAGTTAAGAAGATGTCTCAGATTTTGAACTCTGCCGTATTCCCTGGCATCCAGGGCGGTCCATTGGAGCACGTAATCGCTGCTAAGGCTGTGGCATTTGGCGAGGCCCTCACTCCCGAGTATAAGGAGTATCAGAAGCAGGTGGTGAAGAACTCTAAGGCTTTGGCTGAGGCTCTCACAAAGCGCGGCTACAAGATTGTATCGGGCGGCACTGACAACCACCTCATGCTCGTTGACCTTCGCACTAAGTTCCCCGAGTTGACAGGTAAGTTGGCGGAGAAGTGCTTGGTAGCAGCAGACATCACCACAAACAAGAACATGGTGCCATTCGACTCACGCACTCCATTCACAACATCAGGCTTGCGCTTCGGTACTCCTGCCATCACAACACGTGGCTTGAAGGAGGATAAGATGGACTACATCGCAGAGCTCATCGATCGCGTATTGTCTGACCCAGAGAACGAGGCTAACATTGCAGCAGTACGCAAGGATGTAAACGCCATGATGGAGCAGTATCCATTGTTCGCATGGTAGCATAGCAGATTGAGGTCATCACCTCAACAAACGACAGAGAGGCTGTCCAACCAATCGGTTAGGCAGCCTCTCTTGTTGTATCACGTAGCGCAAACGCTTACGGAGAAAAAAATAAGCATCGGAGAATATCATCCGATGCTTATGGTGTAGCGAGACCCAGGATTGAACTGGGGACCTCATGATTATGAATCATGCGCTCTAACCAGCTGAGCTATCTCGCCATTGCTCTGAAAGCGAGTGCAAAGATAGAGCATTTTTCTATACTTCCAAAATATTTCGCAACTTTTTTTAAAAAATTTTTCATTTTTTTTCTCTCCATTCACGCACACCCCAACTAATACCCTGATGTTCAGCGTAAAAGACAAAACATTGCTCTATACCTATTTTTTGCAGTTTTTTGACACGACAACCCACTTTTCAAGGCTCTCCTCCCATTTATCACACCCAACACATTATTACGATGGTTGGTCGCGAGACGAATTTGGGCTGAATGGAGTCTTGCCTATCCATTCAGCCCAATAGCCGAGAGGTATGAAACGTCCCAGTATCGTTACGAACTAATCCTCCTCAATAACGCCAGTCCAGTTACAAGTGATATTGTTGCCATGGCAGTCGTACGAGTCGAGTATTACCGTATGCGTACCATTGCCATTGTCGATGAACTCGGCAGTACCACTCTTTATCATAGCGTAGTTTTTGTAGCCACTCGCTGAGCCACCACCATACTCGTAGAGCCAGCTGCCGACTGCCTGGGCATACTTATTCGTAAAACCTGCCATCATAACCATCTTGCCAGGCTTGTCCGAGATTGTGTACACACCTGCAAACTTACCATCCTTTGAGGTGTTGTTAGTGATAAGGTCAAACTGTAGAGTATCACCATAGACATAGCCACCAGACTTATTCATAATATATATAGTATAGTTTGAGTAGCCCGTACCCCAGTAGTCACCCTCGTAGCCCCACTTAGCGCGGTGCTCACCATCGAAGGTCACATGGCGATCTGCGGTGAGGGTTGACTGTGGCTCACCATCCTGACCACCCGTAGGATCGTCGTTGCCATTACCACCGTTATCACCATTCTCGCCACTCACATCCTCCAACTCAAGACTACCGAAGAATGTAACCTTGTGCACCTTGCCATCGATTGTCGCCTCAAGGGTTATCTGATTTGCCTTGACAACCATTCGTGCATCTGTCATAGGCTTCGACACGGTTGACTCCACGCTATCACCCGTAAGGATAAGCTGGCTATTTTCGCTGTTTATGGTGTATGCCTCGCCGGTATTCTGCTTATCAAATGTGTAAGTTCCCAGTGGGAGCATCACCGACTTCTCTGCGGGCGCAAAGCAATCGATATAGTAGTATGTACCGTTGGGATATGCCTGACCACCATTGTTAAGGCCCTGATCCGAGAGGAAGAAGGCGTAGCGGTCTGCACCCTCGCCATACTTCTCACCATAGTAGTAACCGCTAAGGTCCAAAGCTGTAAACTCCTCGCCATCAACAGTATCACCGCCACCATTGCCCGAGCCACGCTGCATAATTGTCACATTTGCAGCCTCGTTGCCATAGCTCAGGCTGATAACAGCCACGCGCTGCGCAGCAGTATTCACCTTGACCTCAACAAGTACAACACCCATAGCAGGTGTTGTGACAGACTCTATCATCTCTTTGCCACTGATGATATCTGTCTTTATGGACTCACCCTCGATAGCATTTTTAATGTTGTAGGTGATAGCCACATTGACACCATCGGCATCCACAATGATATTTGTCTCTGAGGTGATATTAAGGTGTTTCAACACCCCATCCTCATTCTGGGTGTCACACGCCGCAAACAACAGAGCAACACCAAACGTGATAAGTGTAAAAAGTCTTTGCATAAAGTTGTATGATTTTTTAGTTTTAGCCTAACATTTTGCAAATGTATATAAAATATAGTAAAAATGCAAATGGCACAGGCATTGCTCAATAGGTTGCATGTTGCTTAGGATTATAAACATACTCACGCTTATAGCAAGCATACTGCTTCTTGCCTCGCTCTCCGCCGAGATTATCTACTCTCACGAGTTGGCACGCTTCTCCACAGCCTACTCATGGGCAATGTTCGGCGTGTGCATCATATTTATTATAGACATCATCGCGCTCACACTTCACTCACCCAACCCATGGAGGTTTCTCTGTCGTAACGGCATAGTATTGCTACTCTCCATACCCTACCACACCATTGCCGAGTGGTTGGGATATAACGCAGGACACACCATGCAGATGGTCATGAGTGGCATCGTTATGCTACGCGCCGTAATGGCGCTATACATCACGCTGCGCTGGCTTATCGCAAGACGTACAACACGACTTCTATGGGCATATATTGCAACGGTTGCCGTGTGCACCTACTTTTCGGCGCTATTCTTCTACGAGTACGAAGCCCCCGTGAATAGTGCGTTGCACGGATTTGGAGATGCGCTATGGTGGGCATGTATGAACCTCACAACCGTGGGTGGCGAGTTCTTCCCGGTGACATCCATCGGCAAGGTGATATGCGTGATACTCCCCATCATTGGCATGGCACTATTTCCCGTATTCACGGTCTACGTCACATCGCTATACTCTCCACACGGCCGTGGCACAAGAGTTGCACAAGAGAATGAAAACCAAAATAACATAAAGAGATGAAAAAGAGTCTACTATTAATTGCTATTGCCGCAGGTATGATTACCATGGTTGGCTGCACAGACAAACGAGGATGGAGCAAAAAGGAGCGCGACGAGGTGCGTAACGAGGTGGGCGCATACCGCGACATGGTCTATCTTGACAATCTCGCCGACGTGGAGTTCGATCTCTTCTCGGGCGATGTGGTCGAAGCCGTAGAGTTTGACTACCCCGTCTATACCGCCTTTTATGAGCTGCCTGGGCGTGGCGACACCCTCGACATCTATGTCGTATCGACAATCGTGGAGCGTCTCGACGACAACGCCCACAACCTGCGACACATCTACCCTTACTCTTGGCTTGTCGCTGAGGGCATCCTCCCCGCAGGACTCGACAGACAGGCAGAGCGTGCCTTCTACGACTGTCTGTCACATAAGATCAGACGACACTACCACACCTCGCGTAACTTCATACACGCAATCATGAACGACCCCAATGCCTCTGCCGTCATCGAGGATATGCAGATGGCATGTGCTGCGGAACTCTTCGACTGGGGCATCGAGAGCATCGAGATTGACGAGAGTGTGGAGATTGCTCCAGCATCGACAAATTAGGGCTTTTACCCATGCATAGTTAAGTATAAAGTTGGTTCCGACATAGTCGGAGGAGTAAGGGGTTGAATGGTTTTATATCATTCACCCCTTCTCACGTTTGTATAATTGATAAAAAAAACGTAATTTTGTGACACTTTATAATATTAACTTAACTAAACAAGCTATGGGATTACTTCAGGAGTTTAAGGCATTTGCACTTAAGGGCAATGTTGTGGATATGGCAGTCGGTGTTATCATCGGTGGTGCTTTTGGTAAGATTGTTACCTCATTGGTAAACGACATCATCATGCCTCCTATCGGTGCAGTGATGGGTGGTGTTGATTTCAAGGACTTGGCAGTGGTCATCAAGGAGGCCGAGGCTGAGGTACTCAACGAGGCAGGCGAGGTCGTTACTGCTGCCGTTCCCGAGGTATTGTGGAAGTATGGTGCCTTTGTTCAGCAGGTCGTAGACTTCCTTATCATCGCAATCAGCGTATTTGTGATGATTAAGTTGATCAACAAGCTCTCATCGATGCGCAAGAAGGAGGAGGAGGCAGCCGTGGCAGAGCCAGCACCAGAGCCAGAGCCAGAGCCTACTAAGGAGGAGGTTTTGCTCGCTGAGATTCGCGACCTTTTGAAGGAGAAGAAGTAGTAGCCATATCGCTCTACTCTATATAAAAAAGACCTGTCACTATTAAAGACAGGTCTTTTTTGTGATTATGCTACTTAGTTTCAACCCTACGGTTAGCGGCTCAGCTGCAACAGCGCCTGACTCTCAAGGGCATTTTGGGGTGTAATGCCATAGCGCACCCACTCTCGCATGTAGCGGTTATCCTCCGCAGGCAGATGACGCAACAGAGCAAGGCTACGATCGAGATAGTCGCGCTGACCAATCGTGCGACCATAGGCGTAGATAATAGGCGCAATAAAATTGATGCCAAGGATATTACGGCGTGTAGCTCCGAGGCGAGGCGCAAGAAGGGTATCCCCACCAAGAAGGTGGGTCCAATGTTCCGTAACACTTGCCATGAATATCGAAGATAGCTCCTTTGGGGTCGCGCAGCCAAGGATATTGGCGATGGTTATTGTGCCACTATGCAGCACTGCGGCTGTCTGCACAAGACGCATCAACGGCTGATTATTGGGATAGAGACGCTCCGTTTTCCACTCCGCATGACTCATCGCCAGCAGCGAATATTTGGCAGCGAGATGGGCATACTCCTGACGCAATTTCTTATGATAGGGACCATCATCCAACCCATCAAGCAGTCCAGATGCTCCTATAAGCAAGGCCTCAACACCACGCAACGTGCCACACTCGCGCATGATAACACTATATGGCACAAGGTTAGCAAGATACTCTGCTGCGGCCTTATTCGGGTCACCGACCATATAGCGCAACAGGAGAATGTAGATCGTCTGTGCCCAGTCGCCACGCACCTCGGCAAGAAGCGACTCAATGCGGCTACTCTTTTGGTTAAGACGTTCCACACAACGCGCCGTGAGATACTCCTCACGCGCCACGTCATCCAGCATTGTGATATCTACGTCCATACAGGCAAAATATAGATTTGTAACGAGAAACGGCTAATCTCCCATTACTTATAGGCATTGGCACTACAACAGATTAAGCTCCAGAAGTGCCTCCTCACTCATCATCGACTTATCCCACTGGGGCTCGAAGGTGAGTGTGATATTGACCTTTTCCACGCCCTGCACCTTGCTAACCTCACGATGGATGTCCGCAAGAAGCATATCTGCCATAGGGCAGTTAGGGGCCGTAAGGGTCATGATGATATCTGCCGTGCCCGAGGGCTCGAAGTTAATCTCATAAATAAGTCCGAGGTCGTAGATGTTCACGGGAATCTCGGGGTCGTATATATTCTTAAGAGTAAGAACGATGTTCTTCTCTACTGCAAGTATCTCTTCGGGGGTCATATTTAATTATTTGCTGTTTTTGTAAAAATTAGCGCATCAAGTTTCATCTGCTGAATCATAGCACGCAAGCCATTGCTACGTGTGGGCGATAGGTTCTCACCCAAGCCAATAGCATCTACAAAGTAGAGATCAATCTGCGCAGCTTCGGCGGGTGTGCGGCCATCCATCACACGGATAAGCAGGGCAATGATGCCCTTTGTGATTATAGCATCGCTATCTGCCGTGTAGCGCATCTTGCCATCAACAAGCTCCGCACTTACCCATACGCGCGACTGACAACCCTCGATCAGGTACTTGTCGGTACGCTTAGCAGGGTCGATTTCGGGGAGTGAGTCGGCAAGACTGATGAGGTAGTCGTACTTGTCGAGCCAGTCATCAAACATGGCAAACTCCTCAACTATTGCATCTTGTATTGCATCGTTAATCATATAATGTATATCTCTGTTTAGTTATTCATTTCAACCATTGGTCGCGCAGATGATGCCCATGGGTACTCTACGCCTAAAATCTTCGCAAGCGTTGGTGCCAACTCAACCATGCTCACCCTACGCTCCACACACTTGGGCGCGATACCAGCACCCGAGATAATGAGTGGCACATTACTATCGTAGCGATAGCCCGCATCAGATGATGAACGATAGGCGCTATCCTCGATTATCCAGCCAGGCAAGAAGTCCACCATCACGTCACCGGCACGTGTCGCATGGAACGACTGCTGCATAAGCTGCTGACGGCCACCGCTAAAGCTGGTATTACGCAATTCCGTAGCGGTGATAGCAGTAGATATGCCGCGCAACTGCAAGAGGAATGTTGCAACCTCCTCCTGTATAACGGCAATCTCCAGACGCTTGCTATTGAGCAACTCATGATCGAGGTATATAGCCTTATTCTCGAAGCCCAGGATGTAGTTACCCGAGCCATAACGCGCACCAAGAAAGGCATTTACGATGACCTCCATCTGACGGGTGTTGAAACGTTCACGCGCCTCGTCGCCCTGTCGGTTGTATGATGGCGATGTGCCATGAGCGGCAGTAAGCACAACTACAACATCGCGCTGGCTGCCAACATGCTCATAGACATCCGCAATAAACTTTGCAAGGTCCAAATCGAGACGATAGAGCATATCCTCATACTCGATAGACTCTGGTCCATAGGTCATGGCGATATTGCGCGATGCATCGAGACAGATGTTCAGCACATCTGTAGCACTATCATCTCCTAGACCACCCTGAACTACAGCCTGCTTTGCAAACTCCAGAAGCATAGTGTTGCCCGCAGGAGTATAGCACATCATTCCGTAGGCCGTATCATCAAGCGAGAGGTCAATGCCACTCACAAGTTTTGTTATCTTACCCTTGATGCCCTCAACAACTGCTACCTCGCTATTTCGATAGTTAACAATGGAGCCTACTGGTGTCCAGCGACGCAGACGATAGAGGTTGTTCATGTTGTGGGTATTGTAGTAGTCAACCCAGAATGGAAGCTTATTGAGGTATGCCATCGAGGTTGTCCAATATGTCTTGTTGCGCTCTACCCAATAGGCCTCACCACGCTTGCCATTGAGAATAATAGCAGAGCATGGCTCAATAGCCACGGTAATCTGTCGGCTTGCGATGTCGGCATCGAGGACCATATCACCCAATGTCGGAGCAGACAAACGGTGTGCCGAGCATGCTACGGTGCCTGTGCTGTATGGCACGGGCATCGACTTCTTATCGGCTATAAGTTCCTGACGCGAGCCATCCACATGGCTCCACCAGCTGCTGCCAATGACACCATGCACCGAGGGCTGTGCACCCGTAGAGAGCGTTGCAAGACCCGCCTCTGCAGAGGTTAGCGCATAGTCGTAGTTGGCATCAGTAAAGACCACACCCTCACGCATAAGGCGTTTGAAGCCGCCCTCACCAAAACCATCGGCATAACGCTCCAGGTCGTCGGCACGCATAGCGCCAACAACAATGTTTACCACCAAACGCGGCTTTGTATCTTGTGCCTCAGCAACGTATGCAGACATCATCATCGCACACGCCACAACAAAGCTATAAACAAATCCTCTCATAACAACTCTAAAAAATATCCTGCAAAGTTACACATTTTCCGCTAACATACGCTCGAAATATGCCCTTTCTTTGCTTAAATCCACACATTGAAGCCTATCTATCGCATCAAGCTGCTTGCGACAGAAGATTTTATACTCCTCACACGCGGGGTTAAAAGGGCGATGCTCCGCTGCTGCAACCACCCTGCTCACCTCGCGCATAGTGCTCTGAGCGCTATCCGAAAGAGCTGCCTCAAAGAACTTATCTGCGATGTAGTCCACGGCTTGCTCCGTGGGGTGTGCCATGTCGCTTGCATAGAAACGATAGTCGCGCAAGTCATCCATCATAATCTCATACGATGGGAAGTAACCGACACGCTCGCCACGCCTTGCACACACCTCCGCCACAGCTACTCGTAAGAGCGCCTTGCTCAGCGAGTTATCCTCCATACCCTCGCCCACATGGCGCACAGGACTAACGGTAAATAGCACGCGGCACGCGACACTATCTACGATACGCTCCATGGCCTCGACAACCTCTGCCACAGACATAAGGCGGCGCGTGAAGAGTCGCCCGGGCTGCTTATGACAATTTGCCACAACAATACCCGACTCATTATGCTCATAACACCACGCCGTACCCAGCGTCACGATAAGCAAATCGCATTCTCTCAACGCTTCGCCACCCTTCACAAGAGCCTCACTCATAGCCTTAAAAGCGCTCTCAAGAGTGTCGCCAGCAACCGAAGAGTGAAAGTCGTAGTTGAGCCATCGGCCATCGAGTTGAACCATCCTGTCACGCTCCACCGCGCTACCGCCATCGACACTACGCATCATAGCCTCGATGCTACGGGCTATGCTTGCAGGATTAAATAGGATGCCTGTTGGAGACTCCACAACGTTAAATCTCTGGCGCTGGAGGCGCTGTGCAATATTGGCAGCAAAGCACGAACCGAGGCATACGATATGGTGGTCGTACTCCAGGGGGCTCTGCCAACGTGCGATATCTATCTCTGTGCGAAACTTCATACTACGATTTTAGGGCAAAGATACACAAACAACCGAAAAAAATACCTATCTTTGCACTATTATTTATATAACACACTCGTAAAAAGTATGAAGAAGAATATTGTTTCATCGTTCGATGTAGACCACCGCACACTTGGCGTAGGCCTATATTTACGCTCGGTATATACCATCAATGAGGAGTATGCAGTACGCTCTTGGGATTTGCGCTTCCGTGCGCCTATGGCTCATGCACCCCTCGGCTCAGGTGAGGTGCACACCATCGAGCACCTTATGGCTTACTACCTTCGTCTCGACCCAGTGATTGGCTCAAGCATCGTATCGTTCTGCCCTATGGGTTGCAAAACGGGTTTCTATCTCTCAACAATGCAGAACGTAGAGGCTGAGGATATCCGTCGCGCACTCGCCAATGTCTACAAAGAGGTGTTCCCTCTCAAGTCAGCAGCTGACATCGTAGGTCTTAACGAGGTACAGTGTGGCAACCCTGGTCTATACGCCATCGACTCTACGAATGCCGCTATGGCAGAGTATATGCGCGTGTTGTACACCGCAGAGGAGGCCGCAGAGGCAGGCATAGGTTGTGTTTACGAAAAGTAGAGGTAGTATGAGAATATTGATTTGCGCACCCACATCTCGCGAGTACCGCGCTATGCGCTACGCACTGGATAAGGCTACAAACCTCAAGCATACATACGACCTCGTCGAGGTGGGCATCGGCAAGGCATTGTCGTCAGCAGGCGTATCACGCGCCTTGACTCTCGCTACGCAGAAGTATGATATGTTGGCAGTAATCGGCTTTGCAGCCTCGGCTCTTGGCCGCAAGCAGGGCGACATCGTGATGCCTTCACGCGCAACGCACCACGATGCTATCATCCCCGAGGGTTTCTGCCCCGAGATTACCGACCCTCGCAACCTGCGAGGCACAGATGCCGAGTGGGTATTTACGGGCGACTCTTTCGTGAATGCCGACATAATCCGCGAGATCAAGTCGCGCTTTGGTGTTGAACATGGCATCTTCGACATGGAGATTGCTGCCATCTGCCAGGTTGCAGAGTTATACGACAACATCCCAGTTGTTGCTGTAAAGTACGTATCGGATGTTCCCGAGGAGGGACATTCAGAGAAGTCATACGATGAGTTTGCTGATGCACACTCCGACTTCACAGAACTTCTTGAGCGTCTGGAGCTGTTGTAGCAGTAGCATCATAGTCCATATATAAAAGGGGTAAGCACGAGGCCTAAAATATATTAAGGCACCTGCTTATCTCTTTTTTATTATCAACATATCTCATATAGAGCTGCCCAACATACAACAAAACAATCTGCATATACTGCCCCGTTGCCAAGATTTTCACAATATCGACAACGGCAAAACGACCATACGCTTGGGCATTTAAATAAAATGTGTACCTTTGTCAGAGTATAAACTTTCAAACTTAAATAACTATGCGCAAAGTATTATCTATAGCAATCGCACTACTCATCCCCGCAATGACACTCGCCTGGGGACCCAAGGGTCACGACACTGTGGCATACATCGCCGAGAAACACCTGTCAAAGAAGACACTTAAAAAGGTCACAGAGGTGCTCGAGGGTAAGTCACTTGTATATGTTGCCAACTGGCTCGACAACGCCAGCCATACAGATGAGTACGCCTACACCAAGACATGGCACTACGTAAACGTTGACCCCGACGAGGGCACATACGCAAACTCGAAGAAGGATGCCGCAGGTGATGCAGTGACAGCCATCAACACCATTGTCGATAACCTTAAGAGTGGCGAGCTCACACCCGAGCAGGAGCGCGTACAGCTCATGATGCTCATCCACATCGTTGGCGACATCCACTGTCCTATGCACGCAGGCCACAAAAGAGACCGCGGCGGCAACGGTACACAGGTTAAGTACTTCGGCAAGCAGAAGAAGCTGCACTCGGTATGGGATAGCGAGATTGTCGAGTCGGCACACAAATGGAGCTACATGGAGTGGCAGGATCAGATAGACCGCGCGACACTCAAGCAGCAGGAGGCATACTTGCAGGGCACGCCTAACGACTGGATCGAGGAGACTGTGATACTCGCAAATGAGGTCTATGAGAGCGCGAGCGAGGTTAGCAACATGTCATACGACTACGTCGCTGAGTACACACCTGTCATCGAGCAGCAGTTCCTCAAGGGTGGCATCCGCCTTGCAAAGCTCATCGAGGAGATATACTAATATCCTCACATTGCAGGAGAGACCAAAGCCTTCATGCCGATAGGCTCAATATATCGGACAGGGGCCTCTCCACCATATCAGGTGCAGTGGCACCACCTCTTCAGCCTCGCTCACGCGGGGCTGTCGTATTTCAGGGCGACAATGGTGCGAATATTAGGTAAAGGAGTGTGATATTGGGGTGTTTTAAAAATAATTTTCAAAATTAGTTGTCGAAAATTTTGGAGAATAGAAAAAAGTGTGTATATTTGCATCCGATTTCGGAAACGAAATAAATGGTGGATGTAGCTCAGTCGGTTAGAGTAGAGGATTGTGGTTCCTAAGGTCGTGGGTTCGAATCCCATCTTCCACCCTGAAACCTTGTTGCAAGCAATTGTAGCAAGGTTTTTTTGTGTCCTATAGTTTCTATAGTAGCACAAAAATAGTCAAGCAAAAGAGTCGTGAGAGACATAAGAGACGTAAGAGAAGTCTCGGACATTAGTTGATAGTGTCTTCTCTTAAGTCTCTTTATTCTCTTATTTCCCTTCAGTCCCATAGGTCTCCTACGTCCCTAAGGTCCCTTAAGTCCCTTATATCTCTTTTGTCTATCAATTACTCTATTTGCGCATAATTTATTGTGCGCTGCAACAAAGAATGGCGATTTGAATAGTACTCACCTCAGGTGAGGTAAGCCGATAGGCTTACAACAAAGCCTCCCTTCTCAGCTTTGCTATTAAGGTGAGAGCAGAACAAACATGTTTGTTTTGCCGAACCGCAGCAACGAAAAGAAGCGTAGCACACTTAAAAGGAGGTTTGGAGGGATTGTATGTATGAGGAGTGGCAACAATAATGAGCTTAACTTGCCGAGGATTGCTACGCAATCTTTTCTCGGCTTAAATCGGCGGCGTCTCGGCATAGTGAACAAATTCCCTCTGCACTCGACTTGCACGATTTTCCTCTGTTACACAGAGCAGTAAAGCTCAACACACA
>JAZTYW010000003.1:0-1603 GCA_045637085.1 Alistipes sp. | reverse complement strand
GAAGTTACATGGATTCACCTGGGGATAACCAGGTGAATATATCTCACTTCTGGGTTGATACCTGTATTATTGAATTGTTGCTCTTCATTCGGCAGTCGTGTGTTCGACTTGTGTTATAGTGATGCTACCAGCGTGTTATATACCGCACGGCTGGTGAGCAGTGCTTTCTGCATACAACCTATGGTCATATAGCCATCAATATCTCCGGGCATCTTCTCTCGGTTAGCTTTGACATTGCGCCCTCGACCACGCACGATGCAGCCATCACTCTTGTTGCGGACATATCCTAAACCGCCAACCTTGCGCTTGCCCGTCTTCACGGCACTCAGGCAGTCCATAACAAACTTGTTGAGCTCGTCGATGTCGCTGCGAACATTGCACACGGGCAATATCTGTGTTGCCCAGCTATGCTCGCCATCACCCTTGTAGAGGTAGCGATTAACCGAGTTGATAGCCTTGTGTAGTGATGTTCGGGGGTTGCGGATTGTGCGGCGTTCAATCTCTCGTTGAAATGTCTTGATGCGTGAAGATGAGAGGGAGATATCAGCGCCCTTAATGCTGTAGCCAAGAAACTTGAACCACCTATCGGGTGTCAGATACTCAACTTTCTTGGGGTTCAGCTGCATAGACTTCTCGGCGAGGCGGTTTTCCAAGATGGTCATCGCTTGCTCGTACTTCTCACCGATGTAGAGCATATCGTCCGAGTAGCGAGTGTAGAACTCACCCAGAGCGGTAAGCTCCGCATCGAGGTCATAGAGCAACACATCGGCAAGCCAACTCGCCACGGCACAGCCCTGTTTGAGGGATTGGAACTTGCGCTGTAGCTTGTTATCCTCGTCAAAGTAGAGGTCATTGTGATAGTACTTGCGGAGTACATCGATGACTACGGAGTGTCCGTGCTTTGCCTCGACCTTGTCGAACGCCTCATCGATAAATATCAGAGGCACGCTGTCGAAGTACTTGCTGAGGTCTGCCTTCCAGCCGAGAGTGTCAGTTGTTGAATTGTTGGCAATACGGTGGCTTACCTCCTTCACAACCTTACCACAGCCGATGCCTGTCTGATAGGATTTGCACGCAGGGTGCACCATCTCGGGCATAAGGTCAAACAGCAGGTCATTGGCAATACTGAGGATGATGCGGTCGATAGGCTCGTTCACATAGACGGTGCGGAACTCGCCGTTATCCTTGGGGATTTGTGCCGTGTGTGGCGGGGAAATCTCATACTCACCGTGCTTCATTGCACTCGCAATGGCAAGGCGCGTATGCTCACTGGCAAGGTGTATCAGCTGGTCTTTGCGGATATCCTTACCGACACCTTTCGCAATGGCCTTCGTCCATCGGTCGAGGTCGAAGAACATCTCTAAAATTTTGTCTGCCATAATTATTAAATGTATGGTAATGAGTATTCACTCATAGGCTCTGCGATGGCTTTACACATCTTGTGCGATGCCTCGTTGCGTGGGTCTATACGCCACGACTCGGCATTTGCCATCTTGCAAACACAACTTCTGACCAATCGGAAGAAGTTCTGCTGCAATGTCCTATGCATATAAGGAATAGCCTCGGCAAAGCGGTCAGGGTTGAAGGAAAATGAATTAATTGC
>JAZTYW010000002.1:0-2543 GCA_045637085.1 Alistipes sp. | reverse complement strand
TGCGATTGCCAACTCTGCACCACACTCGGGGCAGAGAACTTTTGTCTCATTCTTTTTGCTCATAAGTTATTTGTTGTTAATGGGATTATTTCCCGGTTGAATCCATTGTTTGAGAATTACGAGGTCCTTGTCCTCCTTGCTTTGCCAGAACCATTTGCCCATACGCTCCTCATTCCACTCCATTCCGAGCAACACTTGGCAGAGGATGTATAGCTCAAGTTCTATCTGTGCGGGGTCTCGACGCTTGCCGTAGAGCATATCCTCGTCCGAGAGTTCTCGCTCGGGCAATGCCCGGAAGTATTGGCGGGATTTGCTCTCGCTGCGCTCCGAGGGCACTGAGTGCTTATAGAAGGTGTAGAGGCGTTGCACGGTGTAGAGGAAGTCATCAAGCGTTGCCAGACTCATTCCCAACTCGCCCTCGTACTCTCCGTTTGTGATAATCTTCTTGCCGTCAATCGTAAGGTTTCTCCTTTCGAGGTCAATCCTGAATTTTGCTCCGTCCTTAACGGCTTGGACGGACTCTTGGTAGATGTTATTCATTTGCTTACTTGTTTTCGTGTTTAGCACTCTGAGCCTATGACGCATCGCTTTATAGGTCTGATAAATACAGTGGATTCTCGATCCTGAGACCTGACAATCTGCGGGTGTCAGGATCGAAGTAAGAGACTGTATTGTTAAATGAGGCTCCTTGTGCAGTTTTGGTTGCGTTACCTTATGGTCTTGCCAGGGCGGCACATATCTTTATCAAACTGATGTAAGCAGCACTGAATCTGATGGACCCTAAGTCATCTATCGTAATCGCAGGAGATGACTAAGGTTCCATCAGACTGCGAGGGCTGCTCAGTAAATTCCTGACCTTGACCATAAACCTTGTGCGAGGCGATGCGTAACGGTGAAGAGGTGGCATATATCTCTATGTTGTTGATGTCTCCCGTCTGGGGAAGCCTAAGCAGCGGCGTCGTATAACAATCGGGATTACGACGCCGCAGCGGAGGCTTATTTAAGACGGGACAATGAACCCTCTCCCTCGATACGCTCCCTATGCCGGGCAGATTCTTATAGCAGTTGCACATTACTCTATGTCGTCGATTTGTCCAGCGTGTAGCCAGCTCGGAGGAGTCTCGAAGGAGGTCAATCTGCCTCCTTCAAGACTCGGCGGAGCTGGGTTTGCACGCGGGATGTAAATGTCTGCTCCTTGAACCCTTGCCGATGTGCTTCGGCATATTGCGAATGTCAGACAACCGACACATTGCTTTACTTGATTGATAAATACAGGTGGTGCCAGAAGTTACATGGATTCACCTGGGGATAACCAGGTGAATATATCTTACTTCTGGCTGTATACCTGTATTATTAAATTGTTGCTCTTCATTCGCTTGTCGTGTGTTCGACTTGTGTTATAGTGATGCTACCAGAGTGTTATACACCGCGCGGCTGGTGAGCAGTGCTTTCTGCATACAACCTATGGTCATATAGCCATCAATCTCTCCGGGCATCTTCTCACGGTTTGCCTTGACATTGCGACCTCGACCACGCACAATGCAGCCATCACTCTTGTTGCGGACATAACCAAGACCGCCAACCTTGCGCTTGCCCGTCTTCACGGCACGCAGGCAGTCCATAACGAACTTGTTGAGTTCGTCGATGTCGCTGCGAACATTGCACACGGGTAGTATCTGTGTAGCCCAGCTATGCTCGCCATCTCCTTTGTAGAGGTAGCGATTAACCGAGTTGATAGCCTTATGCAGTGATGTTCGGGGGTTGCGGATTGTGCGGCGCTCAATCTCTCGTTGAAATGTCTTGATACGACTCTGCGATAGAGAGATATTCGCTCCTTTAATGCTATAGCCGAGGAATTTGAACCAACAATCAGCGGTTAGATACTCAACTTTCTTTGGATTGAGGTGCATAGACTTCTCGGCGAGACGGCTCTCCAAGATGGTCATCGCCTGCTCGTATTTCTCTCCGATATAGAGCATATCGTCCGAGTAGCGAGTGTAGAACTCACCCAGAGCGGTAAGCTCCGCATCGAGGTCGTAGAGCAACACATCGGCAAGCCAGCTCGCCACGGCACAGCCCTGCTTGAGTGATTGGAACTTGCGTTGTAGCTTGTTATCCTCATCAAAGTAGAGGTCGTTGTGGTAGTACTTGCGGAGTACATCAATGACTACGGAGTGTCCGTGCTTTGCCTCGACCTTATCAAAGGCCTCATCAATAAACATTAGAGGCACGCTGTCGAAGTATTTGCTCAGGTCTGCCTTCCAGCCGAGAGTGTCAGTTGTTGAATTGTTGGCAATACGGTGGCTTACCTCCTTCACAACCTTACCACAGCCGATGCCTGTCTGATAGGATTTGCACGCAGGGTGCACCATCTCTGGCATAAGGTCAAACAGCAGGTCGTTAGCAATACTGAGGATGATGCGGTCGATGGGTTCGTTCACATAGACGGTGCGGAACTCGCCGTTATCCTTGGGGATTTGTGCCGTGTGTGGCGGGGAAATCTCATACTCACCGTGCTTCATTGCACTCGCAATGGCAAGGCG
>JAZTYW010000001.1:0-22227 GCA_045637085.1 Alistipes sp. | reverse complement strand
GGTTGGTGTCGCTTTCGGTGAGGCCGAGCTTGTGTCGGATATCGGCACTCTGGTTATAGTGTCGTGGCTGACTTGTGTAGGCCTTAATATCCTTACCCTTTAAGCCGATTGCATACAGACAGCAGATGTTTATCTCCTCGTCGGTCAGGCCGCGCCTTTTGAGAGCGGTGATAAACTCGGGATTGTTACCCTCGATAGTTAGGCGTGTTGACTCGATAAAGGTCTCCTTATCTGCCAACAGCGACTCCAACTCCTCATATGCCTTTTTGTTGGCAGATGTAGTGCCCGTAATCTGCGATATGATAACCTTGTTCAGCACATCGAGTCGCGCCTTAATGACTGCCTTTGCTTCATCCCTAATGTTTGAATCTTCGACCATTTTGGTCAGTGCATCACGCTCGGCAACAGCATCTGCATACAACTGCTCATACCTCTGCTTCTCAACCTCCAACTCTCTGTTCTTAGCATGGCTAATTTGCAATCGGCGGCGGATAATCATAATCACCAAGAGTGAGCCAATCAACGCAACAACGCACGCCAAGACCGCAATAGTACGCTTGTTCTTAGCCTCAGTCTCCTTTGCCTTTGCCATTTCCAATGCGTGGCGCTCCTCGACGAACTTGGTATCTTGTTGCATTTTAACCAAGATGTTATTAGTAAATAAATCTACATACTCTTCAAATGTTTCAAGAGTGTTTTTGTAGTCACCTAAAACTCTATAAACTTCATATAAAACTACAAGATACTTTTTCTCTTTATATTCATTACCTTCTGTATCATATTGTGATAAAATAGATAGTGCCTCATTATACCTATGTATTGCATAATATGCAATTGCTACTGTAAGCCAGTCTACATTAGAAGATGGAACAGAATTAGTATATTGATGTATAATTTCATCAATCTCTTGCTCTGTTCCATAATTTATTAGGTAAGTGATGTATGATGAATAAAAATCTGTTAATGTGGGAATACTTAGACCATCCAACATCTGTTTACACTCATCGATATAAGGCAAAGCCTTTTCTGGCTCATCTTTTAAGGTGTATCCATTGATAATTCTATTAAAGCAGTCTGCATAACCATTATAATCTTCTGCTTGTTTGAAGTATGCTGCAGCACTTTTATTTGTCGCTATAAAGTTGTCGAAGTCATACAAATCGTAATATATATTGCTCTGCGCAAAGTGTGTTCGTGCTTTTGTCAGTATGTCATTAGATTGAGAGCCTTTCGAAAGTGCTTTTACAAAAGCCTCCATTGCCATAGCATCATTGCCTGCATTCTGATATATGCGAGCTTGATAGTAGTATGTACGGAGTTTGTCCGTTGCAGAACCATTATCCTCATAATAGTCAATAGCGGGTTGCAGAACTTCGAAATCAGTCTTGTCGATGACATTCTTATCCAATGCCATAGAGAGCAACAAGGCGTGCTTCGCGGGCTCCTCGTCGCCAACAAGCTCGTCGGTGTCAATAGCTTGCAACACATTTAGCACACTATCGGGACGCTCCTCGATAATGCGTTCCATATCGGTAATAGTCGCCCAATGCTCCGAGTGACGGTTGCACGCTGTCAGACATAGGACAAGCAGTAATATAGTAAGAAGTCTTTTCATAAAAGCCTTTGTATTTTCCACAAAGATAAGATAATTTGGTGATAATTTGAAGTGACCCAAAAGTTTGTATGAAATACCTCTGGGTCACATCAGTCTAATCCTTTCTATAATTACAGAGATTCTATATCAACAAACAACTCAACACTGTTTTGTTCGCTGAGTTGATCAGTAATAATTAGTTTTATTTATTTGCTTCTTCGTACATTTTTTCTGTTACGACAAATGTGCTGACGAGAGAGTTGGCATCAATCTCCTCCCTGCTCCATAGAGCATAATCCAATAGACCACCTTCGCTACACTCCACCTTGATATAATCGCTATTCGAGCTCTCTTCGGTAATATTGTAGTATATGCGGAGAAGCCAAATGCAATCTTTGAAAGCGACAAATTCTGTCTCAGATATATGTCTATCAACCGCATCGCGATATGAAGCAACATAGTGTATTGTACCTATGTCGCTACCATTCTTGACATATTCAATTGAGATGGGAACACCTGTTTCGTTCACAAATCGAAAATAGGTATAAAACTCATCCTCCTTCTCTGATGACATATCTATCTCCGACAACTGAGTCTCTGGGATTTTAGTTGGCGCGCTTTCTTTTTCGCACGAAGTTATAGCACACACTGCAAATAATGCCAGAAGACAGCAAATAATGTTTTTCATAGTTGCATATGTTTATAGATAAAATGAAAACCAGTGCCTTAACCGTGGAAATACCTACTCCTTCTTGATTGTGCTGTAGCAAGTCTCATTGCCATTCTCGTCGCTCAAGTAGAGCTTACCACCCTCAAAACGATAGTACTTCTTTGTAGGTGTTGCAGAGTCGATGTTTGTCATAATGAGCATATCACCCTCAGTTGAATACTTGAACCACACCATCTGTGAAGGACCATCGACAGGAGCAGCATTTGGATTGTCATATACATTATAATATGTAAATCCATCCTTAGGAGTCACAAACTTGATGTGGTTATCGTAATACTTGTCGCCACCATTTTGTGTTGTGCTCCAGTCACCAAGGAAGCGCATGTCATCATCTTTGGTTTTGGTAAATACAAAAGTATCACCATCCAAAGTTGAACGCATAGTTAGGGTGTTGTCCTGGAATCTATACTCCCACTCAACAGGGTCGTCGTCACCATAGTTCACATACAACTTCTCGTTTTTTACCCAATATGTCAACGAATTTCTCGTCATTGATCTTACGAGGTCAGCCTTATCATACGCATCTATGGTTAGATAACCATCGCCATTTTCGTAGAAGTAGAAGACGTAATCCGTCTGACTATGGAGCTGATCAATCTCGTCTGCCACAGATATATACTCCCAGCATCCAACAAATTTTGCCATCTCAGTAGCATTAGCATCCTTTACCGCATTTGTTGAGTTGTTAGCCTCATTTGTGCGATCAATAACATCTTTCTCACACGACATTGTCACGCTTACTACCGCAAGCATCAACAACATAAATAAACTCTTTTTCATAGTTCTAAGTTTTATAGGTTTAACAATAGGTTATTACTCTTTCGCAATTTTATCTATCACAAAATTACCGCGAAAAAGTTTTGCACGACGAAAAACGACATACGAATTTCAGCTCGTAAGTCGTTGTAAATCAATAGATATTAAAAACATTTGTTTTGCAGTGCTAACAAAAAGTTTTGCAACCCCACTTTTTGGGCATATCACGAAGGAGCATCGAGAGATTGGCATCACTTTCAGTAAGCCCACACTTGTGTCGGATGTCGACACTCTCCATGGCTGTAATAGCGATGGCAGCGACTCCGATTACAGGCATTCGCAATAATGATTACCACATTATGGAGGCATTCAAAGTCGGGCAACTCGCCTCTTTTGTATAGTTATACCACACTACATTTTGTTATTTTGCGTTTAATTTGTTATATTTGCGTGATAAACTCACAAAGCATTGGAACAATGAAAGGTATTGTCTTGGCAGGTGGTAGCGGCACGCGCCTATACCCCATCACAAAGGGCGTGAGCAAGCAGCTACTCCCAATATTCGATAAGCCGATGGTTTACTACCCCATCTCGGTGCTTATGATGGCGGGAATACGCGAGGTGTTGATTATATCGACACCCCAGGACTTGCCCTCCTTCCGCCGTCTCTTGGGCAGCGGTGAGGAGTTGGGCATGGCCTTCTCATACGCCGAGCAGCCACAGCCCAATGGTCTTGCCGAGGCATTTATCATAGGTCGCGAGTTCATAGGCGACGACGCGGCATGTCTCGTCTTGGGCGACAACATCTTCTATGGCGCGGGCTTCGAGGAGCGCCTGCAGAGTGCCGCAAGGCGCACCGTGGAGGAGGGTCGCGCAACGGTCTTCGGATACAAGGTAGATCGCCCCGAGCGCTATGGCGTAGTGGAGTTTGACGAGAGTGGCAGGGCCATATCTATCGAGGAGAAGCCTACAGCGCCGCGCTCGAACTACGCCGTTACGGGACTCTACTTCTACCCCAACAGCGTCGTCGACATAGCGGCGGGCGTGACACCCTCGGCACGTGGCGAGCTGGAGATAACTACAGTAAACAGCACATACCTCGAGCGCGGGGAGCTCAACGTCGAGATTCTCGATCGCGGCTACGCATGGCTCGACACGGGCACGCACGACTCACTGGCCGAGGCATCCATCTTCGTGGAGGTCATCGAGAAGCGCCAGGGACAGAAGATTGCCTGCATCGAGGAGATAGCCTACCGCAACGGTTGGATCACGCACGAGGAGCTACACCGCCTCGCCGAGCCCATGCGCGCAAACCAATATGGACAATACCTACTCAAGATATGAAGCTGATTAACACCGACATAGAGGGCGTATATATCATCGAACCACGCCTCTTTGAGGATGAGCGAGGCTACTTCTTCGAGACCTTCAGCGAGCGTAAATTCGCAGAGCTTACGGGCATAGAGACCCGCTTCGTACAGGACAACGAGTCGCGCTCTGTTAAGGGTGTGGTGCGCGGATTGCACTTCCAGTTGCCACCCCATGCTCAGTCGAAACTCGTGCGCGTGGTGCGCGGCAGCATCCTCGATGTCGCGGTGGACATACGTCGCGGCTCACCCACATTTGGCCGCCATATCGCAGTGGAACTCAGCGAGCACAACCACCGTCAGCTCTTCATTCCTCGCGGCTTTGCGCACGGTTTCAGCGTCTTGGAGGGCGATGCCATAGTGGAGTACAAATGCGACAACTACTACGCACCCGAGAGCGAGGGTGCGATACGCTGGGATGATCCAACCCTTGCAATAGACTGGCACATAGCCGATAACGAGGCTATCGTATCGGCAAAAGATAAGTTAAATCCATTGTTTGAGGAGTGCAACACGCTCTTTGACTATAACACCGACTACTATGCGTAGGATACTCGTAACAGGTGGCAACGGGCAGCTCGGCGAGGCTATACGTCGCGCCGCGGAGGGTAGCACACACAGCTACACCTTTGCCGCGATTGACGAGTTAGACATCTGCAATGGCGCAGACACGGAGCGCTATATCGTTAAGAACAAGGTAGATACCATCATCAACTGCGCGGCCTACACCGATGTGGAGGGCGCGGAGGATAATGCAGATATGGCATACGCCATCAACAGCACTGCGGTTGCTGGATTGGCAGAGATATGCAAAAGGTTAGGCATCAAGCTTATACACATATCTACCGACTACGTTTTTGGTGGCGATGCAGAGCGCAGAACACCCTACACCGAGAGTGATACGACTGCGCCACTAAACATCTACGGCAAGAGCAAAGCAGAGGGAGAGGTGGCAGTTGTGGAGCATGAAGGCATCGTAATCCGCACATCGTGGCTATATGCACCATGGGGCAAGAATTTTGTCTTGACAATGTTGCGCCTCGGCCGAGAGCACGCAGAGATAAGCGTTGTGGATGACCAGCGAGGCACACCCACATCAGCATTGGGTCTTGCGTGCGCGATAATAACAATCGTAGAGAGTGGCGCGTTAGAGACTATGAATGGCATATACCACTACACCGATGGCGGCAACTGCACATGGTGCGACTTCGCACGCGAGATAATGGCACAGGCAGACCTTGAGTGTCACGTTGCGACATGCACCACCGCAGAGCGAAATATGCGTGCCCAACGACCCGCATATTCGGTTCTCAGCACCGAGCGCATAGCGGCCATAAAGGGCATAGAGATAGCGCCTTGGCAGGAGCGACTAAGTGAGGTTATATCACTAATAAATAAGTAATTATGGAGAAGCGCAATATACTTATTACGGGTGGTGCGGGCTTTATCGGCAGCCACGTTGTGGAGCTTATGACAACGAAGTACCCCCACTACCACATCGTGACCCTTGACAAGCTAACCTATGCGGGTAGCGTCGATAACATTACCGAGGCTATGAAGCGCCCCAACCATACATTTGTTGAGGGTGATATCTGCGACAAGGAGCTTGTTGAGCGCATCTTCACCGACTACAACATAGATGGTGTCATGCATCTCGCCGCCGAGAGTCATGTGGATCGCTCGATCAGCGCACCCATGCTCTTTGCCATGAACAACATCTTGGGTACAATAACACTGCTTGAGGCGGCACGCAAGGCGTGGGCGGGCAACTATGCAGGCAAGCGCTTTCACCATATCTCCACGGACGAGGTATATGGCGCACTACCCCTCGAGGGCGGCAAGTTCACCGAGGAGTCGCGCTACGAGCCACACTCACCATACTCAGCATCTAAGGCGTCGTCTGACCACTTCGTGCGCGCCTACCACGACACCTACGGTCTTCCCGCAGTAATCACCAACTGCTCGAACAACTATGGCGAAAGGCAGTACCCCGAGAAGCTGATACCCCTATTTATAAATAACATCGTTAAGCGCCTCCCCTTGCCTGTCTATGGCACAGGATGCAATGTACGTGATTGGTTGTATGTTGGCGACCATGCCGCGGCTCTCGATGCTGTGTTCCACCGTGGCGTAGAGGGCGAGACATATAATATCGGAGGCGACAATGAGTGGACAAACATCGAGCTTATAAAGCGACTCATTGCAGTAGTGGACAGCGAGTTAGGTCGCGCCGATGGCGAGAGTCTCGCGCTTATTACGCATATAGAGGACCGCGCGGGTCACGACCTACGCTACGCCATCGACTCTACGAAGTTGCAACGCGAACTGGGCTGGAAACCTACAATGGAATTTGATGAGGGTCTCCGCCGCACTGTGCGCTGGTATCTGAAAGATTTTAATGAATAATCTCAACACGAGATTAGAAGGTAAGAACGGCATGACCCGAAAGGGTTGTGCCGATTTTTATATTATTGTCGGCTACGATGACAGAGACAGACTCCTGCGTGCCCTCACACTCCATCGCACAACAATACTCTCCCGATGGGGGCAACATCTTATGTTCGTAGATGTCGACAAGATGACCAGACTCTACCCTGCCCGAGAGCATATAACGCGCACCCATGAGACGAGCAGCACGCTCCATGTCACCCTCCGTGATGATGTTACGCACAACCGTGGAGCTTACCTTCTCCTCGCCATCTTCTCGATGTTGTGCCACGCGCTCCAACTCAAAACCACACTCCGCGGCCAACGGCTGCAACTTATCGAAATTACCCTCGCTACCACGTCCCAAACGATGATTATAACCCACAATCATGCCCACCATGCCGAGACGCTCAATGAGCATATCACGCACAAAGGCCTCGTAGGGCTGACTGCGGAACTTCTCATCGAAGTGTGCAACCACCATGCGGTCAATGCCCACATCCTCAAGTAGTCGGGCACGCTCCTCGACGGTCGTAAGCAGCTTCATACCCTCGGCATGCCCCATGGCGATGCGTGGGTGCGGATCGAAGGTCACAACGACACTCTCGGCATCAAGCCTTGCAGCCATAGCCTTGAGGTGCTCCAAAAGCACACGATGCCCCTGATGAACACCATCGAACGAGCCGATGGTGACCACCGAACGACGCGGCGTAGTGCCACTATCGAAGCCGTATTCTATCATAGGTAAATGCTTAACCACAAACTAATTGTTACTCTCCTCCGTAACCTTCACAAAGTAGGCAACCTTCTCCAGAAGGGTTGTGATGTCGTAGTTCTCCACAACAATACCCTGTGGGAAGTTCAGAGGCGCAGAGGTAAAGTTCAAGACACCCTTGATGCCCGCATTGATTATGGGCAACACAAGCGACGAGGCCTGCGATGTGGGCAACGACACAATGGCAATACTTATATCGAGTTCATCTACGCGCTCCTCAAATTCGTCGATATGATAACATGGGATGTTATCGATCGTGGTACCCACCTTGTTGGGGTCGATGTCGAAAGCCGCTGTAATTCGCAGCTTGAGACCCTTGCCGTTGAAATACTTTGTAACCGCCTGACCGAGGTGACCCATGCCGATGATTGCCATATTCATTGGCTGCTCACTATACAGGATATTCGTGATAAAGTCGATAAGCACCTTTACGTCATAGCCCTTCTTGGTATCGCTCGAGAAGCCAATGAGCATAAGGTCGCGACGCACCTGAACAGCAGTTATGCCGTGCATACCCGCCAGGACGTGCGAAAAGATATGTGTGATACCCTGAGCATGACACTTCAGGAGCGTACGGCGATACTCGCTCAATCGCTCGATTGTCTTCTCGGGGATTGGAGATGTTATATTGTTGTTTGCCATTCGTTAGAGTGTAAAGTGTTTACTCGACAACGATTTTGGAGTCGTGACGATAATGCTGACGCACCCAGTTGACATTCTCATATGCGCCATCACGATACTCAAAGCGGTAAGGTGTGGTGAGTGGCACAAGTGTTGTTCCGAGGAAATTGTCGAAGCCGTCGAACATCATACGACCGAAAATCACAGCAGCATCGTAGCCACGGTATGATGTACGCGAGGGCAGAGCACTATAGCTCGACACATAGCGACCATCGAAGAGACGCATCTTTTCGTCGATGCGATTTGCATAGTAGGGCACCACAAAGACCACATCATTATGGAAGAAGATATCGCGGTCAATATTGGTCATCTTGAGCCACTCGCGATTGCCGACAACCGTATAGTCGCCATAGGTGAGGCCACGACCGCGGATAGATGACTTTGTTGAGGATAGGGTTGTGAGAATACGATCTACATCCGTCGATGACAATGCCATGATAACAAAGACCTTATCACTACTCTCGCGCATCAACTCCTCGATATCTACCATAGCACCGTTCGTGCCATCGCTATTTCGCTTGTAGAAGTAGGAACCTCTGTCGAACGAATAGTTCAGAGCTCTCTCACGCTCGTACGTAGCCATAGAGCGCACCTCCTGGATGAAGTTGTTGTCATTCTTCGATGCGTATATAGTCACCACCTCGCGACTGCCATCCAGCAACTCCTTTACGGGCTCACCCTTAAGGTTTGCTGCTGGTGGCATATTGAAGAGCACCGCACTGTCGTACTCCACATTCTGCAAAGGTGACACAACGGGGATGCTGTTCTGCTCGGCGTATGCCAACACAGGAGCAAACTCCTCACTATACACAGGGCCAATGATAAGTTGCGTGTCGAACTCACCATTAGCAATCATATCATTTATTCTCTCCACGCTGCGCTCCGAGTCAACAACAGTAAGCTCCACCGAGCGACCCTCAGCCTTCAGATCCTCAAAACCGAGAAGTGCTCCACGATAGAAGTCCACAATATTCTCCTTAGCATCACCACGCACATGGAAGGGTAAGATAAGCGTAGCTCTCAGCACAGCTGTTGCAGGCAGCGCCTTAAACAGCGTTGCCTCCTCTATAATGGCGACACCATCACCCATAGAGATAGAGTCAGTATTCTCAATGACATCTATCACACCATCGTCGCCAACATGCGCACTTTCAGCACTCTCGTCACTATCGCCAAGACTATTAAAGCCTCTCTCCGACTCGATATAGAGCACGTCGCACACATCGCCAGCATCACCTTTAAGCTTAAGCGTCATGCCCGCCTTGATATCCTTGTAGCTCTCCAGACCATTTATATCGAGCAACTCCTGCTCAGCAACGCCATACTTTCGTGACAGGGAGTAGAGCGTCTCGCCAGGGCGCACCAGATGCTCATCCTCGCGCACCTCGCTCTTTGAGCGCAGTTTACTACCCTTGCTGCCCTCGATTTTCAAATCCTCCATGGGCACATAGAGAGACTCTCCGAGCTTTACACTTTCACTCTCGAGGCTATTGACCTCCATTATAGCCTCCTGACTTACTCCATACGCCTTTGACAACGAGTAGAGCGTGTCGCCCTCGGCAATTGTGTGAACATAGTATTTCTTACCCTTATACTTGACAGTTATCTTCGATGGCTCCGTCGCCATCGCCACTGCCGCCACCATAAGGGCAAGCCCAACCATTATAAATCGTAGTTGCTTCATCTTGCGGTTATTTTGATACTCTCTGCGTGCACTACTTCATTCGTAGGCGTATCTCGGTTATCACCTTCTTGGTGTATTGTGGGAAGTCGCCATCCATCATCCACGTGTAGTAGCTTGGCTCGGCACGGAATACATCCTCCACCTTGCGACCCTTGTACTTACCAAACGTAAAGACCTCCTCACCCTTGTCGTTAAAAGCTATTCGACCTGCGAAATCGGCTACCTCGTTGTGCGTTGAGAATGCTGCTAGCTCCTCCACCGTATTGCCGATGTCACCGTAGCGTTCAATCTGCGCCTCAAGCACCTCGTATGTAGCAAGCGTATCCGCCTCGGCAGAGTGTGCATTTGTGAGGTCCTTGTCACAATAGAACTTATACGCCGCTACCAGCGTGCGCTGCTCCTTCTTGTGAAATATGTTCTGCACATCTATGAACTTACGCTTGCGGAAGTCAACATCCACCCCTGCACGCATGAACTCCTCCACCAAGACGGGGAGATCGAAGCGATTGGAGTTGAAGCCTCCAAAGTCGCAACCCTCGATAAACTTTGCCAACGACTTTGCAATCTGCTTGAATGTAGGCTCATCCTTCACATCCTCATCCGTGATGCCATGTACGGCTGTAGCCTCAGCAGGTATGGGCATCTCGGGATTTATACGTCGTGTCTTTACCTGCTTCTCTCCATTGGCATCAATCTTCACCATCGAAATCTCGACTATGCGATCCTTCGACGCATCAACACCCGTAGTCTCAAGGTCAAAGAAGATTATTGGTCGTTTAAGTTTTAAATTCATTGTTGTATGGCGTTTTAGTCCGTTGGCTGGTTATGGCTTGGTTTTAAGGAGTTTTAGGGAGTATAGGGAGTTTAGAGAAATTAGGGAGATTAGGGAAAGGTGGTTTAGTGAACCCAAATTACCCTCATTAGACTCTCTAAATTCATCACCCTCATTTAACTCTCTAATTGTCTATTGCTTTGCTACTGCAATTTGCAGATAGAAGGCATTAGATACAACGCTCGGCAAATTTCGAGGCGATTGTCAGCACCCTCGTTTGTTGTCAGAAGGGGGTAGATGTGGGGTCAAGTCGAAATTGACACGGATGGGACATACTTTGCGTATTTCCCATTCGTGGCAATGAGCTTGGCACCGCAGATGCCCCCTTATCACAACAAACTACGCGTTGATCATCATCGGCATAAGCAACATCAACACCTCACCTGCGTGCTTGTCATCGTATACGGGCTTGAAGACACCTGCGCGTGTTGAGTCTGCAAGCTCGATCATAACGGTAGGAGTGTCGATGTTTGAAAGAATCTCAACAAGGAATGTTGACTTGAAGCCGATAGTCACAGGCTGACCATCGTAGCTACAAGAGATTGTCTCGTTAGCAGATACAGAGAAGTCGATATCCTGAGCGGCAAGGCTTATGCGGTCACCAGCGATATCCATGCGGATGAGGTTGGTTGTAGGGTTAGAACATACAGCCACGCGCTTGATGCCATTTACGAGTGATACACGGTCCACAAGCACCTTGTTGGGGTTTGCAGATGGGATAACGGCGTTGTAGTTAGGATAGTTACCCTCGATAAGACGGCACACAAGTTTGTGGTTCTTGAGCTCGAATGTAACGTTCTTAGCATCGAACATCACGCGGATAGGCTCCTCCTCCTTTAGAAGTACACCCTTGAGGAGGTTTGCTGGCTTCTTGGGAAGAATAAACGATGAATTGAAGTCCACATCGGGGCACTCAACCATTGAACGTACAAGTTTGTGGGCATCGGTTGCTACAAAGGTGAGCTTACCCTGCTCGAAGTTGAAATATACACCATTCATCACTGGACGAAGCTCATCATCAGCAGTTGCGAAGATGGTCTTGTTGATGCCCGCGATAAGCATATCAACATCGAGGAGAATATCTCTGTGCTCCGCGCCAATAGTAGGCATTGCGGGGTAGCTCACAGCGCTTGCACCGGGAATTGAGAGCGAGCCACTTGCCCACTTAACCTTGATCTCCCATGTAGCGTCGTTTACATCGAACTCGAGGGGCATCTCGGGGAACTCTTTGAGTGAGTCGAGCATAAGCTTTGCAGGTGCAGCGATAACGCCCTCACGCTCTACGCTCTCCACCTTGAGGTGACCGATAATAGTGGTCTCGAGGTCAGAAGTGGTAACGGTGAGCTCCTCGCCCTTAAGCTCCATGAGGAAGTAGTCGAGGATTGGGAGTGTGTTCTTGTTGCTGATAACCTTACCTGTTGTTGCGAGAAGCGACAACAATGCCGAGCTTGATACTGTAAATTTCATAATCTAAAGTCTATTTTTTGTTTTAATTAATTTTATCCTTTTTCACTCTTCGTTGTCAGAAGTGGTTAGATGTGGCAGATGGTCGCAGACTGAGAAAGCGGAGTTTACTTGTCGTAAATGAGCATTTCGCAGTCAAGCCAGATGCCGCAGATGACCGCTTATTACAACGAAGCAAGCTTATCGAGTGCCATTTCAATCATACGACGCACAAATGGTTTATAGTCGGTGCATGCATCCTTGGCTACGCGCTGCGCGATGATTGTGCAGATGGTTGCTGCGCGGTGACCCATGAGTGCTGCAAGGCCCGCAAGTGCCGAGCCCTCCATCTCAAAGTTGGTGATGCGTCGCTCACCAAAGCGGAACGACTCAATCTTCTCATTAAGCTTGAGGTCGTGAGGCTGCAGACGCACCCAGCGACCCTGAGGTGCATAGAAACCGGGGGCTGCAATGGTGATACCCTCACGCGCAGAGTCCTTGAATAGCTCGTAGAGGTCGTCGTGGGCATTTACAAAGTAGGGAGCAGGAAGCTTCTTATCCCATGCCGTATGCTCCGAGAAGGCCTCTTCAAGAGCGAGGTCGCAGACACCATCGCGGCCAGCATAGTACGACAACAAACCATCGAAACCGAGCGACGTGCGTGCAAAGACAACCTCTCCCACCTCGATATCCTGCTGAATAGCGCCCGAAGTACCGAGACGCACAAGAGTAAGCTGACGGAATGTATCCTTCACCTGTCGAGTCTCGAAATCGATATTTGCAAGGGCATCCAACTCCGTAACCGAGATATCGATATTACCGATACCGATGCCCGTTGACATCACAGTCATGCGCTTACCCTTGTAGCTACCTGTCACTGTGAGAAACTCGCGATTTGACACCTCGCACTCCTTTGTATCGAAGTACTCGGCAATCATCGCAACACGACCAGGATCGCCAACAAGAATCACTATATCGGCCAATTGTTCTGGCTTAAGATGAAGATGGAAAATTGAGCCATCACCATTGATAATCAGCTCAGAAGATGGGATCGTCCTCATATATTGAAATATTTTATCTCTAATTTATTTTTAATATTCGCGTAAAATTAATAATTTTGTAGGAAATAGCAAAATCTTTAACAGATTTTTTAGGCTACGAACGATTACAAATATACAAATATGACCCTTATAAAATCTATATCGGGCATCCGCGGAACAATAGGCGGCCGCCCTGCCGACAACCTCACACCTATTGATGTTGTCAAGTTTGTAACAGCATACTCACGACTTATCAAAGATAAGAACCCCGACAAGCGTATCACTATCGTTGTGGGTCGCGACGCCCGCATCTCAGGCTCAATGGTAGATTCATTAGTCGAGGGCACACTGCTTGGCTGCGGCGTTGACGTTATCAACGTAGGTCTATGTACTACGCCTGGCACCGAGATGGCGGTAATCACACACAAGGCGGATGGTGGTATCATCATCACCGCATCGCACAACCCCCGTCAGTGGAACGCTCTCAAGCTGCTCAACGAGCGCGGCGAGTTTCTCGATGACGCAGAGGGCAAAGAGGTGCTTGCCTTGGCTGATGACACAGAGTGGAACTACCCCACCATCGACCACATCGGCAAGATCATCCTTCGCGAGGATTTTAACACCAAGCACATTGAGCAGGTCTTAGCGCTACCGCTTGTGAATGTCGAGGCTGTGCGCCAGCGCAAGTTCAAGGTTGTGGTGGATGCAGTAAACTCTGTTGGTGGCGTTGTCATTCCAGCACTTTTAAAGGAGTTGGGCTGCGAGGTTGTGGAGCTTAACTGCGACCCCACAGGCGAGTTTGCACATAACCCCGAGCCACTACCCGAGAACCTTACCGAGATCTCGGAGGTTATACGCAAAGAGGGTGCCGACCTCGGCATCGTCGTAGATCCCGATGTTGACCGTCTGGCATTCGTGATGGAGAATGGCGAGATGTTTGTTGAGGAGTACACGCTGGTGGCTGTGGCGGACTATGTTTTGAAGCACACCAAGGGTAACACGGTCTCTAATTTATCGTCGTCACGCGCACTCAGCGATGTCACCTCACGCTACGAGGGTTGCACCTATGCCGCAGCTGCCGTAGGCGAGGTAAACGTTGTCAAGAAGATGAAGGATACGGGCGCAGTTATTGGCGGCGAGGGTAACGGTGGCGTCATCTACCCAGAGTTACACTATGGTCGCGATGCGTTGGTTGGAGTTGCTCTGTTTTTGACCTATTTCGCAGGTCTCAACACAACTATGTCGGAGTTGCGTAAGACATACCCCGCATACTACGCATCGAAGAACAAGATTGAGCTTACACCCGAGATTAACGTAGACCTTATTCTTGAGACCATAAAGAGCAGATACTCAAACGAGAGGGTCAATGATATTGACGGCGTTAAGATCGACTTTACAGAGAACTGGGTGCACCTACGCAAGTCGAACACCGAGCCCATCATCCGCGTCTATACCGAGGCTAAAACCATGGCGGAGGCAGACGCCTTGGCAAAGCGCTTCATTTCCGAAATAGAACAGATTTGCAAAGCCTAAAATACATATATATTAACATACTTAAAACCTACTATTATGAAACTTGCAAACGACTACATCAAGCAAAATCGTGAGCGCTTCTTGGAGGAGCTCTTCGACCTTCTTCGCATACCCTCAATCAGCGCACAGCCATCAATCCACAAGCAGGATATGGTACGTTGTGCAGAGTGGCTCGCTGCATCGCTCGTTAAGGCGGGTGCTGACCGTGCTGAGGTGATGCCAACAGAGGGCAACCCCGTGGTATATGCCGAGAAGATTATCGACCCTAAGGCAAAGACAGTCCTTGTGTATGGTCACTACGACGTAATGCCTGAGGATCCTATCGACGAGTGGAAGACCAACCCATTCGAGCCAGAGATTAAGGATGGCCGCATCTGGTGCCGCGGTGCTGATGACGACAAGGGTCAGCTCTTCATGCACGCCAAGGCTTTTGAGGCTATGGTTGCTACAGACACACTCCCCTGCAACGTTAAGTTCATGCTCGAGGGCGAGGAGGAGATTGGCTCACCAAGCCTCTACAAATTCTGCGCCGACAACAAGAAGCTCCTCAAGGCCGACATTATTCTCGTATCTGACACCTCTATGTTGGGTCTCAACACACCTACCATCACTGCGGGCTTGCGCGGCTTGACATATATGCAGGTGGAGGTTACTGGTCCCGACAAGGATTTGCACTCAGGCCTCTTCGGTGGCGCGGTTGCCAACCCTGCAAACGTACTTGCAAAGCTCGTAGCATCGCTCACCGATGAGTTCGGTCGCGTTACAATCCCTGGCTTCTACGACGACGTACGCATCCTCACCGAGGCAGAGCGCAAGGCTATGAACAAGGCTCCATTCTCACTCGATGAGTACAAGAAGGCTCTTGACCTTGGTGACGTAGCTGGCGAGATCGACTATACAACATTGGAGCGCACAGGTATTCGTCCATCACTCGACGTTAACGGCATCTGGAGCGGCTACACTGGCGAGGGTACAAAGACCGTAATCCCATCAAAGGCATACGCAAAGATCTCTATGCGTCTTGTGCCTAACCAGGACTTCAAGAAGATTGCCAAGCTCTTCGAGAAGCACTTCCGCCGTATCGCTCCTAAGAGTGTGAAGGTTAAGGTGGAGTTCTTGCATGGTGGTGCTCCCTACGTATCTCCAACAGACCTTCCAGCATATCAGGCAGCAGAGAAGGCCGTTGAGGCTACATTCGGCATCAAACCATTGCCATTCTACTCTGGCGGCTCTATTCCAATCATCTCGGGCTTCGAGAACATCCTCGGCATCAAGTCTATCTTGTTGGGCTTCGGTCTCTCGAAGGATGCCATCCACTCTCCTAACGAGAGCTATGGCCTCGACCAGTTCGACAAGGGCTTGGAGACTCTGCCATACTTCTACAAGTACTTTGCAGAGACTAAGTAATATACTCTATTCTTAGGCATAATGCCCCTAAAGGCTCTACGCGGGTACTTTAGGGGCATTACTTAAATATGTTATACCATGAGACGACTACTAACGACTATCCTAACCCTTTCGTTGCTCGGATGTGCACATACCAAGGAGGTGTTCTACACCCAGCATGTCACATTCCCCGAGGATGCTACCGCGGAGCAAAAGATAGAGATGGCAGCGCGCGTAGTGCCATCAGAAAAGCAACTGGCATGGCAGCAGCTGGAGCTCACCGCCTTTATCCACTTCGGCATCAACACCTTTACCGACAATGAATGGGGAAGTGGCAGTGAGGACCCCACGCTGTTCAACCCCACGGCACTGGACTGCGAGCAGTGGGTGCAGACACTAAAAAAGGGCAGATTTAAAATGGTGATACTCACAGCCAAACACCACGACGGCTTCTGCCTGTGGCAGACAGCTACCACCGACCACTCCGTAGCGCACTCACCATGGCGCGAGGGCAAGGGCGATGTGGTGCGTGAGTTGAGCGATGCCTGCCGCAAGCATGGCATGAAGTTCGGTGTTTACCTCTCACCATGGGACCGCAACGCCCCATCGTATGGTGACTCCCCCGCTTATAATGCGCTCTTCATAGCGCAGCTCACCGAGCTACTCACCAACTACGGCAGAGTCGATGAGGTGTGGTTTGATGGGGCATGTGCCGAAGGACCCAATGGCAAGCGTCAGGTCTACGATTGGGAGAGCATCCTCGCCACCATACACACATTGCAACCCCATGCCGTGACAGCGATTATGGGTGATGATGTACGCTGGGTAGGCAACGAGGGCGGCAGAGGCCGACTAACAGAGTGGAGCGCAACGCCCTACACACCACTATCACACAACGATGGACCTACGGCAAATGCAGCACTTGGTCTGGAGGAGATGTCGTCAGACTTGGGTAGCCGCGAGCTTGTAGCGAGGGCGAAAGGGGTATATTGGTACCCTTCAGAGGTCGATGTATCTATTCGTCCAGGGTGGTTTTACCATGAGTGGCAGGACGACGAGGTACGCTCGCTCGCAAACCTTGTAGATATATACTATACCTCGGTTGGTCGCAACTCCGTACTACTACTAAATGTTCCGCCCGACAGGCGCGGTCTTATCCACGAGATTGATGCCGAGCGCATCGAGGCACTGGGCAACTACATCGCCGAAAACTTCACCAACAGCAAGGTTGCTGGCAAGGTGCATCCATGGCATGCCGAGGCGGGCGAGAGCCGCGTGTATGAGGTAGAGAGCGGTGCGATAATCAACACACTGCTTATATCGGAGGATATTGAGCGTGGTCAGCGCGTGGAGCGCTTCACCATAGAGGCATACAGCAACGGCAGATGGCACCATATTGCCGAGGGCACAACCATAGGCTACAAACGCCTTCTACGCTTCTCGGACTGCAGAGCAGAGCGCATAAGAGTAACTATCAACGAGTGTCGCACAACAGCCAACATCTCAAACGTAGCACTCTACTATGCCGAGCCTCTGCACGATGAAGGACGCATAATAAGAACAAGCGACATACCCACCAACAACTGGCAGACGGTTGGTATAGATGCCACCGAGGCTATAGATGGCGACATAGCCACCGTATGGCATAGCGAGGGTCTCACACCCATAACCATTGATTTGGGCGAGGTAATAGATATTGCAGGCTTCTGCTACGCCCCAATGGCGGATGGTGGCAAGGGCACCATATACAGATACAACGCCTACGTCAGCAAGGATGGCGAGACGTGGACAACGTGCATCTGCGATGGAGAGTTCAGCAATATAAAGCACAACCCAATCCCATATTTCGTAAACTTTGGTCGCGCATACAGCACCCGCTACCTGCGCATTGAGCCTCTCAGCGAGGCAAACAACATGAACGCCACCTCGGTAGCCGAAATAGGAGTGTTGCTGGCAAGGTAGGACCTAACACCAGAACAGAAACGGGATGCCCATTCGGACATCCCGTTAATCATATCTGATTCGCCCCTACAACAAGTATGGGCTCAACTTCTCACGCCACTCATCGGGTATCTGCACCGTCTGCTGCGTCTCAAAGTCGAAGGCAACCATCACCGAAGAGCTTTCCGTAAGCACCTTATCGCCACACATGATGCACTGATGCAGCGTCATGCTCTTGTTACCAAGACGCGAAACATCCGTAGTAACAACAATATCATCCGTCAGGCGCACCTGACCGAAATAGTCGGTATGCGTAGATGCTGTGATAATACGCAACTTATCGAAGACGCCCGTAACACCCAAAACCTTGGTATAGAACTCCGTCTTACCCATATCGAAGTAGCTCTGCTGCCAGATATTATTTACGTGCATGAACGAATCGACATCCGAAAATCGCTTCTGCACAGGTGTAATAAGTCTCTCTGCCATAGTTGTTAGCTTCTAATTATCTCAACCTCGCCACCTTCGCCAAAGGCAATTATAGAACTTGGCTTGAGCGTAGGCTTACCCTCCAAGCGTGGATGAACAACATAGTCCACACCCTTGATAATCTCCTCATCGACATCCTTCAGGCGCTTAGCCGCAGGCTCACCCGAGATATTTGCCGATGTAGAGACAATAGGGCGACCAAACTTACGCAACAATGCCTGGCAGAACTCATGCTGAGGGATACGCACACCGAGGGTCTCCTCCTCAGGGATAAGGTTCTTAGCCACACCCACAGCGCCCGGAAGAATAGCTGTCAAGGGCTTATCCGAGAGCTCCATAACCTCAAAAGCGATACCTGGAGCCTTATTCACATAGCGCACAATCATATCGGCATCGCGCATAAGGCACAACATCGAGGTCTTCTCCTCGCTGCGCTTCAAGGCATAGACCTTAGCCACAGCCTCCTCGTTCGTAGCATCGCAACCGATACCCCACACCGTGTCGGTGGGATAGAGAATGAGGCCTCCAGCGCGAAGCACCTCAACACACTTCTCAACATTCTTTAGCATATCGACCTATTTGTTAGTGAGTTCATTGAAGCAGTGACGGCATATAGGCTGGTAGGTGTCCTGAGCACCGAGCACAACCTGCTTATCATCAGCCGTGAGACGGTGCGAGTGGTGAGCAAGGTCGCCACAGCGCACACAGATTGCATGCACCTTAGTGACATACTCCGCCGTAGCCATAAGCGCAGGCATAGGACCAAAAGGAACACCCCTATAGTCCATATCCAAACCCGCAACGATAACGCGCACACCACTATTAGCCAACTGACGACATACATCAACGATACCCTCATCGAAGAACTGCGCCTCATCAATACCCACAACATCGACATCCGAAGTCATGAGCAGAATATTCTGTGCCGACTCCACAGGTGTAGACTGTATGGCATTAGCATCGTGCGACACAACCTCCTCCTCCGAGTAGCGCACATCAATAGACGGCTTAAAAATCTCAACCTTCAAGTTGGCAAACTGCGCACGCTTCATACGACGGATAAGCTCCTCTGTCTTACCCGAAAACATCGAGCCACAAATAACCTCAATCCATCCCTTATGCTTATTATTCTCCAAAAACATATTTAGACTACCTTAATCCTATTTCTCTAATTAAACTTATCAAGAGGCAACAACAGCGTTCCTATTTCTCTAATTAAACTTATCAAGAGGCAACATGCACCTCTTATTGTTATAATAAAACTTATCAATATTATCTTACATATTAGCAGCCAGCATCTCTATTTGTTGTCAGAATAGTGCAGATACAACGCTCGGCGAAATTCGAGACGATGAGCTGTACTAAGGCGTACTGCTCATTGGCGAGATATTTCGTTAGCGGAAGTAGATGCGCTATTATCACAACAAAGAGTTTATTCATCTAAGCGAGTAATGCGCGCACCAAGAGCGTTAAGGCGCTTGTCGATATCGCGATAACCACGGTCAATCTGCTCAACATTCTGGATAACACTTGTACCCTCAGCACTCATAGCCGCAATAAGCAACGCAACACCCGCACGAATATCGGGCGAGGTCATATTCGCTGCACGCAACGGATGCTGGTGATCGTGACCAATGACCGTAGCACGATGAGGATCACAAAGGATAATCTGAGCACCCATATCTATAAGCTTATCGACAAAGAACAGGCGACTCTCAAACATCTTCTGATGGATAAGCACAGCACCCTTGGCCTGCGTAGCCACAACCAGGAAGATAGACAACAAATCGGGCGTAAGACCTGGCCATGGAGCATCGGCAATGGTCATGATAGAGCCATCAATAAAGCTCTCGATGCTATAGTTCTCCTGCGTAGGAATAAATATATCGTCACCACGCTGCTCAAAACGGATACCCATACGAGCAAACTGCTGTGGGATAATGCCGAGGTTCTCATACGATACATTCTTGATAGTTAGCTCCGAGCGTGTCATGGCTGCCATGCCGATGAAGCTGCCCACTTCGATCATGTCGGGGAGCACGGTGTGCTCGCATCCGTGTAGTTCTTCCACTCCAGTGATGACGAGGCGATTGCTTGCTATGCCTTCAATCTTGGCCCCCATGCGGCAGAGCATGCGGCAGAGCTGTTGGATGTAGGGCTCGCATGCGGCATTATATATGGTGGTGGTCCCTTTGGCCAATACTGCAGCCATGATGATGTTTGCCGTGCCCGTCACCGAGGCTTCATCGAGCAGCATGTAGGTGCCTTTGAGTTGGTCGGCCTTGAGTTCATATATGCCGCGGTCCTCATTGTAGGAGAAGGCTGCGCCGAGCTTCATGAGTCCCACGAAGTGGGTGTCGAGTCGTCTGCGGCCAATCTTGTCGCCTCCGGGCTTGCTGATGAGCACACGGCCAAAACGGGCGAGGATGGGGCCCATCAGCATGACTGAGCCGCGCAGGCTAGAGCACAACTTGAGGAATTCGTCGCTGGCAAGGTAGTTCTCATCGATGTGGGTGGCTTGGAAGCTGAAGCTTCCCATGCCCAGACGCTCTACCACCACACCCATTGATTGCATCATTGTGATGAGGTTGTTCACATCGAGTATGTCAGGGATGTTGTTGACAGTGACCTTCTCTCGTGTGAGCAGTGTGGCGCACAAAATCTGGAGCACTTCGTTCTTTGCTCCTTGTGGAGTGATCTCTCCTTGTAGGCGGTGTCCGCCTTCGATGATGAATGAGGCCATGTTGAGAAAATCTGGATTATGATTTTTTTTGATGGATGGTCAATCCTAAAAGTTGTATAGGTTCTGAATGGATTTGTGTGTCAAATTTGGATACGAACAGTGTAATTCAGAAGTCATGATTCGCAATTCTGAATTTATTTAAAACTTCTTCTTGTTCTTTTTCTTCTGATTCTTGCCGTTGTGCTTGTATTGCTGAGCGGGAGCACGGTATATCCCGAGATTGAGTTTGTCTTCGCTTAGGCATATCTGTCCGTTTGAGTAGTCTTTGATGTCCTCGATGATTTTGCTATCCTCGACACTCTCTTTGTTCCATAATATGTATTCCTTCTTCATCTGTGCGGCGATAAGTCTCAGCAGTTCGTTGCGCTCTTCTCCTTCGGGCATCTCGCATGCCTTCTTCATCATCTCTTCGATGCAGTGTCCATAATGGCGGTAGCGGATGTCTCCTTTGGGGTAGGGGAGGCGTTCGGGGGTCGGGTGCAATGTGGAGGGGTCAGCCAGCTCGTAGGGGTAGTCGATGTCGAGCTTGAAGTCTGCCATTACCGCGAGGTGATCCCATAGCTTGTGCTTGAATTCTGCTACGTCACGCAATTGTGGAAACATGTTTCCCATGACGGCAATGATGGTGTTAGCGCAACGCTGGCGTTCGGTGCGATCCTCAATGGTGATGGCGTGATCTACCATCTTCTGTACGGCACGGCCATACTCGGGCATGGGGAGCGCTTTTTCTTGGGTGTTATATTTCATTTTGTTTGCTTTGTTTTGGGGTTGTTAAGGGGGAGAGGTTGTTCGGGGTGTGAATGGGG